>JAJDCU010000054.1 GCA_029260655.1 Phycisphaeraceae bacterium
GGCTATAGTCAAGCGACCTCCTGGAGGACGCCCCGCACACCGCGCCGCTGTACATCTTCGTGCCAGAGGGTGTCCAGATCCTCTCGCCGACGCCGCTGCAAACGACCATCAGCTACACCGTCACCCCCCTGACACCCCAACCCTGACCGCCCCACAAAGATCCATCAGGGCACGCCCAAAATCAGTGAAACCAGCATCCGCAGACCGCTTGCGGCTTAGCGTTCCCCTTGGCCATACAAGGACCTGAATCCGCCTCGTTTACCCAAACCGGCCGGGGACCATGCCCCGCCCTAGCCCCCGTGATCCATACGAGAAAAACCCTGCCCGCCAGACGGGGTTGCTACAATGTCCCGCGATGACTACCTCCACCCCCCCCACCGAAACCAGCGACATCCCCGCCCTGTGCCGGGCCCTCGCGGACCAGGCACAATCCGCCAGCCAGAGCCTGTGCACGGTCCCCGGGCGTGTCCGAGATGGGGCGTTGCGCAAGATCGCCGACCAACTGCTGGCGTCGGCCGACGCGCTCAAGCAGGCCAATGCCCTGGACCTTGCGGCCGGTAAGGACAACGGCCTAAGCGGCGCGATGCTCGACCGGCTCAAGCTCGATGACAAGCGGATCGGGTCCATGGCCGACGCCGTCCGCCAGGTCGCCGACCAGCCCGACCCCGTCGGCCGGGTCCTGGAGGGCCGGGTCCTGCCCAACGGCATCCAACTGCAAAAAGTCCGCGTGCCCATCGGCGTCGTGCTGATCATTTTTGAGTCGCGGCCTAACGTTACCAGTGACGCCGCCGCGCTGTGTCTGAAAAGCGGCAACGCCGTGATCCTCCGCGGCGGGAAGGAGGCGGTCCACTCCAACCGTGCGATCGCTACGTGTGTCCAGGCCGGACTCAAGGAAGCCGGGATCGACGAGCACACGGTGCAACTGGTCCCCACCATCGACCGCGCCGCCGTCGGCGAACTGCTGCACATGCAAGGCCTGATCGATGTGTGCATCCCCCGCGGCGGCGAGTCGCTGATCCGCACGGTCGTCGAACAGTCGCATATCCCCGTCATCAAGCATTACACCGGCAACTGCCACGTCTACGTCGACGCAAAGTGCGACGACCGGATGGCGGTCGATATCTGCGTCAACGCCAAGACCCAGCGGACCGGGGTCTGCAACGCGGCCGAGACGGTTCTGATCCACAAAGACGCCGCCGACCGTGGCCTGCTAAAGAAGATCGGCCAGGCCCTGGTCGAAAAAGGCACCGAGATCCGCGGCTGCGACCGTACCTGCAAGGAACTCCCCGACGCCAAGCCCGCCACCGAGGACGACTGGCACGAAGAGTATCTGGATATGATCGTCGCGGTCCGCGTCGTTGATTCGCTCGACCAGGCGGTCGGGCACATCAACCGGTACGGCTCAAAACATACCGACGCCATCGTCACCAGCCGGCTCGACGCCGCCGACGCCTTCGTCAAGCGGGTCGACACCGCCAACGCCTTCGTCAACTGCTCCACACGCTTTTCCGACGGCGGTGTCTACGGCCTGGGCGCGGAGATCGGGATCAGCACCGACAAACTCCACGCACGCGGCCCCATGGGCGCCGACGACCTGACCACCTACAAGTGGGTTGCCTACGGCAGCGGACAAACAAGGTAATAAACCTTCTGAGCCACCCAAGCCCAGTCATGGCCCCAAGGCCTTGGCCGGGGCTCCCTAACCCAACCTCCTCCCCAAATCATCCCTCACCCATCCACCCTCACACGCCCCATGCCCACCCCAAATATCCAACTCATCTGCTTCGACCTCGGCGGCGTCCTGATCCGCCTGTGCGACAGCTGGGAGCACGCCTGCAAACGCGCCGCCGTCACACCTTCCAAGCCCATCACCGACGACGACATCAAACAACTGATCGAACTGGTCCACCGCGAAGAGGTCGGGGGATTTGACGGTGGTGAATTCTTCACACGCGCCTCGCCGATCCTTGGTTTATCTCCAAGCGACGCCAAAGCCATGAGCGACGCCTGGCTGCGCGGACCGTTCGAGGGTGTCGACGCGCTCATCGACGCCATCAACGTCGCCGGCCTTACCTCCGCCTGCCTGTCGAACACCAACCACAACCACTGGCAGGCCATGACCGACCCCGCCCACCGTAACGCCCTGCCGCTTGAAAAACTCCACCACCGCTTCGCCAGCCACCTGGTTAAAGACCGCAAGCCCAACCGATCGATCTACCAGCACGTCGAGCAAGTCACCGCCACAAGTCCGGGGGCGATCCTCTTCTTCGACGACTCACCGGAGAATGTCGACGCCGCACACGCCCAGGGCTGGCAGGCTTTTCACGTCACCGACCCAGACGACCCCGTCGCCCAGATGACAGCACACCTCATACGCCTTAATCTCATCTGATGCCTCCGCCGCAAACCCCTAACCCCCAAGCCCCTCCCCGCGATAAGCCCAACCTGATCGATGGCCGACTGATGATCGCCGGGACCGCGATGGGCTGTATCGTCCTGTTCTTCATCGTCTGGGGGGCTATCCGTATGACCGAGCAAGCCGTCCGCGATGCCCGGCCCGAACTTATATGGGCCGACCGCGCAAGCTGGTTCGCTCCAAGTGTGATCCAGACCACACTCGTCAAACCCAACCCCGCCAACGTCCAGTACACCTACAACAAACCCCGATACCGCGACCCCGGCCTGGTGATCCACATCGAAGAAGAACAGGCCGTCCTCGCCTGCGCCAAACTCGCCGCAAGCCCAACATTCGCCGACGACGCCACCCGACAAGCCCTGCTTCAACACATCGCCGACGCCGACGCTGCCCAGCAAGGCGAGCTTCGGCACACCCGCTTAAACGAAAACTTCTACGCCCACTACCTCCTGGCCACCTGGCATCAACTCCACGGCGACACACAGGCCGCCGACGCCCAATACCAACGCGCTGTCACCGCCGCCCCCAAGATCATCGTCATCCAATACAAAGATGAGCAAGGCAACCCCGTCGCCAACCTCAAACTCGACAGCATCGAGATCGGCTGCGACCGTGTCACCGACGACGGCGAAACCCTCGACCAGCGCCTCGTCCTGATCTACCCGCAACAAAAAACCGATCCCGCCGGCCGTGTCTACCTCCCCGTCTACAACACCACCTACCGCCTAGCCTATCTCCCCCAAACCCCCGACCATCACATCACCTACTCCCCCGCCGAGGGCTGGTTCAAGCTGCCGACAAGGCTGGGCACCCTTTCAGCAAAGGCCATTATCAACGCGGATTAGCTGCGAATTCCCGTGGCATAATGGCATACAAGACCCGCCCCCTCCTTCATTCGGCCGAGCGCTAATAGTTCGACGGTAGTGCTGCCAGCAGGTACCTTGGCGTGTCGGAACCCTGAAATCGCGACTTCCGGAATATTTCCACAATTCACAACGAAATAGATGTAGAAGTCGCCATAGCCCGCTATAATCATCCCAAATAATCTTTTTATTGGCTCGGGCTCTCTCTGCGCAGTCGAATGGGAAGAAATATCCGAAAGATCATGTCGTCGTATTCGAATCGGGTTCCAAGCGTGGCCGGATACCGCTAACAGCGTGACCCAGGAAATACATTCCCTCATCAACTTCGCCGCTTCATATCTGCTTGCTTATCAAACACAGCTCCCTCTTCAACTCCCAAATCGTGTGAGAAAGGTAAAAAAGCATGAGTCGACACACTCTCCCAACCGTGGCTTTTCTGTTTTCAACACTGATTCTTTCATCAACCTCGAACGCCGCCGTTGTCGGTTCCGTTTTCAATCCCGACGACTTCGCCGCGATCCAACCAACGCTGAACGTCGGGCCCGGCGACACGCTGCTGTTCGACACCGATGCGCTGACACTTTCGATCAACGGCGGACCGGCGCTGACGGGTATTTCGTCAGAGTCGCAAAGTACTAAAGCCGAGCTCGCCGTGTTTACCTTTGGTTCGGTCGACATCACACCGGGCGCTACGGTGACTGTGACAACCGGTTTCTGGAGACGGGGCCTGGTCCTGGCGTCACAAAGCGATCTGAGCTTTGGAGCGAGCTTGAGTTTGGCTGGCTCGAGCTTCGACTGGGGGTCCCCCGGCATCGGCGGACCGGGCGCCGACCATGGCGGCAGTGGCTTCCCCGACAGCTCACCGCCAGGCCCCTCGGCCGGCAAAGGCGGCTGGGGAGCGAACTCAATGCAGCTCCCAAGCATTGCCATTGGTGCTGGGGCTCCTCCCTTGAAATCGCCAAGCGCAGGGTCCGGGGCAAGCTACGGCGGCAGCGGCGCATTCGGGGCAGGTGCTCAGGCTCCCGGACCGGTTTACGGCGACGCCGCCCTGTATGATCTGTTCGGCGGCAGCGGTGGCGGCGGCGGCCGAAGCAACAGCCCAAGCTCTTCAGGCGGCGGTGGCGGCGGCGGCGGCGGGGCGCTGGAACTGGTCGCGATGGATACGCTCACCGTCGACGGCACGCTGTCTGCAGACGGCGGCAATGGTGGGAGAGGCATCGTGGGCGGCGGCGGCGGCGCAAGCGGCGGCGGCGTATTGCTTGCCGGAAACACCCTTAACTTCTCGGGAATCATCAATGCCACCGGTGGCGACGGAGCGGCTCCCTTCGGCAACGGCTGGGGCGGCGGCGGCGGCGGCGGCGGCCGAGTCGCGTTCTATGCCAACTCACTGAATGACACCGGAACCGTTGACGTCACCGGCGGAGTTGCCGGGATCGGCGTCTGGGGCTCAGGGGGGGCGGGTGCTGCTGGCACGTATGATCCCACGCAATCATTCCCCCACGCAATCCCCGAACCCGCCACCTTGGCCCTCGCGCTGCTCGGCTGGATGTCGATCGGCCTGAGAACACCGCGGCGACACCTGCGTGATTTCAAGGGTGATCATACGGAAGATACGGGGGCGTAATACTTGATTACCCTTTAGTCACTGTTGTGCAAGGATTGAGTGAAAGACAGATTAGAACACCCCTTTTCACAAGCGGTGTGACGGCTCGGTTCTGTCCGGTGCGCTATCTCAGGCCAAGAAACACCCGCCGCGTCAGCGCGAACCGGGCGAGGGCCCAGTGCCCGGCGATGGGCAGCGCCAGGCCCAGGACCAGGCAGCTGGCGAACAGGATTTCTGTCTGATCGATGCCCAGAAGCTTCTTACTCAGCACGCGAGAGGCGACGACGCCGAAGCTGTGCAGCAGGTAGATCGTAAAAGCAAACCCGCCTAGCCAGGCCAACGGTTTATAGGTGAATCTCAGGCGAAACAGCATGAACGTCCCGGCGAGACCACAGCCAAGGGTGATCCAAGGCAACCAGCCGGCCGGGTCGATTTGCCCAAGTAGCGCCAGTTGGTAGCAGACCGCCGAAGCAGCAAGCACAACTGCGCCAACGCCAAACAACCGCCAGCTATGAGAAAGCACATCAAAGCGATTCAGGCCCACGCCTAGGATGAAAAACACAAACAAACGGCCCCAGCCGTTGATCGAGAAGAAGCTCCACCCCGGCTCGGCTACATACACAGCCGCACCGATCAGCAGGCAGGCCGACACCCCCCACTTATTCTTTAGCATCCCGCTTAGTTCCATCGCCGCGATCGCAAGGAAGACCAGGGCGATCGCCTGAAGAAACCAGAACTGGTCGAATGGAAACAAGTAGATCCGCCAGATGTCGCCGAGCGCCTGCGGGCGGGTGACCCCCGGGCCGTACACGCTGAACAGGTACTGAACCGTTGAAACACTCACCAGCGGCAGCAGAAGCCGGCGGGATTTACCCAGCAGGAAACCCGACACCCGATCCATCGCCACCGGACGGTAAGCGTAGACAAAGCCAGAGATCACCGTGAACAGTGGCATGCGGACCGGGCTAAGGGTCAGGTAGAAATATCGGTACCACGAATCATCCGCCACCCGCAACCCGCCGGCGGACTTGCTGCCAATCACGTGCCCCATCACCATCAAGATGATCGCCAGACCACGCAACGTCTCAACCGCAAGGTCTTTGGTGCGCGTGCTCGTTGCTAACATGGGAGTCGGCAAAGCGGGAGGCGCCGCCATCCGCCGCAATAGACGCAGGCCACGATCCGCCAGATCATCCCCGGCCGGATCCTTGGATGTAGGTTCAGGCGCAACAGCTAAGCGGCCACGACTTCGCGCGGCTTTATCCCGCCCGACGACGGGGTCGTCAAGTTCAGCGACGTCCTTCTCTTTCATGGCAATATGGATCACTTATCGGCAACGCATCGGCCTGACTAAAACATTGCAGGCAGCGCCACCGAGGTGACATCAGACGGATCGGGTCCGCCAACATCTATTTGTGAGCCGTGGGTGAAGGGCGAGCCGTATTTCCGGACGGACTTCCCCGGAGCCGTGGTGATGAGCCTATCGGGAGTCCCTGTCATCGGACCGGATTCCCGCAAGCACACGCCACCACGGTCACGGAAGACCGATGACCGCCGTGATAGACGAAAAGCCTGCCGATATGATCGAATCGGATACCGCCAACAGCCGGGCGCCTGCTCTAGTGACAGGGAGAGCGCCGCGGGAACAGATCAATAGTTCTTTTCCAGTTTGTTCAGGCCGTCCTGGATTTTCACCTGGGTCAGTTCCCGGTGCAGCTTCAGCGTCGGTCCGAGCCGGAGCTTGCGTCCTGTCAGCCCCAGCATGTACACCCAAAACCCCTCGGTCCTGATGTGCTTGGCCTTGATGGTCAGGAAATCTTTCAGCCCCAGCGAGACGGCCGCCAATCGTCCAACCTTGACAGGCGGATACGTCGACGGCTCATAGCCGCTCTTGGTCAGCATGTCCCCGATCCGGGCTTCGATGAGCTGGACGTCCGTTTGGTCGAGCTGATCTTTCCAGCGGTACGCCAGTGATTCTTTGGGGTAACTGTACTTGCTGGTCTCGATGTAATCGAAGAGCTTCTCAGAATAATCAACCCCGAGGAACGCGCAGACCTTGTCGAGCTCGGATTTTGGGTCTGTCACAAAGTCTTCATAGCGAAGATCGATCCACGCGTCGTCGGGCAAGGTCGATTTAAGGCTCTCCCATTCCCGTTCCGCTTCGACCCAGATATCGGGGGCATGAAAATACGTTCCGCTCCACCCGAGCTTGACGCTCGATATCGCGATGTCCCGGGGGTCACGGATGATGTGGATATATTTGGCGTCTTCCCAAAGGTTCGGGGCCTTGTGGAAGCCGACGTGGACGGTGACGCCGAGGATCTTTTTCTCGCCCAACGCCGCTTGGGCTTTCTGGTCCAGGTGGTCACGCAAAGCCTCACGCCCGGGGCCCGAAACACCCTCAACTTCCGCTTGCTGGGCGAGGACCTCACCACGGCTATCGATCAGATTAACCGCATGCTCCCAGCCACGCTCCCATGAAACATCCGGGTGCCCATCAAGCATTAACCGAAACAGCGTCGTTCCCGACCGCCTGGCGCCAACGAGCAGGGTGGGCGTGACTGCGGCACATGTTGTTTCCAAGGTCCTACCCTCTCACGCGAAATCGTGAATAATTATAGGTTACCCACATCCATCATAATCGACAAGAAAAGAAGCTGTATTCAGTCCGATGCCCCGCTTTATATGCCCGTCAACTCAGCCGGGACACGGCATGGGATTATTCCCGCCCTTGAGAAGGGAACGGCACATCCTACCTTATTGACCCTTCACCGGTGTGTGGCGAGAGGTACAATCGGATCTCCGGAGGATTTCCCGAAGGTATGGTGGTGAGGCTGTCGGGGATTCCCTATCATCGGGCGGATGCCCTCAAGCCCACACAGCCACCGTCACGGAGGACCGATGACCGCCGAGATTGCCGCTGAGCCCGCCGATATGACCCAGACGCAAACCGTTGATAGCCGGGAACTTCCGGGAGTGATCCGTGTGGAGGTTCGGCCTCGCCCCGGTGAGCCGGACCCGCAGGCGGCGGCACTGCTGGCGCAGGCGAAACAAGCCTTGGGCAACGTGACGGGGGCGCACACAGCCCGGGTCTATCTGATCCAGGCCCCCCTAGGTGATGAGCAGGCCCAGGCGGTGGCGCAGGAGCTGCTGACCGATCCGGTGAATCAGGTTGCGACGCTGGGGGCCAGGCCGATCGACGAAAGACACTCGATGCTGGAGGTGCACTATCAGCCGGGCGTGATGGACCCGGTCGCGCAGTCGGCGAAATCTGCCGTCTGCGAGATGCTCCCGGACCTTTCCCGGGAAAGCGTCGAGGTGCGGACGGGCTTTCGGTATGACTTTGATCATACCGGGGACGATGCGGGGGCAGACCGTCCGGGGGAGGAGGCGCTGCGCCGGTTCGCTGAGGGCACGCTCGCCAACCCAGTGATCCAGGATATCCATACCCAGCCATTCTGCCCGGATGCGTTCCCCCGCGGCCATGCGTATGAATTGCGGATCACGCACGTGCCGATCCGCGAGCTGGATGATGAGGCGTTGATCAAGCTCTCGCGTGACGGGCACTTGTTTTTGAGCCTGGCGGAGATGCACGCCGTCCGTGACCACTTCCGATCCATCGACCGGGAGCCAACAGACATCGAGCTTGAGACGTTCGCACAGACATGGAGCGAACACTGCGTGCATAAGACGCTCAAGTCAACCATCCGCTACACCCCCGGATCCTCAGCACTCAGCGGTCAGACCACAGACATCAACTTCCACGGCAGGCCCGGACACACCGTCCACGACGACGGGTCGGTCACGATCGACAACCTGCTGAAACGCACCGTCGCCGCGGCGACGTTCGAGCTGATGGAAACCCAGCCGTACAAGGACTGGTGCGTCAGCGTGTTCAAGGACAACTCCGGGATCGTCAAATTCGACGACGAAGACGGCGTGTGCATCAAGGTCGAGACGCACAACCACCCGTCGGCGATCGAGCCCTACGGCGGCGCGGCGACGGGGATTGGCGGGTGTATCCGTGACGTGATCGGGACCGGGATGGCGGCGAGGCCGATCGCGAATACGGATACGTTCTGCGTGGCTCCCCCGGAAGTTAAAGAAGTCCCCACGGGGGTGATCCTACCCAAGCGCACACTCCAGCAGATCGTCGCCGGCGTGCGTGACTACGGCAACCGGATGGGGATCCCGACGCTCAACGGCGCGGTTTATTTCGATGACGACTACATCGCCAACCCGCTGGTCTTCGTCGGCTGCATCGGGTTGATCCCGCTGGATCGTTGCTTCGGCAAGGCGGTCCCGGGCGACCGGATCGTCGCGCTGGGCGGCGCGACCGGACGCGACGGGATCCACGGCGCAACGTTTTCCAGCGCCGAGTTGACCGACACCCATGCCGACGAGTTTTCCCATGCGGTGCAGATCGGCAACGCGATCACGGAGAAGAAGACACTGGACGTCATCCTCAAGGCCCGCGACCAGGAAGACGGCCCGCTGTACTCCGGGCTCACCGACTGCGGGGCCGGCGGGTTCTCCAGCGCGATCGGTGAACTGGGCGAAAGTGTCGGCGCTTACGTCACCCTCGACAGCGCGCCCCTGAAGTACCAAGGCCTAAGCTACACCGAGATATGGATCAGCGAGGCGCAGGAGCGCATGGTCCTGTCCGTCCCCCCTGACAAGCTCGATCGGCTCAAGGCGCTCTGCGAGGCCGAAGATGTCGAGCTAAGCGACATGGGCCATTTCGGTGAACTGGCGGGCGATCACGGTGACGGCGAGCCGCAACTGGTCCTCACCTACCAAGGCGAAGAGGTCGGCCGCCTACCCATGCCCATGCTCCACGAAGGCATCCCCACGCCAACCCGCGAAGCGATCTGGCCCCCCTCCCCCAACGCCGCGCCTGTCCGCGTCGAGGGCGACACGGCCCTGAATGACCCCATATCCTCCATCCCCAACGCCCTCACCGCCCTGCTCGCGCACCCCAACATCGCCAGCAAGCACTGGATCGTCCGGCAATACGATCATGAAGTACAGGGCGGGTCGGTCGTTAAGCCATTGGTGGGCCCTGAGCAGGACGGCCCTTCGGATGCGGCGGTCATCCGCCCCAAGCTCGACAGCCAACGCGGGATCGCGCTAAGTGTCGGCGGTGCGCCGTACCTTTCTGAGAAAGCCACCGAGCGCGGCCACGCAAGCGATGGCGACTCGTACTGGGCGACCCTCGCCGCAATAGACGAGGCCGTGCGCAACGCCGTCTGCGTCGGCGCTGACCCGGCGCGGATCGCCATCCTCGATAACTTCTGCTGGCCCAACTGCGACGACCCGGGCATGCTCGGCACGCTCGTCCGCGCCGCAGAGGCCTGCTACGACGGGGCGATGGCGTACAAGACGCCGTTTGTCTCCGGCAAGGATTCATTGAGCAACCAGTTCACCACCCAGGACGGCAAGCTCATCACGATCCCACAGACGCTATTGATCTCGGCACTGGGGATCGTCAACGACACGCGCAAGGCGCAGACGATGGACGCCAAGTCCGGCGGCAACCTGCTTCTGATCGTCGGCGAAACGACCGATCACTTAGGCGGATCACACTACCTGCAAGTCGGCGGCGAGTCGGCCGACCGACGCATCCCACGTCTGGACCTGGCCGCTGGCCCGATCAACGCCCAGGCCGTCGCGTCCCTGATCGATCAAGGCCTGGTGCGTTCGGCACACGACTGCTCCGAGGGCGGGTTGCTCGTGGCCGCTGCCGAGATGGCGTTCGCCGGGCGGATAGGTTTGGAGCTTGACCTGGCCGCACTCCCCACCACCACCGAACTCAATCCCCCCGCCGCCTGCTTCGCCGAAACACCCAGCCGATACCTGTTAGAAATCCAGCCCGACAAGCTCGACGCCGTCATCAAGTCGCTGCGCAAGACCAACACCCCCTTCGGTCAGGTCGGCACCTTCACCGATCACGAACGACTAACGCTACGCACCCCCCAAGACGGCCGCATCCTCGACGCCAAACTCGACGACCTGCGCAACGCATGGCTTGGGACGTTGGATTGGTAAACAAACCCATCTACTCGGCAAGGTCCAGGCTGGTCCACCGGTGGAACCGCTCTTGTTCCAGGTAGCCCAGGCGCGACGAAACAATCAGGATGACGGGAGTCGCCGCAGCCACACCCGCAAACGCCCAAAGATCGGAACCCATCACAAAATACCGATCGAGCGCTTCCCAGCGGACCCAGATGCATACCGCGAACACACTCAAGAGCGATAGCAGGCATATCCACGCCGTCAGCCCGTATCGCTTGACAGGCCCCCAAAGCGCCCGATGCACCGCCTCCGCTAACGGCGGCCCTAGAAAACTAAATGCCACCACGAGCAGATAGAGCCCCAGAAGCATCGGCCCTTTGCCAGCGAGACGGGCGCACCCCATGGGGTTTGTATTAAGCAGCGGCACAAGAAGATACACCGCCGCGATCGCCGCCAAAGGCATGACCAAGGCTTGATAGGTTGTGTAACGGACAGCACATCGCCAGATTGACTCACCGGGCCTGCGGATCATCCACCGCTTGATGCGAGTAGGCGGCTTCTGCTCGGTGAAGAGCACCCGCTCTACCCAAGACACCCCCGCCTGAAGTTCCCGGGTAAGCTCCGGCGATTCGCCCAACCGATTAAAAGCTGCCATCACGGCGTCTTCGTCATCGTCACGTACCTGTCGTTCTTCTAAATACGCGGCCGTGGCGTGGGCGAGCAATTCTTCGCGCATACGGTCTTTGCGCCGTTCAGCCGCGCGCACAGGGCGGACGATCCGCTCGACATGGACACGGAAACGCTGATCCAACTCGGGAGAGAGTTCATTGTCCATGCAATAGCCTTTCCATATTAACAACGTGGATCACTCTGCCGGTGATATCCACCCCGGGAACAAGCCATTCGTCGGCCCCGTCCAGCACCCACACATCTGCTTCTTCAAGCCGTAAGATCTTCCGCAAATAGGTCTTGCCCTCCCGGCGAAACGCGATGATATCCCCTGGGTTGATGTCTACGTCGATGATGCCGCTCTTAAGAACGACCACCCGATCACCTTGGTGGATATCCGGCTCAAGTTGACTGCTAGTCATCTTGTATGTCTTCACGAAAGCAAACAACCCGGTCGCCGGGAACAAGACCACCAGTATCACAGCAACCGTTATGGCCCGCTTCATCACACGGGACAAGCCCGCAGAAACCGTATCCAGCAAGGGCGTCCACGGTTTGGAGCGGACACGAGACAGATAGATGGCGAAGACAACAAAGAAGACCACCGCCAGCACGATGACCAGGGGGTACGCAGCGAAGTCAGACCCATCAGCATAAAAATAAGCTACGGTGAAAGCCGTCGCATTATTCGCCGTGTGTGCGATCATGGCGGGCACAACCGAGCCTTCGCGGACAACAAGGATACCGTAGACCAGGCCCAGGCAAAAAGCGGGCAGCAGGATCCAGGGATTGACGTGAAACACAGCAAACAACAGCGCCGTATAGACAACCGCTTTTTTCGTTCCGAGTCGGCCCAGCGTGCCTTGGATCGCCCCGCGGAACAGTGCTTCTTCACAGATACCCGCAAGCAACGCACCGACTATCAGTATGGTGATTAGTTCAAATGCAGTCGTGGGAACAAAGATTGCGATTTCCGGCCCCTCGCCAATAATCGGAACCGATAGTATTGCAAGACCGGCGGCCATCCCCCACCCGGATATGCCCAGAACCACGCTGAATAACGCCATTCCAGGTGATATCCCGTGCAGAGACAATCCCCTAAATACCGGCAGTCCCTTCAGGCGGATATAGATCACTGCGGGCAAAAGGATCAGCAGCAGTTCTGTCCCTGCTAACCCCGCCAGCGGCGAAGCCATTTGTATCAATGAACCCAACACGACGACCAGCAGTAAACAGACAGCAAAAAGAAAGTAAGCCTGTCCCACCCCAGGAGCCATAGGTGAAATTTGATCGTTTGAATCATTTCCCACGGAATTGTTCATGCCGGAGCCTCCACGATGCCGCCGATGATCTGAGTGAAGTGACGCCACTGCTCCTGCCGGCGTTTGAGATCGCGTCGGCCGTTGCGAGCAAGCTTGTAGATACGCCGGCGGGGTCCACGGCGTTCGGTGGCCCCTGTCTCCCACTTGCCGACGATGAGCTTTGCCGCTTCGAGGCGGTACAGGACGGGGTAGAGCGTGCCTTCCTTAAGTTCCAAGGCCCCCCTGCCCGCGGAACCCAATCGCTGCATGATCTCAAACCCGTGCCCCTCACCTTGGGCGAGCGTCGCCAGCACCATCGCGTCGAGGTGCCCCCGCAGCGCGTTGCCAGAAATCTTATCCATACATACTATTTAGCGTTGCTAAGTAGCTGTGTCAAGCGCCGCATGGTCAATTTCATAAATGAATGACCGCGAGAGGCCTGGATCGGGCTGTTGGATTGGTGATTGAGAAGAGGGAAGACCACAGAGGCACAGAGAAGAATCAATCCACAGATGAACAGGATGGGCAGGATTGGACTTTGATCTGGCCGCCTGTCTTACATCCTGCACATCCTGTCTATCTGTGGATTCTCTCCCATTCCTACTCTGTGCCTCTGCGTCTCTGTGGTTCACACCGCCTCATCAACATCCGTATAATCCCCGCATGTCCAAGGCGACGCCCGGCAACACGCTGTACCTGATCGACGGCCATGCGCAGATCTTCCGGGCGTATTACGCGATCCGTGGGGGGATGAACAGCCCGGTCACCGGGGAGCCGACCAACGCGACGTTTGCGTTTACGGGGATGCTGCTCAAGCTCTTCAAGCAGTTCCGGCCTGAGTACGTGGTCATGCCGATCGACATGCCCGGCAAGACGTTCCGGGACGAGCTGTACCCGGACTACAAGTCCCAGCGCGAAGCCCCGCCTGAGGACTTTGCGCCTCAGGTCGATCGGATCCTCGAGATCACGAAGCTGTTCGGCGTGCCGGTGTTCGGGCAGGAGGGCGCCGAGGCCGACGACATCATCGCCACGATCGTCCGCCGGGTGTTGAATGATCCCGATCACAAAGATACCCACATCCGGATCGTCTCCAAGGACAAGGACCTGGAGCAACTGCTGTGTGACCGGGTGACTTTGTTCGACATCCATAAGGACCTGGAGATCGACACCGATGCGCTGATGGAATCCAAGGGGATCACACCCGGGCAGGTCGTGGACGTGCTGACGCTGATGGGCGACAAGGTCGACAACATCCCCGGCGTCGACGGGATCGGCCCCAAGACCGCGGCAAAGCTGATCCAGGAATACGGCTCGCTAGACGAGATCATCCATAATCTTGACAAGATCAAGGGCAAGCGCAAAGAGAACATCGCCAGGGCGATCGAGTTTTTCCCGCTGGCGAAGCAACTGGTGTCGCTCAAGCACGACCTGGAAGTCAACTTTGATATGGACGACGCGAGGGTCGGCGGGTTCGACGCCGAGGCGCTGGACACGGTGTTCAAGCAGTTGGGCTTCCATCGCCACATCACCGACCTCAACGCCCTGCTGGGAAACGACGCCCCAACTCACCGGAGCACCCCGAGCACCGCGGCGGCAGGCAAGGACAACGCTCAGCAAGACGCTCATTCGCCGTTATTCCAAGGCGGTCTGTTCGATGCCGGCGCCGCCGATTGCGACGACGAATCTACTACCGACGACATCCCCCTGACCACCGCGACCGAAGGCGACTACCGCGCGGTCACGACCGGGGATCAGCTCGCCGAGCTTGTTGACACGCTCAAACAGCAGACGCTGATCGCGGTGGACACCGAGACGGTCGGGCTGGGCCATCACGCCCCGCTGTGCGGCATCTGCCTGTCGTGGGAATCGGGCTGCGGCGTCTACGTCCCCGTGCGTTCGCCCAACCCCGACGAACATCTGGACGAAATGGCGGTGCTCGCGGCGCTTAGGCCGGTCCTTATGGACGGGTCGATAGGCAAATGTGGGCACAACCTCAAGTATGATTTGTTGGTGCTGCGCCACGCGGGGGTCGAGCTTAAGGGCATCGTGTTCGACTCGATGATCGCCGGGCACCTGCTGGGCGCTCCGGGGCTGGGCATGGACCACATGGCCCTATCGATGCTGAACTACCAGACGGTCCCGATCAGCGAACTGATCGGCGAGCGAGGGCGGGGCAAGGTGCAGAAGACGATGGACCAGGTGCCGC
>JAJDCU010000055.1 GCA_029260655.1 Phycisphaeraceae bacterium
GCCCTGCGCCGTTGACCAGGCAGCCGATGTTGCCGTCGAGCTTGATGTAGGTGAGCCCGAAGCTGTTGGCGCGTGCCTCGTCGGCCTCTTCTTCGTTAGGATCTGCCAGGTCGGCGATGTCCTGATGACGGAACAGCGCGCTGTCGTCGAAGTTGATTTTCGCGTCGATCGCCAGAACCCGGCCGTCGGGGTTGTCGGCGTCGGGCGGTGTGAGGACCAGGGGGTTGATCTCGGCGAGGCTGGCGTCGGTGGCGAGGCAGAGCTTGACAAGGTTGGTCATGATCTTGGCGGCCTGGCCGACCTGCTTGCCGGTGAAGCCTAAGAGGAAGGCGATCTTGCGGGCCTGGTAGCCTTGCAGGCCGGTCGATGGGTCGATCGGCTCGCGGAGGATCTTGTCTGGGGTTTCGTGGGCGACCTTTTCGATCTCGACACCGCCCTCGGTCGAGGCGATCAGGACCGGGTTGCCCGCGGCGCGGTCGGTGGCGATGCCCAGGTAATATTCCTTGGCGATATCCACCCCGGCGGCGACCAGCAGCTTGTGGACGGTCACACCCTCGGCGGTGGTCTGGGGGGTGATCAGGGGCTTACTGAGAATCGCTTGGGCAACGGTGCGGGCTTCGTCGGCCGATTTGACCAGCTTCACGCCGCCGCCCTTGCCCCGGCCGCCGGCGTGGACCTGGGCTTTGACCACGGCCAGCGTTGATCCGTGCTTGCTAGCCAGTTCATCAAAAGCCTTGCCGGCCTCATCGGGCGAGTCGACCACGATCCCCGGGGGGACGGGGACGCCGAACTTTTCGAGCAGGTCGCGGGCTTGGTATTCGTGGATATTCATGGTGTTCCTGGGGGGGCTGGATGTCTTGTGTGTTTCTCGCTTTGTCCGGAGAGCCGGATCATATCGCTGTCGGTCCCCAGAGCCAACCGGCCTGGCAGCGGGGGTTCGTCCGATAAGGTCGAAAAACGCTAATAAAGTCCGGTCAAATACTTGCGGATCATAAGACGTCTGAGTATATTAGTTCATGTGATGGATTGTTCAGCGATCCATCGCTGTGTTCCGGACGGTTTTCTTTCGCCTTTGGCGCGTACGGGGAATTTGGCATGAGACGGCTAACTCTGGGTTGGTTCCGGCGATCTGGCCATGCGCGCCCCAAACACGATGCGGCGCTTCGTGACGTCGCCGCCTCCGCGGGCTTGGAGCCGCTGGAGCCGCGTGTGTTGCTGTCGGGGGTGGGGCTGGGGGCCTTGCCGGAGATGAGCGGCGATATCAATGACGGGGTGACTGTGTTCTGGGGTGGCGACTACAGTTTCAATCCGACGGAGGAAGTGCGTTCGGCCCAGGCTTCGCGTGTCCTTGGCACCGTTTTCTTAGACAGGGACGCAGATGCACTGCGTGATCCGGTTGAGCATGCGTTGTCGGGCGTGGACGTCTTTGTGGATCTTGACGGCGACGGTGTGCTGGGCGATGCCGAGCCGGTGGATACGACCAATAGCCTGGGGGTGTTTGACCTCTGGGGGGTTTCGCCGGGCGAGCACGAGGTCCGTGTTGTGATGCCTGTCGGATACAAGGCTTCCGGCGACGGCACACACCTTGTTCAGATAACGGATTCGGCCGGGGTCGCGGGTCTGCAGTTTGCTCTCGCGCGGACTGGGTACGACCTGAGCATTGAGCTGAGCGACGTGTCTCTACCCAGCAAGTTCAAGACCGGCACGCGCTTGACGGTTCCGGTGATCGTATCCAATCTGGGTGACCTCCCGTTGTCGGCGGACGATATCAGGCTGCGCGTGTTTGTATCCGGCGACTGGATCCGAAGCCGAGACGATATACGCCTGGCCAAAGCCGCGTTAGGCCAGGACTTGCTTGCCGGTCAATCGGTCAAGCTTGATTTGAAAGTTGCGTTACCCAGCGCGGCGGCCGACTTCCGGAGCTACCTGATTGTTGACGCGGTGGGCAAAGGTCTAAACGCTGACATAGACATGGCGAACAATATCGATGTCAGCGCCAGGTCGATGGCATTCATCGGGTCCAGCCGGCCGACCATCCTGACGCCTGACCAACTCAACCTCGTGGTGGCTAACTGGACGGTAGGCAGCCCGTTCGGCGGCTTGACACCGGGGTTTGGCTTCAACGACGGCTTTATCGGGATCGAAGACCTGAACCTGGTGCTGGGTAATTGGAATCCGGGGACAAACCCGGGCGGCGCATTGAATCTCGACACCGGCGTGGTCATTACCTTCGGCGGTATCACCTCCGAGACCCGGGCTGGCGACCCGGCCAGTATCCTTGGCCGGGTTTACAACGATAACGACGGGTTCGGATGGGTCTATAGCGGGGAAGGCTATCCGGGTCTGGAAGGCATTACGGTTTACCTGGATGACAACGAAAACGGCGCGCTCGATGCGGGAGAGCGATCGGTCGTGACCGGCGCGGACGGTGTGTATCTCATCGATCAGATCGCCACCGAGGTTGTGGATACATATGAACAGAACTTCCTGGGCCCGCCGACGCTCTTGTCTTCTAGAGCGATACCACAGACACGCCTTGTGAGTGTGGTCGTACCTGACGGCTGGCATGGCGGGGATACCCGTCCGGCGTCAATCAAGAGCGGTGAGGTAGTCGGGGGATATAACTTCGGCCTGATTGCCCCGCCGAGGATCCGAGGGGTTGGGATCGAGGGCGGGCATCTGATCATGGGTGAGTCCAATCTCATCACCGCGGAGGGCGTGACCGATCCCGATGGCACGGTTGAGCGTGTGATGTTCTTCCTGGATCGGGATAACGACCGTGTGGCGGACGATCTACTAGGTATTGATGACGACGGGTCAGACGGTTTTTCGGTCGTCGTGGACAGGTTCAACGCGGATTATGGTGACTCCGCCAATCAGCTTTTTGCGGTGGCTCGGGATAACGACGGTAACTGGGGGGTGAGTGACCAATCGGTCGCGGCCTCGCCGCGCCTCGGCGTCGAAGTCACCCAGGGCAAGAAGCTGGTCTACCGCGAGGTCGACGGCACGGTCGTCACGGTGACGCTCAACGGCCCGGGCAGCGCACGGGTGTTGCTGGTAGGTTCCGGCGTCCGGGCATGGGACCTGGGCGATGTGGTCGAGATCACCGGGGACGCCAACGTTAGTGACATCCAACTCATACAGACAACGGCCGACAGCAAGCTGATGATTCGTACCTCCGGCGGTCGGGGCAAGGGGCGTGTGGCCTCCATCAGTGAGATCACCGGTTCGACACCGCTTGGCGTGTTGGCGGCGGGGAAGGTCCAGATCAACGGCGGCGTGCGGATGACCGGCCAGGGCACGATCGGCAGACTTAGAGCCGCGAGCCTCAACGGGATCGTGATGGAGGGTACTGCGTTCGGTGGCGTGGAGATCACGGTCGGCCGAGCAAACGGTGAGGCTCGGATCGCTTCGCCGGTGCGGTTGCTGAAGGCGGGCACCCTGTCCTACTTCAACCTCGAAGCGCCCTCGGCCGATCAGATAGTTGTTACGGGTAACTACAAGAGAGGCAGTGTCACCCTCACCGATCCGGGCGTCCGTTTCAGCCTCAGGCAACTGAGGGTCGGCAAGACGCTACAGGGTGTCCAGGTGCGGACCGCCTCGTCGATTCACACGGTCGCCGCGGCTGCCATGCTCGGCAGCGGGATCGAGGCCGGCGGCGGCACGGGCCAGCTCGCCACGGCGTCGGCGTCGGGCAGTGTCGCGCAACGCGGTGCGATCGTGAACCTGAGCGTCGGCGGTGGGGCGTTTGCCGATTCTTACGTCTCCGCCTGGCGGCTTGGCAAGGTGAGTCTGAATTCGGCCAGCCATGATGATCCCAACAGGCTGTTCGGGCTGACGTACCACCGCCTGAGGCGGTACCGGGGGCCACAGGACGTCGACCGGACGGTGATTTAAGCGGGTGGGGACCCGGTCGGTCCATATAAGTGCCGAATCAGAGTTTATGCCAGGCCGGCTTGACCCCACCGGGTAAGCCGGACGATAATGAGTGTAGTGAAGCGATCTGAAAGCCAACTTATCGGGCCGATACCGGGGGTCCCTGCGGTGACGCTGACATTGTCGGTGCTTTTGTGCATCGGGGCGATGTCCGACGGCTCCACGGCGGCGTCGGTGCTCGCCCGGAGCCTGCAGCGCCACGGGGTGTCCGCCAGCGAGCGGGAGTCGGTCGCGTCACTGCTGTCGAGCCTCAACGAGGCGGCACGCACGCTCTGCCGGCATCAGGCGGGCCAGTCGGCGAGGGCGGTCACGCCCGATACCGATCTGTTGGTTGATCAGCCAGTTGCGCTTCGGCATTACGACCCGCCGGAGGATTGTGATTCCGGCCTGCAGGTATTGCCCCAGCTATTGAACCTGCCCCCGCCCGCGGCGACGATCTGACGCCGCGCCGACCCCCCACGTTCAACAACAGATTCTTCCAGAACGCACAAGATGTGTGATGTTCAATGTTCGATGTGCATTCCGCAATCGATCCCAACATTGGATATGGCACCTTGAACTTCGATTATCCAACCCCCCGATTCGCGAGATACGATCATGGTTGTCCAGTACATCAGCAAGCCCTTCACTAAAGTCTTCGGTACCCGCAACGACCGGTTGCTGAAGCGCTACACCCGGAGGGTCGAGCGGATCAACGAGCTCGAGCCTTCTATCTGCGTGCTCACCGATACGCAGCTCAAAGCCAAGACCGAGGAGTTTTTCAGCCGCCGCGCCCAGGACGAGGCGATCGACCAGCTCCAGGTGGAGGTGATGGCGGTCGCGCGGGAGGTGATGGACCGAGCGGTGGGGATCCGAAATATCTTCAACCCGGAGTTCGACTTCGACCCGGCCGATCTCCCCGAGGCGCTTAGGCCGGTGTACGCACAGGTCAAACAGCAGGCCGAGGCGCTCGAGCCTAAGGAGGTCCCAGGCGGCGAGCCCGCGCCGGGGTGGATGCAGGTTGAGGTCCCGGTCGAGTTGTATGAGGCGGTCCGAGCGCTACACCCCCTTTCCAAGCCCCCGTTCCGCGCCCGGCCGTTTGACGTGCAGCTCATCGGCGGGATGGTGCTGGGCGAGGGCAGGATCGCCGAGATGAAGACCGGCGAGGGCAAGACCATCGTCGCGCCCCTGGCCTGCTACGTCGCCTGCATCGACGGGCTCAAGTGCAGCGTCATCACGGTCAACGACTACCTGGTCCAGCGCGACCGCGACTGGGTCTTCCCGTTTTACTACCACCTGGGGCTGGCTGTCGGTGCGATCCACCCGATGCACGCCCAGCCGCCTCAGGAAAAACTGCAAGCCTACGACTGCAACGTCGTCTACGGCACCAACAGCGAGTTCGGGTTCGACTACCTCCGCGACAACATGAAGCTGAGCGTGCCCGAGCAGATGCAAAAGCACCGGGACTTTTGCATCATCGATGAGGTCGACTCGATCCTGGTCGACGAAGCTCGCACGCCTCTGATCATCTCGGGCCCGGCCCACGACAACGCCCCGGAGTACGGGCTGGCGGACAGGGTCGCGGCGCACCTGATGCAGAGACAGCGTGAGTGGGACGCCCAGAACAAGAAGGTCGAGCAGTCGGAGCTGAGGATCAAGGGCCTGGAGGGCGACATCCGAAACTCCCGGGACAAGGCCAAGGCTGCGCGGATGAAGCAGGAGATGAAAGAGCTGATCGAAGCGCTGCCGGCACTGGAGGCGACGCGGGACCGGCACACCCAGTACTACGAGGTGGAGATGGAGCGCAAGGCCGCGCACCTGACCCACGACGGTATCGCAGAGGCCCAGAAGGAGGCGGGGATCGGCTCGTTCTACGTCGGGAACAACATGGACTTCCCGCACCTTTTGGAGAACGCCATCCGCGCGCACGCCGTGTATCAACGCGACAAGGACTATGTCGTCCGTGACGGGGATGTCGTCATCGTGGACGAATTCACCGGCCGGCTGATGATCGGACGGCAGTGGTCCGACGGCCTGCACCAGGCGGTCGAGGCCAAAGAGAAGGTCAAGATCAAGCAGGAGACGCAGACCCTGGCAACGGTCACGCTCCAGAACTACTTCAAGCTGTACAAGCGGCTGGCGGGGATGACCGGCACGGCGATCACCGAGGCGACCGAGTTTATGGAGATCTACCGGCTGGACGTGGTCTGCATCCCGACCAACGTCCCGGTGATCCGCACGGACCGCGACGACCTGATCTTCCTCTCGGCCAAGGACAAGTGGAACGCAATCACCGACGAGATCAAGCAGATCTACGATGTCGGCAGGCCCGTCCTGGTCGGGACCACCAGTGTCGAGAAGAGCGAGATGCTCTCGCAGATGTTGACCAAGCGCCACGGGGTCAAGCACGCCGTCCTCAACGCCAAGGTCGACCAGGTCGCCCAGGAGGCGGGGATTATTAACGACGCCGGTGAGTTGGGCGCGGTGATGATCGCCACCAACATGGCCGGCCGCGGCACCGACATCAAGCTCCGCCAGATCGACCGAGAGGCCCTGGTCAGGCACTGGCAGGTGCGCAACCTGTTGCCCAAGCAGGCGGCCTCGCAGATGAGCGACGACGAGCTGGTGAACCTGTCATACCGCCATCAGGTGCAAAGCGAGCTGGGGCTCAAGCCCAAGGACACCGAGGCGCTTGGCGACGAGGAGGTCCGGCTGAAGCTGATGCGCAAGTGGGTCGCCGAGGACGCCTGGGTCGAACCCAAGAAGGCGGACAAGATGACGGTCGAGGCGTGCGAAGCGGCGCTGGACGGGTTGCCTGAGTACCGCCGTCATCGCCTGGCGGTGTGGTCGAATGTCCAGGAGATGGGCGGGCTGCACATCGTCGGGACCGAGCGTCACGAGTCGCGCCGGATCGACAACCAGCTCCGCGGCCGCTCCGGCCGGCAGGGCGACCGCGGGTCCAGCCGGTTCTTCATCAGCCTCGAAGACGACCTGATGGCCATGTTCGCGGGCAAGGCGACGATGACCGCGCTCAGCAAGCTGGGGATGAAGGAGGGCGACGCCATCGAGCACCGGTGGGTCACCCGTAGCGTCGAGCGCGCCCAGCGCAAGGTCGAGGAGCGCAACTACGAGATCCGTAAGAACCTGCTCGAGTACGACGAGGTGATGGAGTACCAGCGCAACAGCTTCTACGGCGTGCGTCAGGACGTGCTGGAGGGCCGGGACGTCGGCGGGCTGATCTTCGATTACATCGAGGACGCCATCGACGACGCGGTCGAGACCTACCTCGCCAAGGACTATGTGCAATTGCAGGTCGCCGAATGGTGCCGGCAGACCCTGGATATCAGCGCCGACCCGGCCAAGCTCCGCACCGACGATGTCAGGGAGCTGACCCAGTCCGTTCAAAAGGCTCTGTACTACGAGATCCAGCAGACGATCGACGTGACCCTGGGCGAGTACATGTCCAACGACGTCCCCGCGGATGAGTGGGACCTCCGCGGGCTGTCGCAGTGGGCGATGAGCCAGTTCAGCGTCGACCTCAAGGCCAACCATCTGCGTGAGATGACCGTCGACGACGTGAAAGAGGAACTGACCGAGTCGGCCATCCAGCAGGCGGAGAAGAAAGACCTAAGCGGCCTGGATAAGTTCGTGGACAAGCTCTACGGCCACCGCGACATGGTCAGTTGGGCACAGAAAAAGTTCGAGATCGAGATGCAGCCCGATGCCCTCGCGGCGATGCCCGTCGAGGATGTCAGGGAGCGTGTCCTGACGCTGGCGCGCGAGGCCTACAAGCGCCGCGAGGTGGCCTACCCGATCCAGTTCATCCTCGACATGGTCTTCCAGGGCGCTAAGCAGGACCAGCAGTGGGCGATGGAGCAGTTGACCACCTGGGCGAAGCAGCGCTACGAGATCCAGTGGGAGCCGCAGGACGTGCAGAAGATGACCGGCCCGGAGCTCGCCAAGGCCCTGGACGAAGAAGGCCAGCTGTGGATGCATGGCCAGAAGCTGACCGAACAGTGCCAGGCGATGGTGGAGAAGTTTGGCTCGGACCATACGGCGCTGGCCGGGTGGATGAAAGAGCGCTTCGGGATCGAGATGGACGCACAGGAACTCACCGACGCCGAGGACGTCGCGCAGTTGATAACGGGCAAGGGCCGTGAGGTATTGCGGTCGGAGCTGAGCCAGCTCGAACGATTCGTGCTCCTGCAGATCCTGGACATGGCGTGGAAAGATCACCTGTACTCGATGGACCAGCTCAAGGACTCGATCGGGCTGCGTAGTTTTGCGGAGAAGGACCCGCGGATCGAGTACAAGCGGGAGGGGTCCCGGCAGTTTGAGGAGATGCAAAAGTCGGTGCGCGACCGTGTGACGGAGTTGATCTTCCGGGCGCGTCTGACGCCTCAGGTCCAGGCCCGCAACGTGTATCAGCAGCAGCAGGCCAAGCACGAAGAGGCGGGTTCGGCTGTCCCGGCGCAGACCGCGAGGCAAGCCGCGTCGTCGGGCACGGCCCAGCAGCAGGCCGACCAGGACGCCGCCAATCGAGCCGGTGCGCGTGACGGCAGCGAGCAGATGACCCGACGCCAACGCCGAGCCGCCGAGGCCCGCGAACGCAAGTCCGATGCGCCAAGCAAGCACAAGCATCGCAAGCGGAAGAGCCGGTAGGGAGGGGGAGCTATTAGCGGTTAGCTATATAGCCGTTAGCCAGAGATGCGGGCTGGCTTATCAAAGCTAACAGCTATCAGCTATGAGCCACAACACATGAAACTTACCCGGATATGGCGCAGGATCATCGCAAGCGTGGTCGGGTTGATCCTCGGCTGGATCGCGGCGGGGTGGATGATTTAGTCACATCCAGCCTCCGCCGGCGGCTGATGTAAATTAGAGTATTTGCCATCTTGTCGCACACCGCTCAAGGCCTTCGCGGCGCGCGGTATACTGGTGGTATCACATCCAGACGACCCCAGGGTCGTGCATGGGGCGTCGCAACCAGGAGGGGAGTGGCCATGCTCAGTGCAGTCCACAGATGTTGTCGGTGCGTTCTGGCGCGTCGCGTTTATCGGTGCGCAGTTCTTCTGTTCATCATGATCGGCGTATTGACGACACCGCGGGTTGCCTTGGGCTTTGGGCTCTGGTCGGCCGGTGATAACTACACCGATGTCATCACCCACCCCAACGACTTTGCGAGTTGGGACAAGACGACGATCAAGTACAAGCTCGACTTCAGCTTCGGCCTGGCGTTTGCGGATGACCGCTTGAAGGACCAGGTCCGCTTTGCCTTCGCCGACTGGGGCCGGGTCACCTCCGTCAACCCGGGCTCGGTCTATTCCTACAACCGCACGCCCGGGTGGGCGCCCCACGGCGACATCCGTTCGATCGCGTTCCACGAGATCGGCCACATCATCGGGATGCGTCACCCCGAGGCGGCGCACAACGCCGGATTCAACTGGCGGCCCGCCGTCGGCGGCGGCTACACCGCGTCGGCCGATATCGGCAACGAGGTCATGCAGCACATCCTCCTGCCCGGGAGCACCAACCACGAATTCAGCCACGACGAGCTGGACGGATACGACTACCTCTACGGCAGCTCCAGCATCAACTTCGTCGAGACGACGCAGACGGCGGACGCCGACATCCTCGTCCGGGCCTACCGCGCGGACGCGTCCAACTGGGCCTGGGGCGAGTTCAACTCCGAAAACCGTGACGACCTTAACCATCAGGCGGGCAGGCGGATCACCGACGCCACCATCGACTTCAACATCGACTCGGTCCCAGTGATCGGGATGACCCAGCTCTCACAGAACTGGGACTACCGGAACAACGCCGGAAAACCGACTCGGTCGATCACGCTGACCACACGCGGCACCAACATCGGCCCGCTGGGCCACAACTCCCACGGCGGGCTCGCCACCGGTAACAACTTCAGCGGCTTCGGCGTCGAGCGCGCAGGTGCTGACAACCGCGACGACATGGTTATGGACTGGTCTAACCCGATCTTCGGTGACATCCCCGCCAACGAGCGGCTGCACGTCGGGCTGACACACGACGTACACGACTGGTTTGTCAACTCCGCCGAGATCGGGCACCCCGACGGCACGACCAGCCTGGCGTCGATGATGAGCCTGCACCCCTGGGGCGAGCGCGTCTATGGCATCGACCCCGCAGAAGCAGGCGGGACGGGCGACCTCCGCAACAGCGAGCCGAGCTACAACAGGGCGAAGGGCGTGCGGATCAAAGCCCCCAACGTCACCAGCACCGTCAGCAACCTGCGCATCGCCGTCGTCACAGGCATGGGCCTTGGGCTTGACGACCTCAACGACGAGATGTTCACACAGCTGGACGCCCTGGGGCTTGTCGAGGACTTCCCCGCATTTGACCCGACACAGATCCAGGCGAACGAAGACTTCGTCCTGGTGCTAGAGGGTACAGAGCCGGACCTGCCGCCGCAGATGCTGATCGACGGGAACTACCTGCTTCTAAACCGTCTGGACTTGGTGGACCAGGAGTTGTTCGTCTTCGTGCAGAGCGAGACACCCGAGGCGGTGGTCGGCAACTACGCCCTGGTGAACGAGGCGCCGATCTTAGGCACCGGCGTCCCCGAGCCGGGAAGCGTGGCGCTCTTGATGTTCGGTGGTCTGGCGCTGCTACGCCGAAGGTCGGTCGCCTGACAACACGATCGCTACAGCAGCTTGGCGATCACGCTGTCGGCGAGGAACAGGCCGTTGCGTGTCAGGCGCAGGTGGGTGTCGGTGCGTTCGAGCATGTTGATCTGGATCATCTCGTCGATCGTGCCGCGGCGCGGGTCGTCCGGGGGGATATGGTCGTCGACCCAGTCGAGTTTGAGCCCCTCGCGCAGCCTCAGCCCGAGCATGATCTGTTCCCCGATGCGCCTGCGCGGCGGCAAGGTCTCGTGGTCTTGCGTCGGCGGGGTCGGCGACCCGGCCAGGTACCGGCCAAGGTGCGGCTCGTTCTTCCATCGCACGCCGGCGACGTGGCTCGCGGCGCTGGGGCCCAGGCCCAGCCAGTTCTGGTTTGTCCAGTAGGCCATGTTGTGTTGGCAGCGCTGGGGACTAGGGGTTAGAGCTTGGGGATTGGGGGTGGGGCGCTTGGCCAATCTGCGTCGGGAGCAAATGAACGGAAACAACACATACTTTATCCATAACCGACATATCAACCCCACCAACGTTTGTATTCACAGTTGCCAGTTCTGCGCCTTCGGCGTCAAGGCCGATGCGCCCAACGCCTACGAAAAATCACTGGACGAAATTTTTGAAGA
>JAJDCU010000056.1 GCA_029260655.1 Phycisphaeraceae bacterium
ATCAGAAGCTGATTTCGCTGGCCCAGAAGATCCGTGGCCGGGTCATGACCAACGACTTCAACCTCAACAAGGTCGCCACGCTGCGCGGCGTGGACGTGATCAACCTCAACGACTTGGCCAAGGCTTTGCGTCCGGTCGTGCTGCCAGGCGAACACCTGCACGTCAAACTCGTCAAGGGAGGCGAAGGCCCCAACCAGGGCGTGGGCTACCTCGACGACGGGACGATGGTCGTGGTCGAATACGGCAAGTCACACATGGGCCAGGACGTCGACCTGATCGTCAGCAGCACGCTTCAGACCTCTGCCGGGCGGATGATCTTCGGGAAGTTCGCCAACGAGGAGCACAACACGCCGCCGGGCGAAGAGGTCGAACCGCAGACTCCATCCATGGGTGACAAGGCCCAGGAAAACCTTCCTGCCGAGGAACCCCACACTCACCGAACCGGACCCTCCGGGCGTAACCCGAGACGGGCCAAGTGAGTTTTCAGTACGACCCTATGTCGAAGTAGACGGGTCACACCCCAAGGGCACCGGCGATCGTGCTGCCCAGGTCGGCCGGTGATTCGGCGATGTGGCAGCCGGCGTCTTTGAGCGCGGCGATCTTGGAGTCCGCGCCGCCTTCGCCGCCGGAGATGATCGCGCCGGCGTGGCCCATGCGTCGGCCGGGGGGGGCGGTGCGGCCGGCGATGAATGTCGCGACCGGCTTCTTCACGTTCGCCTTGATGTAGTCGGCCGCCTTCTCCTCGTCGCTGCCGCCGATCTCGCCGATCATGATGATCCCGTCGGTTTCATCGTCGGCGTTGAACAGTTCAAGGCAATCGATGAAGTCCATCCCGCGGACCGGATCGCCGCCGATGCCGATGCAGGTCGTCTGCCCGAGCCCGTGGTTGGCGGCCTGCCAGACCGCTTCGTAAGTCAACGTGCCGGAGCGGCTGATGATCCCGACGTTCTTGCCGCTCTTGCCTTCGCCGGCCTGGACGTGGATGTACCCGGGCATGATCCCGATCTTGCAGGCCCCAGGCGTGATGATCCCCGGGCAGTTCGGGCCGATCAGGCGGATGCCGGCGTACTTGGGCTGGGCCAGCGCCCGCTTGGCCTTCATCATGTCCTGGACGGGAACGCCTTCGGTGATGCAGACGATCATCTTGATCCCGGCGTCGGCGGCTTCGAGGACCGCGTCCGCAGCAAACGGCGGGGGCACAAAGATCATCGTCGCGTTAGCGCCTGTCGCTTTGACCGCCTCGACACAGGTATTGAAGATCGGCAGGCCGTTGGCGTCTTTTTGACCGCCCTTACCCGGGGTCACCCCCCCCACCACCGCCGTGCCGTAATCCAGACAGCCCTTGGTGTGGAAGGCCCCCGCGGAACCGGTGATGCCCTGGCAGATCAGTTTGGTATTTTTATCGACGAGAATGCTCATAGTCGGGGCAGGATACCGGCCTCATCCATCCAAGACAATACGCCCATCCGCGCACGGCCTGGAAGCATGCCTTGCGGGCACATGGCCTATCCGTTTGCTCCGTAATACAGCCCGACTAAACCGGGCCTCCATTGGATGCTCAGTACCGCTTTCGCCTATGCAGCATCGTCATACACGCCAGCCCAAGCACAACTCCGGCAGCCGGCTCGGGGATGAGCGCGGGCAGTTGATTAACCGCGTGACTCTGGATGTGTGGGATAAACGGACTGCTCCCCGAATTGCCGCTGTGATACCCGAACAAGGGCTCAAAATTGATGACTGTAATGTTCGGGCCACTTATAAGTGTGAATGACGCCATACCGTTTCCATCAAGATAGCTGGTCACATCACCCGCTACTCGACCGCCGCCGGAGGCAGGACCACCCCCAAGACTGGTATCGACAAAGGTGGGGCCGAGCCCGAATCCTATCGGAGAAAACTGTGGTCCAAATGTGCCCACCACCAAGTCGCTGTCGTCATACAGGGACACCTCCCACGTAAAGTTATCCACCTGGCCGGAGAAGTCGAAGTTGGGTCCTACGCCATTGAAAGGATTGGGAAACAAACCCATATCGGTCAGTTGGAATCGAACATAAAGGGTATCGCTAGGGGTCATCGTTTCGTTGATCGGCAAGGTGACCGCATTCACGGTCGCCGTGAACATCAGCAATACCACAACCAGGCTTGCCATCGCGCACGGGCAAAAGAATAACGACTTCATAATGTTGTTCCTTCTAGATTGGTGGAGAGGATCGGATGGGAGATTGGGAGATTGAGAGATTGAGAGATTAGGAGATTGGGAGATTGGGAGAAAGTTGACAACTGGACCTGTCTGGAAACGCGGCCGACTTGTGCAACAGCAATAATATCACGGGATCCAATCAAATGCCATGTTAATCCGAAGATTGCTCCGTAAATTAAGATGATTCCGTTTACAACTTCTGATCCCGAAACCAACAGCACCCCGTCGCGATTATGGTGCGCAGGTCTGGCTGTCCATCCTGGACCATACTGATGATGCGACTGCTGATCCCGTAGCTGGATGACGCACTGGAAGCTTGCCCGTTTTGCCCATATCCCCGATGTTAATAGGGTTGGTATGCTACAGACGCCAGTCATGATGATCGGGATCGACCGTGTGGCTGGCGTAACGCTCTTGATCCATCAAACGGAGGCCTTAACCGATGCTATCCCCGATGAAAATGATGCCGGCGTTGATCGTCGTGACGCTGCTGCTTGTCACGGGATGCGGCGTGGCGAAGGGCCCTCCCCGCGAAGCTTCGTTGTCCTCGCCGGCCGATCGCTACCAACGAGACTTGAAAGCCAGGTCACCGTTGTGGTCCGAGCTTTCACTGGACGAAGCGGGCCTCTCGGGGACCACATCGCCCTATCCGCCGATTGCAGGTCAGCCCGCCGAGTTGATCGTATGGTTCCACTACTCGTATGAGTACATGCCTATGGAGGTGGCCTACCGCGTTGCGGACGGCCCGCCGAAATACAATGACAAGACCGGCGAGGCCATCAACTACGACGAGGCCGCCCCCCCCTGGATCGCCATGAAGGTCGTCCGGGTGATCCAGGCCGATTATGTCAAGCGTAAAGACACCACGCTCGATCCCTCGGAAGACCCGCGGGGCAGATCCAACACCGTCCAGGTCTTGTCCGCCCCGCTGGACCTGCCCGCCGGCACGCATTACCTCGATTTCAAAGTCACTTACCCGACAGACATCCGTGCGCAGCCGGACCATGTCCCGGGCTGGCCTTTGTCGGTAAAGGCAAGCCGATGAAGCGTTGCCAGTGGGCCGTCAAAGAGCACATGGCCGCCTACCACGACAACGAGTGGGGCGTGCCTGTTCATGACGATCGGCTGCTGTTCGAGTTCCTGATCCTGGAAGGCGCTCAGGCCGGGCTTAGTTGGGACACGATCCTCAAGAAGCGCGAGCACTACCGCAAGGTGTACGACGGCTTCGATGCGGTGAAGATCGCCCGGTACACTCAGAGGAAGGTCGACAGGCTTCTAGCCGATCCGGGGATCGTGCGCAACCGGCTGAAGGTCGCCGCCTCGATCGGAAACGCCAAGGCTTTCCTGGCGGTGCAGAAAGAGTTCGGCAGCTTCGACGACTACATCTGGCAATTCGTCGACGGCAAGCCCAAGAAGAACAAATGGAAAAGCCTCAAAGACATCCCCGCAACGACGCCGCAGTCCGACGCGATGTGCAAAGACCTGAAGAAGCGCGGCTTCAAGTTCGTCGGCTCCACGATCTGTTACGCCTTCATGCAGGCGGTCGGCATGGTCAACGACCACGAGGTCGGCTGCTACAGGTACAAGCAGGTCGGAACGCCTAGCCGATAGCGGCGAAGAATCATGCGACCGAATGATCCGAAGTTAAGCCCGGTACAACTCCCACGCGACAACTTCCCATGCGAGCGGACGCAGTAGAGTAGGAGACCGTTTTTTTTGCGACAGCTCCCTTCGTTACATATGGATTCGGGGGGCTGTGTGTTATAATGTTTGGATCGTGGTGATCGGTCATGATCGCTCGAGGGCGCGAACCTGACAAGCAAGCCAAGTGCCGTCTGAACTACATGCCTACCGCTTGAGGATTGTCGCCAAAGGACACGCTTATCAACGATGTGGTGTTAAGCGCCAATTATCGGGAGATCAATCCATGAAGTCATCGACTGCATTCACAGCGATCGTATTGTTTGCCTGCACGCTTCACCCGCTCTTGTTGACGGCCGAGTTGTCCGCGCAGCCGACGTTCACCGACCAGGGGGCGTCGATCCTCGGCGGGGTGAACTTCAATTCCCGCAGCGCCTCGCTGGGTGATATCGACAACGACGGCGATCTGGACATCTTCTTCCAGGGGGCGTTGGGCTCGCAGAAGCTGTACCGCAATAATCTGATCGGCACCGGGTCACTCACCTTCACGAACGCCTTCGCGTTGCTGCCTTCGGGTCTGGGCTCGTCGTGGAGCGCCGCATGGGGCGACTACAACGGCGACGGCAATGTCGACGTGTTTGTGGGACAGTCTAATACTTCAGGCGCGTCCGGCGACATACTGAGAAATAACGGGGTCACCGGGTTTTCCAATGAAAGCGTGGCGACCGGCCTGAACGACCCCGGCTTCCACCAGAACATCGCCTGGGCCGATATCGACAACGACAACGACCTGGACCTGATCTTCGGCATGGAAGGGCCCGAGAAACACGAGATCTATCTCCAGGGCCCGGCCGGATCCTTCACCCCCGTCGGCGCGGCTGTCGGGTTCCAGGAAAACTTTGGGTCCAAGGCCTACGGGATGGCGATCGGGGATACCGACGACGACGGGGACCTGGACATCTACATCTCCACCTGCATCCACGGCGGCACCATCCGCAACAACTTCTACGAGAACCAACTGGCGCAGACCGGCTCGCTTAGTTTCATCGACATCGCCGACTCCAACGGGACCCAGTTCATGCAGAACAGCTACGGGTCGGAGTTCCTCGACTTCGACGACGACGGCGACCTGGACCTGTACATGACCGGGGCCGACGGCCAGCCCAGCAAGATCTTCCGCAACGACGGCGGCAACCAGTTCACCGACGTCGACACGATCACCGGCCAGCCGCTGCTCAGCGACGTCGGCGGCGATCTCAACGGCGCACGCGCTCTCGATTACGACAACGACGGCGACCTGGACCTGTTCTTCCACGACCACCTGGTGCAAAACGGCAGCAACAACGCCCGAAAACTCTACCGCAACGACGGCAACTGGCAGTTCACCGACGTGACCGTCGCGGAGGGGCTTTTCGAAACGAATAAGGGGTCATACGACAGCGCCTGGGCCGATCTCGACCGCGACGGCGACCAGGACCTTATCGCCACCACCGACAGCGGTTCTAATGAGCGCATCTTCATCAGCGATGCATCGGGCAACGGCAACCATTGGCTATACATCGAGCTGACTGGCCCGACCGACAACACCACCGGGATCGGCGCATCGATCTTCGCCACCCTCGACGAGGGCACGCCCCAGGAGCGCACCTTGCGCCGCGAAGCCAACACCAACGCCGGCACGTTTAATCAGAGCGACCTGCCCGTGCACTTTGGGCTCGGCGCCGCCACCACGATCGACAGGCTGCGCATCGAATGGCCCAACGGCACGGTCCAGCACCTGTTTGATGTCTCCGTCGACCAATACCTAAGCGTCGCCATCCTCGCCGGCGACCTCAACGGCGATGGGTTCGTCGGGATCGAGGACCTCAACCTGGTCTTAAGCAACTGGAACCAGACCGTGGCCCCGGGCGATCCGCTGCTTGGCGATGCGTTCGACGACCCGCTGAACCCCGGCTTCGTCGGGATCGAAGACCTCAACGTCGTCCTGTCCAATTGGAACCTGGGCACCCCACCTCCGCCGGGCTCGGTGATCCCCGAACCGGGTACGTTGCTTGTGATGGGGCTGGGTGGGGTTGCGATGTTGCGGCGCGAGCACTGAACCTACACGGCGATCTGCGATCGCCCGCTAAACTTGGCTTGCTCTTGCCATGCAGTACCTCGGTTAATCGGGGGCGCTGCCCAATTCAACTTCAACTGACGAGCTGATCCCGCCGCGGCCGGTCCAGTCGGTGCGGAGGATCATCCATTTAGGCTGCATCAGCTCGGCGAGGTCGTCGGCGATCTTGTTGGTGACGGCTTCATAGAAGATGCCTTCGTTACGGTATGCCTGGAGGTAGAGCTTGAGGCTCTTAAGCTCCACGCACCGGCTGGCGGGGATATAGCGGAGCGTGACGGTGCCGAAGTCCGGGTGGCCGGTCTTGGGACAGACGCTGGTGAACTCCTCGGCGACGTGCTCGATGACATAGTCGCGGTCGGGGCTTGGGTTGTCGAAGCACTCGAGGGGGGATTTGTCGGGCATGGCGGGTGTGGGGGTTTAGGGATTGGGGTCTGGGGATCAGGGTGAAGCTACAACACAAGGTAAAGGATCGGGCCAGTCTGTGCGCCTGACACCGCGTAGGTTCACAGCGATATACCATGAAACTCCGATTCTTACCCCAACCCCGAAACCCCAATCCCTAAACCCCAAACCCGCCCCCTCTTCCCTGCTATCCTACCCGGCATGTCCAAGGCCAAGACCATTACCGAGGCGGATGTCCGGCACGTCGCCAAGCTCAGCCGGCTACACGTCAGCGACGACGAGGTCCACCACTTCACCGAGCAGTTGGCGGCGGTGCTGGGATATATCGGCAAGCTCAACGAGCTGGATGTGGACGGTGTCGAGCCGATGGCCCACCCCCTTGAGCTGACCAACGTGCTTCGGCCGGACACCGAGAGGCCGGGGATGGCGACCGACTCGGCCCTGGCCAACGCCCCGGCGAAATCGCCGCCCTTTTTCAAAGTCCCCAAGGTTCTGGGAGACGGCCCAAGCGCATGAACCCGACGGATGCCACCCTGATCGAACTGCGTGACGCGATCGCTGAGAAGAAAGTCTCGGCGGTCGAGATCACCCGTACCTATCTCGACCGGATCGAAAAACACAACGGCGCGTTAAACGTCTACCACGAGGTTTACGCCGACCGGGCCTTGGATCGGGCGGGGCAAGTCGACTTAGGCGAGGTGACCGGCGCGCTTGCCGGGGTACCGATCGCGATCAAGGATCTTTTGTGCACCGACTACGGACACACGACCTGTTCATCGAAGATGCTGGCGAACTTCCAGGCCCCGTACACCGCGACGGCGGTTCGGAAGCTCGAGGACGCCGGGGCGGTGATCCTGGGCAAGACGAACATGGACGAGTTCGCGATGGGCTCGTCGACGGAGAACTCGGCCTGCGGGACGACGCTGAACCCCTGGGACACAAGCCGGGTGCCCGGCGGGTCGAGCGGCGGATCGGCGGCGGCGATGGCTGCGGGCCTCTGCGCCGCGTCGATCGGGACGGACACCGGCGGATCGATCCGCCAGCCCGCGGCACTGTGCGGTGTAGTCGGGATGAAGCCGACCTACGGGCGGATCTCCCGCTACGGCCTGGTCGCGTTTGCCTCCAGCCTCGATCAGGTCGGCCCGTTCACGCGCACGGTCGCCGACACCGCCCTGCTCTTAAAGATCATGATGGGCCAGGACGCGCTGGACTCGACCTCGGCGAGCGTCCCCGTGCCAGAGGATGTCGACCGGGTCGACGAAACACCCAAGGGGTTTCGGATCGGGATCGCCAAGCAGTACATGTCGGATGCCAACGACCCCGCGGTAGCTGCCGCGACCCAGCAGGCGATCCAGGTGTACAAGGACCACGGCGCAACGATCGTCGAGGTCGACCTGCCGCACACCGAGTACGGGATCCCGGTGTACTACATCGTCGCCACCGCCGAGGCCTCGTCGAACCTGGCGCGGTACGACGGGGTGCACTACGGCCACCGGACGGATAAGCCCGGGGACCTGATCGATTTGTATTGCCGAAGCCGGGCCGAGGGGTTCGGGGACGAGGTCAAAAGACGGATCATGCTGGGGACTTATGCGCTATCCAGCGGGTACTACGACGCCTATTACAACCGGGCTTTGAAGGTACGCCGGCTGATTAGTAATGACTTCGACACGGCGTTTGAAAGCTGCGACGCGATCCTGTGCCCGACGACGACCGGGCCGGCGTTCAAGATCGGTGAGATGTCCGACGACCCGCTTTCGATGTACCTCAACGACGTGTACACGGTGAACTGCAACCTGGCGGGCAACGTGGGGATCACGCTGCCTGCGGGGACGACGAAGGTCGACGGTCGGGATCTGCCGATCGGTGTGCAGCTATTAGGCCCGGCGTTCGATGAGGCCCGGCTGTTACGCATCGCCCGTGTCTTCGAAGCCGCCACCGACCACCACCGGGCCCGGCCGCCTGTCTGAACCGAAACCTCTCACGCGCCTGGGCGCAGCGCCTAGGCAGGAGCAAGACCCATGGCTAAGAACGACAAGCCTTACATCGGCATCGACCTGGGCGGAACGAACATCCAGGCCGGGGTCCTTGACGGCAAAGGGAAACTGCTGGCCACCGACCGGCTCAAGACCAAGGCCGATGGCGGCGAGCAGGCCGTGACCAGACGGCTTGTCAAGCTGGTGGAGAAGGTGCTCGATGAGGCGGGGCTGAAAAGCGGCGACGTCGCCGGGCTGGGGATTGGCGCGCCCGGCGCGGTCAACCACAAGAAGGGGATCGTCCTGAGCGCGATCAACCTGCGGTGGACCGATTACCCCCTGGGCAAGGTGCTCAAGGAAGCACTGGGTGTGCCCGTGGCGGTAGACAACGATGTGAACGTGGGGATCTGGGGTGAGTACATGGCCGGGGCCGGCAAGGGATACGACGACCTGATGGGCATCTTCGTCGGGACCGGGATCGGCGGGGGCCTGGTGCTCGACGGGAAACTGTTTCACGGCGTCCAGCTCACCGCCGGAGAAATCGGACACACCACTCTCCGCGGCGACGCCCCGCTGGGTCAGCGTTCCCTCGAAAACCTCGCCAGCCGGACCAACATCGTGGATCAGCTCAAGCGGCTGATCGAGTCCAACCACCCGAGCATCCTCACGAAGTTAGCCGATGGTGATCTGAGCAAGATCCGCTCCAGGCTCCTGGCCGAGGCGTTTAAAGAAAACGATGCTTTAACCCACAAGGTTATCGGACAAGCCGCCCACTACATCGGCGTGTCCATCGCCAACGCGGTCACCCTGCTGAGCCTGCCCTGCGTGGTGGTCGGTGGCGGGCTGACCGAGGCCCTCGGAGACGACTGGATTTCGCTAATTCGGGCTGTTTTCGACGAATACGTCTTTCCTTCCGAGCTTTCTAAGTGTAAGATACACGCGAGCCGGTTAGGCGACGACGCCGGGATTATCGGGGCCGCGCTCATGGCAAAACAACGCCTAGAGGTTGAGTAGAGTTATCCACAATCTGGTAATCTGGGTAAAGATTACGCTTGAATTTGGAGGCTACTTCAACTAAAAAGTGGAGACTGGATTCTCAACGAGTCGAGGATGTGGCTATTAACTTGCTTTCTCCCCTCCGCCCCGTTGTCGCTTTTGCGGCAGCGGGGTTTTTCTTTTTCATGGCCTCGTCTTGCACTCAGCAATCCGCGTCCGTGCGCCGCCAGAGCCGATTTGCTGGGATGAGATCTCCATCCATGAGCGGTCCATTCGCGCCGCCCGGCGGCCACCGCTAAACGTTAACCGGGCGCGGCACGCTGGATCATGCACATGCGCCAAGCCCACCTAAGTGGTCCGGCCAATGGTCTCTACCCTTCCAGGTGAACCACCTTCACAATTCCGGGCGCATCGCCCGAGCCGGACTTGCCGAGCTTCTCGACCACGTCCATCCCTTCAATCACTTTCCCAAAGCCGGTGTATTGACCGTCCAGGTGCTGGCAGTTCTCGCGGGTCAGGCAGATGAAGAACTGTGACCCCGCCGAGTCCGGGTCCTGGCTGCGGGCCATCGACAGCACGCCCGGCTGGTGCTCGCGTTCGTTGAACTCGGCCTTGATCTGCCAGCCCGGGCCGCCGGTCCCGGTGCCGTTAGGGCAGCCGCCCTGGATCATGAAACTTGGGATGATCCGGTGAAACTTCAGCCCATCGTAGAACCCCTGGCCGATCAGCTTGAGGAAGTTCTCCGTGTGGCCGGGGGCGACGTCATTCCAAAGCTCGATGGTGATGTCGCCTTCACTGGTCGTCATTTGTACTTGGGGGTAATCAGGCATGGGGATTTCGGGGTTGGGGTTGGGGTTGATCCGATGTAGCGGCTATGACGCAGCTGTGGCTGTCCAGATTTTAGCCCATCACCGCTACATGGACGCTGCGCGTCCTGGGGCCGTCAAACTCGCAAAACCATACCCCCTGCCATGTGCCCAGCACAAGTCGGCCGTCCTTAATAAGGATCGTAGCGCTACTGCCCATCATCGAAGCCTTGACGTGCGAGGCGCTGTTGCCCTCTGAATGCCGGTAGAACGGTTGCCGCCAGGGGACCATCTGATCGAGTTGGGCGAGCATGTCGTGGACGACATCCGGGTCGGCGTTTTCGTTGATCGTGACCCCGGCGGTGGTGTGCGGGACGTAGACCGTGACAACGCCATCTCGGACCCCCGATTCATCGACCGCCCGGCGAACCTGATCGGTGATCTCCACCATCTGGTCGCGTTCTGCCGTAGGGATCTCAAAGCTCTGAGAGTAATTCACCATGGCGGCATCATACCGACCCGGGCGCTCTTGCCCCACTTAACATTCCGGATTCACAGCCCGCACGAACCTGATCAATCCGCTAACATGACAAACCCCCAACGACTATGTAAGATCCCTCCGTCCTTTTATTGTGCCTGCAGGAAAAAGCATGAAACTGGCAGTCCCCAAGCAGACGGAACACGATGAGACCCGAGTCGCCCTGACCGCCCAGGCGGTCAAAAAACTCGTGGGTATGGGCGTGCAGGTCGTAGTCGAATCCGGCGCAGGCGAGGCCGCTCACATCGATGACGAGGCATACCGCAAGGCCGGCGCCACGGTCGTCCCCCGTGACGGCGAAGCCCCCCCGCAGATCTGGGCAGAGGCGGACGTGGTCGCCGTGGTCAACCCCCCGCTTGACTCACAAGCAGCACTGATGAAGCCCGGGTCGATGCTGGTCGGGATGCTCTCACCCTTGCACAACACCGGCCTGGTCCGCACGCTCTGCGACCACAAGGTCACCGCGGTCTCGCTGGAGTTCATCCCCCGCATCAGCCGTGCCCAGGCGATGGACGTCTTGTCCAGCCAGGCGAACATCGGCGGGTACAAGGCGGTGCTGCTGGCGGCGGACAAGTGCCCCAAGATGTTCCCGATGATGATCACCGCCGCGGGCACGATCGCCCCGGCGAAGGTCTTTGTCATCGGCGTCGGGGTCGCGGGCTTGCAGGCCATCGCCACCGCCAAACGGCTGGGCGCTATCGTCGAGGCCTACGACGTCAGGGCGGTGACCAAGGAGCAGGTCCTGTCGCTGGGCGCACGGTTCGTCGAGCTGCCCACCGCCGCCCAGGACGATGCCGAGACCGGCGGTTACGCCAAGGAACAGACCGAAGAAGAACGCAAGCAGCAGGCCGATCTCATGGCCAAGCACATCACCGGCGCGGATGTGGTCATCACCACCGCCGCGCTGTTCGGCAAGGCCCCGCCGCTGCTGGTCCCCGCCGACGTGGTCAAAGACATGAAGCAGGGCGCGATCCTCGTGGATATGGCCGCCGACCGCACTGCAGGCCGGGGAAACTGCGAACTGACCCGCCCCGGCGAGGTCGTCACCACCGACAACGACGTCACCCTCATCGGCACGCTGAACCTACCCGGGCTCGTCCCCGGCGACGCCTCCAGCGTCTACGCCAACAACGTCCTGAACCTGCTCAAGGAGTTGCTGGACGAGGGCAACCTCAAGATCGACCTGACCGACGAGCTGCAGAAGGGCGCGATCATCACCCACGACGGCCTGCTTGTTAACGAGATGGTCAAGCAGGCGATGGAAGGCTGATATAGAACTGTTTAGCGCCGGCCCGGAGGGCCGGGCTCACACCGAATCGAACCCCGAACCCTGAGAATCCCATGGACCCCTTTGTAATTAGCATCGTCGTCTTCGTCCTGGCGATCGCGCTGGGCGTCGAGGTCATCACCAAGGTCCCCTCGACCCTGCACACCCCGCTGATGTCCGGCTCCAACGCGATCTCCGGCATCACCATCGTCGGGGCACTGCTCGCTTCGTTCAGCGAAACGTTCTTCGCGCTGGGCGTGTTCCTGGGCTTCCTGGCGGTCATCTTCGCGACCTTCAACGTTGTCGGCGGATACGTCGTGACCAACCGGATGCTTGAGATGTTCAAGGGCAAGGACGGCAAGTGATACACACCATGCAAGATATGACCCCCCTCACGACACTCGCACTGGATAAGGGAGACTGGCTGAACCTGGTCTACCTGTTCGCGGCAGTCCTTTTCTACCTGGGCCTGAAGATGCTTTCGAGCGTCAAGACCGCGCGCCGGGGCAACCTGGTCTCGGCCCTGGGCATGCTCGTGGCCATCGCGGCAACGTTCTTTGTCATCTCCGACGGTGAAGCGATCAGCCTGGTCTGGATCGGGATCGCCCTGTTGATCGGCGCCGTCGCCGGGCTGATCCTGGCGGTCCGCGTGCCCATGACCGGGATGCCCGAGATGGTCGCGCTCCTGAACGGCTGCGGCGGCATCGCGTCCCTGCTGGTCGCCTGCGGGGATTACTTGAAAACCTCAGACGCCGATCTCGCGCTGCTGCCCGGCAACACCTTGATGGCGATCGGGCTGGCGACACTGATCGGCGGGCTGACCTTCACCGGGTCGCTGGTCGCTTACGCCAAGCTGGCGGGCAGCAAGTTCATCCCCGATGCGCCGGTGCAGTTCGCCGGACAAAAGGCGCTCATCGCGGTGTTGCTGATCGGCGGCCTGGTCCTGTCGGGGTATATGATCGCCCAACCTGGCTTTGGGTTCGGGCTGATCCTGATCGCGATACTCGCCCTGGCGCTGGGCGTCTTGCTGGTGATCGGGATCGGCGGGGCCGACATGCCCGTCGTCATCGCACTCTTGAATAGCTACTCCGGTATCGCCGCGTCGATGGCCGGGTTCGTCCTGGGCAACTTCGCCCTGATCATCACCGGGGCCCTGGTCGGGGCGTCGGGGATCATCCTGACCAACATCATGTGTAAGGCGATGAACCGATCGCTGATGAACGTCCTATTCGGCGGTGTCGGCGGCGCGGTCGCCGGGGGCAAGGGCGGGCCGCAAGGCGAGGCGCGTTCGTTCAGCATCGAAGACGCGGCGATCGTACTGGACGCCGCCCGGACGGTCATCATCGTCCCGGGTTACGGGATGGCGGTCGCCCAGGCCCAGCACGCGGTCAAGGAATTCGCCCAGCAGCTTGAGAGCCGGTCGATCGACGTCAAGTACGCCATCCACCCCGTTGCCGGCCGGATGCCCGGGCACATGAACGTCCTGCTCGCCGAAGCCGACGTCCCCTACGAGCAGCTCCAGGACCTCGAGCAGATCAACCCTCAGTTCGAGCAGGCGGATGTCGCGCTGGTCATCGGAGCGAATGACGTGACCAACCCCGCCGCTCGGCACGACACGACCAGCCCGATCTACGGCATGCCGATCCTCGACGTCGACAAGGCACGCACCGTCTTCGTCATCAAACGCTCGATGAACCCCGGGTTCGCCGGCATCCAGAACGAGCTGTACTTCAAAGAAAACACCGGCATGGTCTTCGGTGACGCCAAGAAGGTCGTCAGCGAACTGTCCGCCGAACTCGCCGCGAACTGACCGCCCAAAGCCGCTGCAGTTTCGTACCGATTATTCAGTCACTTCCCAAGCCCGGTCATGCCCGCAGGGCTTGGCCGGGGTTGCGATACTCAAGGGTACTCCGGGGTGTTCCCAGGTACTCCGCAGTTTCACATCCCACAAGGCCCGTTGGGATCGCCGCAACGACCGCAGCCGCCTGCCGGGGGCATCGGCGGCAAACCACCACCGCCATCCCGTGACGCCCCGGCGGCGAATTCGCTTTGACGGCGATGAGTCTGCTTACTCCCGCAAGCCTCACACGCCAGCGGCTCGTCCGCCTGCGCCATCTGGCGCAAATCCTCGGTGATGTGATCGCACTTCTCGCATTCGTACTCGTAGATCGGCATCAGATCCGCTCCCAAACTCAAAGATGATGCTTTGACTATATTCTAAGGTTATGCCTTCATCCAAATCCAAAGCCAGTAAATACGACAACCCCCGACAACCCGGCGGGATCCGCACGGGGACACTGGACCGCCCTGACGGGGGCGGCGGGCCGGGGGACCGGGGGTGCGAGGTGGCTTGGGTCGATACCGCGTCGGGGCTTCGCTTCACGGTGGCCATCGGGCGCGGCGGAGATATTGTGGATGCGACCTACCACGATGTGAACCTTGCGTACCTGACACCCAACGGGCTTAAGCCTGCGAGCCACGGGGCACAGCGAGGCGACGACTGGCTGCACGCCTGGGCGGGCGGATTATTGACGACCTGTGGACCGGAAACGATCGGGCGGGCGCGGATCGAGGACGGCAAAGAAATACCCCTGCACGGCCGGCACTCCAATACCCCGGCAACATTGGTTAACATCGTTAACCCTGATCCATCAAGCGGACTGGATGCGATGTCCCTTTCGATGATGATCCAAGACGCCGGAGAGTCAGGCCCCGTGTTCGAGATCCAGCGAACTATCCGTTGCAGATCTGGTTTACCTGAGATCCATCTGCACGACGAGGTGGAAAATATCAGTGGGACGACCGTGGCGCACAACTGGCTGTACCACATTAACCTCGGATCCCCCCTGCTGGAGCAGGACGCGAGGCTGATCTACCGGGGCAAGGCGGCGGCACTGCCGTTTGTTGATAAGCCGATGTCAAGTGCGCAGCTCAACGGCTTTAAGCAGGTGCCCGGATCGAATCCAGAGCATGCCGAGGGTGGCGAGGATAATGTCTTTGTCGACCTCCCGGCTGACGGCGATGGACGGGTTCACGTCGGCCTGATCAATCCCAAGCGCGGGCTCGGGTTGGAATTGGTCTACACCCGTGATCAGTTGCCCAGGTTCAATAACTGGCAGCGTTTCTGTCCGCCGGCGAGCTACGTCACCGCGATCGAGCCGTTCTTCGGCTCGCTCCTGGGCAAAGACAACGACCAAAGCCCGTTGGCGAGGACGCAACTCAAGCCCGGGCAAAGCAAGCGGTACGACCTGACGATCCGCGTGCTTGACGGCAAAGCGCAGACCGATGCGCTAAAGAGGCATGACGGGGAGTTGGTGCCGGTGGCGTGGTTGTAGGGTTGTAAGGTTGTAGAGTTGTAAGGTTGTAAGGCAGCGGTGCGGCGCGGCGATCTGCGATCACCCGCTAAACCGCAAGCGTGACGTTGGACATGGAATGGCCTTGGGGGCAATCTGATTGGTATCCCCTGGAATCCTGGGGGGATCGGGGGGGGGAATATCCGTGGGTCAGTTGGTGAGGTTACCCTTGTCGAAGGCGATCTTCATCATCGTGGGGAGCAGGTAATTCGCGCCGCGGTAGGTGTGGATCTGCCCTGAGAGGATAAAGACGACGGTGTCGCCGCGCTTCTCGACGGTGTCCTCCATCGCTTCCAGGTACTGGCAGGCCTGGAGGACCATCGGCAGCTCCGGGGCGTCCTGGGTGTCGGACTCGAAGACGAACAGCAGGAACCCGCCGTCGTGCGAACGGACGAGCCGGCCCCGGCGGTTGACGATGAACTCGCCCTCGCGGCGAAGCGGCGGCGGGTCTTGGCCCGGCGCGATGCCCAGGACGGCGGGGTCGATGTCGATCCGTGCCGCGGCGCCCATCCCGACCCCGGGGGTCTGGACACTGGGCTCGGCTGTGGGCTCGATCACCGGCGCCGCCTCGCGCGAACCCAGCAACGCATCCATCGCCTGTTCGGCTTCGGTCATCGGCTGCGCTTGATCCGCCGGCTGGGTCGTTGCGGATGAGGTATCGTCGGACGCTTGATCCGCGGTATCAGCGGACGTATCGCTGACCGCCGCGCCGGCGTCTGCGCTCTGGGCGTAGGTCGAACCGGCCGGCAGGCCAAGCAGTAGGGCCAACATCAGTACCAGCACGAGGTGTCGCGGCTTCATCACAGCCTCCATTCTGTTGACGCCGAAAGGGCGCATAAGATCGAACGTGTTGTCAATAGGACCACAGCCACGTCAGGCACGGACCGGACCCGGATGCGTCACGGACTGGCTGTGTCGTGCCCCATGCCCGCCTCATCAACCGGCACGCCGCGCCAGACGTGGACGCGCTGCGCCTGCCAACCGGCCAACGGCTTCCATCTGAGATAGACGGTCACCAACTGGTCGATCCCGTCACCGATCGGCCGGGCGATGTCGACCTCCGCCAGGTTGCCGCGTATACGCACGCTCTTGGCGAAGACGACCGCGTCGACAGACGCCTGAGCCTCTTCATCGAAGGGCGATACCGCCTGGTCCCCGATCGCGGTGAGGATCTGGTTGTAGCTGAGTTTGTTCATCCCCGCCGGGAGCATGACCTGCACCGGCTGCTGGATGCCCCCGTCCTCGAGCGCCGCGGGGACGGCCTCAACCAGGATCTTCCGGACGGTCGCGCCGTTGGGTTCGTGGTTAGCCAGGTCGCCGGCCTGGGGCGGGATGTTCACATAGGTCTGGCACCCGGCGGCCAAGAGACAGGCCAGGGTCAGCACCCACGACAGGGAAATAGTTCGGTTCATCGCAAGCCCTCCGTGCTTGGGGTTGTGCTGTGATTGTATCAAGACACGCACGTGGCCGCGCAGATGCGCTGCGGGGGTGCCGTAGCGAACCTTACATTCGGCATCACTCGACGGTGACGCTCTTGGCGAGGTTGCGGGGTTTGTCCACGTCGTGGCCCCGCAGGACGGCGGCGTGGTAGGCCAAAAGTTGCAGCGGTACGACGCTGACCAACGGCTGGAGGGCGTCGGGCATCGGCGGGATCGTAAACACCGCGTCGGCGTACCGGCTAATCTGCTCATCCCCCTCCGTCGCCACCGCGATGATCCGACCGCCCCGGGAGCGGACCTCCTGGATGTTCGACATGACCTTCGCGTACTGCGAGCCCTTGGTCGCCAGGAAGACCACCGGCATGCCCTCGTCGATCAGTGCGATCGGCCCGTGCTTCATCTCCGCGGCAGGCATCCCCTCGGCGTGGATGTACGAGATCTCCTTGAGCTTGAGCGCCCCCTCGATCGCGACGGGGTAGTTGTAGCCCCGGCCAAGGAAAAGCCAGTTGTCACGGTCGACGACCTTCTCAACGCAGGACTTGATGTGGTCGGACTGGTCGAGGACCCGCTGGATATAGTCGGGGACCTGTTCGAGCTGCTTGAGGTATTCGCTGACCGCGTCATTGGAGAGGTACTTGCGCTTGCCGACATACAGCGACAGCAGCGTGATCACCGCGACCTGCCCGACGAAAGCCTTGGTCGACGCCACACCGATCTCCGGCCCGACGTGCAGGTAGACCCCGGCGTCGGTGACGCGGGCGATGCTCGAACCCACGGCGTTGACCGCGCCAATCGTCATCGCGCCGCGCTCCTTGGCCTCGGTCAGGGCGGCGAGCGTGTCGGCGGTCTCCCCGGACTGGCTGACCGCGACCATCACCGTGCCGTCCTCGATGATCGGGTTGCGGTATCGGAACTCGCTGGCGTATTCACACCGGGCGGGGATCTTGGCTAGGTCTTCAAACAGGTATTCGCCGATCAAACCGGCGTGGTAGGCGGTCCCTTGCCCGGTGAACAGGAACCGCTTGGCGCGGACCAGCTCGCGGGTCACGTCGGTCAGTCCCCCGAGCACAACCCGGCCCTCGCGGTGGTCGATCCGGCCTCGCAGGCAGTTGCGGATGCTCTCGGGCTGCTCCATGATCTCCTTGAGCATGAAGTGGGGGTACCCGCCGAGCTCGATCTGCTGAAGGTCGATCTCCAGTTCGGTCACCTCGCTGGTCACCGGGACGTTGTCGATGGTGGTGGTCCTGAACTCGACCGCCCAAAGCCCCTGCTCCTGGGTGTATTTGTCACGCTTGCCGGCGCAGAGCTTGACGACCTGGTAGTCGTCGAGGGTGATGACCTGGGTGGTGTGGCTGACGATCGCCGAGGCGTCGGAGGCGACAACGTAGCTGTGCTCGGCGATCCCGATGATCAGCGGCGAGCCCTTGCGCGCGCAGACCAAGGTGTGCGGCTCGGCGGCACTGATCACGGCGATGGCGTAAGCGCCGGTCACTTCATGCAGCGCTTTCTGGACGGCCGACTCCAGGTCGGTTTCATAAAGCTCGGCGATCAGCTTGGCGAGGATCTCGGTGTCGGTCTGGCTGGTGAAGGTGTGGCCCTTGCCTTCGAGATAGGTCCGCAGGCAGGCGTAGTTTTCGATGATGCCGTTGTGGACCAGGGCGATCTCGTGGCCCTCGCGGGTCTTGCCGGTGTGCGGGTGGGCGTTGGGCTCGCTGGGCTGGCCGTGGGTCGCCCATCGGGTGTGTGCGATGCCGATGGCGGCGCTGAGCGCATCGGGGTCCTGAGAGATCTTGTCTTCCAGGACGCTGACCCGGCCGACACTTTTGCGGACCTCGATGCCGCCCGGGCTGACCACAGCCAGACCCGCCGAATCGTATCCGCGGTACTCCAGGCGCTTCAGGCCCTCAAGCAGTAAGGGGGCAACCGGCTTGCTCCCGACATAGGCCACGATTCCACACATGCATCACTCCAGTTCGCCATCTGAATAGCCGGCGCAGATTATAGCCCCTGCCGGTTAACAACATCGACCGAAACCGCCCCCCGCATTCGGAGAATCGGCCGGCCTGTAATAAGGCGGTCGTCCCGAGCGTGTTGTTTTATAAGACCCTCTGCTCGACCCAGCGTAGATCAAGCTCGACGTGGGCGCCAGACCGCACCTGCGCCTTGGGGATGTCATGGCCGTCCCTGGCTTGAGGGACGTGGTGGACCAGCATCAACGGGCCGCTTGGGTCGTCGGGCAGCTCGATCTCCCAGAACCCCTGGCCGAATGGGTACCGGTTGCTGGTCAGGCACGGGGCGCCGGCGTTTAAGTACATCAGCCCTGAGTTATCGCCGTTGCCCGCCTTGCCGCCGTTGGCCGGGTCCCACTGCCAGGGCTTGTGGATGTGCCCGTGCATAAATACGACGCGCGCCGGGCAGCTCGCGAGCATGTCGTGCAGTTTCCGCGCCTCCGCCAGGGCGTGCCCCCAGGAGTGAGGGATGCCCATCGGCATCTTCGCCGGGTAATGGCATAGCACGATCAACCCGTCGCGGTGTGTCAGTGTTTCGATGAACCCCTCAACCGCCTGCATCTGCTCGTACCCCAGCGCCCCGCGTGACCACAAGAGCTGCGGCTGCGCCGAGTCAAGACACAGCAGACGCCAGTGTTTCTTCAAGCTCCTGACCTCCGGAAAAACATCGGGGAGCAGGCCTTGCATATGCGAACCCATCCGGTTCTTGCGCACCGAGCGGAAGGTGTACTTGTCGTGGTTGCCCGGCACGACGACCGTCGGGACCTCCCTGGCCAGCGGCTGAAGATACGATGTCACGTCGTGGAACTCATCCTCCAACGACGTCGTCGTCACGTCACCCGACAACAGCACCGAATCCACCCCAAGCGCCTTGACCCGGTCGACCAGTGGCTCAAGCACGCGGTGGTTGAACCTGAATCGTCGGTTGATCATCAGATTGGCGTGGCCCAGCAGCCGTTTGCCCACCAGCCGTGAGGGATGGACGCGGGTCTGGAACAGGTGGATGTCGCCGATCAGTGCAAGCCGCAAGCGTGGACTCGGGGTTCAGGGGTTGGGGGATCAAGAAGCGCCGTGGGTTGTCGCGGTCATGTGGCATTATAGCCTACTGCACCTCGAGAACATCCGGGTATACCACCGCCGCCAGCGTGGCTTGGCCGTAGCGGTCCCACAGATCCTGATCGCTCATGTCTCGTGCGTTCTTAGGCAGCTCGAAAGTGATGCAGGGGATGCCCCGATCGATCCCGAAGTACGACCCCAACGATCCCGGCCGACCGCCCAGCCGTTTGACCGGCAGGTCGGTGTGTTCGCCCATCGCCTCGGCCAGCGCTAACGCCCCCTCGCCGTCGTAGTCCACGCACGAAAGCGGCTGGTGGAAGGTCACGATACGGTTGGGCTTGTAACGCTCGATCTGTTCGAGCACCGCGCGGGACTCGGGCTGGCTCAGGGGCTCGCTGCCGTTGCCCTTGATGGTCTTGAAGTTGTCGGCGGGGAAGTTGCGGTTCAGGTCCACACCGTTGGCGTTGCGGCGCTTACCGGCCTTGACCCCGTCGGGGTTGACCGCCGGCAGCACCACGACCGTCCTTCCAGCTAAGAACTCAGGCCGATCCATCAACTCCCGGCCAAGCCGCTCAAGGATCGGCACCCCCGCCGCCTCGCTGCCATGGATACCCGCCATCAATAGCACGACATCCTCCCCGCTGCCGTAGACACGCACCATCAACGGCCTGTTTTTAACCGACCACCCCGCGACCGCGGCGCGGTACGAGGGACGCTCAGCGATCCCGGTGGTGGCCGCTGTCTGACAGCCGACCAGACACAAGGCCACGAACAGCAATAACCAATGACGAGGGTAAGGCATGGCTCGTTTTTCCATGGTGGGTGTAAACGGCACGCTAAGAGTTTACCTCGGCGACAGCCCCAGGTCACTGACCGGCAGTGCCGCCGGGCCGGACCACCTGCTTGACCGCGTCCATGAACGATTCGCTTAGGAGGTTGACCTTCATGTCCTGTGGGAGGTAGCCGTCGATATTCTTAAACGCCTGGGCGATCTGCTTGGCGACCTCGATCTGGACATAGGCATCGGGGCCTGCAGCAGCAAAGGCGCTAAGCTGTAACTGCGTTGCTTCTGCCTCGGCCGTGCCGATCGCGATAATCGCCTGGGCCTTGAGTTCGCCCGCTTCTTTTTCGCCTTCGGCGGTGAGCACGGCCCGTTTCTTGTCGGCCTCGGCCGCGAGTTCGACCTGCTGGGCCTGAGCCTGGGCCGCCAGGACCACCTGCTGCGCCTGCGCTTCGGCCGCCAAAACAACCTGCTTCTTCGCCGCCTCGGCCGCTAGCACCTCTTGCTGGGCCTGCTTCTCTGCCTCGAGGATGCCAACCTCCTTGTCACGCTTGCCGTCCACGACCGCCTTCTCAAACTCGGCCTGCGCCTCGGCCTTGACCTTCTCCGCCTCGGCGAGCGCGGCCTTGGTCTCCTCGCGGGCACGCATCTCACGCTGGATCGCCACCTGACGGGCCTTGATCTCGCCGACGTATTCCGGGTCCAGCCCGATCGACTCGATCACAAAGTTTTCGACGATCACCCCGCGCATGCCAAGCTCGTTGGCAGGATCCGATAGCCGGGCGAGGATGTCGCTCTGGAGCTGGACCAGGCCCGCACCGCTGTAGGCCTCGATCGCCGTCCGCAGGGTCGCCTCGTCCTTGACCACACGCATTAACTCCGGACGCAGAACCTTCTCTTCGATGTTTTCACGGACGGTCCGGTGAAGCTCGATAACCTTCTCCGGGTCGATACGCCAACGCACGTTCAGAGAGATCCGCATGTCCTGGCCCTCGGCGGACTGGACCATGTAGCTGTCCTGCTTACGGCCCGCGCCGAACTCGACCGCTTCATCCTGATCGTTCATCACGAAGACTCGGCTGGACGCGTCGTAGTGATAAATCTTCTGTGTGAATCCCGGGAACAGGATGTAGGTCTTGGGCATCAGGTAATCTTCGACCACGCCCTCAGACCACGTTTCCTTCACGCCGTACTCGTTGCCGGCGACCGTCTCGATATCAAACAGGATCAGCGACACCAGCAGCAGGAAGACCGCGATGACACCGAGCACAATAAGCGGGACGTAATTACGCATGATCTATTTCCTTTGCAAAGCAATCAGAGTGCACAGAACAAGGTAGGCAAGCAGCACGACCATCAAGGCGGGGAGCATCACCCGGAACATCGTCATTTTTAAAAAGAACGCGCCCAGCAGTACCGCCAACCAGGCGCCAAGCAGCAGCAGCACGAACCACCAGCGAAACAACCCCTGTTGCTTGGGCACATATTCAATCACTTCCGGCTCGTGGTGTCGAGTTGTCATCGGATGCCCCAGCGTGTCCGAACAGAACACACAAAGTAAAATCTAGTCTATAGAGGATAGCATCAAACCGCCGCCAGATCAGGCGCTTGCCGCAGGCGTGGGACACCCCGGCTCTGTTTTGCCATCCGTGCAACGGTTTAAGCGGAAACCCGCGGATACTCGGTGCCCTCCGCTCACTCACAGGTCAACGGCTCGGCCTCTTCGGGCAATGCCAGGTCGCCGCCGACCCCCGGGCCGTCTTCGCCGTAGAACCTGTCCAGCACGCCCCGCCATCCCGGCAGGCCCACCACGCTGATGAACGCCTGCTTGACTTGTTCGCCTCGCGGGTGGTGACGGCTGAACCGAATTCCGAACTTACGCATCAGCCGTGACGCAAGCTGTTCGCCGTGCAGCGAGACCGACAGCTTAAAGTGTTCGAGCAGGACGTCGCGCTGCTGAAAGATCGTCGGCGGCGCGTCTGCGGCGCTGTCGTCACCGGCCATGATGGCGCGAGCCTGGGTAAAGACCCAGGGGTTGCCGATGCAGCCGCGCGCAACGCTGACGAAGTCCACCCCGGTCTCGTCGATCATCCTGAAGATGTCCTGCGCCCGCCAAATATCGCCGGACCCGCCGATCGTGAAGCCGGCGGCGCCGCCGTACCGGTCGGTCAGCGCGCGGAGGAAGTCCCAGTTGGACGGGCCCAGATATTTCTGCTCAACGCTGCGTCCGTGAACCACCGCGCCGGCGTAGCCCAGGTCGATCACGGCCTGGAAGATCCTGTGGAAGTTGCCAAGCGCCTCGGCCGAATCGTCGCTGCCTCGGCGGAGCTTGACCGTGCAGGGTACCCTGTCTCCCACCGCCTGAATCACGGCGTCGAGGATCGCGACCGCCTCATCGGGGGCCGACATCAGGTGCCCGCCTCGGCTTTTCTTCTTGATCTTCTTGACCGGGCAGGCCAGATTCACGTCGATCACGTCGTAGCCCAGGCCCAGGAGCACCTTGGCGCCCGCGGCGATATCCGCCGGGTGCGAGCCCATCAACTGACCGGCGATCGGGTGGTCGCCGTCGTCCAGTTCGGCGGACTTCAGCCCCTTGCCGCCCTGAATCAGGAACTGGTCCAGCAGCGCCTCGGTCACGCAGAACGGGCAGCCGTGACGCCGGGCGACCAGCCGCATCGCGGTGTCGGAATACCCCGCCAGTCCGGCCTGGAAAAACGGTGCGTCGAGTGTGAGTTTGCCCAGCCTCGTCATGGCCGTCATTATAGACGCCCTCGGTGAAGCAGACCGACACGAACAAGGAGCCGAACATGAACGCCACACGAAACAGCGGGATGAGATGCGTTGGGTTGTTGCTGGCCTCGGCCTGTATGCTGGGGATCATCGGCTGCGCCGCGGAGGAACCGGTGCTGGAGGACCAGGCCGTCGCCGAGCTTTCGACACTGCGCTACCCGGGGCAATCGGCCTACGGCCCGGACCTGGACATCGTCATCACTCGCGATGGCTCAGACATCCGACTGATCAACCGCACGGCCCGCAGCTACGAAGGCTTGCAGCTCTGGCTCAACCAGCAGTACGTCCAGGATGCGCAGCAGATCGCGATCGGTGAGAACCCCCAGCTACAACTGCCGACCTTCATCAACCGCCACGGCGAGCCGTTCCCGACCGCGAGGTTCCTCCAGCCCGAGCGGGCCCGGCCGGTGATCTCCGCCGAGCTATACGACCCCAAGGCCCAGGTCCGGTACCGACTGACGGTCCAGCCCGATAATGCGACCCTTCGATTGTGACCGGGATCGGGCCGATACCACTGCGGTACCCCCAAACCGGAGCCCCGCAATGACCTCTGCCATCCGATACAACCAGCCGCTGCAACTGACCCCAAACGAAAACGAGCCCATGGACGCAAGCACACTCTGGAAGCGCTACCAAGCTCACCTGTGCAAATGCCCGGGGCTGGGCGTCAGCCTGGACATCTCGCGGATGCGCTTCGAGCCGGGCTTCTTCAAGCAGATGCAGCCGGCGATGGACCAGGCGTTCGACGCGATGGCGCACCTGGAAGCCGGCGAGATCGCCAACCCCGATGAAAAACGGATGGTCGGGCACTACTGGCTGCGCGCACCGGGTCTTGCGCCGACCGATGAGATCGCAAACGCGATCCGAACGAGTTTCGATGACATCCGCGCCTTCGCCAAGGCCGTCCACGACAAATCGATCACGCCCCCCAGCGCGGCAAAGTTCACCGAGCTTCTGTTGATCGGGATCGGCGGGTCGGCGCTTGGGCCGCAACTGGTCGCCGATGCGCTGGGGACCAAGCGAGACAAGCTGCGCGTCCACTTCATCGACAATACCGACCCGGACGGGATCGAGCGGGTGCTTTCCGAGCTGGGCGTTCGGCTCAAATCAACGCTGGCTGTGGTGATCTCCAAATCAGGCGGGACCCCCGAGCCGCGCAACGGGTTATTGGAGACCCAGGCCGAGTTCGCCGCCAAGGGACTTAGCTTCGCCAAACAAGCGGTCGCCGTCACCGGAGAGGGATCGAACCTCGACAAGATCGCCGAGAAAGAAGGCTGGCTCAAGCGTTTTGCGATGTGGGACTGGGTCGGCGGACGCACCAGCGTGATGTCGGCCGTGGGCCTGCTGCCTGCGGCGCTTCAGGGGATCGACATCCAGGCCTTCCTCGACGGCGCTACCAAGATGGACAGCCTCACCCGCGTGCCCAAAGCACCCAAGAACCCCGCCGCCCTGCTCGCGCTGATGTGGCACCACGCCACCGCCGGCAAGGGTGAAAAAGACATGGTCGTCCTGCCCTACAAAGACCGGCTGCTGCTGCTCTCACGCTACCTCCAGCAACTGGTCATGGAGAGCCTGGGCAAGGAGCACGACCTCGACGGCAACACCGTCAACCAGGGGATCGCGGTCTACGGCAACAAGGGCTCGACCGACCAGCACGCCTACGTCCAGCAACTGCGCGACGGGCTGAACAACTTCTTCGCCAACTTCATCGTCGTGCTCCAGGACACCGCCCGCCCGGGCAGGAAGGCGCCGATCCAGGTCGAGGACGGCGTGACAAGCGGCGACTTCCTCAACGGCTTTTGGCAAGGGACACGGCAGGCGCTATTTGAGTCTGGCCGAGACTCGGTGACGATCACCGCCGACAAGATCGACGCTCGCACACTCGGGGCGCTGATCGCGCTGTACGAGCGGGCCGTCGGACTCTACGCGACCCTGGTGAATATCAACGCCTACCACCAGCCCGGTGTCGAAGCCGGCAAGAAGGCCGCCGCCGACGTGCTCGACATCCAGCACAAGGCCGTCGCGCACCTTAATAGCAACCCCGGCCAGGCGATCGACCCGCAGGCGCTCGCCCAAGCCATCGGCGAGCCCGATCAGGCCGAGTCGATCCACCACATCCTCGAACACATGGCATCAAACAAACGCGGCATCACCCGATCCCGGGGCAAGTTCAAGGCCGACGAATGACCGGGATTGATTCCCGCCCAAGCCCATACCGCCTGTGATGGTTTGCGATGGATACGCCGCCAACACAGGCGTCTTCATCGCCGTGAAGCTTTGGCGCAAACTTCAACCGTAATCCGAAATTATTCCACCGGTTGCGTGGCGGGCTGGGATTCCTCGGACGGCTGGGCTGTGCCCGATGGTTCGGTAACGGGCCCGGGCACCTCGCCCCTTGCCGCGGCCTGGAGTTGCGCTTCGTCCAGCGGCTCGTTGGTCAGCACGACGATCACGGGGTTGGCCAGGTATTTATTGGCCATGCGCTTGAGCGTTTCGGCGTCGGCGGCGGCGACGTCGTGGAGGAACTTCTTGGAATCCATGTCGTTTAGGCCGTAAAGCTCGTCCAGCGCGTTGAGCATGGCCCGGTCGCTTAGGCTCTGCTTGCCGAAGAACTCGCGCGTAAGAACCTTCGCTTTGGCGCGGTCCAGGTCGCCGGTGTCGAAGCCGCCTGCTTTTGCGCGCCGGATCACGGTCATGGTCCGTGACAGGGCCTGGAGCACCTGGGGCGACGAGGTATTAAAGACCACGGCGGTGTAGCCGGGGACGATCCCGGACCAGGCCGACGCCCCGACGGAATAGACCAGGCCTTCGCCCTGGCCTCGCAGTTGCTGCTCCAACCAGCCGGCGGGGAAGTCGCTCATGACGTAGGTCAGGACGCTCAGCGCCGCGTAATCGTCGTCGGCTCGCCGCACGCCCGGGCCGAACCCGATGTACACGGCGGTCGCCGGTTTGGAGGTCATGACCTGGACCACGCGCGGGGTCGGCGCATCAGGTGTCGGGGGATCAAATGCCTGGCCCGGCTGCTTCGGCAGCGAACCAAATAGCGCGTTGACGGCTTCGTACACCTCGTCCGGGTCGACATCTCCGACCACCGACAGCACGGCCTGGGACGCGCCCAGGTGCGCCGCGTGGTAAGCACGCAGGTCGTCCACGGTCAGCGACTCGACCACATCCCGTCGGCCCAGCGGGGTCAGCGACCAGGGGTGATCGGAGAAGTATTCCGATCTGAACGCCAGCCGCAGTTCGCCGATCCACGTCTCGCTCTGCCGGTCGATCGCCGCGAGCAGACGAGGCCGAAGCATGTCCCATTCCCCGGAATCGAACGCCGGGTTCATGACGACATCGCCGAGCATCTGTAATACGTCCTGCCAGTCGTCGCGCAGGGCGGTCGCCTGCGCAAAGGCGGTGTTATTCCCGGAGGTGGCGTGGAGCGTCGCGCCCAGGTCTTCGACCGCTTCGGCTATCTCATCGGCGCTGCGGGTCGTGGTGCCACGGGTCAGCATGGAGGCGACGGCGTTGGCGACGCCCTGCCTGCCGGGCTCATCGCTGAGCAGGCCGCCGGTCCAGTAGAACTGCAACGCCACCGCCGGCACGACGGTCGAGCGCTGCACGATCACCGCCAGCCCGTTGTCGAGGGTAAACATCACCGGGGGGTCGACCTGGATCCCCTGCGCCGTGTCGCTTTCTGAAGCAAGGCTTTCATTTAGACGCCTGATCAGCGCATCGTTATCGAGTTCAACGGGATGTTGCTCGACAGTAGTTGGATCAATCGGCGGGGGCGTGCGCCGGGTCAGTTCGCCGTCGTCGGGCTGACCTTCGGGTCTGGGCAGCAATTCAACGGTGATCAGCTTGTCGTCGGTAAGGAACCGCTGGGCGACCTCCTGCATCTGCTTCGCGGTGACCGACTGGACCGCCTGGGCGTATCTGCGCAGGTACCCCGGCTCGCCCAAGGAGATCACCTCCCACGCCAGCGTCGATGCCACGCCCTGTGCGGTCTGGTTATTTTGCACGATGTCGGCCAGGACCTTGCGCTTGGCGCGGTCGAGTTCGGCCTGGGTGACCGGCTCGGTGCGCAGACGCGCAACCTCGCTGAGCACCGCGGCCTTGAGGTCGTCCAACGAAGACTGCGCCGGGTCGGCCGATTCACATGACACTGCGAAGTACCCCTCGGTCCAGACCGAGCTGGAGTTAAACGCGCTGATCGAGGTGGCCAGCCCCTGTTCGTCACGGACCTCGCGGACCAGTCGGCTGGACTCGCCCTGGCCGAGGATCATCGCCAGCACGTCCAGCTCGTAGTCGCCCTGGGCGCTGAGCTTCGTGCCCGGCCAGACCAGCCGAAGCTTGGGAATCTCGATATCGGCGTGGCCCACCACGTGACGGGGGCTGTCGACCGCGGGCTCGACCGGCAGGCTCACCGACGGGAGTTGACCGGCTGGGACGTGAGCCCACAAAGACGCGACGCGGTCCACCACCGCCTGTTTGTCGATGTCCCCGGCCACCACGAAGACCATGTTGTTCGGGACGTACATCCTCCGGTAAAAGTCGTAGATCTCGTCCCGGCTGATCGCCAGGAAGTCATCGAGGTACCCGATGATCGGGTCGCGCGACGGGTGGACGTGGTACCGGGCCTTCTGCGTGAGTTTCCAGAGGATCGTGCGGGGCTGGCTGTTTCGCATCTCCATCTCGCGCTGGATCACGCTGCGCTCTCGGGCGTATTCGGTCGGGTTGATCTGCGCGTTTTGCATCCAGTCCGACACCAGGTCGATCGCTTCGTCGGTGTGCTCGCTGACGGTGTTGATGTAGTAGCGGACGTTGTCCAGCCCGGTCGAGGCGTTGGTCTGCGCCCCCATCCGCCCGAGCGCCGCGTTGGAGTCCTGCTCGCTGCGGTTTTCGGTCGTGCCCCCTGCCAGAAGGTGTTCCAGGAAGTGGCTCAGCCCCGCGCCGATGTGCTCCTGCTCGAACATCGACCCGGTCTTGATCCAGACCTGGGCGGTCACCACCGGCGCGGTCTTGAGCTCCTGGGCGACCACGACCATGCGGTTGGGTAATTCCACGATCAGTCGGCCCGGTCTGTCGTCCAGCACGGCGTACTCCTTTGAGGGCGTGATTGAAGGCTCGACGGCGTCCGCCGTGGTGTCGGGCGTCTGGCCGCTTGGGTGACCGGCCCCGGGCTGATCGGCGGGCGAGGCGCACCCCGGCGAAAAGAGCAGGGCGCACGCGGCCAAAACGCACCACCCAGCCGTCAAGGCCCCCGGCCAACCGCCCCTGATCAAACACGTTATCGGCATCGAAAACCCCTTTCACGATTCGGCGAACAACCCCATAAACACACGGGATACCAGCCACTATCGGCGGATCAAGCCCCCCACCGGTACGACCGATACAAACCATACCAACGTACCGGAGCCTCTGCCATGACCCAGGCCATGAATCCCCGAACCCGGGTCACCCCGCAACTGACCCTCGAAACGATGGCCCCGCTTGACCGGCTGGCCCGGGAAACCGAGCACTTCGACAAGCATTACGATCAAGAAGCCGCCCAGGGCATCGCGCCCCTGAACGACTTCGACCGCCTGCGGTACACCGCCCCGCCTGCTACGACCATCTACCCCCGCGAGTTCTTCTACCACCTGCTGACGCCGTTGGCCGGCAAGGACATCCTGGAGATCGCCGCCGGTAACGGGATCGACGCCAGCATCTGCGCCCACAACGGCGCAAACGTTCACGCCTACGACCTCAGCGAAAAGTCCATCGACCTGGTCCGCCGGCGAGCCCGGGTCAACGCCGTGGACCAGCACGTCCATACCCAGGTCACCGGAAACTTCAACGACGCCTTCCCCGGCAAGACCTTTGACGCCATCCTCGGCTACGCCGCGCTGCATCACCTGCCGGACCTGGCCGAACTCAGCCAACAGGTCTACACCCGGCTAAAACCCGGCGGGGTGGCCGTGTTCGCCGAGCCGGTCGTCAACTCCAAAGCGCTGGACCGTCTTCGAAGGCTGATCCCCTACGCGATCCACGAGATGACCGACGACGAGCAGCCGATGAACGACCGGGCGATCACCGACTTTGCCCGCCCGTTTGACCGGATCGTCCGCCGGGACTTCCAGCTCACCAGCAGGCTCTGGCCGGTCTTCCCCAGCAACTGGCCCCTGGCGGTCGCCCTGCATAAGCTCGACAGCGGCCTGCTGAAGCTCCCATTCATGCGCCGCTTCGCCACCGTGGTGGTGTTGGGGTTGTATAGGAAAGGCTGAATAGCAGGACGGCTTCAACAGCGGCTTCAACCGCTTAATTCAGATAACAGGAAAGTCGCAGGGGTAGGCCAGACTTCTTATTTCCAGCTTTAGCGGCGACCGCTGTTGAGGCCGTCCCAATTTCACCATTTCCTGCTTTCACCCCCCCATTTGTCCCCCACCCCGCCGGTTGTCTACAATAGCGCCAGCCGCCAGCATAGCTCAGTGGTAGAGCAGTTCTTTCGTAAAGAACAGGTCGCGAGTTCGAATCTCGCTGCTGGCTTTGTGAAAACAGGATCGCAGGACGGCTTCAACAGCGGCCTGAGCCGTTAAATATAGAAAGCAGAAAATTCGGAGAGGCGTCGATCATGACCCATCGTAGCTTTTATTTCCTGCTTTCCAGATTTACCGATTTCCTGCTTTTCCTACCCCGCCACCGTAGCTCAATTGGCAGAGCAGCGGTTTTGTAAACCGCAGGTTGCAGGTTCGATTCCTGTCGGTGGCTTTCAGAAATGTGGATTGAGGGAGGTTCCCATGCCCCCAGCGCGCCTTGGCACGGCAGGCAGAGGCACCGCCCAACGGCATCCCCCCCACCTTCTTATATCGAAATATACTACCTCCTAACCCCCTGCCTCATGCCAGATGGAAGGTTTACTACCCGGATTCACCCCATAACACATTTTTTCTCGGATCAGGCCTTCTCCACTTTACAAAGCTGGACAACTGTTATATAATTCGATGCGGTTCGGGATCGGCATTGGCTCCTGATCGATTCGGTCCGGGGTATCGGGCCAGCCAAGTCAGTCCCTCACGTTGATCATGCCTCTGGGGTGGCAGACCGCTGAGGGTCCGCCACGTGACTTGTTCAGCTGCAATAAGCGAGGACACCGATGCAACGAAAATCAACCAAACCCAAAGGCTTTACCCTCATCGAACTGCTGGTGGTGATTTCCATCATCGCCCTGCTCGTGGGCATCCTGCTCCCGGCCCTGGGCGCGGCGCGCAAGAGCGCGCAGTCCGCGGCGTGCCTGAGCAACCTGCGCCAGATCAATATCGCGATCGGCGCCTACACGGCCGACAACAAAGACTTCATCCCCAACCTGCGCCAGTTTGATGACCCGGACTCGGCTCCTATCGACAACTTCGGCCAAGGCGGGCCCGATGACACCGATACCAACCCCTCGACGGACCAAGCCATCAAGGCCTGGTGGACCAGCCTGTTGGCGACCGGCGGGTACGGGGCCTCCGCAGAGATGTTCCTGGACCCCGCCTTTACCGATGCGGAGTTGAATGACGACAGCATCCGCTACGCCAGCGTCGATGACGCCGAGCACCACAACTGGACCAACAGTGATTATGCGATCAACGCATACGCTTACGCAGCCCGGCGGGTGGATGTCAGCCTGCCGCCTACTTTCCCGACCGCGACCGGCAGGAAAGGTTGGCTGTATAGCATCCGCCAGGACGAGATGCAGCGCCCCTCAGACAACCTGGCGGTCGTAGATTCTTGGTTTGCTGTCGCCGACCCCGGCTTCAGTGTACGAGGGTCGTACCAGGCCAATATCCGGCAGCGAGGCTATTACTGGCTGTCAGGCCTCGACTTCGGCTTCTCCTTCCCTCACGCCCGGCACCCGGGCACCGCGATGAACATCGCCTGGGGTGATGGCCACGTCGCCAACTTCACCGTCCAGGACCTCTTCTATCCCTATGACGACCTCGGCGATGCGACTGGGCACGACCGAAACCGCGACAAGGTCGAGCCCTGGGTCTGGGACACCCGTGGGCACTACGATAAATTCCGGTAGGCCGTTAAGCACAAGCAAGGCATTGCACCTGGAATACAACACAAAGCCCACGGATTGAATCCGTGGGCTTGTTTTATTGGTTCTTTGGAGATACCTGTTTGTGGCGTCCTCGGTGTTTACCTGCGCCAGAAGCGCCAGGCCTGCTTTTCCTTTTCGACCTGATCGAGAAGATAGTCCCAC
>JAJDCU010000057.1 GCA_029260655.1 Phycisphaeraceae bacterium
TCCATCAAGTCCCGTCACCGGCACACGCCTTTTGAGCGAGGCTTTATGTGGGGGCAGCCCGCGAGTCCAGGTCCTTTTAATCTTTGGATGCTCAGGGGAGTCGGTTAACCGCCATCGTGAGGTTGTCGGCAGACGCGATCAAAATTAATCGCGCCTCCACTAGGGGGTGAGAAGACGCGTTTGCGCGCATAGACCTGTCGCGTGGGGGTGCTTCAATCGTGCGTAAGTGGTGTTCCCGAATCGAAATGAAAAAATGTGATCAGTGGTCACTTTTCTTCGTCAGACAGGACCGATCCGTGCGCACGAATCCGGTTTACGATGAACCGTGAAGGCGAGGAGCGCGAAGGAAAGTGAGAAAGACAGAAAGGACGGCGGGCCGGGCTTAGGCGATGCGGCTTATTGCGCGGGGGTCGTGTCGGCTGGGTTTTGGGGCTGAGGCTGTTTAGCGGTGATGACGACGGAGGGCGGCAGTGACGGGGCTGGCGGGTGATCGGCGTTGGGCTTGGCGTCTTTCATGATCTCGCGCAGGGCGATGGTGGCGAACGCGCCTCGTGGCATCTCGAAGGCGAGGCGGACGTACGGGCCGTGCTCATCGGAGCCGCCTTCGACGCTTGGGTCTTTCAGGGCGATGCGCATGGGGCGGCGGGCGCCCTCGGCGTGGACGTCGCCTACGCCGGCCAGCTGCTCGTGCCTGATGCCAAACACGTCGAGGATCTGCGCCTCGACCCGGCCGGGCTCTTCCTTGGCGCGGGTCATGTTGATGCCCCAGAGGGGTCCGGAGGGCGAGACTTCCAGCGATGGGACACGGCCGGCGGGCGCGTTTTCTTTCTCGGCGGTTTCTTCGTTGACGTCGAAAACGCTTCGGCTGTCGTGCTTCCAGGCCAGGTCGCCCGGGACCAGTTGTGTGAGCCCGTCCTCGCGCAGCCGGCGGTCCAGGACGCTATTAAACATCGCGCTTTGCATGGCGGAGACGAGGAACTCACGCTGCGTGCGGTAGATGGCCATGACGGCCTGCCTGGCGTCTTTGCCTTGCCGCAAGGCGTCGAGCGCCTGTCGGTCGAAGCGCAGGTGCTTGGGCCAGTTGGCAAGCGCTTCTTCGTAGTCGCGTTTGTCGTAGGCGTCGCGTGCCCGGCGCATGTTGTTCGGGTCTGCCTCGATGGGCCTGCCGAGCATCTCGTCGAGCAGGCCCTGGTACTCGCCCATGAGCAGGAGCCGGCCGAGGATGTGGTTGTGCTGTCGGTAGCCGAAGCGTTGGTCGCCGACGAAGTTGGGCACGCCCTGTGCGTAGAGGCGGTCGACGATCCGTTTGGCCTTGAGCACGTCGGTGGGCTGGACGCCGCGGATGCGGATGACGAATCGGTTGCCGCCGTGGTGTCCACGCCGCAGTTTGTTGCCGTGGCGATCGGACCACAGGACCCTCAGGCTCGGGCGTTCGCCGAGGCGCTGGATGCACTGCATCTCATCATCGCGGTCGGGCAGCCAGACGGAGAGGTGCTGGCGTACGACGGCGTGTTTGTCCTTGAGCCCGGCGTACCCGATGTCGCCGCGGCCGACGCGGAACGCCCGCGCCAGGTCACGGACCACGTCGGTGGTGGTGATCGAAGTCTTTTCGACCAGGAGGTAGACGTGCTCGCCCATGCCACGGGGTTGGTACAGTGGCTGCTCCTCGACGAGGAAGTCGCCGGGGCGTTGCTTGATGACGCCCCCGATTCCCGGGAGGTCTGCGGTCAGGTATGCCAGCGAATCGGTCAGCGACATGCCCCTAGTGTGAGCGGGCTTGGCTGGGGTTTCAAGTGTTGTTAAGTATTGTGGGCGCTTTCTGGATAACTCGGTGTCAAGTGCTGACACTCAAAGGTACACCGGCCCAAGCGGATCAGTCCTCGGGGACTTCGCCGCTGGCCAGATCGTGGAAGGCCTTGAACAGCCGCAGGGTGACCGGGCCGGGCGATCCTGAACCGATCACCTGGCCGTCGACTTTGGTCACGGGGATGACTTCCGCGGCCGTGCCGGTGAGGAAGACCTCGTTGGCGCTCAGTAATTCCTTGGAGGTGAGGTCGCATCGGCGTGTTTGAATACCGGCGTCTTGTGCCAGCCCAAGGACGGTGGTCAGGGTGACCCCTTCCAACATCCCCGCGCTGGGAGGGGGGGTGACCAGTTCCTGCTCACCGCCGGCGGTGTCGCGGATAATGAAGAGGTTGTCCCCGGTGCCCTCGGCGATGTTGCCTTCGTGGTTGAGCATGATCGCTTCGAGCACGCCGGCGTCGATCGCCTCGATCTTGGCGAGGATGTTGTTCAGGTAGTTCATGCTCTTGACCGCCGGCGGCAGCGCGTCGGGGTGGTTGCGGATCGTCCTGGCGGTGACGACCTCCATCCCGTGGTCGTAGAGTTCCTGGGGGTAGAAGCTGATGGTGTCTGCGATGATGAAGACGGTGGCGCGTTTGCACAGGAAGGGGTTGAGCCCAAGCGGTCCACTGCCGCGCGTGACGCACAAGCGGATGTAGGCGTCCTGGCGCTGGTTGGCTTCGAGCGTGTCGCGTATCGCCTGGCCCAGCTCGTCCACCGGGTAGGGGATCTCCAAACGGATGGCTGCGGCCGAGGCGTACAGCCGTTTGAGGTGGCTGGCCAGCTTGAAAACCCGCCCGTGGTACGCGCGGATCCCCTCGAACACACCGTCCCCGTACAGCAGCCCGTGGTCGAACACGCTGACCGATGCTTTTTCGGCGGGGACCAGTTCGCCATTGATCCAGACTTGCTTAGCCACTTACTTGGGTTCCGGAGGTTTGAGGTTGCTGGGCTGACCGGCGCATCCCCGCGGTCACGGTGGGGCAGGATTATAACGACCTGACGCCTGACCGCTTAGGCAGGAGACCGGGTGACGTCTTGGCGTGCGACCGCCACGGGTGAGTCTGGCGTGCGGTATCATCGGCTGCCGCCAAGAGGGCATATTGACAGGTATCGGCCAGGTCACGGGGAAAGTAAAGGGCTGTTGATGATGGACGCTACACGACCGAGCTGTTTCGCTTGCGTGTGCCTGGCGTGGTTTTTGATGTGCCCGGCAGTGCCGTCGCATGGCCAGCCAGCGTCTGCGCCGGACGAGCAAACGCTGTTCTTCGCACCGACCGCGCCGCCGGATGGCCCGGACCTCGTCCCGGCGTGGGAGCCCGTCTCGTCCCTGGCGGTGGCGCTGCCGCTTCAGGGGGTGTTCGCACGGCCGGGGATGGACGAATTCATGATCGACCTGATCGCCGCCGCCGCGCGCTGGACGGATGTGGTGGTGCTCCACGATGAGGAGCAGCTCCAGACCGTGTCGCGGGTGATCGCCGCGGTGTCTCGGCGCGATGCGGCGCTGCTTGAAAGGCTTCACTTCGTGCCCGCCCGGGTCGGGACAGTCTGGCTGCGCGATTACGGCCCGGTGTTTGCGCGCGATGCGCAGGGCCGGTTATGCCTGTTGGACTCGGTGTACAAGGATGCCCGTTTTGAATCGCGTGTCCTGGTCGAGCGACAGACACAAGGCGCGGACGGGCCGGCCTACCGGAAGATGGCGGCCGACCTCGCCAAGCGGCGCAAGGACGACACCGCGCCGGTCTATCTTGCCCAGCACCTAAGGCAAACCGGCCGGCCAGATGCCCGCATCGTCAGGCCGCCGGCGCAGGTCTGGGGCGGCGACCTGGCGACCGATGGCCAAGGCAACCTCTTTATCTCCACCGAGACACTTATCATGCACGGCGGCAAGCGAGACGATCTCGACGCGATCCTCAAAAAATACTACGGCGCTAAGTCGGTGACCTACCTCGAACCCCTCCCCGGGCCGACCGTCAAGCACCTGGACATGTTCTTCACGGTTGTCAGCGAGGACACCTTCTTCCTCGCCTCCTACGACGCGCCGTATCTGGGCGCCGGGGTGTACGGCCAATATCTCAACGACGAGATCGTCCGCGTGCTTAAGCGCAACGAAGACCGGCTGCGGGCCAAGTTCCCCGACAGGCAGATCGTGCGACTGCCGATGCCTCCGGTCGTGTTCGCAACCCGGGAAGAGGTTGTGAAGGACTTCCGTGACCTGTGGTATACAACCAAGCTGCTAAAGGAAACCCCCGCGCTGCGCGAGCACCTGGCCCGCGCCCAAGACCCCAACGAGCGGGCCGAACTCGAGCGGAAGATCACACGCCGGGCCGTCGAGCAGTTCAGTAAGGAGTTTAGCGTCGAGCCCGGCAGCGAGCAGGAGGAGCAGCTTGTTGACCAGTTGATCCGTGAAAACAGCAACACCACCCTCGAGGAGGCGATCCAGAACTACACCCCGCAGGTGGTCATCTACAAGACCTATCTCAACAGCGTCCACCTGCCCGGCCCCGGCGCCTCGTCCGGCAGCGCCGGCGCGGTCCTGGTCCCGCGCTACAGCCCCGACGCCAGGTCGTCGGCCGAGGAACTCGCCGAGATGGAGGCCCAGGTTCAAGCGGTCTATGAAGCGGCGCTGCCCGGGGTGGAAGTCATCTTCATCAACTGTGACACGGTGATCCAACTCAGCGGCGCACTGCACTGCGTGACCGTGACGGTTCCCCGATCAGACGGCTAAGCGGCAGCCCGACCAGGCACGCTGACGATCGGTCGGGCCATCCGCCTCGCGTTACGGCGGTAAGGCCCTATGCTGTGCGTGACGTTGACGCTGTGTACGAGAGTTTTGCATGGGGTGATCGATGCCGTTTTTTTGGAGCGCTCTTACCGAGATTTTGATCCTGCTGGCCGCGGCGCTGGTGCTGGGCGCGCTGTTCGAGCGGCTTCGGCAAAGCGCGATCCTGGGCTACCTCCTCGCCGGGCTTCTGCTTGGGCCCGGCGCGCTGAACTGGGTCCACGGCGACGAGTTCGTCAGGGACTTCGCCGAGCTGGGCGTGTCGCTGTTGCTGTTTGTCATCGGGCTGGAGTTCTCGTTACGCAGGCTACTAAAGATCGGCGCGGTCGGGCTTGGCGGGGGCACGCTTCAGGTCGTGATCACCTGCTTGTTGGGCGCGGGTGCCGCTTATCAATTGGGTGTCGGCGGGCCCGAGGCCCTCGCCATCGGCGCGATCGTTTCGCTTAGCAGCACCGCCTGCGTGTTGCGTGTCCTGGCGGACCGCGCGGAGATGGACAGCATGACCGGCCGGATCTCGCTGGGCGTGCTACTTCTCCAGGACGCCGCGGTGGTCCCGCTGGTTCTGCTGGTCACGATGCTCGGCGGCGAGCCTTCGGCCGGGGCGATCGCCAAGGGCATGGGATGGAGCGTCTTCCTGATCGCCGGGCTCGCCGGGGGGCTCTACCTGGTCAGCCACTTCCTGCTGCCCAGGGTCATGCGCGATCCGACGCTGACGCGCAACCGCGAGTTGGCGATCCTCCTCGCCGTCGTCCTGGCGCTGGGCTCGGCCTGGTTGGCACACCGGCTGGGGCTCTCGCCCGCCATTGGCGCGTTCATCGCTGGCATCCTCCTGGCCGAGTCGCCCTTCGCCGTCCAGATCCGCGCCGATGTCGGTGCGCTGCGCGCCCTGTTCGTCACCCTGTTCTTCACCTCCGTGGGGATGCTCGGCAACCCCGTGTGGATCGCCGAGAACTGGGCGCTCATCGCAGGGACCGTCGGGCTGATCATCGTCGGCAAGACGCTGGTGACCACGCTTGTCGTCCGGCTGTTCGCATCCAAATTGCGCCACGCCGCCGGCGCTGGGCTGTCGCTTGCACAGGTCGGGGAGTTCTCCTTCGTGTTGGCGACGATCGCTTTTAACAGCGGCAACGGCGTGCTGGGCGAGCAAACCTTCAAGCTCTTCGTCTCCGTGACACTGGTGACTCTGTTCATGACCCCGTACCTTGTCGCCGCCGGGCCCGGGTTCGGCCGGTTCCTGCAGAACCTTGCACGCCTCGGCGGGATATCCAAAACCGCCGAGACCGAGCCCGCCGCTGAGGGCTCCACGCGCATCGGCCACATCATCGTCATCGGCTTCGGCCCCGCCGCGCAGCGGATGCACGCCAAGATGTTCAAACGTCACGGCAGCATCCTGGTCATCGACCTGAACCCGCGCAACCTCACACTCGCCCGCGGCATGGGTCTGAGCGCCCAGGTCGGCGACGCGACCAACCCCGAGCTGCTGCGCCACGCCGCCGTCGCCGACGCCGCCATCGTCGTCATCACCATCCCCGACCACCGTGCCGCCACCACCATCGTCCGCCACATCCGAAACCTCTCCCCAGACACCCCGGTCATCGTCCGCAGCCGCTACCACGCCTTCGCCAACGACCTGCACCGCGCAGGCGCGACCGTCACCGTCGACGAAGAAGACTGGATCGGCAGACGCCTGGGCCTGGAAGTCAATCGGCTTCTGCGCCGCCAGGCAAACGCCGACCCGGGCGAGGGCGTTGATGGTTTGGACCGCTAGTGTGGATTTGACTCGGTGCGCGATGCGTTACAGGTAAGATGCCCCTTGATCATCGCTCAGACAGGGCCCCGTCATCATGCAGGCAGTGATATTCAACGAACCCTTAAGCGTTTCGGTCTGCGACACCGACAGGCCGACGGTTCGTCCGGGCGAGGTTCTGATTCAGACGCTTCTCGCCGGGCTGTGCGGGACCGATCTTCACATATTCCGCAACGAGTACATGTCGAGCTTCCCGCTGACCCCCGGCCATGAGTTTGTCGGCACCGTCGTCGAGACAGCTCAAGACGTCGAGGATTTTTCGGCAGGTGATCGTGTCGTCGCCGATCCTAATCTTTACTGCGGGCGGTGCGAGTTCTGCCGCAATCAGCAGCACAACCACTGCCTTAACTGGCAGGGCGTAGGGATCACACGGCCCGGCGCCTTGGCTGAATATGTGGCTGTGCCCGCCTCGGCGTGCTACCGCGTCCCGGATTCACTTTCAGATGCTGAGGCCGCTTTCATCGAGCCGGTATCGTGCGTCATCCATGCCCTCAACCGCCTGCCGATGCAGGTCGGCGAATCCGTCCTGGTCGTGGGCGCCGGGCCGATGGGGTTACTGATTACACAAGCCATGAGGCACCACGGCGCCGGCGAGCTGGTCGTGGTAGACAAGCAGCCGAATCGGCTCGAAATGGCTTCGACCATGGGCGCGTCGCGGACCTTAGAAGCCTCGGCGAACCTGACGGATGAGTTGCGACGGATCGAGCCGCACGGCTTCTCGGTCATCGTCGATGTGACCGGCGTGCCCGAGGCTATCGAGCAGGCGTTCGCTTCACTTAGGCCAAGGGGGCGGTTCCTGCAGTTCGGCGTCACCCCACGCGACGCGACCGTTGAGCTTAGCCCCTACGACATGTTCCACAACGACTGGTCCTGGATCGGCAGCTTCGCCTTGTGCTACACCTTCCAGCAGGCCATCGCATGGATGACCGCCGGCGTCATCAACGTCAAACCGCTGATCAGCCACCGCCTGCCGCTAAGTGAGTTCCCTCATGCCCTGGACCAGTTCGCTAAAGGCGAAACGTTGAAGGTGCAGTTTGATCCTCGGGCGTGATACGGAAGAAACAAGGGAAGAAGTGAATCGGGCGTCAAATTGACGGATGCAGGCATGGTTTTGATCGATTCGACTCCCGACTTTTTTCTGATTCAGCTCAACTATCACCGTCGACGAAGAAGACTGGATCGGCAGACGCCTGGGCCTGGAAGTCAATCGGCTTCTGCGCCGCCAGGCAAACGCCGACCCGGAGGATGGCGCCGATCGTTTGGACGGGTAGTTTGCCTTTGATTCGGGGGGTGATCGGCTAACATAGAGATTACGAGTCAGGTTCCCGGCACCTTGCTTGTCTGCGGATACCCTATTCCCCGGCGATCCCCCAGAGTTCCCCAGCAAAGAGGCCACATGGCGTTTATAACAATCCCAAGGCTGATCAAGGCCGCGTTTCTGCTGATGCTCGCGGCCCCGCTGGCGCTGAAGGGGCTGCATGTAGACAACTACATCCATCTACACACGGATATACGGTTTCTCGGGGCAACCCAGGTCCTGGCCAATGACGCGATCATATACGCCTTTATGTTGGCCCTGTTCTATCTGTCTTTCTTGTCTAAAACGCCCTTCGCCGCATCTATTGCGCTTAAGGGACTGGCCTTCCTGGCGTATCTACTCTTTGTCATCGATTCGATTGTCATTGTAAGTTTTAATACCCACCTGACCGTCGGTGACGCCGCGTCCTACGTCTCCTATATGCCGCAATACATCACACAGGTATCAGGCAAGAAGGATATCCTTATTCTCTGCGCCGCCGTGGTGACGGTCGGTCTATCTGCCTGGATGCTTGTTTCCAGGTACACCATCAATCGTAAAGCTCATCACATACTGGCCATCCTTACCATCTTCGGCCTGCTGATAGCCTGGTGCTTTACCAAGAATGAAAGGTATACCCACTCGTGGATCTACAAGAATGTCGTCGATTACAACCTGGAGACCCGCTCGGAGTCACGCGCGTATAGCGACGCCTTTGCCGGCCGGTTCCGCTACGATCACAAAGAACACAAGCAACCCAATGCGCCACAAACTCCCAATATCATCATCCTCATGGTCGAGTCGCTTTCGTCGTACCAGAGCAAGTACTTCTCGGGCCTAAGCGGCTGGACGCCTAACCTGGACAGGATCGCCCGTCAGAATGTCGCGTACAAGGCGTTTTATGCAAACGGGTTTTCTACGAACGATTGCTACATCTCGGTGCTCACCGGCCGGGTCCCGATACGCCCACCGGCCACCGGTCTATCCGGCTGGGGGACGCCGTTCTACGGGTTCCATGACCCCGCCGAAACACTGCCGCGGATACTGGCTGAAAAAGGATACACCACCGAGTTCTTGATAGCCGGTGATCTCAGCTTCGCGGATGTCGGGGGTTGGGTACGTCGCATTGGCTTTGACTACATCGAAGGCAACGAGCACGCCTACTACGAAGACTGGGACAGGTATCAATTCGATTCGGCCCCCGATGAGGCGCTTTACGACCGCGTCTATGACAGGATCAAGCACAACGGTGGGGGTAAGTACCTGATTTATGTATCAACGTTGAGTACACACCACCCGTTTATCAGCCCGGATAGCGGCAACCATTCTGAGGCCGAAACAGTCATGTACGCGGACAGACAGCTCGGGGCGTTTCACGAAAAGCTGGTGGATACGGGCTTCTTTGAGCAGGGCATACTAATCATCCTCGGAGACCATCACTCGATGCTCCCGCTGACACGGGGAGAGACCAAAACGTTCGGCCCCTACCGCGCCGCGGCCAGGGTCCCGCTGATCGTGTCCTACGGCAACAAACAACAGGCGGTCGTGACCGGGCTGCATCAACAGGCCGACCTATTCAACAGCCTGAAGAACATGACCTCAACCACCCTCACATACTCGGACTGGCTCGGTGATATCTTCAACGACAAGCCCACCAAATACATCGCTCACCGCCGCGGCGACCACAGGGATATCATCAGCGTCTTCACCCAAGACCGGGATTACCTGATCAAACTCGACGGCGACGATACCCGTCTGATCAAAGATGATTCTGTCGAAGAGGATCTGAAAGAAGAGCTGGTCGGCCAAGTGAATGCGGCGCGGGTGCCGGCGAGCGTCAAGTAAAAGTCCGACTGTATTTCTCACCCGCCATCCCATCTTTGCTACAGATGGCGGCGGATTCCCCATCTCCGAGGCGCGGGCGGCCAGGGCCCTTCGTCCCGGCGGCCGGCTCGATGCATCTGGTGATGGACGCGGTCGTTCCCGAACCGACAGCCTTGGCCGTGTTCGGCCTCGCCCTGGCCGGCGCTCTGGTTCGCCGACGAAACTGACACGCCGCCTGACCTCAACGCTTTTTTCAGGTCCGAGACAATCCGCCGGGTGCCGCACTTTGACTTTGACCCAAAGGGCAAAGTGTAGCGATCGGCAGGGATTAGCGGTCGAGCTTCAGGCCGTACGGGTGATCCTTCGACGCACGCCAAGGACCAGGCAGGCGCCGAATCCAAGAATCGCGAAGGATGTGGGTTCAGGCACGGGCACCGTCAACTCGGACGAGATGGCGTACAGCCTATGGACGTGGGTCCTGTCATCCGTAGTCAGGTTGATCCAACTGGGGTCCATCTGGCCGGCCACGCCCACGTTGGCAAAAGCGAAAGGCAACCCCAACGGGTTTGCGCTCGTGCCGTCACCAATCGTGTCCGTCCACACAAGTAAGCCGAAGTTGCCGGGGTCGGTACTGCCGGTCGGGGTGACGCCAATGGGAGATAAGAGACTGCCATCCCACAAGTCGGCTTCTTCTAACGCAATGGCGTTGCCGTCCAGGTCATAGATCGGATGCATGGGGTCCTGGATGTTGTCCCGGGCGTCAATGGAGGACACAGAAACGATGGCGAACCAATCCACGGGCGCGCCGTGAATGATGTCTAGCCCCGCCGCGGCCGCGTCGGCCATGACCATTGCGTTGTAGCTCGTGATGGTGTCAGCGTCGGTGTTGGTTTCATCCGCTACAAACCAGGTGGCGCTATCTGTTACGAACGCAAGATGGTACTTGTCGCCCTGCGACAGTCCCGGTGGCGTCGTAACGATGGGGATCGCCGGCAAGGTGTGTGCGAAGACCAGGACCACCACGGCAGCGATCAGACAGATCGGTGAGGTGTTCATTTTCCACTCCTTAGATTGTCAATGTGTGATTGGTTGGAATCTGATTCTGGATGAACGAGCGAGGGCGAGGGATTAATTAACGCGGGACAAGCAGGGGCGCTTGCGTGAGCCGAGCCACATCAATCAAAATACTGATTTGTCCGAAGATGTCAAGGTCTTGGGCGTCGGCCTTGTCTGTCTTTTGCGCCTTTGTGTCTCTTCGTGGCCAAACGTCTCATGGGATTAGCCCCAAGATGGCACAAAAGCGTAGGTGATCGGCCGCGACAATACCCCGGTGATTAATGACGATTCGAACAGTAACGACATCAATGCAGCGATCGTTGGTCGGGTGAATGTGGCATGCTTATTGGGGGGACTAGAGGTGATCGGCAGCGTCAGGATGAGACCATATAGCTTTGAGTTCGGTAGCATCGCTATATCCAAGAAACGGTTTCCTCGCTCTAGCAAACAATTCATCATCGTATTTGGCTGGGTTATTAGTGAGTAATTCAACGGTGTAATCGAGTGTGTCAAGACTGGCGGAGTAGATAAGTCGCTTTGCCCATCCAACTTGAAGCAGAGTTAGCATCCCCATTTCGTGGTTCATTGAGGATAAAAAATCAGCCGCATCTCCTGCTGGTGAGATTGTTGCCATCAATTTGTGACTCAGGGGCAACATTACAGGGCCTGGTTCTCCAACCTTCCCGTAGGGTAGGACGACTGGTGGTTGGTCGGTTAGTAAGAACCCGTGATCGGTAGGTGAAATCATATTGCAGAAGGATAACTGGGTAGATCGTAGACGTCTGCGGAGTTTTTCGTATGCACCACGCCGGCATGTGAGTGTCAATGCTTTGCCCGAGTTTGGAAGATGTGATTTGTCTTCATCGGATAATGAATCGTATGCTATTGGCACTGTAGATGCGAAGTAGACGCTACGGGTCAATGCAAGTGCAAACCAGTCAGTTAGCTGGCCAGACTCTTCTTCGTTAAGCTCAGCATGGGGGTCCACCACTAGTTGTTGGCATATTGGCGCAATACAGACTTCGAGCGGCTTGACTATATCTCCATCGAAGTCATCGGTGTCTGTTGTGTAGTAGTACGAATTGTTTAAAATGTCCGCGGGTAAGTTTCCGAAGTTCCGGCTGTTGATGGTTAGAGTTTCTTTGTTGAGGCAGAAAAGGCGATCCCCGTCGCCTAGAAATTGGCGGATGTTGAATTGTGAAACAAAGTGCTGAGCTTTATTCACGGCCATTGCATACGTCCATACTTACAGAAATATTCTTTCCGTATTATCCCAACTCCACCTCATCCTGATACTCCGGGACGCTGACGTTCCAACCCAGCTTTGGCAGGATGACTTCTGGCAGCGCTTCTGCGCCGCGATCTTCGCCGGGGGTTTTCAGGTACCTCGTGCGTGCGTATCCCCCGGCGAAACCGGGGGCTTAGGGGAGAGAAGATTTGAAACGGGATCCGGCTTAGGCGGCGTTGTTGCCGTTTGATCGGCCGTTGAGCAGGCCGTGGTCGAAGTACCACTGGGCGGTACGGCGGACGCCTTCGGCGGCGGTGATCTTGGGGTCGTACCCGATCGCCTGGTTCGCCTTGGCGTGGGTGAAGGATCGGTTCTTGGTGAAGAACCCGACGCGCCTGCGGTGTAAGGGCGGCTCGATGCGCAGGGGGATGCAGAGTGCTTCGCACATGACGGCGGCGGCGTAGACCGGCGCCAGGGGGATGTGTCCGCGCGGGGGTTTGACGCCGACGGCGTCGGCGACGAGGGATGCCAGTTGTTTCAGTGGCACGTAGTCGGGGCCGCAGAGGATGAAGGTATCGCCGAGCGCTTCGGGCTTCTCGCCGCAGAGGATGATCCCGTCGACCAGGTCGTCGATGTAGACCATGTGGAAGTTGACCTTGCCCGGGCCGACCATGCGGAATCGGCGGGTGTGGATGGTCTTGAAGAGTTTGAGCAACCGCATGTCACCCGGGCCGTAGATCCCGGCGGGCCGGAAGATGGAGATCGGCTGGCCCTGTTCCTGGCGCTCTTTGGCGAGCTTTTCACCGTCGAGCTTGGTGCGCTGGTAGATGTCGCAGGGGGCGTAGGGTGCGGTTTCATCGGAGGGGATCTGCTTGACCGACCCGTGGACGCCGATGGTGCTGCAGTGTGCGACGCGTTCGCAGCCGTGCTTTTTCGCGGCGTCCAGGACGTATTGCGTGCCGGTGACGTTGACATCGTGGTAGTAGCTGTCGGCGTGTCCGGCGGTCCTGAAGCAGGCGGCGATGTGATAGACCTTCTCGCAGCCGGCGACAGCGCGGTCGACGGCGTCCTGGTCGGTGATGTCGCCCTGGATGATCTCGATGTCGTGGCCATCCAGGAACGAGGTGTCCGAGCCCTTGCGCGCCATCGCGCGGACCCGGTGCCCGTGCGCTGCCAGCGTGACCGCCAGCCTGCCTCCCGTGAACCCTGTTGCGCCTGTCACCAGTACTTGCATCAATCGCTTCTCGCTTGCCCCGGCTACTTCCGGTCTTCCGCGGACGGCCCGCCGGTATGTGTCGCTTGGCCCTGTATGGTCGCAGGGCTCACGCGGTGTTTGGGCTGTGTCCGCCGCTTGTTTTAGATCGGCTAAGGCCGGGCAGTGTGTTGTAAAAATCTAACAGTCGCTGTCGGAACCGCTGTTCGCTGAACTCCCGCTGGACGTAGGTTCGGCCGGCATCGCCGATTTCCTGACGCAGTTGATCCGATCCGATCAGACGGCCCATCCCCTGCGCCATCGCCTCCGGGTCAGGCTCGACCAGTACGCAGACCTCGTCATCCATCACCTGGGTGTGCGTCGGCAGCCTCGTGGCCAGGACGGGCTTGCCCGATTGCAGGTAGCTGTAGACCTTCATGGGGGTATTGTTGCCCTGTGTCCTGGGCGAGACAAGGATGTCGGCGAAACTCAGCACGGCTCCGAGGCTGTCGATCGGGACCGGGCCAATAAACCGCACGCGGTCCAGCTCAAACAGCCGACCGGCGTGGGCCTTGTATTGCTCGATGTGCTCGGGCGAGCCGCCGACGATCAGCAACACGGCATCGGGGTGCTTGTCGGCGACTTTTGAGAAGGCGTCCAGCATCAGGCCGATGCCCTGGTAGCTTTCCAGGTTCCCGACATACATCAGCCTTGTGCCGGTGGCCTGGGTCAACGATTGAGGCAAGGTGGTGTCGTCGCTGCCGGTGAAGGGGATATCCGGCAAGAGCGCGACGTTGCCGGCCCGGTGGTATCTCATCGCCTCATCGACCAGGGCCGGGCACACCGCCAACACGCCCAGGCTCCTGCGCACCGTGCGCCTTTCCATCCAGGCAAACACCCAGGCGATCGGGGTAAAAAGCTTGTTTTTCTCCACGATCTGTAGGCTCATCAGTGAGTCCATGTCGAAGATGTACCCCACGCCAAACAGCGCCCGGATCAGCCAGGCGATGAACGCCGACTCCTCCACGGCGTGGACCACGTCGTAGCTGTTGCGCCGCGCCATGGACACGGCCTTGCACAGCATGAACAGGTCGCAGACGGCCTTCTGCCAGCTCGGCCCGATCGGGATCTTCTTCACCAGCGGCGGGTGGGCCGTGCGGTGGTGGGTCACGGCGTCGATCCGGACGTCCTCGCCCTCGTGGTAGGAAAGCACGTCGATTGTGTGGCCCTGCTGAGACAGCGCCTGCAGCGCCGCGCGCACCGCGATCGGCGTGCCTCGGTTGGTGAAAAATGGCTGGGGTGCCAGGAACAGGATCTTCAACGCGGCGCTCCGTCACGGTCGAAAGTGTCTCGGTGGGATGGCTTGGGCGTCAGGGTGAAAGTCATCGTGATCGACGGTCCGTTCTCGCGTAAGAGCCGGGTTCATTTCGGGGGTTCATCCCCGGGCCAACCTATCGGCGAGGCGGGGTTGACGGCCCGGTCATTCATACATCGGCCTGTGCGCGTCACCGCGGCTAGACTGATCGACAGGTCCAATAATAGCCGTCTGTATCGGCGTTATCCTTCACTTAGAAGGGCGCTAGGCTCGCTTGCCGAGGCGCTTGCGCAGCTGCATCCGCAGTTGAGCCGACAGGAATCCCCCCAGGCCTGCCGTCCGCCCGTAGGTGTCGGGCTGGCGGTCGCGGGTCTCGATCAGGCGCTTGATGGACGCCGCCGGCATCGCGCGGTCCACCGAGCCATCGAGCGCCATCCCGTACCTGCCCGCATTGCAGGCCTGACCGGGTAGCGGCAGGGGGTCGGTGCCCGGCAGCACCCACACATCGTGTCGCCGCGCATCTTGAAATTGTTTCGGCGCTGCGCTGAGCCTGAGCCGGCCCGCGTTGTCGCCCAGGCACAAACGGCTGCCAAGCGGACCGCTGAGCAACCGGTCGACCAGCTTGCCCCGCGCCCCGCGCCACTTGCCTACGCCGTAAGGCAGCACGGGTAAACCGCCGGCCTCGATCACTTTCTCGATCGTATGTTCAGCCACACGCCCGTCGGTGAACTGTTCGTTGCAGCACAGAGCCAACACCTCCAGCCCCTCACGTGTAACGATCTGCCGCCCGGCGATGACGACCAGCACGTCTTGGCCGCCCTGCGCCGCAATTAATGATCGGCCTTCGCTTGCCGGATGGAACCGCCAGCGCCCGTGGTCGAACTCGTGCTGGGCGATCAGTGACTCGAACGCGTGGTCGTTGGCGGTCTCGGCCAGCATCAAGCAGCCCGGCGCGTCCCCCGTAAGCCCTAGCCCAAGCGCCGCCGCCTGGAAGTTCGCCCGCGCCGCATCAAAGAACGTGGTCCGGTCGAAGCAGTCGTACAGGTGGACGTGCGCATCGACCAGCATCGGCGCTTCCCACGTATCCACGGCGGGTTGTTCGTTCGCTTCGATGGTCATGGCTCACCTACCCCGCTCCAAACCCACACCAGCCGGCCGCCCGGGTAAACAGTACCGCCAAGGACCGGCCGACTCAACGCGCCACTGGGGCGTCCTTATTATCCGGGTCGTGTTCCGAATGTCGTGTGTGTCTGCTATTGGATAATCGCAGATCGCCGATCTCAACCCTTTGGGCTAACACGCGGGTCGGCGTCCCGCCGGCCTTGAGCTTCAATCACCCCCTGCTGTTGCCTGCAAGCAGCCGTATGGCCGGCGCCTGCGACCTATTTTCACCGCATGAGCCTATTTTGTTTGATATCCGGCCAGGGTAAATGTTAATATTGGAGTTTCGTGAGTTGTCGTTTCGTTTTTCTTCATCCGAGTCTGGGCGGGCCATATGAAGCTACACGGTTGGTTTTTTTCTCCGGTCATGGTGTTGGTCCTGTCATTCAGCGGCACGGGCCAGGCCCTGGCTCAAAGCGGCACCGTCCGGTACGACATCACGGTTGCCAACACATGGAGCGAGGCGACCCACCCCGGGGTCTTCCCCGCCAATGTCGGGCCGCACTTTTCCATTATGGCGTTCCTGGCGCACAGCGAGCAATATACGCTCTGGGCGCCGGGGCAGTTGGCCAGCCCCGCGGTTAAACAGATGGCGGAGACCGGCGACCTGATCAAGTACCAGGCCGATGCGCAGGCCGCGATCTCGGCGGGGGACGCCTCGTGGAGTTGGTGGAACTTTCTGACCAACCCATCCACCTCGTGGACCGTGACCTTGTTGGATATGGACGACACGCACCCGTTGCTTTCGATCATGTCGATGATCGGCCCGAGCCCCGATTGGTTTGTCGGCGTCTCCGGGCTGGACCTGCGCGAGAACGGGATATGGCGCAACAAGGTCGTCGTGGATATCTTTACCTACGACGCCGGGACCCGCTCGGCCGAGGCCTTCGAGCTGTTCGGGCCCCTGGAGAATCCGCCTAAGCCGATCAGCCTGCTGGACAACGTGCTTCTGCCGGGGAATATCCCGCTGGGTAGTTTCACGTTCGAACTGGCGACACCTTTCCTCGAAGGCGACATGGATCACGACGGCTTCGTCGGGATCGAAGACCTGAACTTTGTCCTGGGCAACTGGAACCAGACCGTCCCGGCCGGCAACCAGGTCCGCGGCGATATCACCGGCGACGGGTTCGTCGGGATCGAAGACCTGAACCTGATCCTGGGCAACTGGAACGCCGGCACCCCGCCGCCGCCCGAAGCGCTAAGCAACGTGCCCGAACCCGCCACGGCGGCGCTGCTTGGTTTCGGCGTGTTTATGATCAGCAGGCGGCGTCTGACCTACCCCGGCAAAAGCGTCAGAGTCTCAGCCCGCTTAGCTTCCCAAGGCCCTGATTAAATATTGGGCGAGAATGTCAGTTGTTGCAGGATGGGTGTCCCGATCTGCCACGCCTGTTCCCACTCGCTTGCCGGGGCCTCGAATATCACGATGTAGAGCGTCCCGGTTTTTTTGTTGGCCATCAGCAGGTTAAAGGTCACAAAGGCCCCGTCCTCTTTGTCCTCATCTATCAAGGTGACGTTGTACATGGCGAACGGGCCCTGATCATTGCCCTGAGGCTCACTCACGACCTGCCGGTCTTTCATTATCTGCGCCATGAGCGCGGGCAGGGCCTGGGGGGTCGGCATCCCGAATCGTCGGTCGGCCGCGGGCACCACGTTGACCGTCAAGCCGGTCAGGAACGCGCCTTGCTCGTCGATATTTTCTTTCGAGATGAAGTAGCCGAAGGTCCCTTGCTGCAGGTCTACTTTGGTGTGCCAGCCGGCAGGCTTAAGCAGAACGGTCTTGGTTAATGGGCACAACCACCAGCTATAGCCCTCGGGTGGGTCGGCCAGCTTCGGCTCCCAAGGCTCCGCCGGGAGGATCTTCAGCGAAGCCCGCCAGGTATCGCAGATGTTCCTGGCGCGTGCGATCAACGCCTCGCGGTCTTCGCCGTCCTGCTTGGTGAGGTGGACGGCCAACTCGATCAGTCTGCCCTCGCGGGCGAGCGCCTGGTTGATACCCACCGTCTCAAGCCCGTCTGTACTCTCGTCCTCGGGAAGCCCAAACGGAACGTCCCCCTCCTGCTGTTCGTTGAGGATGATTACCTCGAAGATGTCGTCATCGCCGGCCTGGAATCGCCGCGCGATGAAGTGTTCTTCTCCAAGGGCCTGCATGAGTGGTTCCTGCCTGGCCTGGACACCGTCGATCAGGCTGTCTTGCGCCCCCGGGCCGGGTGTGACCAGGGTAGAAACCAGCACGGCAGAGGCTCCCGGCGCCTCGAAGCCGAATTGTTTGGTGATCAGCGGGTCCACCCACTGCTCGGTCGGATCGAACGGCTCATCCGAGATGCCCGGGAAATCGAACTCGATAGAGCCGGCGTTGTCTTGTGACTGATAGGTTTCTGCCGCGGCGGGTTGAACCAGCAGGGCGATGGCCAGTGCGCTTGCAAGAACAATTAATCGATATGGTCTCATCGATTGAGTATAGACGTGCCCGATAGCGACAACAACCCGGTGATGGCGGCGCGGCGTCGGTGGGACGCTAGAACACCCACCACAGCAGCAGAGCTTCGATGATGAGGGTGACGCTCATCAGCACGGCGAGGGTCAGGCCGTAGCGGCTCTTGAGGTGATCTAACAAAGTGATCCGGCGCGGCGGGGTGATCATGCGCAGCTGCGGCTCGCCGGCGGTGGGGCACAGGTGCGGGGCGATGCCTCGGCGGGCCTGGTCCTGGACGATGGCGATGATCATGTTCGCGTCGAACGGGGTCAGGCCAAAGAGCTTCGCCATGCGGATAATTTTTTCGCGGTGCTCGGGCCGGAGGATATCGCCTTCGAGGACCTCTGCGGTGCGCACGGCCAAGACCCAGCGCGGGTCGGCGGTGCCTTGCATCGGGGTCGCCCGGGGGGCGGGTTTGATCTTCGGTTCAGACGCGCTGGTCAGGCGCAGACGGCGGAACCTGCCGGGGCCTTTTGGCGGGTGAGCATCAATCGCCGGGCGGCGTTGCGCGCGGGATGGCTGTTGTCCACGGCCGGGGCTGATCGGCGTGGGCGCGGCCTGCCCGGGTTGGCGCGGCGGGGGCGCTGACATGCTCCTTGTCCTTGTTTTTCAGGGCCCGACAAGCCGACTGGCGGCCGGGCTCCCACCACTGACAACGATAGCACAGCCAAAGCGATATCCAAGGCGTTTGAACCGGGTTCAAAAAGAAAATGTTCAAACCGTCCGATAACCGGGGTTGCGCCGGTGGTTTCAGGTGTTTTTGCGGCAATGGGGGGCAAAAAGAGGGACGGGGAAGCTAAGCCGCAAGCGGCTTGGGTCAGCGGATCACGTTCAGGGGCGTGGTCTTGTTGAGCTCTGCCAGCGGGGCGGCGATCAGGTCGTAGCCGTCGTACGCGATGATCTTGCAGTGGATGAGTTCGCCGGGGCTCAGTTCACTTTGAGACTGGACGTAGGTGACGCCGTCGACCTGCGGGGCCTGGGCTTGTGTGCGTCCCTCGTAGAGCCGGCCGCCTGGTGTGACGCCGTCCGTGGCCTCGATGGTGCTGTCGGTCGTCGCATCAATCAGCACGTCGACCTCGGGCTGGCGCTGTGACATCTGGGCGTGGCGTTCGAAGACCACGTCTTGCTGCGCCCCCATCAGCTCGTCGAGCCGCTGCTTAACGATCTCATCGGACACGGCCCCGCCTTCCTGATGCAGCGAACCCGCGGGCGTGCCGGGTTCTGGGGAATAGGGGAACACGCCCATCTGATCGAAGCCGAAGTCGCGGACAAAGTCGACCAGCTCGCGGTGTTCGGCATCGGTTTCGCCGGGGAACCCGGTGATGAAGGTGGTGCGCAGCGCGATCCCCGGCACGCGGTCGCGGAGTTTATTCAGTAGTGTTTCGATGAGCTTTCGGCCGGTGTGGCGGCGCATGGTGTCGAGCACGCGGTCGTTGATGTGCTGCAGGGGCATGTCGATGTACTTGACGATGTTGGGCAGGTTGGCGATGGCGTCGATCATCTCGTCGGTGAACTTGGAGGGGTAGGCGTACATCAGACGAAGCCATGCCCCGCCGTGCTCGGCGGCGAGCTTGTCTAACTGCGTGAGCAAACCCACCAGCCCTTCTTGGGGGGCGTCGTAGCCGATGTCCTGTCCGTAGCTGGTGGTGTCCTGCCCGATGAGGTTCAGCTCGAACGCGCCGTCGGCGAGCAGTTCACGTGCCTCTTTGATAAACGCGCCGACGGGTTTAGATCGCATCTTCCCGCGGATCGAGGGGATCGTGCAGAAGGTGCAGTTCTGGTTGCAGCCCTCGCTCATGCGGATGTATGCGTAGTGCCGGGGGGTGAGCCTGAGTCGTGCGCCGTCGTCCTCGAAGTATCCGGTCGAGTCGACGCCGCGGGTCTGCTTGGCGATCGTGGCGTTGGCGGCGATGCTCGAATAGATCGGCAGGTCGGCCCCGACGTCTTTCTGCGCAGGCCTCTCACCGCGCACCGCCTGGGCGATCCGGTCGCGGTCGAACACGCCGATCAGCGCGTCGATGTCCGGGCACCAATCGAGCATCTTCGCCCGGTGGCGCTGGACCAGGCAGCCTGCGACGATCAGCTTCTTGATCTTGCCCGCCCGCTTGAGCTTTGCGGCCTGCTCGATCTCCTGCATCGACTCGTCTTTGGAGGCTTCGAGGAAACCGCAGGTGTTGATCACGACGGCGTCGGTGTCCTGGCCGTGCGACACCGGGGTGAGCCCGTCCTCGGCGAGCAGCCCCAGCATCTTCTCGGAGTCCACCAGGTTCTTCGGGCAGCCCAGGCTCACGAACGAAACCGTGCGCACGTCCCCGCCGCCGGGGGCGGGCCGGCCGGTGCTGTCAGCGTGTGTGTGGTTCTGCTTAGCCAAGCGCGAAATGGTAGCACACCCGGCGATGGAACATCAAAACTATGGTCAGTGAGCGTGCCCGGCGTGGTCGTCTGGGCCGGGGGCTTTTGCGGGGTCGTCGGCTTGTATCGAAGTGGAGGTGGGGCTTTGTTCGTGCGCGTGGGATCTGGCCTCGATGTGGCTGACGGTCCAGGCCAGCGCGACCCCCAGCAGCAGCGCCGCGGAGAGCGAGGCCCGGTCGTGGTGGTGGAACTGCAATTCCGGCAGCAGATCGCTTAACGAGATGACCAGGAACACCCCGGCGCTGAACGCCACCGCCGCGCCGACAACCTGGCTGGATTCGATGTCGACGCTCGCAAGCCCCAGGTAAAACAGCACGGCACCCAACGGCACCGCCAGCGCGAACAGGGCGTTGACTAGGTGTCTCATCGGGACGGACCAGCCGCCCGCGGCCATGAGCGTTCCGAGCGTCAGGGAGTCGAACGGCTTGTGCAGGAGGATGACCAGGAAGACCGCCAGCCCGGGCCAGCCTACGTGGATACCGTCGCCGCCGGCCTCGGTGTGTATGCACGCCGCCAACGCAGCGCCGGCGATGAGGCTGTGGATCGAAAGCCCGACCGCCGCGCCGCCCCAGCCCAGGCGGTGTTCGTGCCCGTGCGCCGGCCCAGACGGCTCTTGGTCACACGCCGGGCATGCCGGTCCGTCGGTCACAGCTTCTGCGCCCGCCGGCGGGTTCTCGTCCGGGGCGTCGTGGTGGTGGAAGCAGAAGAACCTTTCCAGGAAGAACATGGCCATCAGCCCCACGACCAGCCACCGCACCGCCGTGTAGGCCGGGATAGCCATCATCGCGTGGGGCAGCAGGTGCAGCAGGGCGACGCCGAGCATGAACCCGGCGACGAGGCTGATCGCCAGTTGCATCCGCCGGTGGTTCAGTCGAATCAGCAGGGGGATCAGCCCGCCGGCCAGTGAGGCCAGCAGGACCAGGAAGCAGTAAAGAGCCAGCAAGCTGTAGTGTGTCATCTGGGGGTGTCTGCCCTATGGAAATACCGTTATCTGGCTGGGTATAATACGGCATCGCCTGGGCAGGGTTTGCCAGCATGGGCGGCCCAAGGCGGGTGGTTATCCGGACCCCCCGCAGGTTGTGCGGGGAGAAAATTTGGGTTCGGATCAGATATATGGGCTGGGGGGCTTGCCTGAATTGACCGAAGGGGGTACAAATGGGGCATCTCCCACAGCGACCGGGGCCCATTTGGGCATGGTCGAATCGCAAAGGACAACCGGACCCCGCCGCGGCATGATGATTGGCGGTTCACAGCGGGTCGGGATCCAAGTTTGAAATGCACGTGGGACGCCCGATCCGCGGTTACCACCGGCACAAGCCGGGGCCAACCGCCAGACATGCCCGGCCGAGACCGTAGCGGTGCAGGCGTGACGTGGGTCCGGCTTTTTGGGTATCACAACCCGAACGTGTTGGAGGTGACGTGTCTGGAACCCCTGGCGCCTCATAAAGGGCCAATTGACTGGGTTCGTTCACGCATCCCGTTGACTGAGCGTGTTTGGGGCCGACCGCCCCTTGGTCGATCACACATCGGCCGATAGTTTTTTTTTCGCCTCGGCGCCGCATTTTTTGAGATGACGGCGCCCCCACAAGCAGATCCATATGCAAACAGCGACCGGGATACTGGAGATCGGCAAGCGTGCCGACGGCCGACTACGCGAGCTAGACCAGACCTACGTCTCCTCGCCCAACGACCCGGTCGTTCAGGCCAAGGACATCGACCGCTACGACCTGCGCCCGGGTCTGAGGCTGGAGGTCGAACTGGGCAAGCCCATGGGCGGCGGCGGGGGGAACAACCAGCAACCCCAGGGCGGGCGCAAAGGCAAGGGCAAGAACCGCAAGACCAAGAAGCCCAAGATCGACGCCATCGCACCCAACGCCCTGCGCGTCGACAAGGTCATCTCGATCGAGGGGATGGACCCCGAAGAATTCCTCAAGCAGGCTCGCAAGTTCGAGGACCTGACCACCGTCGATCCCGAACCCAGGCTCACGCTGGAATACCCCGACTGTCCCCCGGCTTGCCGGCTGATCGACCTGTTCTGCCCCATCGGGTACGGGCAGCGCGGCATGATCGTCAGCCCGCCCAAGGCCGGCAAGACCATCCTGCTCCAGAACATCGCAGGCTCGGTCGCACGCAACCACCCCGAGATCGAAACGATCGCACTGCTGATCGATGAACGACCCGAGGAAGTCACCGACTTCAGGCGCAACGTCCCCTGCACCGTCTGGGCCTCCAGCAATGACCACACACCCGAGAAGCACTGCGCGATGGCCATGCTCGCGATCGATCGCTGCAAGCGCTGGGCGGAGATGGGCAGGGACGTCGTCGTCGTGATGGATTCGCTGACACGCCTGGGCCGGGCGTTTAACACCGCGCCGAACATGCAGGGCACCGGGCGCACCCTCTCCGGCGGACTCGACGCGGGCGCGCTGGCTATCCCCAAACAGCTCTTCGGCGCTGCGCGGCGCTTCGAGGAAGGCGGCTCGCTGACCATCATCGCCACCGCGCTTGTCGACACCGGCAGCCGAGGCGATCAGGTCATCTTCGAGGAGTTCAAGGGCACCGGGAACATGGAGCTGATCCTCGACCGCAAGATCGCCGAGCAACGCCTGTTCCCCGCGATCGACCTCGCCGCCAGCGGCACCCGCAAGGAAGACAAGCTCATCGCCGAGCACGAGCTGAACACCATGACCGCCCTGCGCCGTAGGCTGTTAAATATGCCCCCGCCCCAGCAGGTCGAGCAGTTACTCAAGGCGCTCGAGCGCTTCAAGACCAACGCCGACCTCGTCGGCAATCCGCAATCCCCCGGCGCTGCGCCGACTCCCGAGCAAGAGCAGCGCGGCCCGCTAGGCCCCGGCCGACGCGCCCAACGCACCGGGACGATCTGATTTTCATCTATCATTTTGAATTAATCTAACAATGCCCAGTGGGTCCACTTCCGGTTTTCACTGGTGTATTCGTTGAAACCCATCATCTTACTGGGGTCGTGCACTTCAAAGCTGAATACTTCGCCGGCGCTATGGTAAAAGCCTTTGCCAAGTAGGCGTGGAAAACCCACTCGTGCATGGTGCTTTCAGGTGCAATGCCAGCGGACTGGTAGTCAGTTAGTTATCTCAGTAAGCAGTTGTCGCACGACCGCCAGGGGGTCTTCGGTTCCGCAGATCGCCGAACTGACCGCGATACCTTTAACCCCTACGCCGGTTAGCTCGCCGAGGTTTTCCGGGGTGATCCCACCTATGGCGAGGTGGGGGAGTTTGTTCCAGGCGAGGTATTCTTTGAGATATGCCGGGCCGGCGATGATGGGTTTGTGTTTGGTGGTGGTGGGGAACATCGGGCCGACGCCGCAGTAGTCGGCGCCGTCTTGCTGGGCCTGTTTGGCCTGGTCGAGGTTGCAAGTGCTGACACCGATGATGAGTTGTTTGCCGACGAGTTTGCGTGCCTCGGCGCAGGGCAGGTCTGTCTGGCCCAGGTGTACGCCGTCGGCGTCCCCGAGTAGCGCGACATCCGGGCGGTCGTTGATGATGACGCTGACACCATTGGGGCGGCACAGGGCGACGAGTTCGCGTGTGCGTGATAGCAGTTCGCCTGCGTCGAATTCTTTTTCTCGCAGCTGGATACAGACGGCGCCGCCTTCGATCGCTGCCTTGGCGACGCGCATCCAGTCGCCGTCCGGGCAGAGGGATTCACTGATGAGGACGCAGAGGCGCCACTGCTTAGCTATGCCGGTTCCTAGCGCGGTGTTGAGTTGCTGCTCCAGGGCGTAGCCGCGGTAGCGTTGTGATTCAATAGTCTGCGCTAAGCCGCAAGCGGCGTCGCCGAGGGTTTTGCCGTACTCTTCGAGCGAGCGGAGGGCCTCGCTGAGCCGTTTTCCGGCGGCGGCGGCGGTGTCGGCTACGCCGCCGCGGGTCATCTCGCTTTCGGTGGTGATCTTTGTCCCGACATCCCCGGGCGTGTCGCGCCAGGCCGACAGGCCTTGGATCTTCGACAGTGCCTCGGCCAGGTCGTGGCGGAGTTGTTTCAGTTGGCGCGACAGGTCGTTGTCGTCGAGCACAAACCGCGCCGCATCCTCCATAACCCGCATCGCTTCACGGGCGCGGTTGGCGTTGGCGTCGAGGATGCGTTTGACGTCGGGCATCTCAGGCGTCTTTCTTTGCCCGCGGGTGGTAGATCATCCAGAGGTTTCGGCCGTAGATCAACCAGCCGGCGCCCTGGCCCAGGAACCCGACGATGTCTTTGCGCCAGATAAAGTAGGTGATCAGCATGGACGCGCCGATCAGGCTCATCCACCAGAACGCCGGGGGCACGACGGACTGTTGCAACTTTTCGCTGGCAAGCCACTGGACGATCATCCGGCCGGTGAACAGGACCTGCCCGAGCAGCCCCAGCACCACCCAGGCGATGCCGAAAGGCGTGGAGATGTTCAGCAGCCTGAAGGTGAACGACCGCGTGTCGTTTCTTTGAAGCAGAAGCAGGGCGTACTGCTCGGGTGTCATCCGCTGCGTCTCGCCGTCGAGGTAGGTGACGTGGTAGGTCGGTGAGGGGTTTTCGTCGTCTGTGGCGATAAGCCTGGTCGACTCGACCATGGCGGGTGTGTCGTGGATGGCGACGCCGGGCGACCACTGGTCCGGGCGCATTTGCCAGGAGAGGAACCCCACGCCCAGCACGGCGATCACGACGAAGCCGATGACCATGTAGCGGCGTTTCACAGCGTTCTCCGAGGTGTGTCATCGTTGCTAACAAGGTCTGTCGAGCAGTCTCGGTACCGGCGGATCATCCATCGCACGGCGAAGAGATCCAAGAGCCCGGCCGGGCCCCGGCTAAGCAGGCCCAAGCCGTACTTGGTCGAGCCCGCGTGCCGGGCTCGGTGGTTGACCGGGACCTGAACGATCTGCGCCCCGAGCATGCGTGCGTAAGCCGGCATGAACCGGTGCATGCCTTTGAATTGAAGGGGGAACTGTTTGGCGATCTCGGCGCGGACGACGCGGGCCGAGCAACCGGTGTCGTGGACCGGGTCACCGAGGATCCACAGCCGGGCCTTTCGGCCGATCATGCTGCCGATCTTGCGTATCGCGTGGTCGTTGCGGTTGGCCGAACGGTCGCCCTGAACCATGTCGGCTTCACCTGAGTCGATCCGTGCAAGCATATTGGGCAGATCGGCGGGGTCGTTTTGCAAATCGGCGTCGAGGGTGGCGATGCACCGGCCACGGGCGGCCTGTATCCCGGCGTGCATCGCGGCGGATTGGCCGCGGGGCGCCGGCCGGTGCAGCACGCGCAGCCAGGGCCGATCGGCCTGCAGTTCCTTGAGGCGCGTCAGCGTCTGGTCGGTCGAGCCATCGTCAACGATGATCAGCTCGAAGTCGATCCGTGCATCGCTCATGGCCTTGCCGACCTGCTCGATCAGCGGGCGGACGTTGTCCTGCTCGTTGAGCGCGGGCACGATGATGGACAGCGCCGCGGTGGCGGGGGTTTGGATTGTGTTGGCGGTCGTCATGATTCGGCGGGCATCATAGCCGTTTGTTCGGCGGGTACCGGGTCCGGTGCGCTGGGCGGCGGATTCATCAGCGGCCCGCGTGTCAGGGGGATCAGGCTGACACTCATGAGAACGACGACCCACATCGACCAGCAGACCAGCGTCCTGCCGGGGTAGTGCCGCAAGGCGTAGCGCAGACTCAGCAGCCAGATCATCAGCAGGCTCGCGCCCATCCCAAGCCAGTAATACCAGGGCATCGTTGCGACGATCGGCCCGGTCAGCCTGCCTTGATCGACCAGGGGTGATTGGAAATACATGATCGCGGGCAACGCCAGCGAAGCGAGCCCAATCAGCACCAGATGCGGCCAGCGTGTGAAGCGCCAGATCCGGGCGTGCCGGGCCTCCGCGGACCGGTCACTGTAAAGCCGAAGTGACTGACCGATCAGGATCGCGGCGGCAGGCAGGACCGGCAGCAGCCCGCCGACGTGCCCGTCCACGGGCCCGGTGAGGACCATCAGCGACACGCAAAGGAACCACGCCCAGCCGATGAAGACTCGCCGACGCACGCCTGATGACGAGGCGCTGAACGGCTGCGCCAGCGACCCGATCAGCCAAAGGGTCCACGGCAGCACCAGGACCAGCAGCAGCAGGCCGCGGTCGACCACCGCCCGGCCCCATCCCGGGCCCGCCATACCCTCCGGCCACAAGGCGGCTACCCAGCGCTCCCAGATGTGCGTGTCCTGTCCGTGGACATACACCGCCCAGGGCATGACCATCAGGGCCGCGATGAAGATGGCGGCGATCAGGCCCAGAAGGTGGCTGATGCGATTGGGGCACATGATCGAGATAACCAGGATCGGGCCAAGCACGATCGGAATGGCGACGGGCCCGGCGGTCAGCACGGCCATCCCCAGGGCCGCGCCACAGACAAACCAGCCGATGCCCTGGCGGGGCAGTGACGGTGCCGGCCGTAACGGCCGAAGCGCCCACATCGCCGAGGCGATGCCCAGGGTTTCCAGCCCGACCATCGCGATCTGTGGCGTGCCCGACCGGGCGAAATACACCAAGGCAGGGCACGAGAGGCAGACCATAGCCGAGAAGCTGGCAGTGACCAGCCCCCCGACGGAGAAGCCGGCCCAGAACACGGCCGCGAGGGTCAGCATCCCGAAGATCGCCGTGAGCAGCCGACCCTGGTAGAGCAAGTCTTTTTCCGTCACGGTCAGCGGGTCCAGCGACGCGAACGCCAGTTGATCCAGCCAGACAAACCCCGGGGGCTGGTCCAGTTGTGGTTGGCCCTGCGCGATCGGAGCCAGGGACTCCAGGGAGATATCCCCGTGGTACATCTCGAGGCGGTTACGCCAGGTTTCGACGGCGAGGGCGAGGTGGCCGGCTTCCGCGGGATCGGCCGATTGCGCCCGCCCAAGGTTCGTGAAGATCGGCACGGCACTGATCGCCAGCAGGGCCACCAGGATCAGCCACGCCATGGGCCGGTCGGGCCCCGATGTCGACGCGGCCTTGCCCGGGGTCTGCCCGGGACCGGCGACGGCGGGTGCGACGGGGACGGGTGGCGGCGTGTGCGCCGAGGCCGGGGGCGGATGCGGGGTTTGACCACCGGCCCCATGACCACTGGGGGGGGCACTATTGTCCGTCGTCTGAGGGTCCTGAACATGCCCAGCCCGGGAGTCTGGTTCGACCGAGCCGGTCGGCGGTTTCCCGGGGTTTTCTGGTGGTGTGGGCATCGGGGCAAGGGTCCAGTGGTGATACCGGCTGATCGCACCGGACCACACATTCTAATGGGCCAGGAAGATGGGTGCGAGTAGGCTTGGATGGGCTCATCGGCTGGTTCGATCAGGCCCGTGGCGGTCCTGACAGGGCCTTTTCCAGTTGGCGGAGGTAGACCTTGGCCCGTCGGCGCTGCTGTTCATCCAGCGTGTGCAGCCCGAAACGGACCCGGTAGAACAGGTCGGTAAGGGTCACGGCGGGGTCCATCCGGCCGGGCAGGTTCCGCGCCAGATCCTCGGCGTATGACCGCGGGCTCTGCCAGCTGGGCCTGATGTAGCCGTGGCGTCTGAGCAGCGCGGTCATATCCATATAAAAAGCCAGATGCTTGGCGAGGGCCCGCTGGTGGACCGGCGGCAGGGCGGCGAGTTTCAGGGCCGTCATCCGCCTGCGACGGATGACGACCAGGCGGATCAGGAAGACGCTGACGACCGCCACAAACACCACCGTGCCGACAGCTTTGGCGGTATTGGTTTTATCCAGTTGCCAGGCCATGGGCAGCAGCCGGACGAAGGTGACGATCTGCCCAAGCCAGGCTTTGTCATCGCGGACGGATTTGGCCAGCTTGGCGTTGAGCCCTGACAGCAGGGCCCTGCGAGCCCCGACGTCGTATGCCACGATCGACCGGATCCAGCCGAACTCGAGGTGTTCATAGGCCTCGCGGAGAGAGGTCATCCACGTGCGCTGCTGGCGAGCCTGACGGTCGATCTCCGCGGCCGGGGTCGCGTCGTAACTGCGCCAGCCCGAGCCCGAGCCGAGGTTGACCTCGGTCCAGGCGTGGGCGTCGCTCTGGCGAACGATGTAGTAGCCGCCGATCTGGTTGAACTCGCTTGCGCGGAACCCGGTGACGATCCGTGCCTGCATGCCGATCGACCGGGTCATCGCCGCCAGGGAGGAGGCGAACAGCTCGCAGTGTCCGCTGCGTGAGCCGAAAAGGAACTCGATGATCGGCTCGGCTTCGGGATCGGCCCTGCGGCTGTCCATCGTGTAGTTGCAGGTGCTGCGGAGGTGGTCGGCCAACACCTCGGCGATCCGGGCGTCGGCGGGGTCGTACTTGGCGAAGGGGTCACGGCTCATACCCAGCTCGGACAACACGCCCAGGGTGTAGCTTCTGATCCGTGGGCCTTGCACCGGCCAACCCCTGGCGTATTGGTCCTGGTCGAAAGTGACCATGTTGGGCTGGAGCATCATCGGTTCATTGAAAGCGGGCTGCTCCAGGTCCGTGTATCGCCTGTCCAGGTCCCGGATGTTAAACAGGGGCCAGCGGAGGGTGTAGATCAGCGCACTCAAGACCGGTCCGCTGGACGATAACTGTCGGTCCCTGGGGCTGAACACGGCCGAGGAGATGCCGTCGCTTTGGAAGTGCGTCATCGGCAGGTAGGTGAACAGGTTGCGGTGGTTGATCTGCCTGAGGGTGATGTATGCGTGAACGATCGGGACATTTTGGGGCAGGTGCGCCAGGGTCAGTCCCCGCTTGTTGACCCGCAGCCGGCGGTCGGTGCTGACCGCTTCGGGGCTGCGTTTCCAGGTGTGTGTGAAAGGGTCGTAGGTGTCCAGCGCCGCGCCGCGCATCAGCCAGGAACGGCTGCTGATCGGTTCGCCGTGCAGCTCGACCCGCAGGTTCATCACCGGCACGTGGCTGCCGCCTGCGATCGGCTTGCCATCGAGTCTGACCTGCGGATTGAAACCCACATGCTTGGGGCTCAGACCTTCGCCGGTGTCACCCAGCAGAGACGATTCAATAGACCGGGGCATCGCGATGAACACAGCCACCGCCAGCGCCGCGCAGATCACGGCGATCATCGTGGTTGCGCTGCGGAACTGCCACCGGTAGCCTCGGCCGACCACGGGGTCGGGCCTGCCGACCCGGCGTTGATCCGATGCCGCCGATCGGTTCGCCTCGTACACCCGGTCGCTGCTGCTCTTGAGTTGGAACGTCAGAAAGGTCAGCAGCGCCAGCACACAGTAGACCCCCAGCAGGGCCCCGTAGATGATCGACACGCTCAGCACGCTGGCACCGATCATTTGAAGGAGGCTGAGCATCAGCAGTTGGCCGTACTCCCGGTTGGTTTTTCGCGCATACAGCAGCAAGATCTGCAGCCACATGGTGAAGTGGCCCATCGTGATGATGATGTTGTGCGGACCGCTAAACCACTCGGACACCCACCACGCCAGCGTGCCCAGGGCCGCGAGGTTGATCGCCCACCGAGGCAGGGGCCTGCCCCACGGGCCATCCGTGATGTAACGCGACAACACCACCAGCGATCCGGCGACCAGCAGCATCCCCGGGTTCGCCTCGGCGAAGCAGAACGTCACGATCCCCAGGAGGATCTGGTAGAACGCGATGCGGCTGAATGTCTGAGAAAGATCCATAGGATTGACGGCCTCGCGGTCATGTGTGAGCGGCTCCGACTGGTGCGCCGCCGCGCCTGGCCGACTTGTCTGCCTCGCCTGGCGTGTGCCTGGATGCGCGATCACCTCGGCCGAGGTAGGTGATACTCGCCGAGGGGCCCGGGCGGTTTGGTGGCGGGGGCCACTGGGGCCGGACGACGACGGTCGGGGGCGCGGGCAAGGGCTGGGAGGCGCTCGATGTCGGGTCCGGTGTCAGCCGCGCCAGGCTGTCCAGCAGGCGCTGGCGGTGCGCCAGGCTGTTGTGCATCGGCAACACAGGGCTGTCCGCACCGGCTACCGCGAGCCCGACATGGATGCCGTGCAGGTACGCCTCACGGATCAGCGACCCGGTGAGGTTGATCGCCTCTTCCTGTGCATCGAGCCATCCGTCGCCCGGCGGCTGCGCCGGATCGGACGTGTCTTGTGCCTCCCCGCGCAGGTCCAGCAGGACCATCATCCTCGGCGTCCTGGGGCGGGTCATCTCGCGTGACACCAGGTCCGACCCGCGGGCCGAGTGCTTCCAATCGATCAGCCGGTAACTGTCGCCCGGGCGGTACGGCCTAAGCCCGAAGAACTCATCCATCCCGCCGCCGCGGTCGGCGTGCTTGTTGCTGATGACTTGGGTGTTGGATAGCGACAGCGCGGTCTGGCGGTTTAGTCGGCGAAGCGGTGGGTAGATCAGTGTTTGTCCGGCCTGGGTAAACTCGATCGCCTTGTTTAGGATGCCGAAGGGGAAACTACTTCGGACGATGACCCGCTCAAACTCCAGGGCCCCGCGCCGCACGGGCCAGCAGGGGGCTTCCGCCTGGACCGATTGGTTTGGCCCCAGGTGCAGGACCCACCCAAACGGCCGGCCCTTGAGCCTCGGCGGGTGTTCGGCGAATGGCCCGCAACGACGCCAGCCGCGGCGGCCCTTGCCCCACGTCTCGATGATCTCCACGCTGAACAGCGCCAGCCGGGATCGATTGACCAGGTGATAACGCAGCACCAACGGCTCGCCCGCCACCCCGCGCGTCGGCGCCAGGCGGTGAACCTCGATCCCCCTTAACGAAACCCCAGTGACCAGCAACGACACCACCAGCGCACCGGCCACCAACCCAAACGCCCAAAACAACAGATTCGCCTGGGTGTAGACCGCGGCGATCAGGATCAACGCCGTGACTACAAAGTAGGCCAGGCTGCCCGAACCGAACTGGATACGGCTTCGTGACCTCTCCATCATGCCTCCCCAGGCGGGCCTCCTTGCCGGTGACTTGGCCGATCAATCATGCCGGGTGAACGCGGCCGCTGTGACGGCTTTACCGCAGATAGGGCTCGCTCATTTCCAGGGTCTCCTCGACGATATCCTGCGGGTCGGGCTGGTAGAGGTCCTCGCCGTTGACCAGCGTGATCAGCAGCCGCTTGTTCGGGCCGGGTATCCGCAGGTCCTGCACCGCCGAGTTGAAGCCCGATCGTCTGATCAGCACGCGGATGTCGTACTCCAGGAACCCCGCGCCGGGTTCATCCACCGGGACGCTGAACCGCCCGTCCACGTCCGAGATACCCCGTGGCAGTGACTTGCGTGAAAGCTTGTCAGGGTCGATCACGATATCGACCGACGCCATCGGTAGCGCGTCCCCTTCGGACAGGCGCGGGTCGGTCTCATCGACGACCAGGACTGTCGAACTTGGGCCCTCGATCACCACGCCCTGTAATTGATAGCTGTGGCAGCCGACCAGACAAAGCGCCGCCAACATCAGCATCGGCTTGCATACGTTGTGTGATTTGCCGGTCAATGCGGTTGGCCTCATCTGCTGGCTTAGGTAGGTCACATCCCGCGGCGCTCAAACGTCCGCCGTGGATGGCTGTGGGTTTGCGCCCGGGTCACAGGCCGCCGGGCTTGGACTTCTCGACCTTAGGCAGGTCCTTGAGGTTTGACAGCCCAAAGACTTCCAGGAACCCCTTGGTCGTGCCGTACAACATCGGCCGACCGATCTCCTCGGCCCGGCCGACGATCTTGACCATGTGACGGTCCATCAGGCTGCGTAACACCTCGCCGCAGGCCACCCCGCGGATGTTCTCGATCTGCGCCCGCATGATCGGCTGCTGGTACGCCACGATCGCCAGCGTTTCCATCGCCGCCGGGCTCAGCCGGGTTTGTGTTCGGCTCTTGTGCAGCTCGGACAACACATCCGCGTACTTCGGCAGCGTCAGGACCTGCAAACCCCCGGCGACCTTCTCGATCCGGAAGCTCCGCCCGGTTTCTTCGTAGACCTTGTTCAGCCCGTCGGCCGCGTCCTGGATTGTCTTGATGGCAAATCCGCCCAGCAGCTCGCCGAGCTTCGCCGAGGTCATCGGCCGATCGGTTGTCAATAGCGACGCCTCGACCTTCAACGCAAGCTCATCCGCCTGCTCCTGGCTCAACGGCGCGTCGTTTTGCCCGTCCGCCTCGACGGCCGGCTCCTGGGCCTTCTCTACCGGCTGCGCCGCCTGCGCGTCGGGCCCATCCTCGGTGACTTGCTGGGTGTCGGTCATACCCACATTGTACGCCAACCGCCAGCGAATGGGGACTTCAGCTTGGAGGTTACTTGTACGCCGGTTACAGATTACTGATATCAGGAGGCCCCTATTATTCGTCAGGGGCCGCCTGCTTCATCCATTGCGTAAGCTTTTTGATCACCTTCGGTGAGAGCAAGTGGTTGCTGCGACTTTCCATTCTCAATAACCCCCGGACAATCTTGACAAGGCCCAACTCATCCATTTCGCCGATCCATCGGCTGGCCTTGATAGCCGATGCAGAGAAAGATTGTCGGTGCCAGAGGCAGTATTCGGACTCCTCATTGGCATGGATTCCAGGCTTGAACCGGACGTGGTCCACATTATTGATGCGAACGACGATTTCGTCGCGTTGCCATCCAGAGGCCTGCAATTCCCGGATCAGTGCTTCGATGGACTTTCGTCCGGGAGTGAAACAGGGGATGCAGAAAAATTCGGGTGATTCCGAAGATCCAACCACAACGACTTGCGGGTGTGTGTCATCACCGATCTGGTAGAGATGGCCCCGTATACTTCACGCCCCCGTCGCTTCCAGTGTCAGCCTCGCCAGATTCTGACGGGAACCTTTCTGTCGTTCGTATGCATCCAGGAGGTCCTGCCAGGATAGATCACTGTTTGTGTCTTTTGCTTTCTTCCAGGCATACCCAATGAATGTGTTGGGGTCGTGGAAGTAAGCGTACAAATCGTCATGGCTCTTGGAGTTAAACAACCGGAACGCTTCGTCCATCGCGTCTAACTCGGATTGGCAGAACTCATCGGTATCAGGCGTGTAAGTACGCTTTACCCCTGCGCTGGGGCGTGGGCCATTCAAACTGACAACCTCAAACAACTCTTTCGCTTCATGCCCCTGAAGGATACGCCTTGCCCGATCATAAGCGGACTTGGCGACCGGGCCATGGGGCCAGGCTTCCAGCGTACCCCCGATTACTGGACGGCCAGTTTCAGCCACATGGATCGCATCGACCAGAGCATGAATCTTGACGAAGTCGTAAATGTCAAAAAGCGCATTGATGCGCTTCATGACATAAGCCAGCACCAAGTCATAGCGGTAATCGTTGAAAGGAGCGAGTTGCGTCATGGTTAAGTCCGGCCCAGAAACCAAACGCCAGTACGACAGATTATACAGGGAAAGAGCTTTGGGGTCAAACAAAATCCTAACATCCACCCATTCCATTCTTCGGCTTGCCCGACTCGCTCACGCCAGCGCGCCGCTGGAGCGCAGGGAGGCGACCCGTGGCTGGAGGTTTCGGCCGGGGCAGACGGTCGGGCCCAGCTCGCGGTGGGTGTAGACCCGACTGACCGGCACGCGGTACCGGCCCATCAGGTGCCGAAGCGATACCTGAAGCGACCGTAGCTGCGCCTGGGAGGGGGACTGCTGCTCGAAGTTGCCCAGGAGCATGACCCCGATGTTGTGCGGGTTTTGCTGGCTGACGTGGGCGCCCTGGTAGGCGACCGATCGGCCTTGGATGACCCGGCCGGCCCGGTCGATGACGTAGTGGTAGCCGATGTCGCCCCATCGCCGGTCGCGTGTGTGGATGTTGCGGACCTGTTCCAGCCGGGCACGGGTGCTGCGCACATCGGTGAACCAGACCGGGGTGTGGCCTTCGTGGTGGACGGTGATCCGGCTGACCCCGCTCATCGGGTTGACCTTCGATCGAATCGGCCCCGAGCGTGTCCACCAGGTGCGCGGCAGGACCGGCCAGGACCCGTTAGCCGACGCTGTGGGGCTGGGTGCTTGTGGCCTGGGCGCTGCGACCGCCGGCGTCCCGCTTGAGGTGGAGGTCGGCATGCTGGGATTCCCGGGCCAGGGCGTTCCGGGTCGGCGGACCAGGCTCGTCGGGGACTGCGAGCAGCCCGTAGCGAGTAGCGCCAGCCCGGTCATCAGCATTTCACGTCGGGTCATCTTCATGAATCAGACCGCTGTGTGGATCCCCGAGCCTAACCGCCATGGCCCGGATATTCCAGAGTAAATCTAACAAAACATCGGCACCCGGATCGAGGGGTCTGGATAATTTCCTGCCGGTGACCCGCCGCCGCGGGGGTTTGTGCGGATCAGGTGGTTGCCCAGGCGGTTCATGCCGCGGTCGCGGGCTCGGCGGGCACCTTGGGCTTTGATTGCTGGGGCAAGGCCAGACGCTTGACGACGACGATCAACGGATGATCGGGGTTGCCCTGGCGCGGGTCGGTCAGGACCTGCCAGCCCCCGACCGCGCCGAGTTGGCCCAATAGCTCCACCGCACGGTAGCAGTCCCGTGGATCGATCCCGATCGGCGCCTGCCTGGGCCTTGGGGTGACGATCGCCAACACCCCGTCGTCGGTCACCACCCGATGGGCCTCGCGCAGCAGCGCGACCGGGTTGGCATGACGTTCGATCTGGTCGAACAGCAAAGCCATCGCCACGGCCCCATCTTCCAGCGGCAGACGCCCGGCTTCGGATTGGTGCATAAACGCAGGCTTCCCTCCCGGGTAGTTCTGGCCGGCGACACACTGTTGGGCCAGGCGTATCCTGGCCGGGTCACGGTCGGCGCCGATGCAGCTTAGCCCCTGGCCTGCCAGCATATGGGTCAACAGCCCGGCCCCACATCCGATCACCGCGATGCGCTTGGGTTTGCCGGCCTGCTGGATCACCTGCATCGCCACCGCCGCGCGCAGATCGGTCGCCGCCTTGTACGACGGGTCCTGCCCGTACCGGGTCCATTCGCTTTGCTGGATCGGCAGGTCGGGCGCATCCTCAGCCGACGATGGCGGGCTTGGGGGTATCCCAAATACACGGGCGTTCCAGAGTAGCGGCGTCCCGGCGTACCTCTCACGCACCGCATCCAGGTCCGGCGCGATCCGGTCGAAGCCCCATTTTTGCCGAAAGGTGTCAAGCGTCTGCTTCACGCCCTCCTGCGTGTCGGCCGTGGTCTGCCTCGCCCCACGCAGCCCGTGGCGATGCACGTATTCGATCTGCGGCACCGCGAAGCAGGACCAGCCCTTGAGCCTGGCGGTGAGCCCAAAGTCGATCGTCTGCCCGCGCAGGATGTTTTCGTCGTATCCGCCGACCTCGTCGTAGACTTCGCGCTTACAGCAGTAAAAGCAGCCCATCACGTGATCGACTTCGATCGCCTGCGTGATCGAGTCGCGCGCTGCGCCGGCAAAGATGTGGTGATACCCCTTGGGGTGCAAAAGCCAGTCACCGAAGGCGTGCACCTTCCCGTCCGGCCTTAGCTGCTTGGGCCCGACGACCCCCAGCCTCGGCGGCCCCTGGTCGAACACCTCGCACAGCCGGGCCGCCCAGCGCCGGGTCAGCATCTGCGTGTCCCCGTCCAGCCGAACCAGGATGTCGCCGCTGGATTCGCGCACCAGCCGGTTCGCCCCGATCGACAGCACCCCGGTGTGCTCCGCCTCAATGAGTTTCAGGAACGCCTCGCCCCCGCGCCAGGTCTTCTTCGACCACCCCCGGAGCGTGTCCAGGCTGTCATCGGTCGATCCGTCGTCGTAGGCGATGATCTCCAAGGGAGTCGGGTCGTCGTCCAGCGTGTCCAGCAGGGATTGCAACAGATCGCCCAGCAGGTCGGTCTTGCCGTCATGGCTCGACGCCTTGCCGTTGTTGTAGTTGGGGATCAGGATGGAAACTCTGGGCGCAGGATGACTCATGGCCTTGTTATCGGCCTGGCCGGGGTCGTCGCTACAGGATCGGGGGTGAGTTTGATTGGGCGATGGCTAAGAGCTTTGGTTGCTCGACTCGGCCTTCTCGGCGGTGTCGGTGGCGTCGACGGATGTGGCCTGGTGCTGCTCTATCTTGGGCGGCTGTTTGGAGGCGGTGTCGATGTCGTCTTCGATGCCGGACAGGCCCTTTTTGAACTCGACGATGCCCTTGCCGATGCTCTTGCCGACCTCGGGCAGGCGTTTGCCGAAGATCAGCACGCCCAGCAGGGCGAGGATGATGGCCTCCCACATCCCAAATCCTTGGAAGAACAGGCCCAGGGTCGCGGTGGCGTGGGTGTCGAGCATGATGGGTCTCCTGCCGAAGTCTCGGCAATGCAGCAGGCGGTTTGAATCATTCAGGCAAAATGCCGGTTAATCGTTTTTCAGTACCCAGCTTACGGGTTTTCTAAACATCACGCATTATACATGCATGGCCCCGGTGTTCGCCCTTTGGAGTATGGGATGCATGCAGCCGCTACACGCATCTGGGGGCCTTTTGGGGCTCTGCTGGCATCATACCGCGCGGGTGGTGGGGCGGCCACAGCGCCGGGTTCCGCCGCGGATGATCGTCGTCGCAGCTAACGCCTCGGCGTTGGGTGTCTTTTCAGGAAGAGTCTAAGCCTTGCGGCGTCGGCGTCGCAGCGCCACGGGGCCGGCGCCGATCGCCAGGATCATCAACGCGGTCGGCTCAGGCACGACCGATCCCGGCGGCGGGGGGGCGCCTTCGTTCCAGTTTCCCAGCACCGCGTTGAGGTCCTCGATCCCGACAAACCCGTCGCCGGTCGGATCGCCCCGCAGCAGGTCGCCGGACAGCACGGACTGGTTCCAGTGGCCCAGCACGATGTTCAGGTCCTCGATCCCGACGAATCCGTCCCCGTTGAGGTCGCCGGCGAGCACGACCGCCGCCGAGATGTCGTCGATGAAGATCGTCCCGGTTGCGCCCATGGCCCCGCCGGTGATAAACGTGATGTCGAAGGACTGGATGTCCGTCAGCAGGGGGATCAATGCCTCATACATCTCGAACCCGGAGGAGGTGCCCGTGATGGTGAAGTTGTACTCGGTGATGTCGCCTATCAGATCCAGCCCCGAGACCGGCGAGGTGGAGACCCGAACCCGAGCCCTGAACTCATCACCGGGGGTGATGTCGTATTGCCAGAACCACCGCAGCGCCAGGCTTCGCCCCGTATCGCCCTCGCCAGGGACCGCGGTGGCGTAGCTGCGCCACGCCTCGTCCTGGACGGCACTTAAGTCGGTCAGTTCCAGCGAGTGGGTCGGGCTCAACGCGACCTCATCGCTCCACGTAGCGTTCGATGAATCGTGCCAGCCGAACGGGCGTGACGGATCAAACGGGTGTGCCTGGTCCACGTCCGGGTTTTGCAGCAGGTTGCCCGCCTGCACCGCGGCGTTGTAGTCGATCACCACGCCGTTGACCACCAGTTGCCGGCCGACCATTTGGGCACTCCCGCCCGCGGGCACCTCGACGAGGATGACCGCCTGATCCTGCGGGATCAAAAAGGAACTGATGCCGGTCACGTCACGGGCGATAAAACGGTTCGACACCGCGTCGTACAAGTCGACGGGCGCGGCGCCCACGTCAACCTGCACCGACTTTTGTGTGTCGAACGGGTTGTAGTAGAGGAACGTCGGGTGCGCATCGTTGCGGAAGGAATCGGTCGCCAGCAGATCGAGTTGGAGGATCTCCGGCTGATTCGTCTCTCGGATGATCGACCCGAACACGCCGGCATACGCGCCGCCGTACAACGCGAAATCCGTCTCGGGACCCCAGCCAAACACCAACGGGTCACCCCCGGCGAAGAGTTCTTCGCCCTGGTTGTTCCAGTGGTGGCGAAGCCCCTCGTAGGCGATCACGTTGTCCGGGTCGCCCAGCCAGAACTCCGACGACTGGTTCTCCGCGGTGTGTTCATTGGCGTAGAACAGGCGGGCGGCGTTGGCGGCGTGGAGCATCCACTTGCCGATCGCGCGGGAATAACGGTCTTCATACCGCGCCACGGGGACCAGCGGCATGGCGGTGAGGAACGTGTTCATCGAGAAAGCGTATCCCTGGACATCGTTGCCGGTGTTCGGACGGATGAACCCCATCAGGCCGTCGACCTCCTGGCCGCCCCAGGTGCCCTCGACCATGATCTTGTCGGGCCGGGCATCGCTGCGATCAAAGACCCAGTTGACCATCTTGTGGATGTCGTAGTTCCGGCCGTGCTCGGCGTTCATGCGGGCGGCCGTGTAAGCCCCGAACGGGACCAGTATTTCGTAGTCGGGATTTGTCTGCAGGTCATCGTAATACTGAAGACTCCAATCGACAGCGTCGAGGTGGTCCTGCGCCCGCTGGGGGTCAACGGTCTTGTTCCGGTAGTACGCCGCGTGCTGGAGCCAGGCCATCCCCATCCCCATATCCGGCTCGCGCCAGACGCCATTAAAGACCGGTTGCTGGGTCTTGAAGTTAAAGGCGGTGTGGTTGAAGTTCGCGTTGGTCCCGCCGACGGTAAGGACGTTCACCGCGTTATAGAAGGCGTCATCGACCACATCCATCACCGGGGCGAGTTCGGTCTGCCCGGGGTAGTGGTCCGCGATGCTGTAAAAAAGGATACTGGGGATCGTCTCATACCACGCCGTCCCCCCCGAGCCACCGAACGGCCCGTTAAGGATTATGGGTTCATTCCTAAGGAGGCCAAAAAACTCACGGCTCATCGACACATAGTTGTGCGGCCCGGCACTCTTGTCGACCCCCACCAGCGACCCGCCGAGCACCGCGCCTAAGGTGGAGATCGATTCGAACACCTGTTCGCCGTTTTCGCCGAACGTCCGGACATCACCGACATAGGCCGCGATGCCGAAGGATTCTTGCAGTAACGGGAACTCCGGGGTCGAGTCGATCCGCGTCAAAGGCAGGTACTGGCCCGTGGCGTTAGTGTCGAACACGAGGCTGTCGAACTTCTGGGCGGTATCCCGCCAGTCCCGCATCTGATAGGACGCGACGCGGTTGGGCATGACATCAACACGGTTAATGGGGTGTTGATTCGGCGCACCCGGCAACACCATCAGCAGCGGAGGCTCGGGAACGATCGCCGAGATGTCGTCCACAAACATGGTGCCCGTCTCGGCCCGGGCGCCGCCTGGATTTTCCGTCGATCGGAAGATGATGTCGAACGATGCGTCGGTCGCGCTCAGCGGGATGCTTGTCAGGAAGTTCTGGAAGCCGCCGCTGTTGGCACTGCCGTCGGTGAAGAAGACGTGGTCCGTGATCGTACCGCCGAGGTCCAGCGATAACGCCGGGGCGTTGGAAATCCGGACGAAGGCGCTGAACTTACTACCACTGGTGATGTCCCAGTTCCAGTTCCAGTTCAGGTCCAGGGTACGGCCGGTCGCGCCCACACCGGGGATGTCCGTCGCGAAGCTGCGCAACTCTTCCAGGCCAGCCGTGTTGGTATCCGGGATATACAGCGAGTGGATCCCGCTGGTGACCGGGTCGGTCGTCCCGTTGCTCCACGCCGCGGATTGGCTGTGGTGCCAGTAGTCCGCGTAGCCGTTGGGGTGGTCCACGCCGGGGGTCCCGTGGGGGACAAACCGGCTTACGGTTTCTACGTCCACGTTCTCCAGCAGCTCTATGGCAACAGCCGACGCGCCCGTCCCGGCCAAGGAGACAACCGCCGCAGTAGTCATACCTAAAAAGAATTTCATCGAATTCTTCATCACATTCGCCTCACAGATATCGAAGAAGAACATTCAATGACGACAACGCGGAGGGCAACGGGGAACAGAACCGATCTCATGTTCTGTCCCTTCAACTGACACCTAGCGGGCGACGTCACTGCAACATCTTCGACTCGGGACCAATGTTTCTCGTGTCATTGGTCTGCACCCATCTACCGCGGACATTTCTTTGCTACGACAAGGAGATTCTCGGGAAGCCCCTTCATGGGCGCCCCTTCCCAATCGGCGAAGCCTTCTCCGAACTCCGCGACTTCGATGAGTTGGCAGCCCGCATTCCTGACGGCGCTGATAAAATCAGATACGGTCCAATGGAATTCATAGGACTTTAGATTCCCCGGTTTCGCATTCAAGATTTCTTCTGAGACGTCGTATTCGAATGGGCCCCGGTCGTAGTACGATGATCCGACGACCAGGGAATCTTGTGATTCTTTCCATATCCGCCTGAAGGGGTGGTATTCGTTGATGACGAACAGGCCCCGGGGCTTGAGGATGCGGGCGGCCTCCAGGTAATACCGTTGGAGGTCAGAAACCCACACGGCCACATGCCCGCCGGTGTACACAACGTCAAAGGATTCGCTGTCGATGCAAGACAGGTTTGTCACATCCGCCTGAAGGAACCTGACCGCAAGCCCCAGTTCCTTGGCGCGTCCGCTGGCGATATCCAACTGTTGCTGCGAGATATCTACGGAAGTCACTTGGGCGCCCAGACCCGCGAGAGCGAAAACGGCTTGGTTGTCTCCGCTGCCCAGGACACAGACGCGCTTGCCTGTGATGGGCCGGAGATACCGCAGCTCGTACGGACTTAATACCAGTTCGGGCTCCTGGTGGCATCGATTCCAAAGCCCACGGCCGTCGGCGCTTTTACCCCAGGAGTCCGCGGCGGCATTCCACCGCGTCATATTGGCGTCGTGGTAGATGTTGGTCATATACATCCGATCAACGGATAGCAACTTCCTTGCCGCCGCGCTCGGCGGACCGGTAGACCCCGTCGAGCATCTTCTGAACCATCAGCCCGTGTTCGCCGGGGGCTGTTGAGGGCTTCTTGTAGAGGACATGGTCGACAAAGTCACGGAGCTTGGCATAGAAGAACCCATTGCTCGTCTTGGAAGTCTCCAGCCACCCCGGGGTGATGTTGATCATATGCCCGTCCTCGTCGCGGAACAGTTTGGGGTCGGACCAGGTCCCGCCGCCCTTGTCGCCGATGAGTTGGAAGTCAAACACGTCGCGCTCGATATGGCCGACGAACATCGCTTCGATATGCAGCACCGCGCCGTTTTCAAACCGGATGTGTCCCACCGCCAGGTCTTCCACGTCGTAGGTCTTGTGGTCCCAGCCCGGCCACATGGAGGCGATGCCGGCCGGTGGCTTGTTGCCCATGTAGGTCCATGTATTTCCGACGGCGGCGACGGGGCGGGGCGAACCCATCGTGTAATGACACATCTCCAGCACGTGGACGCCGATATCGATCATCGGCCCGCCGCCCTGTAGTTTCTTTTGGCCAAACACCCCCCAGTTGGGTATCCCCCGCCGGCGGACAGCCTGGACCTTCGCGAACATGATCTTGCCAAGTTTCCCGGCATCCACAGCCTGCTTGAGGAACTTGGTGCGGGGCTCGTATCGGTACTGGAAACCGATCACCAGTTTTCGGCGCGCCTTCTTGGCGGCGTCCAGCATGGCTTTCCCCTGGGTCGCGTTCATCGCCAGTGGCTTCTCGACAAATACATGGGCGCCCGCCTTGCTGGCCGCGATCGATGCCGGGGCGTGCAGGCCGTTGGGCGTGCAGACGATCACCGCGTCGGGTTTTATCTTCCTGAGCATCTGCTTGTAATCGGTGAACAAGCCTTCTTCGTCGATGTCGTATTTACCGGCCTTGTCCTTCATCGCCTGCCGGTTGACATCGGCCAGCGCAACGACCCGGGCCTCATCGATGAGTTTAAGGGCGTCGAGGTGGGTGGATGTGATCGCGCCCGCTCCGATGAACGCGATCCGTAGTGTGGGTTTCTGCCGTGGCGTCTTCGTCTTGGCTTGGGGCATGCGGGCAATCTTGGGTGGGGCACGGCGGGTGTGTTAATGAGCCATTGTACATACTCATTAACTCTGATTCGACCACGCCATCATCGCCGGGCGCAACGGCGTGGGATCATCAGCGCGCCGATGAGCAGCAGTGTAACGGTGCCGGGCTCGGGCACCAATGCCGGGGGCGGTGGGCCCGAGTTCCAATTACCCAGCACGGTGTTGAGGTCTTCGATCCCGACAAACCCATCGCCGGTGACGTCGCCCAGGAGCGGGTCGGCGGGGGTGACGTTTTGATTCCAACTGCCCAGAACGATATTCAGGTCCTCGATCCCGACAAACCCATCGCCGTTGAGGTCCCCGAGGGTGATGGGCTCGATGGCGTGTAACAACTGGTTCGCCGATACGTTGCTCAGTTCCTGTACGAGGCCACTGGGCCAGGCGATGGTGATCAGGTCGATCGCGGCTGCGCCGGGGCCCAGCCCGAAGTGTGCGGCGAATTCGTTCTGGCTAAGAAAATTACTCCCGGCACCGATCTCCCGAACCATCTCATCGCCCGCGACAGCGGTGTCCGGGTCAACGGTAATGAACGCCCCGATGCCGTCGCGGTTGGAGACGGTCCCCTCGACTTCGATCCTCAGCCAGTCGTTGGTGTTGCCGCCGTCGTTGCGGTAGAGGACCGCCTCTTCGCCGTTCTTGGTGATGAAGATGTCCAGGTCGCCGTCATTGTCGTAATCGATGCTTAGCAGCCCGCGGCCCTGATCCCCATCCGTGATCCCCGAGGCGATGGAGATGTCGGTAAACACCCCGTTGTCGTTCTGGAAGAGGCGGGACTTGTCGAAAGAAAAAGGCCAGCCGTTGGTAATCGCCAGGTCCAGGTCGCTATCGTTGTCGTGATCGAGGAAGGTGCTGCCCCATGACCACCCCGAATCACGGACGCCGGCGGCGTCGGTCTGGTCGGAAAAAGTGCGGTCGCCGTTGTTGCGGTAGAGGCGGTTGCCGCTGTGCTCGCCGCCGATGAGGCCGGGGATCTTGACCAGGGCCGAGATGAACACGTCCAGCAGGCCGTCGCCGTCGTAATCGCCGACGGTCAGCCCCATCCCGTCCTCATCGGTGCCGAAGCTGGCGGCGAGCGTGCCGTCGGTGAACGTGCCGTCGCCGTTGTTCCAAAAGATCTGGCTGGTCTCGAAGTCGGCGGCGATGACCAGGTCGGGGTGGCCGTCGCGGTCCATGTCGGTGAAGGTCGAGGAGAAGCGGTAGGCTTTGGTGTCGGTGCCGGCGGGGAGGAACTGCGAGGGGCGGAAGACGTCCAGCCCGGCGGCGGCGGTGACATCCTGGAAGTGCCCGGGGTTGGCGGCGCCGAGGTTGCGCAGCAGCCGCGAAGTACTCGCCGAGGTTTCGATGCCCCAGTCGTTGGTGTGGATATCCAGATATCCGTCGCCGTCGTAATCGCCGAAGGTGACGCTTTGTCCGTAGCGAGAGACGCCGCCGATGTCGGCGCCGCGCGAGACGGCCTGCTCGGTGAACTGCCCGGCACCGTCGTTGATATACATGTAAAACCGATCGGCGCCCGCCATGGTGGCGTCGCCTGCGGCGGTGACGTACAGGTCCAGGTCGCCATCGTTGTCGATATCCCCCCACGCCGGCCCGTTGGTGGGGAGGTTGGCGGTGAAGCCCGCGGCCGTGGAGACATCCTCGAACGTGCCGTCGCCCTTGTTGCGGTAAAGGATGTCCGGCGCGTCCAGGCGGGTGACAAAGATATCTGCCAGGCCGTCGTTGTCGAAGTCGCCTGCGGCGGCGCCCCCGGTCATGACCAACTGCCCGGCCCCGAGGCCCGCGTTCTGGACATGAGTTATTCCGGCGGCGGCTGTCACGTTGGTGTACACCACCGCCGAGGCGGGCTGCGATCCAACGCATAGGGCACACACCGCGATCACCGAAGCGGTAGCCGACCGAGAATGTCTAAACACCCCACGCCATGAATCCACCATCTCCCGTCCTCTCACAAATGCTTCAGAAATACCCACACCCATCGCAGAAAGTGCGAAGGGTGATTCAGGTGGAACCGCGCTCAAGCCCCCACAGCTATTCACGGGAAGGAACCACAATGAAACGATTCGCCATCTGACTATTGTACCTTAACCCATCGCCAATCAAACGATACTAATATCTGCATGCGGCGTATTCAAGACATTCGAATGGCACTGTAAATACTGATACACGAAGGGATTGTGGGCCTTTCACTTTCCGGCGTCCCGCGAGATGCAAACATTTCCCGGTTGGAGACGGCCTCTTAGGTGAACCATGGCGTCGGCCTAGCCCTTCATCCCCGTCAGCGTGACGCCTTGGATGAAGTACCGCTGGACGAAAAAGAAGAGGATGATGATCGGCAGGGTCATGATAAACGCCGCCGCCATCAACAGCCCGACGTCTCGGCCGGCGTGGAGGTTGAACTTGAACAACCCCATCGCCAGCGGGAACAGCCGGTCGTCGTTGACGTATATCAGCGGGCCCATGAAGTTGTTCCACGTCGCGATGAAGGTGTAGACCGCGATGATGGCGATGGTCGGTGTGACCAGCGGGACCATCACGTGCCAGTAGATGCGCAGGAATCCGCAGCCGTCGATCCTTGCGGCGTCTTCGAGGTCTCTGGGGATCGTCATGAGGAATTGGCGGAGCAGGAAGATGAAAAACGGCGTGCCAAAGATCGCCGGCGCCCACAACGGCAACAGCGTGTCGTACCAGCCGACGGACTTGAAGATCAGAAACGATGGGACCATCGTGACCTGCGGCGGGATCATCATGGTCGCCAGCATGATGACGAAGCACAGGTCCCTGCCCGGCCAGTTCAGTCTCGCGAAGGCGTAGGCCGACAGCGTGGAGGCGAAGACCATCAAGACGATGCTGAGGATGCTCAGCGACAGGCTGGTCATGATGTACCGGCCGAAAGGTACCTCGCGGAACACGGCCCGGTACTGGTGCAAGATCTTATCCACCCAGGCGCCCGTAAGGCTGCTGGGCGTCACCGTCATCTCGACGGAATACGGCGGGCTGCCTTGGGGGGCCGGCCCGATGTGGTTCAGCCAATAGTAGATGCGGCGCTGCATCGGGTCGGCCAAGCCGTCATGCCAGCGGAGCTGAATCTCGCGCCATTGGTGGTTCGAAAAATTGATCACCTCCGAACTGCGGTAGAGCTGGCCGGCACGTACGACGTCGAACCCGACCCTCGCCCAACTCCCATCGCCGCGGCAACTGATCAATACACGGTCGATGTCTGCCGGCTCGAACCCGACCTGCGGCTCAATCCCAACAGTACCCGTCGGCTGGGCCTGAGTGAACCGGAGATTCAATTCCGAAAACACCTCGCCCTGCTGCCGCCGACCGACCAGCTCGCCGTCGCCTCGCACAAGCCGCCAGCCTTCGCCGGCGGACACCGCGTGCATTTGGTAATCCGAACTGCGGACACGGACCGCCCCCACGCAGATCCGCCGATAGACCTGGTCGAAGACCCGGGCAAGCATCGTGTCGTCGACCGATCTGCTCACCTCGTCCACGATCGCGTCGGCGCCCGCCGATCGGGCGGTGTCGCTGAGCCGCTCACCGATGAGGGTGAACAGCCCCCGGACCATCTCGGTGCGGTAAGCATCGGGATCGATCTGCCCCGACCCGATCGACACCTCACCGGCGTCGGTACGCGGCTGCCAGGCATCGACTCGGTCTAGAAACAGCCGTTCGAGGCGCGGCTTGGCCTGATGCCAGTCAGACTCGTCCACGCCGGAGAACCCGCGCGGCTCATCGAACTTGTTGACATCGATGTAAGGCGACGAAGCCTGGGGCTTTGGCGCGGTCGGCCAGAGGTCCGCGTCCGCGCTGGCCATCTCCCGGGTGGTCTTGAAGCTGGTCGCGACCATCCAGACGAACGGGAAGCTGAACAACACCGCCCCGGTGACCAGCACCGTGTAGATGATGGCCATCTCGATCGAAAACAGTTTTCGGAAGAAGGAACGCTTCATCGTTCGTAGTGCACCCATTTTTTGCTCAGCCACATCTGAAACAGCGTGACCGACAGGACCACGACAAACAGGATCCACGCCATCGCACTGGCCATGCCCATGTTCAGAAACCGGAACGATTCGTTGAACAGCTTGTAGGCGTAAAAGAGGGTGGCGTCTGCGGGGCCGCCGTCGGTCATGATGTACGCCGACTCGAAGGTCTGGAAGACGCCGATCATCCCCATCAGGAAGTTGAAGAAGATGTAGGGCGTAAGCAGGGGCATGGTCACATGCTGGAATTGCTGGACGCGGTTAGCGCCGTCGATCTGGGCGGCCTCGTAGAGCGACTCGGGGATCTCCTTGAGCCCGGCGAGCCAGATGATCATGCCCCCGCCCGCGGCCCACAGCGCCATCAAGATCAGCGCGGGCTTGGCCCACACCGGGTCGTGCAGCCAGTGGGGGGGGTGGGTCACCCCCAACAACGAAAGCGCCCGGTTCAACAAGCCCGTCACTGGATCAAATACCCATATCCACAGGATAAATCCCGCGACCGCCGGCACGATCACGGGCAGGTAGAAGATCGTCCGGAACAATGGCAGGCCCTTGGCTTTGGTGTTCAGCAGCATCGCCATCGCGAGCCCGACGATGATGATCAACGGCACGCCGAGGATCATGTACGCCGTGTTCCAAAGGCTCCGCCAAAGCAGCGGGTCGTTTGGCACACGCTTGCGGACCACGTCGTCGTAGTGGAAGCCCAGCGCGTTGGTGTAGTTATCCAAACCTACGAACACCGCCGGGTTAAGCACGTCGTAACGGCTGAAGCTGATAATCAGAGAGAAGACGATCGGCCCGGCGCCTAATACGATAAACCCGATCAACCAGGGGGATGCGCAGATGTAGCCTTCGATCCAGCTGCGGTGTGTGAGTCCTTGCTTTCGGGTCTTGTACTCCCGGTACCCGATGATGCTGGCGAAAGTCAGGAACACACCCACGACATAAGCCGCGATCAGTTTCATCCACGGCACGGGCGGCCCGGTGGGGGGATTAAGGAACCTGTCAAGCGCTACATCGGCGCGCCGCTTGCCATAGTTCAGCGCCTCATACGGCTTTTGGACATGACGTATGGCCGACTCCATCGCGCGGATGTGTTCGCTCCACAGCATCTGACCGATCGGCGTGACCGGCCGGTACTTGCTGGTCGGTAATAGGTCGACGAACACCCGGTGGGCGCGGCGCATATCCTCCGACACAGCTGGGTTGTTCTCGACATACTCTTCTTGCAGCCAGCTCATCACCCGGCGGTCGGGGTGTGAATACGGGAAATACGTCTGCCCCTGGGCCCTGGCCAGCGAGGCCTCGAACTGCGTCATCAGGCGGTTCGCCTCCGCCGAGCACATCCATCGCAGAAGGTCCCACGCGGCCTGTTTGTTCCTTGCGGAGGACGGGATCGCGTACGACCAGCCGCCCATCCATCCGACCGGTTTGTGGCCGGCGGCAAGACGCTTTTCGGGGATGGGTGCGCCGACCGCCCCGAAAGACAACTGGGGCGCATAGGCGCTGATGAGCTTGAGGTACCCGTCGCTGTCCATCCGCATCGACACCTTCCCGATCAGGAAGGGGTCCATCGGTCCGCTGCTTATGTTGGCGGTGAACGCCTGGGCGACCTTCACGCCGCCGATCGCGTCGTAGGCGTCGGTCATGAACTGAAGCGCTTCGACGACCTCCGGGCTGTCCAGCCGGCACTGCGAGCCGTCGTCGCTCATAAACTGCCCGCCGTTTAGCCACCCGAACATGTACAGCCAACTGTTGGCGAACAGCGGGATGAAGCCCGCCGTCTTTAGCGCCCCGCTCTCGGGGTCGTAATAGGTCAACCGGGCGGAATAGCTGTCTTGATCGAAGATCTTGACCTGGCAAGTCCCGCCGGTGAATACGCCGGGGATAGCGGTCAGGCCGGACGGCTGTTCGCGCCGCATATCAATACGCACGGTGTCCGGGGAGAGGACTTCCGCGATGCGACCGCGGAACACCTCGGTGCCGCTGACCAGGGCGATGACGTCGCCGGGCCTGACGCCGTGTGTATTCACATCAATCGGGGTGTCTTGCGGCAGGCTATCGTTGACCGCCGAGCGCCTGGTCCATGCCTCCAGCCGGACCTCGCCTTGGGCGGTCACCCGGGCGTCGGCGTGGACGAGCTTGTGGCAGAGTTGCTCCCACGTCCGCGGCGGCTTGGCCTGCCCGGCCTTTGCGGCGCCCGCGATCACCTCATCGTCGTCGGGTTCGTATACAAACCCCGCGCGGATCAGCGCATCACGATTGAAATAAAGTCCGCGGGTGTCGACGCTGATGGGGACCGCGTAGACCTTGTCTTTATAGATGCCCTCTTCCCAAGGCGGGCGGAAGAAGTTGTCCGGCCGAACCCCGTCGGGGCGGTCCTTGTCGGCTTCTACAAAGGGGGCCAGGTCTTCAAACGCCCCACGGCTGGCCCATTCCACGACGGCGAACCGGTCGAACTGAATCACATCCGGCGGCGCCCCCCCGGCTACACCCAAGAGGAACCGGGTCGGGTCGCTGGTCGCGTCACGGACCGACGCGGCGCCCATCAACACCTTGTACTGAGGGTTGCGCCGCTCGAACTCCTCGACCGCGACCCGGACCGCGTCGCCGGCCTCGACCGGGGTCCACAACAGAATTTCGGTCACCCCGGACTTACGCTCTTCCCGGCCGATGCGCGGGTAGAGGGCAGCGGCGATAGCCACCGCTAATATCACGGTGATCAAGAAGCGATTGGAAGCTACGAAGTGACAAGTAGAACGGATCATGATGCTCGTGGACCACTCTCAATCATTTCGCATGACGACCCTGTCTCCGGAACCTGTGTGTTGCGCCGCACCTCAACGCTTACCGTGTACCTGCTTGAATAACACGCGGTCAAGGATTGGCAGGCTCCGCTTGCCCCATCATATAATCCCTGGTCAAACCGGGTCCACCTCCCGGATGACCGGCCGGATTCGCTTCATGACTGTTTTCGGCTTCATGTAGGCAAGGAGCTCGTCGAGGCCGAACGTTGCGAATCCGGTCGCACGGTCGGACATCGCGTAGGGCATCACCAACCGGTCCTTGTGGATGATCGCGCCGCAGGTATACACGACATTGGGGACGTAGCCGTCGCGCTCGTCCTCGGTCGGCACGAGGATAGGCTCACGGGTCCGTCCGATGACCCGGCTAGGGTCATCCAGATCCAGGAGCAAGGCCCCGATGCAATACTGCCGCATGGGGCCGACGCCGTGGGTCAGCAGCAGCCAACCGCGGTCGGTCTCCAGCGGAGACCCGCAATTGCCGATCTGCACCGACTCCCAGGGACTCACAGGCTTCTGGAGCAGCTTGGCGTTGTTCCAGATGTGGGGGTTGTCTGACTTCATCAGGTAGAGGCTCTCGCCGTCGAGCCGGGACACCATCATGTACTGCCCGCCGATCTTGCGTGGGAACAGCGCCATCCCCTTGTTGCGGGCGCACTTGCCTGTGAGCGTCATGATGCGGAAGCGGCGGAAGTCCGTCGTCTCGAACATCTGGGGAAGGACATTAAACCCGTCGTAAGCGGTGTAGGTTCCGTAATAGGTCACCCGCTGATCATCCTCGACGAATCGGACCAGCCGGACGTCCTCCATGCCCGCGCTCTCGCCGTCGGCCATCGGGAAGATAACCATGTCGCCGGGTGCGACATGATCGTCGAAGCTCAGCTCGTAATTCGCTTGAGCCAGGTGGCGCACGTGCTTCACCGCGGCCTTCATCGCCGGGCACTCGTGATGCAGTTTCAGCAGGCCCTCAACCGATCGCTCCAGGTTTGCCATGGTGAAGTGGTCGCCGAGTTGGTCGAGGATGCTATCGATCTCGTGGCTATGACAGCCCATCTCGACCAGCTTCATCCGGAACAGCTTCTTGTCGTAGAGGTGGTCGGAGATGATTTTCCCGGTGCTGGGTGAGTTGTCGGGGCTGTCCATGGTGATCCCGCCGTCGCCGTGGATGACGCCCTGCCAGAACACGATCGAGGAGATGTGCCCCTCGCCGGTCGCCCGCAGGCTCATGAGGGCCCTTATATCACCCGCCGGCACGCCGGATTGGTCTGGGTGCAGCACGATCGAGGGGTTGAACAGCGCCGCGGACTCGATCGAGTACTCCTTGGTGAAGTGCGCGCCAATCAAGAGCTGGCGGTTCTCGGATAACACCGAATCGGGGGCCATGTATTGCGTGACTTTTTCGAAGTGTTCACGCAGGATGGAGTTGATGCCGTTGTGCCTGTCGACGAAGCACTTCATGACCCTGTCCAACACGTCATCAACCTCATCCTCGGTCAGCGACATCACCCGGCCGATGACCGAACGTATCCGGTCGCCGTTCACCAGGTCCAGGTACATGGCGATCACCCGTTTATGATTCGAACGGAAAACGTCCGAACCTCGATCCACATTGATCTCAACAACTCTCATGAAACGCACATCCTCACAGAATCGTCCAAAGTAAACCGGGCCCTAAAAGAGCCCGCCGCCTCGTTACTCATCCGCCGGAAAGACCATTCCCTCTGGCGATTGTGGTGGGGCGGTGGTCCGCCTCGCCACAGATCAATCGTCCCGGTAATCGACCACGACACCGCCCACCAGTGTCCTGCTGCGGTCGCGTGTAACCTCCCCCGACACGGGGGTCAGAACTACGACTATCGCACTGTCCGCGGGTATCGAAAGCCCGACACTGCCTGTCGCGCCTCGCTGGACGAAGCTGTTTGCCACACAGTCGTACACATCTTGAGGGTCGTCGCCCACATCGATCTGCACCGTTTTTTCAACCGCATACGGATTGAAGTAAAGGTATGTCGGGTAGGCGGGTTCACGGTAGAAATCCGTCGCCAACAGATCGACCTGGAGTATCCGCTCGTCGCTCGTGGGCGCGATGATCGCACCGAACACCCCTACGAACGCGGACCCGTACAGGCCGAAGTCCGTTTCGATCGGCCCCCAGTCCTCGGTGAGCGGGTCGCCGCTGGCATAGAGTTGCTCGTGCGGTCGGCCGGCGTGCCAATTGTTTCGGATGCCCTCGTAGGCGATGACGTGATCGGGGTCGCCCTTCCAGCCGGGGGAGGATTGCCGGGCCGGGGGGTGTTCGTTGGCGTAGAACAGACGGGCGGCGTTGGCGGCGTTGAGCACCCACTTACCGATTGCGCGTGCGTAGCGGTCGTCGTAGCGCGCGACGGGTACGATCGGCCAAGCGGTGACAAATGTATTCATAGCGAACGCATACCCGCCGGCGCCTCGCTCATCCTGGCGCCGCGACCCCATCAGGCCGTGTACGTCGTGCCCCGCCCAACGCTCGGCGATCATGATCATGTCCTGCCGGGCGACGCTGCGGTCGAAGCACCAGTTGATCAGCTTGTCTACGTCGTAATCCCGATCGAGTTCGGCGTTCATCCTGGCGGCGGTGTAGGTACCGAATAGCAGTTGTATCTCGTAGTAAGGGTTGGTCGGCCAGTCGTCGAGGAACCGCATGCACCAGTCGGCGGCGTTGAGAAACCGCTGGGCGTCTTCTGTTTTGCCGGCGGCCTGCGCCCGGCGGTAGGCGACGTACTGGATCCACCCGATCGACCCGGCCGAGCCCGGCTCGCGCCACTTGCCGTTGTCCGTGGGCTGCATCGAGGTGAAGTTAAACGCGGTGTGGTTGAAGTCCGGGTTCTGACCGTTGTCGGTCAAGACCACGCTCGCCTCATACCACCGCTGCGCCGTGGCGTCGATGATCGCATCCATCCGCCCCACACCGGGGTATCGGTCGGCCAGGCTGTAGAACAGGATGTGCGGGAACGTCTCGTACCAGAAGCTGCTGCCGCTGCGGTCGACGGGCTTATTGAGGATCAGGTTCTCGCCGCTGGCGGTGCAATAAAACTCCTCACACATCTGGACCCAGTTGTGCTCGCCGCGGGTCTTGTCGATACCAATGAGCGTCGCGCCCAGGACCGAGCCCATCGTCGCGATGGACTCATAGACCCTGGCGCCCTGGATCTCGTTGAGGGTCCGGTAGTCGCCGACGTAAGAGCTGATGCCAAACCCCGTACGGTCGATGTTGACCCGGTTCTCGTCCAGCCAGATCACCGGCAGGTGCTCGCCCTGTGCGCTCAGGTCAAACGCCAACCGGTCGTAGCCCGCCGCAACCGAATTCCAGTCCCGCAGATGGAACGGCTCTGGCAGGTTCGGCGCCAACTCGATGCGGTTGATCAGGTTCTGCTGCTCGGCGACCGCGGCGAGCGGCGGCAGCGTAACCGCGATCATGATCAGCAGGATGGTCCAGACATTCTTCGGACTCATGCAGTGGGCCTTTATCAACAACACGCCGGGCGCTTGCGGGCAACTCAGTTGTAATAATCCGCATCAATATTATTGAAGTCGTGGACGCCCCACCAGTAACTGCTGGCGCCGGCGAAGTAGGAGGGTTTGGTCCAGATCGTACTGTTGTTCGCATTGGGGAACGACCCGGATCCGGAGTCGGCTTCGACGTGACCATCGAGGTACGCCACGTTCTGGTAATCCGGGAAGTTTTCGTCGGTGCTGATCGGGTGGCCGATCACCGCCCCCGGGTCCCACTCGAGGTTCTGGTGGACCAAACAGGCGGCGAGAACCCGCTGAGAACTGAATGTATCGTCCTGTGTATTGCCCGGGGGCCGGTCGCCCCAGGATGCTATCCCCCCTCGATTGGGGCCGGGTTCGATCTTCCCGTTAGTCGGATTGATGCTCTCGGCGAACCCCAACCCCCCGATGTACATGTATCGGATCAACACCGTCTCCCCCCACGCCCCGTTACTATTCGGGGGATTCTCGTAGATGCTGCCAACATCGGGGTTGGCGATGTCGTACACCTGGGCCGGCAAGTCCTTCCACACCTCTGGGTCTGTGGCCATCTCAAAGTTCAGCCCGTAGCTTTCGAGGACCTGCCAGGACTCGCCGAGTCTGGAGGGTTCGCCTTCATCGAAATTGATACGGTCCGGCACACTTCGGCCCCCACTTCTGAAGCCATCCGGTAACTTCGTTCCGAAGTCGTCAGGGCAGAAGGTCTGGGGCACGCGGCTCTTGTTGTCGGCGGCGAAACTGTTGGCGATGGTGGCCCACTGACGGAGGTTCGACTTGCAGACGGTCCGCAACGCCGTTCTTCGGGCAGCGCCCAATGCGGGGAGCAGGATGCCAATGAGCAAGGCAATAATCGAGATCACCACAAGCAGTTCGATGAGTGTGAAGGCGTGTCTGCGTCGCATGATCAGTCCTTTCCGATACATGGTCAATGACCTATGTGTGATGTTTGACATCAATTCAAGCGCCCCCGGCCCGCACATACCACTTCAGTCTCTCCCGGACCCTAAGAGCCTGTCGTGGAGTCGACCGGAGCCGACGCCCGCACACCACGAACGGACAACCACCTATCCCCGTGCCCACGACGGTTCTGTGACCTGACCGCACGGCCCTATCGTCGGGGATTGGATTTGAAGCTTCCCCAGTAATAAGTGCTATTACCGCCTGAGTAAGATACATATTCGAATTTCAGGGCGGTCATCGGGAAGGGGAAGAACTCGCTGCCGCTGTCGCTGTCGACGTGCCCGTCTCCGAAGGTGATGTTCATGTAGTCCGGCGTTTCCAGGTCGCTCCCGGATGGGTGCCCGATGAACAGGCCCGGATCGCCGGCGGCCGCCCACTGCGGGTTGTAATGCACCAGGCACGAGGCGATCACGCCCTGGTCAACAACGTTGTCGTCCAAGGAGGTCACGGGCCGGCGCTCTCCCCAGGACGCATCTGCTAATCGCTCCGGGGTATTGAAGAAGGGTTTCTCTATCATCGCGATCGGCTCCAGGCCGGCCATGTACATGTAGCGGATGTGGGCCATGGGCCCCCAAGCGCCCCAATCGGCGGGGTCCACGAAGAAGGAGGGGTCGTCCGAATAAAACTCGGGGTCGGTCGCCACCTCCAGCGTGATCCCGTAACTTTCAAGGGTTTCCCACCGCACCCCGAACCTCGCCTCTTCATTGAGGAGGGTTGTGGTCTGGTCCGTGTCCGCGTTGATCCGGTCCAGGATCGCCCTGTTCTCGTTATCGTTCGGCGAGAAGCAGCGGGGCAGCACGCCCTTGCTATCCGCGGCGAAGGCTGTCGCCATGATGCCGAATTGACGGAGGTTTGACTTACAGACCGTCCGCTGCGCCGACCGTCTGGCGGCGCCCAGCGCCGGCAGGAGGATGCCGACCAGCAGGGCGATGATTGAGATCACCACAAGCAACTCGATGAGCGTAAAAGCGTCTCTTCGGCGGTTCATTTCAATAAATCCTTGTTTAGCAGGGCGAGTGCGTCCATGCCTTCTCCCCTAAAGGTCCCGGTGGGCGTCAACCCGCCGGGACCGTGCTTTTCTGTCAACGCCGCTGCGATCGCTGCGGCGTCAGGCCGACTCAGGCGCGACGACGACGACGCAGTGCCGCCAAGCCGCCGATACCCATCAGAGCCAGCGAGGCAGGCTCGGGGGTCGCGGAAACGTTATCCACGAAAAGCGAGCCTACCGCATCAAACTTGCCGGGGTCGCCGTCATTCGCAAGAGACCGGTCGCCCGTGTTGAAGATGATGTCGAACGACGCGTCGGTCGCGGTCAACGGGATGCTCGCCAGGAAGGTCTGCCACCCGCCGCTGTTGGCGTTGCCATCAGTGAAGAAGAAGTGGTCCGTGATCGTACCACCGAGGTCGAGCCCGCCGAAGGTCGGTGCGTCCGAAATCCGGACGGTAGCGGTGAACACGGGGCCGCTGGTCATGTTCCAGTTCCAGTCCCAGCTCAGATCCAGGGGGAGCCGGTTGGGGTTGCCCACGCCGGGGAGGTCCGCCGCGAAGCTACGGCCTTCTTCCCAACCGAGCGTGGCATCGACGATGGGTGGGTTAAACACGCCACCGATGGCGCCATTGAAGTCACTGAGCCGCTGGGAGTGGAGCCCGCCCGCGACCGGGTCGCCGGCATTGTTCCAACCGGTGTGGCCGCTATGGTGCCAACCGTCCGGGACGCCGGCGGGCGTATCCGCACCGGGGGTCCCGTGGGGGGCAAACCGGCTTTCGACTTCCATGTCACCGTTGACAACCAGGCCCAGGTCACCGGCCGACACGCTTGTCCCAGCCAAGGCGACAACAGCCGCTGCACTCATTCCAAAAAACATCTTCATCGAATCCCTCATCACTGTCTCCTCTCAAGTGTAGAAAAAGATCATCAAACTTAACCATCTTCAGAGCCGGCTCAATTCGGACCGGCTCAGAATGCACGCTTATATTAGTCTCTGAAGGCCATGTTTCTTTCCAAAACCGAACGAATTGCAATTGAAACAATCGTCCTTATCGGCCGATTCTTACGGCACTTGTCACGCACGGCCCTGAGGCCGATCCATGCCCCGACGGCCCCTGAGCAGCCCCAGGCAGGATGCCGCCAGCAGCACCGCTGACGCCGGCTCAGGCACGGGGACGGCGACGACCGAGATGTTGTCGATAAACATCGTCCCCAACGTTTCAAAGGAGTCGTTGACGGCCTGGGTCCGGAAGATGATGTCATACGATCCATCGCTGCCCGAGACGATCGGGACGTCCAGGGTCATCGTCACGAACACCCCGCCGGAGTTCCCGGTGAGCGTGAGCGTGGTGTCGATCAGGTTGGGGCTCTCGGTGAGATTGCCCGTCCCGGTGAAGGGCCCGTCGGTGCGTGCGTGG
>JAJDCU010000058.1 GCA_029260655.1 Phycisphaeraceae bacterium
GACACCGCCACCAACGCGGGTTCCGACGCCACGCTCAACGAACTGGTAGTCGACGCGACCGCCCCGGTGGTGACCGTCGATCCGCTGACCACCAACGACACCACCCCGCAGCTCACCGGCACGGTCGACGACACGACCGCAGCGGTTAGCGTCACGGTTAACGGGATCGCCTACGCCGCGACCAACAACGGCGACGGAACCTGGACCCTGGCCGACAACACGATCACACCGGCGCTGGCCGATGCGACGTACGACGTGTCGGTCACCGCGACCGATACCGCCACCAACGCGGGGGCCGACGCTACGGTCAACGAACTGGTGGTCGACGCGACCAGCCCGGTCGTGACGGTCGATCCGCTGACCACCAACGACACCACACCGCAGCTCACCGGCACGATCATCGACGCCGACCTCACAACCACGATCAAGGTTCTTGTCGGTGGCGGTGTCTATGACGCGACCAACAACGGCGACGGAACCTGGACCCTGGCGGACAACACGATCACGCCGGCACTGGCCGAGGGAACGTTTGACGTGATCGCGATCGCGACCGATCCGGCGAACAACGTGGGGTCCGACGCCACGCTCAACGAGCTGGTGGTCGACACAACCGCACCGGTGGTGACCGTCGACCCGCTGACCACGACCGACACCACCCCACAGCTCACCGGCACGGTCGACGACACCACCGCCGCGGTCAACGTCACCGTTAACGGGATCGCCTACGCCGCGACGAATAACGGCGATGGCACCTGGACGCTGGCGGATAACACGATCACCCCGGCGCTGGCCGATGCGACGTATGACGTGGCCGTGACCGCGACCGATACGGCGAGCAATGTGGGTGCGGACGCGACCTTAGATGAGTTGACCATCGAGGCCCTGCTCGAAGGCGACCTGAACAACGACGGGTTTGTCGGGATCGAGGACCTGAGCCTGGTACTCAGCAACTGGAACCAGATCGTCACGCCCGGCGACCTGCTGGCTGGCGACGCGTTCAACGACCCGCTGAACCCGGGCTTTATCGGGATCGAAGACCTGAACGTGGTGCTTGGGAATTGGAACGCCGGGGTCCTTCCGCCGGTCCAGGCCATCGCGACCAGCATCCTGCTGGACGAGCCCGCGCCCCAGGCCGCTGCCGAGTCCGAGCCGACCCAGACCCCGCAGGTTGATACGACCACTACGACAACATCGACCACACAGGCCGATCCTATCGGTGATCCGCTGGCATCCAAGCCCTCGCTGCTGGACCAGGTCGCGCCACGAAGTACGCCCGCCACCGGGTCGGTGATCCCGTCACAAGCCCAGGCCGCTGCGGCCTGGAGTTGGCTGCAGGACGGCAACCGTGGCTTGCGGACGGCGTTTGGGTCGGGCGACGATGACGGGAGGGCGTCCGACAGTGCGCTGGACCTGGCCAAGCCGCTGCCCGAGCAGGCCGCGGTATCTCGATTGGTTTAACGGCCGGTGGGTCCGCCAAGGCAGTCCCGTCCGGGTATGCATTGAATAATCGTTGTTGGTGACAAGGCTTGAGGACGCCGTGGCGGAAGCCGGGAGCCCCTGTGCGGGTCTGCTATGATAGTCGGCCTGCCGGGCACGGAAACGCCCGGGGCTTTGTGAGGGTCCCTTGTCCTACACCGTATTGGCTAGACGTTACCGCTCGACCAGCTTCGCGGGGGTGATCGGCCAGGAGCCGATCGCCAAGACGCTGCGCAGCGCGATCGGGCAGGGCCGGGTCGCACACGCCTACCTGTTCACGGGGACACGCGGCGTCGGCAAGACATCGCTGGCGCGCATCTTCGCCCGGGCGCTCAACGCCCCCGATACCGTCGACGACGCCCCGGCGCCCCCCGACGCGCAGGCCGACGGCGGGTTCCCCCCCAAAGACGTGCAGGAGCGGATGGCCCAGGCCATCATGCGCGGCGACGACCTGAACGTCATCGAGATCGACGGCGCCAGCAACAACTCCGTCGAGCAGGCGCGCCAACTCATCGTCAACGCCGGGCTCTCGCCGACTGGCAACGCGCGGTACAAGGTCTATATCATCGACGAGGTCCACATGCTCTCGACCAGCGCGTTCAATGCGCTGCTCAAGACCATGGAAGAGCCACCGTCACACGTTAAGTTCATCCTCTGCACGACCGAGCCGCACAAGGTCCCCGCGACGATCCAGTCACGGTGCCAGAAGTTCGATTTCCGCAACATCCCCACGCCCAGGATCGTCGAGCACCTCCAGTCGGTTTTGGTTTCTGAAAAGATCGAGGCGGATGAGCAGGTCGTCTGGCAGGTGGCGCGGCTGGCCAACGGGTCGATGCGTGACGGCCTGTCGCTGCTGGACCGGCTGATCGCCACCGGTGAATCGCCGCTGACAACCGCGGTACTTGAGCAGATGTTCGGCCTGCCGGATTCCCAGCTCATCGCCTCGCTGATCGACGACCTGGCCGACGGGGATGTCAAGGCCACGCTCGAGTCGGTCGCCAACTTGATTGCCAACGGCATCAGCCAGGACCAGTTGCTGGAGGTGTTGATCGAGCGGTTCCGGCAGTTGATGCTGCTTTCGGTCTGCGGGGCGGACAGCGGGCTTGTTGAATTGCCCGAAGACGCCAAGACGGCGGCGGCGAAGCAGGCGGGGCGGTTCGACGCCGCGGGGCTGACGTACATGATCGCCTTGTGCGAGTCGGTGCAGCGCAACGGCCGCGCCAGCGCCACGCCCCGGGCGCTGCTGGACGCGACGGTGGTCCGGCTGGCACTGGCCGAAAAGATGGCGGACGTCACCGCCGTACTCGCCGGGCAGGAGGTCGCACCGGACCAAAAAAAAAAGCTGACCGCTAGCCCCGCAACATCCAGGCCGGCCCCACCCGTTTCCAGGCCTCAGCCCCCATCCCGCAAACCTCAAGCCCCAAGCCCCGCACCTGTCATCAACACCAACGATCTGGGCGCGGTCGTGTCGGCCCTGCGCGACCGGGTCGCACACAGGCCCGCGCTGGCGTGGCTTCGGTTCGTCACGATCGACAAGCTCGATGAGCAGGCCGCCGTACTCAGCCCGATGCCCGGCCACCGCGAGGTCCTACACTTCGCCCGTGATCAGCGCCGTCTCCAAGAAGTGACCGACGAGCTGACCCCGATCCTCGGCCGGCGCGTCCGTGTATCTATGCAGAGCTCGCCCACGCCTAAAGCCTCCGCCGATACCACCACACAAGCCCCCTCGCCCGGCAACGGCCCGGGCCGCGCTACCGATCGACGCGCCGCGATGGAGTTGCCGTTGGTCAAGAAGGTATTGGACGTCTTCCCCGACGCCGTGCTGTTCGATGTGCGCGAGGAGGCGGACGGCCTATCCCCCGGGGAAACCACCGCTAAGTGATCCCACGGACCCGTACCCGCGGTTATGCAAACTTGAGGGGAAGCAGAAATATACCTGCCGGCTATTCCATTCCCGGGAGGGGTCAGGTATACTAATGTATTATTCAATTCGACCGAATCACTTTCATTTAGTCACGTCTTAGTTCAAAACTGGAGAGGGAGCATGGTAAGTAAAACGACAGTACGCGCACTATTTGCAAGTATTCTGTGGGCGCTGATTGCGACCACGCCGATCATGGCCCAAGGCACGGCGTCGGGCCCGACGACCCAGCACCTGTTCAATCCAGCCTCGAACGAGGTGTGGGTCGGTGGGCCAAACGACACGGTCAACGGCCCCGCGCCGTTCCCGATTGATCTGGACCTCAACGGCCTGCCGTGGACTAAAGAAATCACCTCATCGGGCACCTTTGTTGGTGGGGGGATGACGTTGCACGAAACCATCCTCAATGCCGGGACCGAACCCTGGTGGGATTGGCACGAACAGGTCACCGGCGCCGCCATCGGAGCGGGTTGGAACACGGTGTTGAGTGTGAAGGTCAACGGCTTGCCGATCACGTTCAACACCTCGATCAGCGGGATTGACCTGACGCTGGACGGGTTCTCTCAGCCGGTCCTCCCAGGCGATGTGTTTGAGATAACCAAAAACCTGATCACGACAGAGAATGTTGTTGCCTCAGGTCAGTTGCTGGTGACGGTCACGGAATACCCGACGCCCGAGCCGGCGAGCCTGACGGTCATGGGGCTGGGGATTCTGGTGATGTGCCGACGCCAACGGTAGCTGGTTATTGATTACCGCCTGCGTCGGTGTACCAGGGATAGCCCCGCCATGGACAAAATGGCTAGCCCCCCAGGCTCGGGCACGACCGCCCCCGGAGTTGCGCCCGGAGGTGGCGGCGTCCCCGCGTTCCAGTTGCCCAAGATCGTGTTGAGGTCTTCGATCCCGACGAACCCGTCGCCGGTCGGGTCGCCGGCCAGGGGGTTGCCTGCTTCGACGAGTTGGTTCCACACACCCAGCACGATGTTCAGGTCCTGGATCCCGACGAACCCGTCGCTATCCAGGTCGCCGACGATCGGTTCGCCGCCGGTGGTGGGGCGCAGGTCGAACGCGCCGTTGTTGATCTGCCCCTGGAAGTCGGCGCGGAAGCCGCCAAACGAAGTGATCGCCATGGACCAGTCTCCGACCGCGTCGTCGCTGAGGGTGAAGCGTCCGATCCCGAACGTCCCGGTGTCGTTGAGCGTGGTGTTGAACCAGGCGATGTCGATGTGCGTGCCAGAAAACTCCTGCACGTCACCGCCGAGGTCGACGGCCTGCCCGGCGATGTTGGGCTGCTGACCGTTGGCATCGAGATAAGAGTCGAACTCAAGTGCCGGGAAGGACGGGAACAGCAGGGGGTTGGGAACGAAGTCGCTGCCGTTTGGGTCCTGGTAGATGGTCCCGTTGGTCAGGGTGACCAGCATCGAGGCGGTCCCCCAGTCGTTGTCCGTGGTGACCATCAGGTCCTGGGTGACAAACCCGCTGAGCGCGGAGGTGTTGTCGACGTCAACAAACGCGGCGGTCAAAGCGGCGTTGGCCACGGACGCCGACCAAGTGGTCGCGAGAAAAAAGATCACATACTTATACATCGCCGCTGATCCTTAAACTAAGGATGGACGCGTGGTGGGAACACTTATTATACCGGCTGAGGCAGTGAAATAAAGCCCCAAAACGGTTTTACTTCATACGCCCCCGGCGAGGCGGACTTCACTCACACTGACGCCGACGACGCATCGCCGCGACCGCGCCCAGACCCCATAGCGCCAGCGTCCCGGGCTCGGGGACGACCGCGCCAGGCGGCGGCGGGGTGCCGGCGTTCCAGTTGCCAAGCACGATGTTCAGGTCTTCGATGCCGATGAAG
>JAJDCU010000059.1 GCA_029260655.1 Phycisphaeraceae bacterium
GGGCCGGCGTTTCTTCGGCGGGCTTGGCTTGAGGCTTGGGCTTGATCTTGGTCACCGTCGCGGTCACGCCTTTGCCACCGGGCGTGCTGGTCTCACGTCGGCCGCCGCCGCGCTTGCCACCGGACCGGCCACCTTGCTTGCCGCCACCACGTTCGTTGGCCTGCGCCGCGGCGGGTGCCTGGTCGCTGGCCGCTTGGGGCTTGGCCGTGGTCGCGGTGTAACGTTTGCCGATCGCGATCAACTCATCCACGACGGTGGACTCGATGCTCACGCCGCGGAAACCGGCGATCTGTTCCTTGGTCCGCAGGCTAGTGAGCCCGTCGAGGACGGCCTTGGCCAGGTTCTTCTTGTTGGTTGAGCCGTAGGCCTTGGTCAGGCAATCCTGGACACCGGCCATCTCCAGGACGGCGCGTGCGGTGCCCCCTGCGATGACCCCGGTACCCGGCGCCGCGGGCAGCAGCCGGATCATCGAGGCGTTGAACCGTCCCTCGATCGGGTGCGGCAAGGTGCCGTCCTTCAACTCGACACGGACCAGGTTCTTGCGCGCGGCTTTCTGCGCCTTCTCGATAGCGACGGGGACGCCCCGGCCCTTGCCGTAGCCGATCCCGACGCTGCCGCGCCGATCCCCGACAACGACCAGCGCGGCGAAGCTGAAGCGCCTGCCGCCCTTGACGACTGTCGCGGTACGGAAAATCCCGACCGTGGTCGATTCCAGTGCTTGTGTATCTTCGAGTAGTTCCGGCATGTTGTTCCTCTAAACACTTTCCCTCGGCATCTGGCCGACGGTGTGAGCCTGACTGATTACAGCCCCAAGCCCGCTTTCCTTGCAGCCTCCGCCAAGGCCTTGACTCGGCCGTGGTACCTGAATCCGTTGCGATCAAAAGCGACTTGGGCGATCCCAACGCCCTTGGCCTTCTCCGCGATCTGCTTGCCGACCTCGACGGCGGCGGCGGTGTTCCCACCGTTGCCCGCCTTGATCGAGCTGGCCGATGCGAGCGTCCGCCCGTCCAGGTCGTCGACGATCTGGGCATAGATGTGGCTGAGACTGCGGTATACCGTCAGCCGGGGCCGCTGGGGCGTTCCCTGGACGCGCTTACGGATGCCGGTCTTACGGCGTTGACGTCGCATGGTCTTGAGTTTGTTCTTTTCCATCGTGTTAACTCGCTGCTACGGCTGGTTTCAGCCGGGTGCATAGCTCTGGTCTGTGTTTATCCGCCGCTGGCAAACGCCTTGCCCTGCTTGCGGATGATGTGCTCGTCGGCATACTTGATCCCCCGGCCGTTGTAAGGCTCGGGCTTACGGTGCGATCGGATCTCGGCGGCCACCTGCCCGACCAACTGCTTGTCCGGGCCGCTGATCTTGAGCTTGTTCTGCTGGATATCGACGGTGATGCCCGCGGGGACAGTTACGACCCGGGTGTCGGCGTACCCGACGTTCAGGTTGACCTTGTTGCCCTGGAGCTTGGCGGTCCAGCCCACGCCGTTGATCTCCAGGTGCTTTTCAAAGCCCTTGGTTACGCCGGTGATCATGTTGGCGATCAAAGAGCGGGTCAGCCCGTGCATGGCCTTGGCGTTGCGTGAGTCGTCCTTACGCTCGACGATGACCAGGTCGCCCTCGACCTTGACGGTGACCTCGGGACGGTGGGTCATGCTCAGCCGGTTGCTGCCGGACTCAACGGTGACCTGAGCGCCGCTGACCGACACCTTGGTGCCGGCGAGGGGGATGGGTGTTTTACCGATACGAGACATCGTAAGAATCCTTTACCGCGTTAGGCGGTGTCGGGCCGGGGATGGGCCCGTCCTGTTTTACTCGACGGTACACAGCAACTCACCGCCGACATGCTTTAGCCGGGCCTGACGATCGGACATCACCCCGCCGGACGTGCTGACGATGGTGATCCCAAGGCCCCCCAGCGGTCGGGGCAGGCTATCGGCCCGGGTGTAGACCCGGCAGCCCGGCTTGCTCTCGCGCCTGAGGGTATGGATCAACTGCTCACCGTTTGGCCCGTAACGAAGGTCCACACGGAGGATGCCCTGTCGGCCGTCGTCGACCACGCTGAAGCTGGAGACATAGCCTTCGTCCTTGAGGACCTGGGCGATGCCGGCGCAGATCTTGCTGTTACGGCAGTCGACACGCTTGGCCTTGATCCGCGCGGCGTTGCGGACACGGGTGAGCATGTCGGCGATGGGGTCTGATAAAGACATTAGCTGTTAGCCCTTAGCTGTGTGTTTTCCACGTTAGTTCAATCTCTTTCACCGCCGCCTGCTAATGGCTAATAGCCGGCGGCTGACAACTCTCCTACCACGACGCCTTGCGCATCCCCGGGACCTTGCCTTCCAGAGCCAGTTCACGCAGCTTGATCCGCGAGATCCCGAACTTGCGGTAGACCGAGCGTGATCGCCCGGTCAGGGCACAGAGGTTGCGGTACCGCGTGGGGCTGGCGTTGCGTGGCAGCTTCTGGAGCGCGGCGTAGTCGCCCTCCTTCTTAAGCTTGTGACGCAGTTCGGCGTACTTGTCGATGGTCTTCTTGACCTTCGCCATCCGGATGCTGGTTGACTTCGATGCCATGGTGTTGCCGTGTCCGTTTCGTGTGTGTGTGTGCTGACCGATCAGCCGTCCTTCTCGGGCCTGACGAATGGGAAACCCATCTCGGTGAGCAGAGACCGGGTCATCTGGTCGTTGCTGTTCTTAAAAATCAGGTTGATGTTCATCCCGTGGGTGTACTGAACGCTGGTCATGTCGACCTCGGGGAAGATGCCCTGCTCGTTGATGCCGAACGAGTAATTGCCCCGCCCGTCAAGCTTGTCTTTGAGCCCGCGGAAGTCCTTGATCCTGGGGATGCCGACGGTGATCAGCCTGTCGAGGAACTCCCACATCCGGTCACTGCGGAGGGTCACCATCGCCGCGACCTCATAGCCCGCACGGAGCTTGAAGTTGGCGACGGACTTCTTGGCCTTCTTGACGATCGGCTTCTGCCCGGAGATCAGTGACAGGTCCTGCAGCACCTGCTCACGTGCCTTGGGGTTGAGCTTGGTGCCCTCGAGCTCCTTACCCATGCCGACGTTCAGGACGATCTTGTCGAGCGTGGGCATCGCCATCGGGTTGGAGATGCCGAACTGCTCTTTGATCTTGCCGGTGATCTGTTTGTCGTATTGTTCTTTTAACCGCGGGGTCATTTTCTTAGCCTTTAGCTGTTAGCCCTTAGCCGTTAGCCTTGTAATCTCGTTTCCGTCCTCTTACTAGCTAATAGCTAACGGCTAATAGCTAATGGCTGCTGTTATCTCGCCTTCTTCAGTGCCGGGCCTAATTGCTCGCCGGTGCTCGCGGCGACGCGGATCTTCGAGCCGTCGTCCTTGGTCACAAACCGCACGCGGGTCGGCTTGCCGTCGGCGATGGGCGAGACGTTGGAGATGTGGATGGGCATCTCCTTGTGGACGACCCCGCCCTGGGGGTTGCTCTGGTTGGGGCGGACGTGCCGGGTGCGGATATTCGCGCCCTCGACCACGACCTGGTTATCCTCCGTCAGCACACGGAGGATCTTGCCCTGCCGGCCCTTGCTGGAGCCGGCGGTGACGATGACGGTGTCGCCTTTTCTTACGTGTCGTGCCATTGATGAAGCCTTTAGCCGTTAGCTCTGAGCGGTTAGCAGCAGAGCGGGGTCAGACCACCTCCGATGCGAGGGAGACGATCTTCATAAAATTCTTCTCACGCAATTCTCTGGCGACGGCGCCGAAGATGCGCGTGCCCCTGGGGTTGCCCTCGTCGTCGATCAGCACCACCGCGCTGCGGTCGAACCGGACGTAGCTGCCGTCCTTGCGGCGGATGGGGTTGCGTGTGCGTACGATCACGGCCTTGACGATGGTCCCGGTCTTCATGTCGCTGCCGGGCAGAGACTTCTTGACCGAGCAGACCACCTTGTCGCCGACCCCCCCCGACTTACGGGTGTATTTACCCCGGCCGGTGGACCCACCCAGGACGCGGATCACATACGCGATCTTGGCGCCGGTGTTGTCCGCGACATCGACTCTTGATTCTGCCTGAAGCATGACGAATATCCTCACAGTACGCCCGGGGGGCGGCCCGACGCGTGTCAGGCGGTGGCTTCCTGTTTGTGTTCCAACGGTGCGGGGGCCTTCTCGACCACCTTGATTAAGCGCCAGCTCTTGGTCTTGCTGATCGGTCGGCACCCGGCGATCTCGACCCGGTCGCCCTTGTGACCCTGGTTCTGCGGGTCGTGGACCTGGAACTTGGCTTGGCGGTGCAGGTACTTGCCGTACTTGCGGTGCTTCTGCTGGTAGTCCACCGCAACGGTGCAGGTCTTGTCGCGCTTATCGCTGACGACGACCCCGATCTTCTTGCCGGTCAGTTGACGCTCGGTGATTGCTTTTTCTGTCATTTCGAGGACTCCCGCAGTTGCCGGGCACGCTGCTCGGTGAGCAGCCGTGCGATGTCTCGGCGGAGGTTCCCAAGCTGCTTGGGGTTCTCCAGCTTCTCGGTCACGGCCTGGGTCCGCAGCTCGTAGTGCTGCTTGCGGAGCCGGTCGACCTCGACCTTCAACTCGGCGTCTTTGAACTTGTGTGTTTCACTGGCTTTCATAACGGTCTCACGTCCCGCGGTCGCCGCGGGGTGGTCTGCGGTGTCTTAGGCGTGACGTTTCTCCACGAACCGGCACTTAAACGGCATCTTGTGCGAGACGCGGGCGAACGCCAGCCGGGCGACATCCCGTGGCACGCCGAGGATCTCGTAAACGACCGTGCCGGGCTTGACCCGGGCGACCCAGTACTCGGGTTCGGCCTTGCCCTTGCCCATGCGTGTTTCAAGGGGCTTCTTGCTGATCGGCTTGTCGGGGAAAACGCGGACGAACAACCGACCTTCACGGCTGACGTACTGACGCGCGGCGATACGTCCGGCCTCGATCTGGCGTGCGGTCAGCCAGCCGCCTTCCAGGAACTGCAGGCCGTACTCCCCGAAGGCGACGAAGTTGCCTCGGTGGGCGTTGCCGCGCAGCTTCCCGCGCTGCTGCTTGCGGAACTTAACTCGTTTGGGCATCAAAGGCATCGGTCTTTACTCCGGTCACGGCCGTCGGCCGTATCGCTGTCGCGTGTGCTTGCTTAGTGGCGTCCCCGTGCCCGCGGCCTGGCGCCGGCGGCCTTGGATTCGATCTCACCCTCGGCCAGTTCGCCGTAGGGGCCGTGGTAGACCCAGACCTTCACGCCGATGATCCCGTAGGTTGTTTGGCTCTCGGTCAGGGCGTAGTCGATGTTGGCTTGGAGGGTCGCCAGCGGGATCGCACCCAGGCGTACATCCTCGGTGCGGCTCATCTCGTGCCCGCCGAGTCGGCCGGACAACTGGATCTTGCAGCCCTTGGCGCCGGCGCTCATCGCGGCCTCGGCCTTCATCTTCATCACCCTGCGGAAACCCGCACGCTTTTGCAATTGCTCGGCGATCGACTCGCCGACAAGCTTGGCATCCAGATCGGCGTTGTGGACCTCGATGCAGTTGATCGAAACATTACGCCCGGTCAGCCTTTGAAGCTCAGCCGTCAGGGCGTCGATCTCGGCACCCTTGGGCCCGATCACCAGACCCGGCCGTGCGGTCTTGACGATGATCTTCAGCTCTTCACGGGTCCGCTCGATGTGGATGTCGCTCACCGCGGCGTACGGGGCCTTACGGTTGAACCGGTAATCGCAGAACTTGCGGATCTTCTGGTCCTCGACCAGAAGCTCGGCATAGAGCGCTTTGGGTGCGTACCACCGGCTCTTGTGCGCCTCGGTGATGCCGACGCGGAACCCAAATGGATGAACTTTTTGTCCCATGTTGAACCTTGTCTGGCTGTCGCCGGGGCCTTAGCCCCGGGCGGGTGTTAGCGTCCCTTGCTTGAGTCGTCGACGGTGACGGTGATGTGGCTGGAGCGCTTCAGGATCGAATGCGCCCGGCCACGGTCTTTGGGCTGGAACCGCTTCATGGTCTGGCCCGAGTCGACCCGGGCTTCGGTGATAATCATCGCCAGGGCCTCACGGTCGGAGAACCCTTCGATCTCCTGGGCGTTGGCCCGGGCGGCCTGGAGGCAGTTCTTCAGCAGCACGGCGGCACGTTTCTTGGAAAGCGTGAGGATATTGATCGCATCAAACACGCTCTTTCCCTGGATCATCTGCGCGACAGGCCGAGCCTTGGTCGGGCTGATGCGTGCGCTTCGGTGTACGTTTGTGTAAGCCATGGTTGGTTAGCCTTTAGCCGCTTGCTTTTAGCTCGTTGCCTCTGTGTCAGTCATTCCCTCTTGCTAATAGCCAAAAAGCTAATAGCTGACGGCTCCTCTTTACCTGACCCCCGCCCGCTGGGCCTTGGTCCCTGTGGTGTGCGCCCTGAATAGCCGTGTGATGCTGAACTCGCCGAGCTTGTGCCCGACCATGTCTTCGGTGACGAACACGCTGTGAAACAGCTTGCCGTTGTGGACCATGAACGTATGCCCGACAAACTCGGGGACGATCGTGCAGGCCCGCGCCCAGGTCTTGATGGGCTCGCGCTTGTTCATCTGGTTAAGCTTCTCGACCTTGCGGTAGAGCTTGAGGTCGACGAAGGGGCCTTTTTTCAGTGATCGTGACATTCTTAGTAGCCTTTAGCTGTTAGCTCTTAGCCTTTAGCAATCTGCGTTCTCGTGCCTGTCCGTTTCTTATCTAGCTAATAGCAACGGCTAATAGCTAACGGCTCTTATTTCAGTTTGACCTGTCCGTAACGCTTGGAGACCCGTCGCCGAATGATCCGCTTGTTGGAGGCCTTGCCTGGCTTGCGTGTCCGCCCGCCCTTGGCCGGGACACCGGTCGGGGACGCGGGGGTACGGTTGCCTTTGCTCCGCCCGTCGCCGCCGCCCATCGGGTGGTCGTGGTGGTTCTTGGCGACGCCGCGGACGTGGGGGCGCCGGCCCATGTGTCGTGCCCGCCCGGCCTTACCCAGGACCACGCGGTTGTGATCGGTGTTGCCGACCTGCCCGATCGTCGCCCGGCAATCGACCGAGACCCGGCGGATCTCGCCGGAGGGGAACACGAGCGTGGCCCAGGGGCCTTCTTTATTGGTCAGCCGGGCGTAGGTGCCTGCCGAGCGGCACAGCTGCCCACCGCGGCCGGCCGTCAACTCGATGTTGTGGATGTTCAACCCGGTGGGGATCTTGCCCAACGGCATGCAGTTGCCCGGCGAAGGCTCGATCTTCTCACGGCTGGAGAGCACGGTGTCGCCGTCCATCAGCTTCAACGGTGAGACGATGTAGCGGCGCTGCCCGTCGGTGTACTCCAGCAGCGCGATGTTGCACGAGCGGTTGGGGTCGTACTCGATCCCGATGACCTTGGCCGGCATATCGTCCTTGATGCGCTTGAAGTCGATCAGACGGTAGCGCTGCTTGGCGCCGCCGCCGCGGCTCTGAACGGTGATCTTGCCGTGGTGGTTACGACCGCCGTTCTTGGTCTTCTTACGCAGCAGCGACTTCTCGGGCCGGGTCTTGGTCACCTCGGAGTAGAGGTTGACCGAGGCGTTGCGCCGGCCGTTGGTTGTCTTCTTGTAGATTCGGATGGCCATGGTTTTCAGCCTTTAGCTGTTAGCTTTAGCAGTTAGCCCGATGCTTACGTCGCCGTCATTCTTTCTTCTTCTGGCTAGTAGCTAAAAGCTAATAGCTAACGGCTCCCTTAGAACAACTCGATCCTGTCATCACCTGTCAGCTGGACGGTGGCGCGTTTCCAGTTAGCGGTCTTGGCGGGCCCGAACTTGGTTCGGAAGTACTGGCCCTTGCGGATCTGCGTGCTGACCCTGGCGACCTTGACGCCGTAGATCGACTCGATCGCGGCCTTGATCTGCGGCTTGCGGGCCCGCATATCGACCTCGAAGCTGTATCGGCCCCGCGCCTCGGTTTCCCAGGCGCTCTTCTCGGTGATCAGCGGCTTCTTGATGACGTTGGTGGGTTCCATTACTTGGACGCCTCCTGTTTAGCCTTAGCCAGCTCATCGCTGGTCACCCGTCCCAGGTAGGCCTGGAAGGCGTCCTTGTCCACCAGCAGGTAGCGGTGGTTGAGCAGGTCGAACGCGTTGAGGCGGTCGATCTGGGTGACGCTGACGTGTTCGAGGTTCCGGGCCGAAACGGCTTCGTTCCCGGCTGTTGAGGGGAGGGCGACCAGGCAGGTGCGGTCGATCTTGAGCGAGCCAAGGAGGGTGCTGAACGTCTTGGTGCTGGGTTTCTTGAAGTCGAGCTTGTCGACGAGCTTGATCTCGCCGTCGATGGCCTTGGCGAGTACGGCGTTGCGGTTGGCCAGGCTGCGCATCTTGGCGGGCATGTCCTGGCGGAACGAGCGGGGCCGTTTGGCAAAGCCGTGCCCGCCGTGCCGCATGATGTTGGTGCCCGCCGGGCCGCGTCGTGCGTTGCCTGTGCCCTTTTGCTTGTAGAGCTTGCGGGTCGAGTAGGAGGTCTCGGCGCGGCTCTTGGTCTTGGCCGAGCCCTGCCGACGGTTGGCGTGGTAGCGGACGTACGCCTGCTTGAGCAGGGCGTGGCGGACCTCGCCGCCGAGCTGCTGCTCGTCGACCTGGATCGTGCCGATCTCTTTGCCGGCCTGATTATGGACTGTGATATCGATCATCTTAAGTCACCTACGGTCCCCGCAGGGGGATGCGTTTGTTTCGCCGCCGGGGCAGGGCCCACACATGGGCCCGATCGGGTCGCCCTTACGACTCGGCTGTTAAACCGAATTGTCTTGGCGAGGCAGTTTCCGTTTCCCCGCGAAGCCGCAAGCGGCTTAACGAGAGACAGACTTACTTCGCCTTGGCGTGCTTGGCCTTCCCTTTGTAGAGGCGACAAGCCTCACGGACCAGAACCAACCCCTTGTTGGCGCCGGGCACGGGGCCCTTGACCAGCAGGAGGTTCTTATCTTTATCCACGCCCACAACCGCGAGGCTGCGGACCGTGACACGATCACCGCCCATCCGACCGGACATCCGGATGCCCTTCTTGGGCTTGCCGGTGCCCAGGTTCGACGACCGACCGCTGACCGAGCCGGGCGAGCGGTGCTTGCGCTCCACGCCGTGGGACGCTAGTTGGCCCTTAAAGCCGTGCCGCTTCATCACGCCGGCAAAACCCTTGCCCTTGCTGGTCCCGATCACATCGACGTACTTCACGTCGTCAAAAATCGAGAGGGTCAACGCCTGGCCAAGCTCATAGGACGCTGCCTCGCCATCGCCAAGGCGGACCTCCCGGTGCAGCCGCTTGGGGCTGATGCCCGCTTTGGCGTCATGACCGATCAGGGGCATGGTCGAGCTACGGCCCTTGATGTCCTCGAAGGCGATCTGAACCGCCTCGTAGCCATCGACCTCGGCGGTCTTGAGCTGGCTTACAAAACACGGGCCGGCCTGGATGACCGTCACCGGGACGTTCATCCCTTCACCGTCGTACAGCCGGGTCATCCCTATTTTTCTACCAATAATCGCTGCGGCCATCGTCTAAGTCTCCGAGGGGGCACGTGTCTGTGCGGATCGTGGCTCTCGTTCGCCAGAGGATCACGCCCCTGTTTGAAGGTAGTCGTCTACCTGTTTCTATCTAACAAACAAGCGGGACTTGCCCGCTGTTGTGCGTGCCTCGTGGGCTACGCCTTGATCTTCACAAAAACACCGGCCGGCACGACCAGGCGGTTGAGTGCTTCAACCGTACGGGCGTTGGGCTCGATGATGTCGATGATCCTTTTATGCGTCCGGATCTCGAACTGCTCCCGGCTCTTTTTGTCGACGTGCGGGCTACGCAGCACGGTGTATCGCTCGATGCGGGTCGGCAGCGGGACGGGCCCGGCAACCTTGGCATTGGTCCGCTTGGCGTGATCGACGATCTCACGCGCCGAAGCGTCCAGCGCCTGGTGGTCGTAGGCCTCCATCCGAATGCGAATCTTACCTGCTGTCATCGACGGTAGCCTCTGCTCTGACGCCACTTACACACAACACCCGCCACGAACGCCGCAGCGGGATGAGCCCGGTAGTCTAACCACCGCTGGAGCCTTGTCAATTCCGGTGGTTCCGGGGAAAACCGGGCTGCGGTTCAATGACCAGGCATCGATATGAGCCACCCTGTTCAGGCTGGGTGTGGCGAGGCTGTTTCCCGCCGAGGACCGACTGGGCTAAGCGTCCAAAGCTTCCTCACCTGCATGAATAACTAGGGCAGATCGGAGAAATCCCCCTTGATCGGGCTGTCGGCTCACTTTGCAGAGGCTTTAGAGGTCCCGGCAAGCCTCTTCCAGGACATCTTCGGCGACGAAAATCGGGACATCCTCAGCGACACCCAGGGCGATCGCGTCGCTTGGGCGGGAATCGATGTCGACCACCTCGTCCCCACGCCGGAGGTACAGCCGGGCGAAAAAAGTGCTCTTTTTCAGCTCGCAGATGAGGATTTTTTCCAGGTGCGCATCCAGGCCGACGATCACGCTGGCCAGCAGCTCGTGTGTCAGGGGCCTGGGGGGGCTCTGACCCATCAGCCGACGCTCGATGGCGGCGGCCTCGTTGAGCCCGATCACGATCGGGAAAATCCGCTCGCCGTCGACCTCGCGCAACTCAACGATGTGCATGTCGTCGGTCTCACGGATCAGGATCCGCGATAGCTCCATACGCACTGGCATCTAGGTTGCTCCTGACCGACTCGACGCCGGCTGACCATATGACCGCACCACAGCATCATCATAGTCCCATCCGCTATCCGTGTGGCACAGCAACCCTATTGTGACACCCCCGCCGGGTTCCGCAAGGGCCTATTGGAAGTCGTGTTAAGATTATTTCGCTGTCCGAATCAGGCAGTGATAGCCGCCGTCCTGATAGGAGGTTCCCCGGCCGCAAGGCAGCTCCTGATGCTCGTGGATGATCGAACCACGGACCAACTCGGCGAGCCACCGGGCACAGGCCTGATTTTCCTCCGATTCGAGGCTGCACGTGCTGTACAGCACCACCCCGCCGGGCTTGACCCACTTGACCGTACGGCGTGCGATCTGTTTTTGAAGCTCAACAAGCGAATTCAGCGTCTTGGGACCGAAGCGGTACCGGGCCTCCGGCCTGCGTGCGAGCACGGCGGTGTTCGAGCAGGGCACATCCAGCAACAACAGGTCGTACTTGGAGGTCGGGCTCGCGTCCGGGGGCATCACCGCCGTGTTAGGAAGATCGGCCACGGCCTGCACAAGCGAGGCCCGCCTGGGGTCATCCACATCGGTCGCCGTGACTTGGGCCTGTGGGTGCAGCATCGCCAATTGACGTGTCTTGGTCCCGCGCCCGGCGCAGTAATCCATCACCGAGCCGAGGGTCAGCCCGGCGGTGCTCCGGACCGGCATCGCCGAAGCCGGGTCCTGAACTCGGCGGACCGGGTCGGCTTTGAGAAACGTCACCAGCCCCTGGTGATCGCCCCGCCAGACGACATACCCCCCCGTTTGGTGCGGACGCCAGTGCTCATGTTCCACCGACGTGTCGAACCCGTCCTCGACCGCCACCACCGTCGGCGGCAGCTCGATCCCGTGGAGGCAGCACGCGGTTGCTTGCTCAAGCCCATACGCTCCGATCCACCGCTTAATCAGGCTAGCGGGGTGGCTGGTCGCAACAGACAGGTGCTTGGCGGTCATGTCGGTCGGCGGGAGCAACGCCCCGCTTAGCCGGATAAGGCCCGCGCTCAGCGGCAACGCGTCGCGGCTGGGCGTCCAGGGCGTATCCGGTTCCACGGCGACCGCCATCGCGGCAACCTTCCTCAAGACGGCGTTGACCAGGCCCGCCGCCCCCGGACGGATCAAACGCCTGGCCAGCTCGACCTGCTCGTTGACCACCGCATGGGCCGGGAGTCGGTCCATGAATACCAACTGCGCCGCGCCGCTTAACAGCACCGCCTGGAGGGTCGGCTCCATCTGGTTCAAGGGCTTGCTCAGCACGCGGTCCAAGAGATACGCAAGCGTGATCCAGCGTTGGAGCACCGTCCGCTGGATTGCTGTGGCCAGCCGAGCGTCGGCGGGACTGAGTCCGGCGGATTCGAGCGTGCTGGCGGGGAGGTCGGGGAAGCGCTGAGCCGCCTTGGCCAGAGACGAGATCACCGCCGAACGTGCACTGGTTTTGCCAATTGGGTCAGATCGCATGCCGATGGGTTAGGCCTTTTCCGACTCTGGAGAGGCCTGGGGCGCCGGGGGGGTCTGCTGGGGCTGGCCGCCGAGCGCCTTGCGCACTTCTTCCATGAGCTGGTCGACCTTGAACGGCTTGAACATGACGCTGGAGAGCCCGTCCTGGCTGGCGCGAACGATCGAGTGGTGCGGGTCGTACCCGAAGCCTGTCATCAGGATGACAGGCAGGTCCTCGCGCTGGCGGTGGGCCGCGGCGAAGATTTCATAGCCGTTGCGGTAAGGCATCTTGATGTCGGAGATGACCAGGTCAAACGGGTCCTGCTCGAGGAGGGTACAGCTCTCGTAGCCGTCCTTGCACATCTCCACGACGCAGCCGGCCTTGCTGAGGATATCGCCGATGGTCTTTCGGATGTTCGGCTCATCGTCAGCGATCAGGACGCGCTTGCCTTTCAGCAGTGGATCGACCGGAACGTCGTCGTGCTCCTTGGCGCCAAGGACGACGTTGGGCCCGGCGGCGACGTGGCGGATCGACTCGCGGACCGTCTCGATGTGATCGACGATCCGATTAAGCCGGCCACGCATCGTGTCGTCGCCGATGTACTCCTCCATCAACGTCCGGGCCTCGGTGACGATGTCGCTTAACGGCTGGGCCATCTCCTGCACGACGCTGTCGGTGATCTGCCCGCTGGTGGTGCAGCGTTCGACAACCAGCAGGTCCAGGATGTTCAGCGCCATCCCGACGTATCGGCCGAAGATCTCGGCGAACTGGCGGTCGTCTTCGTTGAACGCCCCGACCGAATCCGATTCGATGTTGTAGATCCCCACGACCTTGTCGAACAGCTTCAGCGGGACCGTCAGCGAGCTCTTGCAGTGCTGCAGACCTAGGACGTAACGCGGGTCTTTTTCGGTGTCGTGGCAGATGTAGCTGCGCCCGGTCGCCGCGACATACCCGGAGATACCGTTGCCCTCGGGCTGGGCGTACAGGTCGATCTCCAGAGCCTCGGACGGCAGGCCCTGTGCGATAACCACCTCCAGCTTGTTGGAACGCTTATTCAGCAACCGGACGGCGAAGTGGTCGAACCGCATCAGGTTCTTGGAGTACTTGATGATCTTGTCCTGAAGCAGGCGCAGCCGCTCGGGCGGTGAAAGTTTGGCGACCGCGTCGGACTCGATGCGTGAGAGCTCCCGGCCGGCGGCGTCGATCGCGTCGATCTTGCCCTGGAGCCGGCGTCCGCTGGTCGCGTCCCACACTACCGCCACCACCTGCCCGACTTCGCCTTCGTCGCTGACCACCGGCGAACAGATCAGTTCGTAGTAGTTGCCCTGTGCCTGGAACGTAAACTTCTTGCTGCGGGGGCGGGAGACGTCGGTGATCGGACCGGTTTGGGTGGAGAAGATCGACATCGCCTGGGTGCAGACCTTGCGGACGTGCTCGGTGACCTCGGGGGCGAAAGCCCGCATCTGCCGGTTCGACCAGGTCGCCCGTCCGTCGGGGTCGACGATGCAGACCCCTTCGCCGATCGTGTTCAGCACCAGGCTGGATTTCTCCCCGACCAGGGCTCGCTCCAGGGGCAGGAAATCGCCGACGTCGGCGAACACCGCGTGGTAGCTGTGGGTCCGCAGCGCAGACATCGCTTCATCCATCTTCTCAAAGACGTCGACGTGAAACGACTTGGCCAACTCAGGGGCGACCGGGAAGTCCCGGGTTACCTTGCCGGCCAAGATCAGGATTCGAGGGCGGGTATCGTCCATAAAAAAACACCGTCACGGCGGGGGGACTCGGGCTTGCGCCAACTAAGTATCGAGCCACCCCGCTACGGCGCATGAGTTTACCGCATCCTCCGGGTCAATCCTAGGCCGTCCGGCTGGCCGGTTCTACGATCGTCGGGTGACCACGGCGTCAGCCATATCCAACATAAACGCCCTGACGGGGGTATCGGGGAGGTGTTTGACCGCATGAGCCTTGGCCTGATCGATCAGCCCAAGTGCCCTATCCCTGGCGTAATCAAGGCAGTTACCGGCCTCGAGCAGTTGGACGATCCGCCGGGCCCCCTGAGCGGCGGCTTCGTCCGATAACGAGGGATCAGCCTGGTCCGACAGCAACCTTCTAAGCTCCTGCCGCCCGCCGTCATCCAAAGCCGCCAACGCGTGGATCAACGGCAGGGTCAGCTTGCCCTTGGCCAGGTCCTGCCCCAGTGTCTTACCCACCGTCGCTTGATCGCCGGTCAGGTCCAGCACATCGTCGACGACCTGGAAGGCGATCCCCAGCGTCTGCCCGTAACCGTACATCGCCTGGGCCACGGGTTCCTCACAGCCGTCAAGCTCCGCCGCAATCCTGCAGCACGCGCCGCAGAGGCTTGCGGTCTTGCGGGTAATGATCTGGAAGTAGGTCTGCTCATCCAGGTCAAGGTTGTGGCGGTTGGCAAGCTGGAGCAGCTCGCCCTCACAGACGGTGTTGGTCGCGTGGGCGACGATCCGGCTGATGTCGGTTCGGCTCAGCGATGAGCACAGGTGGTAGGCGTGGCTGATCAGGTAATCGCCGAGCATCACCGCCGCTTCGTTACCGCGGAGGTGGTTGATCGTTGCGCCCCGCCGACGCATCCGGGCCTCGTCGAGGATGTCGTCGTGGACGAGGGTGGCCATGTGGACCATCTCGACGACGGCCGCGGCGACCAGGTAACCCTGTTCGGTCTGTTCGGGCTTGGCCCCACTGATCTGAGCGTGAGCCGGGGGTCGAACCGCCATCGACGTCACCAGCACGAGCATCGGCCGCAGCATCTTCCCGTGGTACCGCTGGGCGTGGGTGACCAGCTCGTTGACACAGGGCAGGTCGCTTTCCAGCTCTCGGGCGAACAGCCGGCGGACCTGCTCCAGGTCACCGTCAAGCCGCTGGCGGATCGCGCTGTCCTGGGGTGCGAGTACGGGCATCCGGGCTGTCCTGGAGGATACGGGTCTTGATCTACAGTGATTGTAACGGCCCAGCGGCGGGTTTGCTCGCGGGTCGGGGCCGCGTCCGCCGCCGGCTGGCGTCTCACCGCTACGTTTTTGCTTGACAGGGTTTGCGCGCAAATCTACTGTCGGTATAGTAATGTAGAGGATCCCCGCGAACGCGGCCGGTTCGGGTTTGACTTCACCCCGCCAAGACGCCTGTGAACGATGCCTGAAAATAACCAACCCAGCTCGGATACGCTGCTTGGAAAACTCGTGGTCGAGCGGGGCTTGGCCACCCACGATGACATCAACCTGTGCCTGCGCAAGCAGAACGATATCTCTCTGGAGTCCAGCGCCGCCGGGGACAGCGACGCGCCAAATCAGCGCAGCCTCGCGCAGGTGCTGGTCGAGGAAGGGATCGTCACCCAGAAGCAGATCGAACGCCTGCGACCGGAGGTCGAGGAACAAAGTAACAAGCGACAGATCCCCGGCTACCAGATCCTCGAACGTCTGGGCGCCGGCGCGATGGCGACGGTCTACAAGGCCCGGCAATTGAGCCTGGACCGGATGGTCGCGGTCAAGGTCCTGCCCCGCAAGCACACGAACAACAAGGACTTCGTCTCACGCTTCTACGCCGAGGGCAAGGCCGCCGCCAAGCTCAACCACCCCAACATCGTCGGCGCCCTGGATGTGTTCCCCGCCGGGGACACCCACTGCTTTGTGATGGAATACGTCGAGGGCCGAAGCGTCTACGAAGACATCTCCGAGAAGGGACCTTACGAAGAAGCCGATGCCCTGAAGCTGGTTATCGACGTCGCCCGCGCACTGGAGCACGCCCACAAGGCCGGTTTCATCCACCGCGATGTCAAGCCCAAGAACATCATGCTGACCACCGACGACACCGCGAAGCTGGCGGACATGGGTCTGGCGCGTGCCGTCAGCGACCGCGAAGCCGCCGAGGCGGAGGCCGGCAAGGCTTTCGGCACGCCCTACTACATCTCCCCGGAGCAGATCAAGGGCGAGATGGACGTCGACAAGCGCGCCGACATCTACAGCCTCGGATGCACGCTCTATCACATGGTCACCGGCCGCGTCCCCTTCGATGGGCCCAACCCCTCGGCCGTGATGCGTAAGCACCTGACCACCGAACTGACCCCCGTCGACCACATCAACCCCCGGCTAACCCGCGGGCTGGCGGAGATCATCGAGGTCTGCATGGCCAAGAACCGCCGGCAGCGCTACGGCTCGGCGGGTGACCTGCTTCAGGACCTTGAGGCCGTAGCCAAGGGCGAGCCACCCCCGATGGCGCGCAAGAAGTTCGATCTGAACCAGCTCTCAGCCCTGGACCAGAGCTCCGGGCCCATGGAGATCGTCTCCCTGCCCCAGCCCGAGCCGCTGGTCGAGTCACCACTATTCTGGATCGCCGTCATCGGCTGGCTGCTGACAGTGATCCTGATCGTGGTCCTGCTGCTTGTCGGATTCTAAAGTAGGGCACTACTAATAAAAACGAACTTCAGTCGCGAAAAAGCCGCTTGCGGCTTCGCAAGGCCTGCCCGACACCCTGCCGATGGGTATTTATTGAGGTGCCCATACCCCTCGCAATAGCGGTTGCAGGTGATCTCACCGCGCATGCCCTGCCCGATAACTGGCCGAGAAATGGAACATTTCTGATCCGCCAGGCGTTTAATCAGCGTGGCACATCGGACGATATCAACAGACAAGGGACCACAAGAAGGCCATCGCTTTCATGAGTCAGACAGATCATCCTAAGCCTGCGGGCAATCAAGGCCGTCCTGCCAACCACGGCAAGCCGTGGCTGTTCGCGTTGCTCGTCGGGGCCCTGTTCGCCGGCGTGCTTTTCGCCAGCCAGGTCAGGCGGTCCCAGCATGGCGAAGACCTCGTCCCCTGGCGGTCGTCATTCAGCCAGGCGGTCGCCGAAGCCGACGAAGCGGGCAAGCCCGTGTTCGTTATGTTCACCGCAGACTGGTGCGGGCCCTGCGACCAGATGAAAGCCTGGGTCTACTCCGATCAGGACATCGCAGACACCCTTGATGCGGACTTCGTCCCGGTCATGGTCGACCTCTCGTACGAGGGGCTGCCCGACCAGGAGATCGCTTTGCGCTACGGCGTCCAGGGCCTGCCGACCTTGATCGCCTTGGCCCCCAACGGCGATCCGATCCGCGCATCGGCGGGATATCTGAGCAAGCGGGAGCTGCGTTCCTGGTTACAATCAGCCACGCGGCGGTTTACCCGTCATCCCCAGGCGTCGTCCAACCCGCTGACCGCTAACGCCGAGGTTGATCCCTCGAACTGACACTCGGTCGCGTCTACTGAGAACCAGACCCATCGGAAAGGAATGATGATGACATCCCCGCTAACCTCACTGATCGAATCGGGCACCAAGCTCTGGCTGGATTCGATCGACCCGGATCTGACCATTAAGAACCGCCAACTCGGCGCGACCGGGGCGACCTCCAACCCCATCATCGTCACGGACCTGATCAAGACCGGTCGTTTCGACGACAAGCTCGCCGAGCTCTTCGCCGCGGGCCACGACGACGACGAAGTCGCCTGGCTCACCACCGACCACCTGGTCCGCCAGGCCCAGGATATCTTCCTGCCCGTATGGGAGCAGACCCGGGGCAACGACGGATACGTCAGCTTCGAAGTGGACCCGCTGCTGGAAGACACCGAGTTGGGCCCGCCGCACGAACAGCGGGTCGCCCGCTACATCGAGCTGGGCAAGAAGTGGGCCGCCGGGCACAAGAACCGGATGATCAAAGTCCCCGCCACCGCCGCCGGGCTCGATGCCGTCGAGGAGTTGGCCGCCGCGGGGATCACGCTCAACGTCACCCTGATCTTCTCCAAGCGTCAGTACGAAAAAGCGCGCGAGGCCGTCTGGCGCGGCGCTCAACGACGCAAGGAAGGCTTGGACGGCTTCAAGAGCGTCTACAGCATCTTCGTCTCACGTGTCGACGTCTACACCGAAAAACGCGTCCCCAGCCTCTCCGATGAAGCGCAGGGTCTCGTCGGGATCGTCAACGTCAAACACCTGTGGCAGGCCAACCAGCTGTTCTGGAAGGACAAGGGACTCAAGCTCCAGCAGGAGATCATCTTCGCGTCCACCGGCACGAAGAAACCCGAGGACCCGGCGGACAAGTATGTCTCGGCACTGGCCGGCAGCGACATCCAGACCAACCCGCCGGCGACCAACGACGCCGTCCAGCTCATGGGCAAGAGCTACACCCGCGCCGTCGATCAGATGCCCCCAGCCGAGGTCGTCGCCGAGATTGAGGCCAAGGTCGACCAGGAAGCCCTTGAGACCACCCTGATGGAGGAAGGCACCGCCAAGTTCGCCGACCCCCACAAGGCTCTGCTGGGGCTGATCCGTTCCAAACGCCAGGCCCTCGCCGCCTGAGCCGGCATCAGCAACAATAAGCTCAACCCCCTAAAACCCCGCGAACCAGGCGGGGTTTTTTAACGCCCATATCCAGGCCAATAATCGCCCTGCCTTTCCTCTTAGCGCGGCAGATTGGGCAAACCTGCTTGATCCTGTGGCCGGGCTGCTGCGGTGCATCGGCTTGACCTTGCCGCTTGTGGCGTCGATACTTGGGGGCTTAGACAGGCACCAAAGAGGACGCGCTGATCCAGGCCCGCAAACGGCTGGCTTTAGGCGGCGTCAGACCCCGGTCCCCCGGCCCCGGAGATGCTGAAGTATGAAAACGACCCCGATGGTTCGGTTGCTGCTGGTCTTGATGTTGCTCGTGACCGCGGGCTGCGGGAGTTGGTCGTCGCGGCGCTCGGGGCGCTCCGGGCTCTTGATCGAGCCGGCCGATGCGGCCCGGATCGGCTACGCCGTGAGCTGGTCGACCGACCTGGGGATCTCACGAAAAAGTGAACTTGCCTCGGTCACGCTCCTGGGCGATATCCTGTTGACGGTGGAGACGCCCAGCAACCTGGTCTCGGCCGTGTCGGTGCGTGACGGGAAGGTCCTGTGGCGCCGGATCGTCGGAGCCAGTACCGAGAGCGTCTACCCCCCGGTGCGCAACGGCGAACGGGTCTACCTCAACAACGACACGACAATATTCACCCTCGGCGCCTCACACGGCGACCTGATCGTCTCGTCCAGCCTCGCCCGGGTGGTCCAGACCGGGCCGGCGTTGCTTGGGCACTACGCGATCTTCGGCGGGTCGGACGGCACGGTCTTCGCGCATGACGTCGACGCCGGGTACGAGAAGTGGTCCTACCAATTGAGCGGTGGGATCGTTGCCCCCCCCGTCGCCTCGCAGCAGAGCGTGTTTGTCGCAGACAGCAAGGGGATCTACGCGATGCTCCGAGCCGCTGACGGCGAGCTGCTTTTCCGTGGCAGGACCTTCGGCCCCGTGACCGCAACACCGGCATCGACGCGCGGCGGCGTGTATCTCGCCTCTCACGACCAATCCCTTTATGCCCTGGACCGGCGGACCGGACGTGACCGGTGGGTCTACCGCACAGCCAAGCCATTGACCGATGAGCCGACCGCGATCGGCCAGTCTGTGTACCTGCCCCTGCTCGGCAGCGGTTTGGTCGCGCTAAGCAGCAACGACGGCCAAGAGCTTTGGCGCAGCGACTTGGCGGCGACCCCTATCACCGCCGGCGGCGGCGAGCTGCTGCTTCATTACAACGGTGGGCTGCGGCTGGTTCACGAGAAGACCGGACGCGTGCTGAACGACGCCGAGACAATGCGGCTGAAAGCAGCACTCCCCGGGCCCGACGACAGTGTCCTGATCGTCTCGCCGGGCGGGCGTATCCACCGGCTGAACCCCAAGCGTTAACACACGCCCCGTAAACCGCTGGCGCTGCTTGCCATGACAGTGATCGTCAACCCACCCACACCCGAGCCCTATGTCCAACCTTGTTCAGATTAAAACAGCCCTGATCTCCGTCAGTGACAAGACCGACCTGATCCCGTTTGCGCGCAAACTCATCGGACACGGCGCAACAATCGTATCGACAGGCGGGACGGCGCAGGCCCTGACCGAGGCGGACATCAAGGTCACCCCGATCGATCAACTCACCGGGTTCCCCGAGATGATGGGCGGACGCGTCAAGACCCTGCACCCCAAGGTCCACGGCGGGCTTTTGGCGCTGCGTGACAAACCCGACCACGCCCAGGCCATGACCGACCACGGGATCACCGCGATCGACCTGGTCTGCGTCAACCTCTACCCGTTCGAGAAGACCGTCGCCCAGCCCGACGTCACCGACGACCAGGCGATCGAGCAGATCGACATCGGCGGGCCCTCGATGATCCGAAGCGCCGCCAAGAACCACCGCTACGTCACCTGCGTGACCGACCCCAAGCAGTACGACCAGGTCGGCAACGACATCGACTTGAACGATGGCTGCACAGGGTTCGTCCTGCGACGACGGCTGGCGACCGCGGCATTTGAGCGCACCAGTACGTACGACCAGGCCATCACCGCGTGGATGGCGAACCGGTAGGCCTCGCCCGCCCAGCTTTGGTTTGAGGCACCTCTAATACGCATCCCGATTAATCCTCGTGCGGCCTCAAAGATCGCCCGGCAAGGAGAAGCCTATCAGCCCCGCACGCCCCGACATACGCATCGCCCGGGTTTGGGGTCTTTGCGCTCTGATGCTGCTGCACGGCGCGTGCGCCCCGCGGGGCGCCGGAGCCGGGCGGTCGGCCGGTCAACACACCGCCGCCTCGGCGTTCTCCGTCACACGGCCCGAACAACTGCCCAAGGCCCTGAAGGTCAAGCTGCATCAGCACGGCGGTTACCTCCTGGCTCGGGTGCGGATCGACGGGCAGGACGCAGGGATGTTCATGTTCGACACCGGTAGCAGCCTCAACGTCATCTCAACCGGCGTCGCCGGGCGACTGGGTCTGCCGACGGCGGGGACAAGCCAGGCGACCGGTGTGGGGGGGACACAGCCCTTTACGTTCAGGACGGTGCGGAGCCTGGAGTACGGCGGGCTGGGCCTGGTCGGGGACAAACTCGCGGCCATCAGCCTCCACCAGATGAGCCAGGCGCTGGGAACCAGCATCTCGGGGCTGATCGGGGCACGTGCGCTTGGCGGGCTGCCGTTCACGATCGACTACACCGACTCGACCCTGACGGTCTATCGGCGTGACATGTTCACCCCTCCGCCGGGCGTTTCGGTCTACCCCGCGCGCTTCGACTTCGGGGTGCCGATGGTCGCCGCCGAGATCGGAAACGGCCACAAGGTCTGGCTGATCCTCGACAGCGGCGCGGACAACGAGCTGACTCTGCCGCTGCGCTGCCTGGAAGACTGGCCCGAGCTCGTCGCCGTGCCGGGTACCGGGCCGGGCCACAGCGCGGGGATCGGCGGGACGGTCGCCAGCACCAAGACCTGGCTGGGGTCGCTGGACATCTTTGGGCTGAACCTGCGCAACACCCCGGTCAATTTCGAAAAGCCCCCCGCCGTGTTCGCACGCCAGCCAAGGCCGATCGGCCGGATCGGCGGCGCGCTGCTGAAAAACTTCCGGCTCACCATCGACCCCAGGCGTGGCCTGATCTGGGCGCAGTGGCTGCCGGGCGAAAGCCCATAGCCAGCGTCCGGTAACCCTAAGCCCGATACAACCCACCGCCCCCGGTAGCCGATACCGATACCGGCGGGCCAGCATTTGCTTGGCCGCCCGGCGATGTCTATGTCCCACGAGCGTTTTGAAAAACTCGAGGTCTGGGTCCGCTCGATCGAGATGGTCGATTCGGTGTACCGGGTCACCCGCCGATTCCCCGCCGACGAGAAGTCCGGCCTGGCCGCCACCTTGCGCCGCACCGCCACCGCGATCCCCGCCAAGATCGCCGACGCCGACGGCCACGAAGACACGGCCAAAACATGTCAGGCTTTCACCGCCGTTAGGGGCCCGGTCCGCGAGATGCAGACCTACGCCGTCATCGCCCGAAGGCTGGGTTTCCTCTCGTATTTCAAGTACACCGCCCTGCGCCGGCGGCTGCGCAAGATCGACCGCCTGCTCGACGCCGAGGTCGAGCTGCTGACCCCCCAGCCGCCAAAGCGCAAGCCCGCCGAGCCCGCCCTCCGGCGCGCGGCGTAAAACCGCATACCCCCACGCGCCCGGCGCGTGTGAATCTTGAGTTTAGAAAACCTTAGGCCAGGTCCCGTCGGCGCGACCGCCTGCGGCCAAGTGGGAATAGGCCGGCGAGCGACATCAACATCAGGCTGGCCGGTTCGGGGACCACCGCCACGACCACCTGCGCGGGCTGGCTTGCAGGGGCAAACGCGCTGGATTTGATCAAAACTAAGTCGGGTGGGAATGGTAGGGTGACCATCTGTGGGACCGTCACCGACCTCTCATAGAAAATCTCGGTCTCGCCGTTGGCAAGCCGCGTCGTCCAGACGATGTTTTCGCCGCTGACCTGAGGGGCCAGGTCGTCCACATTGTTGTCGGTCACCTGCCGGAGGATCCCGCGAAGGATGTCGTAGGTGAATATCTCCAGGTCCCAATCTTCTTCGAGCGCGGCGCTCGTATCCAGCATCTGCCAGACGAGCGTCGTGTCATCGATCTGCAGGCCCGCGATGCCCCGGCCGTCGGTGACCAGCAGGTCGATCTGGGTATCCAGATCAAACAAGCGCAGTTCCGTCAGTTCGGGGGGGGGCGGCCTAAACGGGTGAACCTGAGGAATGGGTATTGAGAAAGGGTTTTGGAACGACCGGTTATAAGCCACGTACTGATCCGAGAGGACGGATTCGAAGTCTCGGTGGTACCCAAGCGACGGGTCGTCCCCGACAGTGATCGTCGTGTCTGAAACGATGTCGTACACCCTCACCCGGCTCTCGAACGGTGACTTACTCAGGTCGACGACCCCGAATCTCCTCACAAGACTTGAAGATGATTGAGCCTGCGAGGTGACGTACTTCACATACCGCCCGTCGAGCTCGATGTTGACCGGGGCGTCGGTGGCGAGGGTCCGGGTTTCGCCGGTGCGGATGTGGTGCAGGATCAGCTCGTCCTGTGCGGTCGTCGTCCACGCGGCCCAGGGCCCGCCGAACGCGACGGAGGTGGCGTTAGGGGTATCGGTCAGGCGGGTGATCCGTTTGTTTCGCCCGTTGAGCCGGAAGACGTCGAACCCCGGCGCGAGGCCAAAGCCGGTGCTGCCGCGAGGTATTTTCTTGCTTAGCCACACCATGCCATGGAATGAGTTTTCGGCCACCTGGACCGATGTTTCGAAGCGTTTGTTATCGGTGATCTGGAGACTGCCCGCAAAAATCTCGCGTCTGCGGTTGTCACGGTTGCGGATCCTTAAGGCGGGTACACTCGGCATCTGCGTCGTCAAGTCGACGATACTGCCAAACGGACCCAGCAACGAGGGGGTCGAGCTGATCCACAGACCCGCCGACTGTAGTTTGTCGTCCAACTTGTTCCTCGTCCGTCGGGCCCGGGTACCCGTATCGATATTGAACGAGAACACCTCGGTGTCGCCCTGATCACCGCCAAAGCGCTCCCAGTAGATCGTGCCCCAAATGGAGATAAAGGGCCTGGCATCCCTGACCTTGTTCTTCGTCAGCCGGCGGACCTGCCGGACTGTTTGCACGTGGACCGGGCCCGTCGTGCCTCCGATTGGGATTGGCACGACAGCCCCCAATACCCCATCGCAGATCAGGGTGAAAGCGAAAGCCGCTGCGACGACCGGCGTGCACGATCGGTAAGTCCGTGAAGGCATGGCTATGACCCCAAAAAAGGCACTGAAGATGAAGCAATCCTAACCCGGCAAGGAGCCAAATGCAATAGATCAGATAATAAATAGCGTATATTTCCGTGCTTGTGGGCCCCGTGGGATCGGCGATACGATGCAATCGTTATGAAAGACAGTATCCAAACAGACATCTTGATCGTCGGCGCCGGGCCAATCGGGTTGGAATTGGCAGCGGTGCTCAAGCGGATGGGGGTGAGTTACGAGCAGGTGGACGCCGGGCAGGTCGGGCAGACGATCAGTTGGTATCCCCGGCAGGTCAAGTTCTTTTCGAGCCCGGAGCGGATCGCCATCGCCGGGGTCCCGCTGACAACGCCCGACCAGGACAAGGCGACGCGCGAGCAGTACCTGGCGTATCTACGTGGGATCGTGCAGCAGTTCGGTCTGATGGTGCGGACCTACGAGCGCGTGACGCAGATCAATAAGGATGGCGAAAGGTTCGCCGTCCACACACAAAAGGACGGTGAGGAGCGGGCGTATCAAGCTCGGCATGTGGTGATGGCGATCGGGGACATGCATCGGCCGAACAAGCTGAATATCCCCGGCGAAGACCTCGAGCACGTCAGCCACTACTTCGACGAGCCGCACCGGTACTTCGGCCAGAGGCTGCTGATCGTCGGCGGGCGCAACTCCGCGGTCGAGACCGCGATCCGCTGCTCACGGGCCGGCGCTCATGTGACGCTTGCCTACCGAAGGGCGCGTTTTGATGACAGCTCGATCAAGTACTGGCTGCTGCCCGAGATCGAGGCGTTAATCAAATCCGGGCAGATCACCTACCTGCCTAACACCACGCCGATATCCCTCACAAACACCCTCGCCCGGTTGGCCCCGACGGATGAAGATGGCGAGCCCGACCCTTCCGGCGGCGAGGCGATCGACCAGCCCGCCGATTTTGTCCTGCTGCTGACCGGGTACCAGATGGACACCTCGCTGCTGGAAGACGCGGGGGTCGAACTGGTCGGCGAGAACCGTGGCCCCAAACTCGACACTGATTCGATGATGACCAACGTCCCCGGGCTCTACGTGGCAGGCACCGCCGCAGCGGGCACACAGAAAAACTTCCGGCTGTTCATCGAGAACTGCCACCCGCACGTCACCCGGATCGTCAAGTCGATCACAGGCCAGGAGCCCCCGCCGGGTCTGGTCAACGACGCGGCGAAGACCTACGACCTGCCGGAGAGTTGACCGGCTCGATGGAAACAGGAACCAGGAAAAACCACGGCGGCGCCGACACACAGAGCAAGCGAGTGAAACAGGAATGATCGCGGAAGAACACTGATGGGATGCGCTTCAAGTAGCTCCCCCGATCTTCTTATCTCCGTTCATCCCTGTGAGATCTCTTTGTCTTCTCCGTGATTCTGTGTCTCTGTGCGCTGCGTGTTTCGTTCTGACGGCCCGTCATCACACGTCGCGCATGTCGTACAGCACCGGGAACGCGAGTCGGTACGCCCGCAGCGCATCGAGGTCCATGTCTGCGTGGAGCACCGCCGCCTGATCGCCGGCTTGTGTAATGACCTTGCCTTGCGGGTCGATCACCACGCTCAAGCCCGGGTAACTGTGGTTGGGATCCCGTCCAAACCGGTTGACGCCGACGACATAGGCCTGATTTTCGATCGCCCGCGCCGCGAGTAGCGCCGACCAGTGCTCCGCACGGGAGCTGGGCCAGTTGGCGATCACCACCAGCACCTGGGCCCCCAGCCGCACGGCCTCTCGGAAACGCTCGGGGAAACGCAGGTCGTAGCAGATCAACGGTGCGATCGTGAAACCCCCGTGCTCGAACGTGACAACCGAGTCACCGGCCCGGTAACGCTTGTCCTCCCCGGCGAAAGTGAACGGGTGCATCTTGGTGTAGTTAACCAGACAAGCCCCGTCCGGGCCGAAAGCGACCGCGCGGTTTCTACCCATGTCGTCGGCGTCCCGCGTGACCACACCGCCCAACACCACGCTGTGGTATCTACGGGCAACTTCGGCAAGCACTTCGAGGCTTGATCCATCAGCGCCCCCCGGTTTGCCCGGTAGGGGATCACCTGAGTGGCCTAAGTGTTTTCCCCTAGACGTCTGTCCGCTGTCGCATATCGCCTGCACATCCATGCTGAAACCGCTGGCGAACATTTCCGGCAACACGATCAGTGAACCGGCGGGGATCGCCTGACTTTCAAGCAAAGACTGAATATATAGGTGGTTGGCGTAGCGGTCCTCCCACGCGATATCGATCTGACAGGCCACGATGTGCATGCATGAAGGATAGCACGTCCGACTAAGCCAGGCCCGATGAAGCGCAATTAGCGGTGTAAAAACGGTTTCTGTGGATCGTAGTAGCCGATGCTGACCTGTCAGCGCGATAGCAGAGTACAGCCGAAATAATGCGAACTTACCGACGGAGTGAAAAAGAAATAACCGACTGGATATGCCTAATGAGGTGTCGCACGGAGACTTGGATGCCGCCGCGCAAATCGGACAACTTCATGCCGATGTAATTAATTAATATGGACTAGCTTGTTATCCGATACAAAACGTGCACCGCATCGGACACGGTATTTTTATTTGCTCCATGCGGCGCAAAGAAACCAGGATGTACTGCCCGTCTCGCTGGGGGGTCAGTGGCGGGTATGAACCGGGCGCTGTTTAACTCAAACAGTGCCCGGTTTTTTTGCTTGGGTTAATCCTGCATCAGCCACACGGCGCTGCGTCCGGCTAGTAGCGTCGACCGCCTGCCTCCTTTTCTTGCACCCGACGGTGCACACACAAGAAATAATCAGGGTGCCTATCAGCAGGAGCCTGGACGACAGGCCTCGCCGCTCGCAGAAGGCACGGGCCAAAGAAGGCCCGGCTGAACCCGGATGGGCTCATCTCGTTGCGCGTTCATGGCAGAACGCTTGATCATATTATCGGCGAGGCGTTAGCGCATGAAAAAACCCTGCCGGGGAATCCCGACAGGGTGTGATTCACAAACGGTGAGGCTCTTAAAGCCTATGGATCACCAACGGTCGCCGCCGCCGCCGCCACCGCCGCCGCCGTAGCCGCCACGGCCACCACCACCACCACCGCCGCCGCCACGGGGACGGTCGGCCTTGGGACGGGCTTCGTTGACGGTCAGGGTCCGGCCCTCGATCTCGGTGCCGTTGAGTGCTTCAATCGCCGCATTGGCTTCGCTGTCTTCGGGCATGGTAATGAACCCGAAGCCGCGCGAACGCCCTGTCTCACGGTCGGTCACGACCGCCGCCTCCTGGACGTTGCCATAGTTGGTGAACAGGTCTTCCAACGCCTGCTGAGTCGTACGGAAGCTGAGGTTGCCTACATAAATCTTCATCGAATCGGTCTCCAAGCGGTGAGGCTCACGGGCTTGGAGGCCGGAGTGGGCGTCACGAGTCTAAGGAACGCCGCGCGACAGCCGCGCAGCTCATGTACACTTGCCTATTCTAACCCACATACCCATAAAATTGCAAGTACCGCCTCCCCGCCCCCCCCAGCCGGACCCGGCCAGATCCCGGCACGCGGGTCCCGAATCCTCGACCCAAGTTCGGTCTAAGCCCCCTCGGCGAGCGCCCAGTCCTTTTTTGAGGGGTTGCAGGCAGGATGACGGCCATTTGCTTTGCCTTAGCCCGGCATAGCACATGATAATTGTTACCCATCCTGTTTCATCCTCGGACGCAGCTCATATTGCAACCACTGTGTAGCCCAGCATTTCCGTGAGGGGCTGCATGCGAAGTCTATCTGTGATCCATATAAATCCCCACCTTCACCCGTGCTGCTTCTACTGACGGACACCCAACCGGGTTGGCCCGGTTCCGGGACCAGGGGGCTACGGAAGCATAAGAAGAATCTGTGTAAGCTACCGCCATGTCACGCCTAACCATCATCAACGGCCGGGTCATCGACCCGGGCAGCGGCCTGGACGAGCAGACAGACCTTGTGCTGGAAGGCGGTAAGGTCGCGTCTCTGGGGAAGGTCTCCAAGCCGGATGACGCCGGGGAGAACCGGGTGTTGGACGCCTCGGGGTGCATCGTCTGTCCGGGCCTGATCGATGTGCACGTGCATCTGCGTGAGCCGGGACAGGAAGAAAAAGAAACAATCGCGACGGGCGCGGCAGCGGCGGTGGCCGGGGGGTTCACCAGCGTCTGCTGCATGCCCAACACGTCCCCCGCCCTGGACGACGATGCGCGGATCGAGTTCGTGTATCGACAAGCACAGCGCGCGGGGCTGGCCAATGTGTATCCCATCGGCGCGATCACCCGGGGCCGAGGGGGCAAGGAACTGGCCGAGATCGCGTTGATGGCCGCCAGCGGCGCGGTGGGGTTTTCGGATGACGGCGTCGGCGTCGCGTCGGCGGGGATGATGGCCAAGGCGCTCACCTACATCGCGATGACCGGGAAGGTGCTGATGCAGCACTGCGAGGACCCCGAGCTTGGCGGGGGCGTGATGAACGCAGGCGCGCTGGCGACACGGCTTGGACTCGCCGGCTGGCCGAGGGTGGCCGAGGAGTTGATGATCCAGCGGGACGTCCTGCTCAACCGCGCGCAGGGGTCCAAGGCTCGCTACCACGCCCAGCACCTATCAAGCGGCGGCAGCGTCGAACTCTTACGCAAGGCTCGCAGCGATCAGGCCGGGCGGGCCACGATCACCGCCGAGGTGTCGCCGCACCACCTGCTGCTGACAGAAGAAAGCTGTGCGACCTACGACTCGAACTACAAGATGAACCCCCCGCTGCGGACTCGGCGCGACATCGACGAACTGATCGACGGCGTCAAGGACGGGACGATCACCGTGCTGGCGACCGACCACGCGCCGCACACGGCCGAGGACAAACAGGTCGAGTTCGCCGCCGCCGCGTACGGCATCATCGGGCTCGAGTGCGCCCTGCCGCTCTACAAAAAGGCCCTGATCGACTCCGGCGCGATCGATTGGCCCAGGCTGATCGAGATGATGACCGTCAACGGCGCGGACCTGTGCAACCTCACCAGCAAGGGCCGGCTGTCCGTCGGCTCGGATGCGGATGTCACCGTGATCGACCCGGATCACACCTGGACGATCGACAGTAACCAGTTCGCCTCACGTAGCCGTAACTGCCCGTTTGACGGCTGGAGCGTCACCGGGCGTGCGATCACGACCATCGTCGGGGGCGAGGTCAAACTGGCGCTGGACCCCGGGCGCGTCAGGGGCGGCAGTGGTGCAAACGTTGCAGATTCTGCACAGGCACTGTTGCAGCCCGCAGCGGTGTGAACCGTTTAGCGGGCGATCACAGATCGCCGTGTCTTGGCACGGTGTGCCAACGCGCGGATCTACGATCCGCCGCTAAACATCATTCAGATTCCACTGGATGCCTGGCCATTAATTCCTCACCACACTCAGGGCATTTGCCTGTGATGTTACCGGTCAGGTTGTAACCACACTCATAACATATATTAGGATCCACCCACCACGGCAAGCTCTTGATAACCCAGAGGCTGATCACTGCTACCAGCAGTGAACTTGAGATGGTCCAAGCAAGTGCCACGGCATGGATAGTGTAACTTGACGGCCCGACAGTCGTAAATGGAAACGGCGCGTTCGTCGAATAAACCTCTAGCCAAACAAAAATACCGAACCTACCGTAGTTATCTATCCGCCCATTGAGTCCGACTGTCATAGTCCCCGAAGGGTACAGCCATAGCACTAGCCATATGATGGTCGCCATCGACCAGACCAGAAGCCTCTGACGGGACCTTCTTAACGAATACATAATGAAGCCTCATGGTACATTCAAATATAACTACTTTGCCGCTTCGCCCTCGATCAAAACCTCCCCGATAAACGTCGCGACTTCTCGGCGGATGGGGCCGGCCTGGCCTTCGGAGCCGTTGGGGTGGCAGCGGCTGGTCAATAGGACATAGAAGAGGTTGTTTGTCGGGTCGATCCAGTAGGCGGTGCCGGTCCAGCCGGTGTGGCCGAAGGAGTTTTCGGGGTCGAAGATCGCGCCGCGTGCGGATTTTTCGCTGGTGTGTGTGCTGAATCCGTAGGTCCGCCAGCCGTTGTCATCGCCGGGCAGGTCTCGGGGGGTGGTCATGGTCTTGACGGCTTGTTCTGACAGGACGCGGACGCCGTCGAGTTCGCCTTTGTTCAGCATCATCCGGCAGTAGCGGGCGAGGTCGTCGACGGTGGAGAACAACCCGGCATGACCGGCGACGCCGCCGAGCGCATAGGCGCGGGGGTCGTGGACTTCTGCAAGCCGCCACTTCTCGTCGATGAACTCGGTCGGGGCGCAGCGTTCGGCCAACGCGCCGGTGGGCTTGAAGGTTGTCTCGTTCATCCCAAGCGGCTCAAAGAGTTCTTCCCGTGCAAACACATCGACCGTGCGTCCGTCGACCGCCTCGACCAGCTCGCCCAGCACGATGAACCCGACATCCGTGTACTTGTAGACCGTGCCCGGCTCCCAGCGGGTGGGCAGCGCGTGGATACGGTCGATCATCTCGCTGCGTGTGCCGACGTAGTCCTTCATCGAGTTGTCGGGGGTCAGCCCGCCGCGGTGCAGCAGGAGCTCTTCGACGGTGATGTCCTGCTTGCCGTGTTGCCCGAAGGCGGGGATGTGTTTAGCGATCTTATCGTCAAGGCGGAGTTGGCCGCGTTCGATCAGGAGCATAACACTGGTGGCGGTCGCGGTCGGTTTGGTCAATGATGCCATGTCGAAGACGGTGTCGGGGGTCATGGCGATCGTGTCGGGCTTGACCGCCCGGTGGCCGTAGGCTTTTCGGTAGAAGACGCCGTCGGCGTTGCCCACCACGAGCACGGCCCCGGGGACTTCGCCTCGGTCGATCGCAGCCTGGACGACGGCATCGACCCCCCCCAGCCCCGTCGGGTCCGGCCCCAGTTCAACGGGGTCGACTTCGCTGATAGAACAACCCAGGGCCAGCCCCATGATGGACACGAAAAGCAGTCGGGTGATCTTGATCATGCGGCCGATCATAGCCGGGTTTGCCGGAGCCCTTCAAACCCCGGGGCTTACAACCTCTACCGACTAAAGTTTCCGCTCGGGTGATAAAGTTGCTCGATTTGCGGGGCGAGTAGGAAGTGACCGATACAGTCAGGCAGACGTGCTTTCTGTGGCTGCCCGCCCCAAACGGACCTTAACCCGGTGACAGACGCGACCCAAACCCATAAGCCCCGCCGCTGGCCGATGACCCTGCTGCGCGTCGTGGTCAGCCTCGGGCTGCTGGCGTTCGTGCTGCACCGCATCGGGCTGGGCGACACCCTGGATCTGCTGCGCGCCGCAGACCCCTGGATGGTGCTCGCGGTCTTCTTCTTCATGCTCCTGATCAACCTCCACGCCACCTACAAGTGGCACATCCTCCTGCGCCACACCACCGCGAGCGTGCGGTACTGGCCATTGCTTCGGATCCGGTACATCAGCGGGTTCGTCGGCATGTTCCTGCCCGGCGCGGTCGGGATCGAGATGGTCAGGATGTACGGCCTGGCACGGCACACGTCCGACCTGGCGGCGTCGTTCACCTCGATCCTCATGGACCGTATCCTCGGGCTGACCGGGCTGGCGCTGATGATCCTGGCGGGGGTGATGCTCGAAACACGCGGAACAGACCTGGGTGTCCCGGGCGCGCAGTACTGGGCCGGCGGTTTGCTCGCGCTGATCCTCGCGGGGTGGCTGGCGATCATGAACCGGTCGTTCCGTCGGCTCACCGACTGGGCGCTGTCACCTAACTGGCTCTCGTTCGTGCGGAGTAAACAAAACAAAGTCTACGCCAGCCTCGATGCCTACCGCGGCAGACCCGGCCTGCTGGCCTGGGGCATGGTCCAGTCCGTGATCTTCAACACCCTCCGCGTGTTGGTGACCTACTGCGGCGCCATGGCGGTGGGGGTCGAAGCGCCTTTGACCGCCTACATCATCGTCGTCCCGCTGGTCATCTTCGCGATCATGGTCCCCGTCTCCCTCGCGGGCTGGGGCGTGCGGGAGGCGATGTACCTGGCGATGTTCAAGATGTACGGCGCCGACAGCGACGCGGTGCTGGCGATGTCACTGCTGTTGGGGGTCATCGGCACGCTTTCGTCACTGCCGGGCGCCTGGTTCTGCATCCGAGGCTACGGCAAGGCCGTCCGCGCAACACACGTCAAAGAAAAGATCGGTAAACAATCCCCCACCCCGCCGAACGCGCCCCCGACCATCTAATTTAATTGCTCAGACTCGAAGCGCCGCCAACGCCTTCTTCTGCTCGCGGATCAGCTTCCGGACCCCCTTCCCCGCAAGGTCCAATAGCGCATCGAGCTCGTCCCGGCTGAACGTCCCCTTCTCACCGGTCCCCTGCACCTCGATGAAGTCGCCCTTGTGATTCATCGCGACGTTCATGTCAACCTCGGCCCGCACATCCAAGGGGTAATCAAGGTCCAGCGTCGCCTTACCGTCGATCACACCCACGCTCACCGCCGCCACCGGCCCGATCAGTGGGTCCTTCTTGATCAGCCCCTGCTTCCGCGCCACGGCGATCGCCTGAGCCAGCGCGACCCACGCCCCGGTGATCGACGCCGTCCGCGTCCCGCCGTCTGCAAACACCACATCGCAGTCGCACGTGATCGCCAGTCCTGGCATCTTCTCAAGGTCCACCGCCGCACGCAGCACACGCCCGATCAGACGCTGGATCTCCGTCCCCCGCGAGTCCGGCCCACGCCGCTTACGGTCCGGCGTCGACCCCGGCATCATGTTGTACTCCGCCGTCACCCACCCGCTGACGTAGTTCCCCTCATCATCTTTCGGCAGCCACTTCGGCGGGCTGGCACTGATGCTCGCCGTACAAAGCACCTTGGTCTTGCCCATCTCAATCATCACCGACCCCGCCGCCGCCGTCCGGTAGCGCTTGATCGTCGTGGGCCTAAGTTCGGTACGTTTTCGTGTCTTGGGTTTGGCTGGCATGGGGAGGTGGTAACAGGATCGGCGTATCACCGCAAACGCAACACGCATAACATCCGAACCCCGGGCGAAGCCGGGGGCTGATGGACCCCAGCGCAACGAACACAAAGTCTACCCGCAGCCCCCGGCTTTGCCGGGGGTTTCGCACGACATCAACGAACCATATGAGGCCATCACACCACCCGCTTCCCATCCACCATCCGACACCCCTTGTGTCGCGCGATGTATTCACGCGCTACACACAATTCCTCATCATCGCGCAGACACCGATGACAATACCCGTCAGTCCATATCCGCCCGCGCTCGATCATCTGCCGCATACGTGTCTTGAAACGTCCCACCATGTCTGGCACCGGGTCGTACCCGTGGTCGACGATCCAATGCAGGTGCCACGACTCGATGCTCAGGTCCGTCAACACGTACCCGAACTCGTCCGCCGCCGCGCGGAGCGCGTGATCCAACACGATGATCTGCGGCCGAGTGAAATACACCGGGTTGTCCGCCAACAACGCCCGCGCATGATCCAACCGTTTCGGATCACCCGGCAGGATCGTGCTGTCCTTCACATACCCACGCAGATCGCCCGGCAACCATGTGCCGTATGAAGTCGTAGTGACTATGGTGGCCTGGACACGGCGGGCGGTGTTGGGAGTGGCGTGTTGATTCATGGCAGTTAGGTTGCCATATTACCAAACGAACCCCCGGCAGAGCCGGGGGCTGAGGGACCCAAGCGCTCCGTACCCATCATGATTTCCTCTCGTCTACACCTCTACCCTTAGCCCCCGGCTCCGCCGGGGGATTCTTCGGAATGTACTGGAGCTTCCCACACTCTGGGCACTTATTCGACGAGCGATTTCCACGTAGATCATACCCACACCTGATGCAGAAGCCCCGCTGCGTGTCGGGTGTTTTTGGACGAGTCCAGAGTGTAGGTGCTCTTGGACGAGTCCAGAGCCTATTGGCAATTACAATATGAACGGCAATAACCAATCCAGCTACCAACAGCGCGAGTATCGTAACCACCGGCATCATGGAGTCGTTAAGTCCCAGAACACTTAAGACGATCGAGCCAATCATGGTGAAGATTAGAAACGCAAAGGCAGCGGCCAATAGCCCCCCAAGAATGGTGCCTACCCACAGAGAAAAGGACTTCCGCCGAGATTCCATAGAAGAAACTCTTCCAGAAACCTGTTTAATTGTCAACGCGAGCCGTCACGGCGCACTTTTACCCTGCCGCCGACTCGACCATCTCGGGCAGTGCGTTGCGCAGTGCGTTTAGGATGGTGTCTTTGCCGATGCCGCGCCAGGCGTGTTGGTGGCCGCCGCCTTTTTCACGCAGGCGGTCGAAGGTGAGCGCGATCTGCTGGAGGCGGGCGCTGTCGGGTGGGGTGGATTCCCAGATGCGGATGGATTCGTGGGGGGTGGGTGTCATGTCTTCGCCGTCGTAGGCGAGTACCTCGAACATTTTTTCGCCGGGTCGGATGCCGGTGATGGCGATGGGCATGCCCTTGTCCGGCTCCAGGCCGTGCTGGGCGATGAAGCGTTTGGCCAGTTGCATGATGTTCACGGGCTTACCCATGTCCAGGAGGAACACCTCGCCGCCCTTTGCGTAAGCCCCGGCCTGCAAGACAAGTCCCGCGGCCTCGGGGATGGTCATGAAGTAGCGCGTCATGTCCGGGTGGGTGACGGTGACGGGCCCGCCCTGGGCGATCTGCTTGGACCAGATCGGCAATACGCTGCAGGCCGAGCCCAGGACATTGCCGAAGCGGACCATCGAGTAGGTGGTCGGGCTGAGCTTGTTCTCGTGCTGGATGTAGAGCTCGGCCAGCCGCTTGCTCGCGCCCATGACGGACGAGGGGTTGACGGCCTTATCGGTCGAGATCATCACGAACCGCCGGACCCCGCAGGTATGGGCGGCGTCGGCGATAGAGCGGGTGCCGTAGAAGTTGTTCTCAATGGCCGCGGAGGGGTGGTCCTCCATCATGGGGACGTGCTTGTGCGCCGCGGCGTGGAAGATGACGTCCGGCTGATGGCGGTCGACCAGGTCGAGCGTGCGCGGGGCGTTGGTGACATCGTGCAGCTCGGTGTGGCGCGGCTGATCAGGGAAGGCTCGTGCGATCTCCCGGTCGATCTGAAAAAGCGCGTTCTCGGCCCGCTCGACCAGGATAAGCCTGGCGGGGCTGTATCGGCAGACGACCTGGGCGAGCTGCGAGCCGATCGACCCGCCGGCGCCGGTGATCAGGACGGTCTTGTCGGCGATGGTCGCCTGGATCGGCTGCTCGTCCAGCGGCCGGGGCGTGCGGTCGATCAGACGGGCCAGATCGATTTGCGGGCCTATGGCCAGGCGGTGATCGGTGGTCGGGGTATCTGAGCCGGCATGATCGCCCGGGGCCGACGAAGGCGGGGTCAGCCCCGCCAACTGGTCCGACAAGGTGGGCATGAAGCGCCAGGGCACGGCCATCTGGGTCAGGGCCTGGGTGGCAACCTCTGTCCGCTTGGCCATCGACATCGGCAGACTCACCAGCGCCTGGTCGATCTTCTTGGATTCACAAACCTTGGCTAGCTGATCGAACCCGCCGAGCACCGGGCAGGGAATCGCTTGGCTGGGGTGCGCGGGGTCCAATAGTACACAGCCGATCACACGTGGCGCAGGGTCCAATACGGCGAGGCTGTGACAGAGTTGGTAAACGCTCAGGGAGGTCCCGACCAGGACCACGCTCGGCGGGGAGGTATCGCCACCGCCTTGGAGATTGATCGTGACCGGCGCGATATGGCTGACTCGGGGCATAAACCCTGTTATCGGCTGGATCAACACCGACGCTTCAGCAATCCAACGACACCCCGAACTGACCGACCGGGTGACCTAAACCGAGCCCCGTTTCAGACCGATGACTCCCGTACGCAGACACAACCAAAAAGCAACCGGAGGCCACGATGTCCGACCCCGCAGATCACGCCGACGAAGCCAGAACCAACCCACGGCTAAGGCTCCCGGCGATGTACACCCTGCTTCGGGTCAGGCCCGTCGGTCACCAACGCTACCGATGGACCGGGCACATCTACGACATCAGCGAAAGCGGCATGCGGTTCGAGTTAGACACCCCCCTCCCCGCCGGCTCAGAGGTCGAGGTCCGAGGCATGCTCCCGGGCAGCCAGCAGGTGACCTTCCACGCCTCCGGCAAAATCGTCCGCCTGCACGACCCCGAGGAAGTCGGCCCGACACGCATGGGCATGACCTTCACCAGGTTCAACCACGATATCGACCGCAAGCGATTGAACATCTATCTCAACGAAGCCGCCCGACGCGCGGCGTAGCACCAGGCTACCCCCCCCCTGCAAGCCCGATAGACCAAACCATTGACAGCCCCAACCAAGGAAGCCCCGTCAAGTATGGCGGGGCTTGTTCGTGTCCGGGCATCGAAGCACGATCTACTTCAACCCGAAAAACCGCTGAGCGTTCGAGTCGACCGTGGCTGTGAACTCGGACAATCCCATACCGCGCCGTTTGGCGAGGAACTTCGCGACGTGGACGACGTACTTCGGCTCGTTGGGCCTGACCTTGCGGTGCGGCTCGGGGGCGAGGTACGGGGAATCCGTTTCGATCATCAGACGGTCCAGTGGGACGCGGTCGCTGGCTTCGGCGATGGCCTTGGCGTTCTTAAAAGTGATGATCCCGGTGAAGCTGACCATGGCCCCGATGGCGAGGATGGCCTCGACCTCGTCGGGGGTGCCGGTGAAGCAGTGGAAGACGAATCGCTCGCCGGGCAAACCGGAGTCGGCGATCATGGCGAGGGTGTCGTCGGTTGCTTCGCGGTTGTGGATGATGATCGGGAGGCTTGAGAGCTCGTTGGCCAGTTCAAGCTGCGCGGCGAAGGCGGCGCGTTGCTGAGCTATCGGGGGGTCGGGGTAGTGGCGGTCCAGGCCCATCTCGCCAAGCGCGACCACCTTCGTCTCGGTCAGCAATTCACGCAAAGCCTCGGTCAGCAGCGTCGGGCTGGTCCATTCGCCGGCGTAGTGCGGGTGCAGGCCGGCGGTGGCGTAGATATTGTCGTAGCGCCGTGTCAGGGCCACCGCCTTTCGCGCATCGGCGGGGGTCGTGCCGACGGTGATCATCCGATCAACCCCGGCGGCGACCGCATTGGCGATCACGTCATCAACCCGCTCATGCAGGCCGTCGTAGGTCAGGTGGCAATGGGTGTCGATCATGCCGGGATGATAACGCCAATGGTGCTCGGCGTTACTCTCCAGCGATCAACGGCAGGCGGATGCGCTGTGGGGGCAGGCAGGCCGTTTCGGTGCAGGCCTGGTATTGGAGGATCAAGACTGCATCGTCCGGCAGTGCCGCGCCTTCAGACATGCGTTTGAGCGTCGCTTCGAACCGGACCGTGCCGTGGAACACCGAGAGGGGTTGGTCGGCGTATTGGAATGTCATCATCGCGGGCTCGGGGTACTTCACCGCAAGCTCGTAGCCGTCAGCGTCCGTCAAAGTCAGCGTCGTGGGTATCAGCCACTGCATGCTCGGGGTGTTGGAGTTGATGTGGAAGGCCGGGTCGATATCGAGCGTGACGGTGACAGCGGCCTCGCCGTTAACAAACCGGATCGTCTCGGGCTCGACAGAGGCGCTGACCGGCTTGGGGGTCGTGGCGGTGGCTGGCGCGTCGGCGGGTTTGTCCGCAAAACGCGATGGGTCGAGCTCGAGTGCCCGCAGCAGCGCGCCCTGCATCTGCACCATCCCCGCGCCGCTTCGGTCAAGCGCCTCGGCGAAGCTGCGGAGGTCACGCTCCGCCTGATCGAACCACTTGGATTCACCCGTCAGCTCGTAGAGGTCCAACAGGTTGTGGATCATCCGGCCGTTGGCGCTGGGGATCGCGCCGTCAAACGCCCCGCGGACGCGGACGAACAGGTCGGGTTGATCGGCGAGCGTGTCGTAGTAGCCGCCTTGCTCGGCGGAGAACCGCTCGGTGGCGGTCCGCATATAGCCCTGCGCAAGCTCCAGCCAGCGAGGCTCGTCGGGCTGGGCCCGGTGCAGCGCAATCAGGCCGTGGACGAACCAGGCGTAGTCCTCGAGGAACCCCGGGATCTTCACCTCACCACCGCGCATCGTGCGATAGAGCCCGCCGTCGTCGGTGGTCATGCGCGAAACGATGGCGTCGGCGGCGCGTACCGCGGCGTCGGTGTAGCCCGGCTCCTTAAGCATGCGCCCTGCGTCGGCGAGCGCCGCGATCATCATCCCGTTCCAGCCCGTCAACACCTTGTCGTCGGTGGACGGCTGGTCACGGCTATCGCGGACGGCCTTGAGCGCCTCGTTGATCTGTCCTCGCTTTTCAAACAGCACACCCATGTCCCCACCGGCCGCACCGGTTAGCGAGGCAAGGGGGTTGGGCAGATACAACACGTTGGCGGGGTCGGCCTGGTCGTGGTGCGGATCTTGGAAGTTGGTCCCAAGGTCAAGCCCGTACATCTTCAAAGCCAGGCCCGCCAAGTCGCTATCGCCCACCGCCTTGCGGACCTGCGCCTCGGTCCAGATATAGCTGCCGCCCTCCCGCGCATTCACCTCGGCGTCCTGCGCCGACCAGAACGCCCCGATCGGGTCGGTCATCTCGCGCAGCACATAACCGCAGGTCTCGCGGATCACCCGCTCATACAGCGGCGCGTTGGCGTCGTTGGGCTTGTGTTGCAACACCTGCGCGTAAAGCTCGACGAGTTGGGCGTTGTCGTACAGCATCTTCTCAAAGTGCGGCACCAGCCAACGCTCGTCGGTCGAGTACCGGTGGAACCCCCCGCCGATCTGGTCGTACATCCCGCCGCGCGCCATCTGCTCGAGCGTGTGCCCGATCACCCACCAAAGCGCATCGTCGGGGTTGTTCTGATAGACACGTAAGAGGAACGCCAGGAAAGACGGCTGGGGAAACTTCGGCGCGCCGCCGAAGCCGCCGTGCTCTCGGTCGTACATACTCAATAATTGATCGGTCGCCCCCTGCACCATTGACGGGTCGACCGGGCCGGGCTCACCCTGTCGGACAAGTGACTTGCGGACGGCCTCGGCGAGCTGGTCCCCCTGCTGGATAACTTCCTCTCGCTTGTCGACCCATGCGCCGGACAGGCCCTGAAGCACCTGCGGAAAGCCGGGTCTGCCGTGCGCAGGTTCGGGGGGGATGTAGGTGCCTGCCCAGAAGGGCTTGAGCCCGGGGTCGTCTTCCCCGGCTGCGCCCGGCGGGGTCAGGAACACGCTCATCGGCCAGCCGCCGGATTGGGTCATCAACTGCGTCGCCGTCATGTAGATCTCGTCGACGTCCGGCCGCTCTTCGCGGTCGACCTTGATGCACACAAATAGCTCGTTCATCTGCGCCGCAATCTTCGGGTCCTCGAAGACCTGACGCTCCATCACGTGGCACCAGTAGCAGGTCGAGTATCCGACGCTCAGGAAGATCGGGACGCCGCGCCTGCGCGCTTCGTCGAAGGCTTCCTGCCCCCAGGGGCGCCAGTCGACGGGGTTGTGCGCGTGCTGAAGGAGGTACGGGCTGGTCTGATCCGCCAGGTGGTTGGTATATCGCCAACTCCCGTCCTCGTTGACCAGTTCATCCGCGTGGGGGTGGGCGTCTTGAGCGGCAGTGCTTGTCATGGTTAACCATCCCGCCGCCAATAGCAGCAACGCCAGCACGCCGATTTGGACCCTCAGCCGCATCTTAACAGCAGCCCTGGGGCGAACAGCAGTCACCGCCATCATCCGCGCCGACGTTCGCCCGGTATGCCACGCCCTTGGTCTGGCGTGGGTCGCGGACGGCGTTCACGTGGCAGTCATAAGGCTTGGCCTGGTCGATCGGCACTTCATTCATGGGCTCGACCCCGGCGAACTGCCCGGCATACGGACCATTTGGATCGGTTAATAGCTTGAAGGTCTTGTCACAGACCGCCATCCGCTGGCCGCGGAAATAGGTGTGCCCGTCGTCGTCGACCACGTGCTTCCAAGGCCCAAGGTAAACCGCCGCCTGATTCCGATCCATGCACGGGCCCTGTTTGCCCTTGTATGCACACAACGTCATCGAACGGAACTCGACGCCGTCGATCGTCTGCCAGGGCTGCTCTTCGCGTTTGAGGATCTCGATGCCGTGGAACCCGGCCCGCTCGAACATCTGGGGGAACTCCGTCTCGCCGAACGCCCCGGAGATGCAGCCGCTCCACATATCCGGATCATCAAGGATCGCCTGGGTCGGCTGTTCGTCACAGACGATGTCGGAGATCACCGCACGACCGCCTCGCTTGAGCACCCGGAAGATCTCGTCGAACAGCTTCTTCTTCTCGGCCGGGGCGACCAGGTTCAACACGCAGTTAGAAACGACCACGTCGACCGAGTTGTCGGGGATCAGCGTCTCCTCACGGCGCAGGCGCTCGCACTCGGCCTCGAACGCAGAAAGGCTCTGCACATCCGTCACCGGGAATTGCCGAAGCCAGGCCTCCGCCATATCGAGGTTCAGCGCCAGGTCCTGGATCTTGCCCTTGAGGAAGCGGACATTGTCCTGGCCGATCTTCTGCGCCATCTCGTCCTGGTACTGCCTGGCTAGCCCGAGCATCTCGTCGTTGACATCCACGCCGATCACACGCCCGGTGGGGCCGACCTTCTGCGAGAGGATGTAGCAAATCTTCCCGCCGCCGGAGCCCAGATCCAGAACGGTCTCGCCCTCGCCGACGTGCTCGGACGGGTCGCCGCAGCCGTAGTCGCGCTCGAGGATCTCCTTGGGGAGGATCTTCAGGAACGAGGCGTCGTAGCTGGTCGGGCAGCACAGCGCCGCCTCGCGCTGGTTAGCCCCTGCGCCGTAGCGGTCCTTGACCACCTGCTCGACGTTAAACCCGACCCGGGCCGCGACCGCGGCGCTGCCGCTCTTGCCGTTGCTCTGGCCGTTACCATTATTGCTGCCGTTGTTGTTGTCCGATCCGCTCATACTGATTGAATCCTTAGGATGCACCGTTTGGTGGGCCTGGGAGGTGCTGCATATGCCCATCCCGCCCGTGGGAATCATACCCCGCCTAGTCTCTACCCGCCCATGACCCGCCAGGCCAGGCCCGCCAGCACCGCTGCAACCGGGAGGGTCGTAATCCAGGCCAGGAGGATCTTACTGATCGTCGACCAATGCCCCCGGCGGTTGACCAGGCCGATCCCAAACAGGCTGCCGCAACTGACGTGGGTCGTGCTCACCGGCATGCCCAGCTTCGAAGCGAAGATGACCAGCCCGGCGGTCACGAAGTTAGCGGTGAAGGCCTGCCCGTCGTTCATCTCGGTGATCTCGTAGCTCATCGTGCGTGCGACGCGCTTGACCGCCAGGACCCCGCCCAACGCGATCCCCAGCCCCGTCGCCACCAGCGCCGTCGCCGGCCCCATCCCGGCCGACCCGCCAACCACACCCGCCGCGATCATCAGCGCCGCGATCTTGGGCGTATCGTTTAGTCCGCGACCAAAACTAAGCGCCCCGGCGCTGAGCATGTGCGCCACATCCAGGGTCCGCTGGGCATCGACGCCGGCAAACCGCCCGGCGTAGCGCTGCTTGCAGTTGTCCGTATCGTCGGCCGTAAGCGTCACGCCGGTCGACTGGACCATCATCGCCCCGTCCGCGGTCACCGATACCGGGTGGTAAGCGCTGCCCACGCACAGGCAGGTCTGGTGCGTCACGCCCAGCCGCCTGCGCGCGGTCCGGAAGATCATATACGCCCCCGCCGCCAGGCTCACCGCGATCAACGGCGAGACCAACAGAGGGATAAAGAACTTGCCCGCCGCGGCGGCCCAGTTCAAGGCGTTGGCCGAGATACCGATCCCGACGATCGACCCGACCATCGCGTGGGTCGTGGAGATGGGCATGCCGATGATGGTCGCCAGCAGCACGGTCAGCGCGGCGCCGACCCCGACGCTCGCGGCGAAAGCGGCGCTTCCGACCAGCGAGGCATCGACGATCCCCTTGCCCCCGAAACGGCTGGCCAACTCTGTCGCCAAAACGACCGCCGCGACCGAGCCGAGGAAGGTCGTCACCGCCGCGAAGCTGACCGCCCGGTTAAGCCCCATCAGCCTGCCGCCGATCAGTGTCGCGACCCCCTTGGCGTTGTCGTTGGCGCCGTTGGCGAACGCCAGCAGGCAAGCCACCAACGCCACGATTATCATCATCAAGCCCATTTAACGGTTTCCCTATGCACCCGGAAGGCCGACGCCGTACCTTGGCGTCAAATGATTACCCACCTAGCCCTTACGGTGAGTAACCCCTGCACAGGTCCGAATATTCCACCGCGATGCCCGGCCCGCCGGGGCCGACAGGCGCATAAAAAAGGTGTGCGGCCAATCCGGCGGCACACCCTATCGTGGTTCGTTAACCGTGGTCAAAACAGCGATCAGGCGCAATTCTTATTCAGCTCGGACTGGGCCCGGACGCCCTTGCGCAGGGATTCAAGCAGCCCGTGAACACTGGTGACCGACGCCTCAAACTTCCCGCCCGCGGCGTTGTCCCGCATCCTCTTGGCCTTGGCGACCATGTCGTCGAGCTTCGGCCGGATCGCCTCGCGGTCCCGGGTCAAGGCCGAACGCATCGTCTCCAATTCGATCAACAGCTCGTCAACATCCCTCTGTTCAATCATGGCGGCTATCTCCGTAGTTACGGGCTTGGACGGGCGCGCCGGGTCGGCGTGCGGTGAATCCGTAGGATCGACCAACACCCCGCCGGCAAGCCAGGATCGCTCGGGGGCGCGATAAAACACCGCCGTTATCGGCCGGGCCGGGGCGATCGACGCATGGACCACATCGCCGTCGTCACAACCGCTACACCCGGCACCACCTGATCAAACCGCGTAACCGTTACAAACCGTACAGACCAATCCGCGCAGGTCGCGGGCTCTGCCCCAAGGGCTTGCGGACCGGGCGGACATATCGTCCAGTTAAGTTATTCGGACCGATGCCGACCTCGTGGAGATAAGACCCAGGCAGACCGGGCCTTAGACCACCGGGGAAAACCAGCAATGGTGAATGACCGCGACATCCTCGCCCTTCGGTTACGCCTGGAGCGCGCCCGTGAACGTCTATTGGCCGGGCGGCTCGGCGAAGCAGCTGCGTGGCGGCTGCTGAGAAGGACCCATCGACTGATGGACCGCGCCGCGGGAAGCGTCTACCTTCCGACCCTCCAGGTCATCTACTCCCTGGTCCAAGCCCTGTGGGTCAACACCCGTCAGCAGGAGCAGCTTCGGCAGATCAAGGCCGAACTGGACTGATACTCACCAATTGCCTGCCTTGTGTTGCCTATTCGCCGCCAAGCGGCCGACGGTCAGCGTTTTTCCGCATCGCCCAGACTGTTCCAGAAGCCATTGTCGGCAAACCCGTCGGAATCGGAGTCGTCGATCTCGACCCGGGTCATGTTGGTGCTGTGCCCGTCGGCGAAGACGAAGCCGGCTTGGCCGTTGTTGCGCTCCGCGGGTGCCGAACGTAGCGTGTACTTGAAGTCGGGATCGTATCGGCCGGTGTTCTCATCGCCGCCACCGGCGTAGTACGAGCCCTTGCCGCTGCCGCGCGCCGAGCCCAACGGCGGGTCCAGCACATAGGCCGCCTCGCCGGGCTTGAGCGCCGAGCCGGTTGTGTCGCCAATAACCACGGTATCCGAAGGCGTGACCAGGTCTATGTCCCTTGCGTTGAACAAAACCGAAGCGCGGGCGTTGCCCAGGTACTGGAAGTTGTATCCGTAGCCGCCGTGCACAGCCGGGTCGTCCGAGATCACCGGCCTGGGGACGCCGCCGCCCTGACGCAGCGCGGCCTCGGCGTCGGTCAGGCTGACCTCGTGCCAGAACACCTTGACCAGTTCGGTGATCTCGCGCTCGTCCAGGTTCGGGCTGCGGTACACCTCGACGTTGTTGAGGTAAGGGAAGACATAGTCGGCCCACCGGGGCTTGACGCCGGCGATCTTCGGAATGGACGAGGAATGGATCGGGTAAAATCCCTTTCGGTCGGTGTTGTAGGCGGCCAACCCGATACCGACCTGCCTGAGGTTGCTGACGCTCTGGATCGCCATCGCCGACCGTCGTGCGGCGCCCAGCGCCGGCATGAGGATCCCAACCAGCAGCGCAATGATCGAGATCACCACCAATAGCTCGATCAGGGTAAAACCTCGATGTTGACCTGCACGGGTGTGAGCATCTGACATGGCCAAACCTCCTAAATGAGTACGAGTCTCAGAATCATCGGGTATAAGCATAGCAGGCCGTGAGAGCCCGTGCAAGTTTATTGAGAATCAATCTCATCATAGGTCGTCTAGGATAGCAGGCCTGAGCCCGGATGCGGCCTGGCAGGCTCTCCCAAACCGCTCAATCTGCTGTAATTACTTTGATAGGCGTTGGATACAGGCTATTATCACGACAGGTAAAAATGAGTCCAACCCCTGCCATACACTCCGAGCCGTCCAAACCGGGCCTGTTCATCACGGGGACGGACACCGGCGTAGGCAAAACGGTCGTGACCTGTGCGATCGCTGCGGCCCTGCGCAAACAGTTGCCGGGGGTGTCACTGGGTGTATGCAAGCCGTTTGCGACCGGCTGCCGGCGCGACCGTGAGGGTTTGGTGAACCCTGACGCAGAGGCGTTGGCTCACTTCGCCGATTGCCGTCAGCCCCTGGAAGTGATCAACCCCATCCGGTTCACCGCCCCACTTGCACCGGCCGTCGCCGCAAAGCAAAGCGACAGCCCGATCGACTTCGAGGCGCTGGGTCGGAGCCTGGCGCTGCTTAACCGTGAATCGGACGCCCTGCTGATCGAGGGGATCGGTGGGCTGATGGTTCCGCTTGATCCCCGTGATCCGAAATACACCGTGCTGAACCTGATCGCTGAGCTGGGTTACCCGGCCGTGATCGTCACCCGCGCCGGATTAGGCACGCTCAACCACACCGCGATGACGGCGCGGCTTTTGAAACAAGCCGGCTGCCAATGCGCGGGCCTGGTCATCAACGGCTACGACGCCGACGCCGCCAATACCGACGACCCTTCCGTCGCCAGCAACCGCGTCTGGTTGGAACGCACCACCGGTCTTAAAGCCCTGGCGGTCGTCCCGCGCGTCGACCCCATCGGCGCGGAACCGCAGCACGGCCGGCTCGATCCCGGGATCCTCGAAGCCGTCGAACTCGCCTACTGGCCCGACATCCTTACCCCGCCACGCCGCACGGGGGTACCTCACCAAAGGCGCATCTGATACCCATCCCGATCGATCCCGTGCGCTCACCCAAAGAGCCATGTCTGCGTTCGTCGAACGTGAGCATCGCTGATGCGGGGGGCTATTGGGGATGCGATGTACGTCGACGAAGACGGATTCGATCGCGCAGCGCAGCGCCGGCACACAAAATGTGCGCAAAAAAAAGGCGGCCGGGGCGACGAATCGCGCCCGGTCACCACGGAGGGGAGAAAGCTTAGTCGTGACACCTGCAACTTCGCGCGAACTACTGCACGGGGTTGCGAGTGTCCCAATTTCTAAGTCACACGGCCAGGGAAGTCCGTGCGATAAACGCTGCCGCCGCTTGAGTTCCCCTCCTAAGCGACAGCGATGCAGTCTTACGGCGTGCACAACCATCGAATCCAATTAAGGACTCGTCGGCATCAGCCAAGATGGCGGCGGTATCTCCTCCTCCGTCACCCCTCCGTTAGACTGCTCTTATAATATATCTCTCGATGCCCCCCCACGCAAGCGTTTCAAGCTTTATTTTCCGGTTTTTTTTACTTATCTACCTACCCCGTTAAGACGTGATACCCCCCCCATCGCATACAGGCTTCCCAGATTACCAGCCTGTCTCGGGCATGACGGCCCGGGTCTGCTGACGACCCCCAAAAACCACAACGCTTGCGGTCACCATGAGATCTCAACGGTGCTGTGGCCGCCGGCAAGCATGTCGAACACCCATTTGATGTCCTGGTCGCGGAGTCGGATGCAGCCCATCGAGGCCTGTCTGCCGATCGATTGCGGGTCGATCGTGCCGTGGATCCCGTACCCGGTGTAGGCCTCGGTGGCGGGCTCGTTGCCTTTGAGCGCAAGCCAGTACTCGCCGATCGGGTTCCCGGGGTCGTCCTTGCGGTAGTACTTCCCGGTGCGGGGGTTGCGCCAGTCTGGGTTATTGACTTTCCTGCCGGACTGAACGATGAACGCACCGGTTGGGGTCGAGTCGGCTTCCCCCAGTCCCACGGGATAGCTGCAGATATACAGCGGCTGGCCGTCGTCGCCGTTGAGGTACAGGTCCATGCGGAAGTCGCTCTTGCTGATCCGGGCGTGGAACGGGCCCTTGATGACCTTGATCGGCTTGCCGGCACGAAGTTGGGTGGCGGGCGTGTTGTTGATCCGCTCGATGAACTGGTAGGGGATCTGGTATTTGGGCGCGATCCTGGAAAGGTAATCGCCTGAATGGACCATGTAGGACTCGGCGGCCGGGTCGCCAGGGATGACCTCGGCGGAGAAGACGAGCTGCTTGTTGATGCTGGTCAAAGTGTCCCGGACGGTCTGGGCGTCCAGGGGTGAGAGTCGGCCGTCACCGGCGAACAGCAAGGCGCTGAGTTCGCGTCGGCCCTGGACCAGCCTGCCTTCACGGATCATGGCCATCCCGCGCGCCAGTTGCGAGCCGGCCTCGGCGGAGCTCGACGCGGATGGCAGCGCGGTCCTCCGGGCGCGGGGGGTCGAAACGGATGCCTGTGAAGCGCCGCGGGGTTGCGGCGGATCGCTGGCCCCGGCGGCCTGCCCGGCCGGGCCTGGCTTGTCGGCATCCGACACCGCGCCGCTGGGCTGTAACCGGCTTGGCGGGGGCATCTGGTCGGTGCGCGTCGGGCGATCGGTCGAAAGACCGTCGACCCCGGCTTGAGTAACCGTGCCCGGAGCGTCGGCCGCGGAGGCCACCGCAGACTGGGTAGCCCCACCGCTGGCATCGGTGTCTTCGGCGCTGTCAGACCAGACGAAGTAGTACATCGAGAACGCGGCGACCAGGAAGACGGCGACCCAGCGCCACTTGCGGGTCCGCCGGGGCTTGGAAACCATGTACATGCTCGACATCCCCACTCGGGGCGTTTGAGATCTAAGCACCATAATCCGGGCCTTCCTCGCCGGGCGTCGACCTGTCACGGCCGATCACCCCGACGTATCCTAAGGTTCTATTTCCCCTGTCTTTTTCGGCACGATTGGGCTTGGCTCGCCACCACCGGCGGTCACCGCATCCGCGGACATCACCGCCTGAGCCTGGAACGGCGGATTGACCTTCGTCGGCCCGTCCTGTCGCCTGCTCATGCGCGGCGAAGACCGCTGGCTGTCGATCCATTGAAGATACCGGCGGATCGCCTTCTCGTGGCCCCGGTCGGTCGGTTCGTAAAACGTCTTGTCCACTCCCAGGTAGTCCTGGTCGACGAAGCCGGTCTCACTTAGGTGGGCGTATTGGTATCCCTGGCCGTGGCCCAGTTGCTTGGCCCCGGCGTAATGACCGTCGCGCAGGCTTTTCGGCACCGGGACCGTGCGGTTGCCCCGGACGTCCGACATCGCCGAGCCGATCGCGGTGGTGCAGGCGTTGCTCTTAGGCGCGGTCGCCATATAGATCACCGCCTGGCTGAGCACGAGCTGGCACTCGGGCAGGCCGATGCGGTGGGTCAGGTCGTAGGCGGCGGCGGCGATCTGGATCGCCTGAGGGTCGGCGTTGCCGATGTCTTCACTGGCCAGGATCGCGATGCGCCGGGCGATGAACATCGGGTCTTCCCCGGCGTGGAGCATCTTCGCCAGCCAATACACCGCCGCGTCGGGGTCGCTGCCGCGCATCGACTTGATCAAAGCCGAGGCGGCGTCGTAGTGCCCGTCGCCCGTGCCGTCGTAGACCGGGGCCTTTTGCTGGATGGATTGCTCGGCAGCATCGAGGGTGATGTGGATGGGGAGTTGAGGTTTGGGAGAATCGACATGATCCATCCCGTAGCCCCCGGCTTTGCCGGGGGATCGGTCACCCGTTGCGTAATCTCCCGGTGAAGCCGGGGGCTGTGGGGTGGAAGACAGGACCGCGATCTCCAGAGCGGTCAGGGCGCGTCGGGCGTCCCCGTCACAGGCGGTCGCCCAGTGAGCAACGGCGTCCTGGTCGATCGTGATGTTCAGCTTGCCGTAACCGTTTTCCTCGTCGTCTTTCGCCCGGTGGATCAGATCCGCGATCGCGGATTGGTCAAGCGGCTGAAATTGGAAGACCTGCGAGCGGCTGACCAGCGGCGAGTTGATCGCAAAAAACGGGTTCTCCGTCGTCGCCCCGATCAGCGTGATCACCCCGCGCTCGACATCGCCGAGCAACACGTCCTGTTGAGCCCGATTGAAGCGGTGTATCTCGTCCAGGAAGAAGATCGAACGCCGACCGTCGTTTTCCAGGCGCTTGCGGGCGCGGTGCAAGACCTCGCGGACATCCTTGACCCCGATGGCGGCGGCATTGGCGCGGTCGAAGTGGCGCTTGGTGTAGGAGGCGATCAACTCGGCGAGGGTGGTCTTCCCGGTGCCCGGTGGGCCGTAGAAGATGACGCTGGTCAGCCGGTCGGCGCGGAGCATCCGGCGCAGCAGCTTGCCCTCACCCAGGAAATGGTCTTGGCCGACAAACGCCTGAAGCGACCGGGGGCGCATCCGCACGGCCAGAGGTTGTGCCGCTCGTAAGTGAGCTTGCCGGGACCCGTCCCATAAGTCAGACATCCAAGCATGATAGCAACGCCGATGATCCCGGCGGGACAAGCCGGTAGTAATACAGGCTTATCCGCTGGGAAACATGAACTTAGATCGTGTCCGCTTCGACCTTATGGGATAAGTTAATCTTTTGCAGGACAACATTTATGCGCCGTTCCCCAAGCGTATCGCTTAAGACCGGGGCAAGCCATGTCGATGCTGTGATCAAGTCGCGTGCATGCCTGGTCCGGGCAGCGCATGCTTGTCAATCGAGGTCAGGGCGACACTGAACCCTACGAGTCCAAGGAAGTCACATCATGATCCAGGCATTCAAATCGTTAGGCTTAGGCACACGGATCATCGGCATCACGCTGATCGTCTTGGTCAGTGTGGTCGCGGTCAACTACGTCATCTTCGTCCTGAAGTACCGCGAATCGGCGGAGCAGGCGATGGCCGAGAAGGCCGCCGCGTTCACCGCGGTCGCCGACGAAACCAAGAACCACGTCGACAGGCTCAACAACAGCGGCGCGTTCGCCCTGGAAAGCCTGTTGGCGGACCTTAAGACGACCCTGGATTCGGGCAAACCGTACACCGAAGCCAAGATCTTCGGCACGATCCCGGTCGTCGCCGGATGGACCGCCGCCCTCAACGCCGCCGAAAAGGAAAACATCGACTTTAGGATCACCTCCTTTGACGCCCGCAACAAGGAAAACGAACCCGCGCCCGGGTCGTTTGAGGAGAAGCTGCTGAGCAAGCTGACCGACCAGGTCAACGCCGGCGGCCAGGGGTTCGCCTACGCCACCAACCACGAAACCAACAGCCTGCACTACATGCGGGCGATCACGCTCTCCGAGGGCTGCCTGCTGTGCCACGGCGACCCGGCCGACAGCCTCTCCGGGGACGGCAACGACCCCGTCGGATTCACGATGGAGAACTGGAAGCCCGGGTTCATGCACGGGTCCTACCACGTCGTCATGCCGTTGGCTCCGGTCGACACGCAGGTCGCGGGGTTCATCACCAACGGCCTGATCTGGACGGTGCCGATCATCCTGGCGGCCACCGGGCTGTTCATCTTCATCCTTCGGATTATGTTCGGCAAGCCGATCAACAACCTGATCGAGCGGGTCAGGGACATCGCCCAAGGCGAAGGCGATCTGACCCAGCGGATCGATGTCAAGAGCAAGGACGAGATCGGCCAACTCGGCGGTTACGTCAACCAATTCATCAAGAAGATCCACGACGTGATCAGTGAGGTCTCCGGGGCGACCCGCGAGGTCGCCAGCGCCGCGACCGAGATCGCCTCGTCCAGCGAGGAGATGGCCCAGGGGATGGGTGAGCAAAACCAGCAGGTGACGCAGATCAGCGCCGCGATCGAAGAGATGTCCGCCAGTGTGGTCGAGGTCGCACGCAAGAGCGCCGAGGCGGCGAACAGCGCCCAGGAATCGGGCAAGCTCGCTTCCGAAGGCGGACAGGTCGTCACCGAAACGATCACGGGGATGAGCGCGATCAGCGATGCGGTCACCGCCAGCGCCGCCAGCGTGTCCGAGTTGGGCAAGCGTGGCGAGCAGATCGGTCAGATCATCGAGGTCATCAACGACATCGCCGACCAGACGAACCTGTTGGCGCTCAATGCCGCGATCGAAGCGGCCCGCGCCGGCGAACACGGCCGCGGCTTCGCGGTCGTCGCCGATGAAGTCCGTAAGCTCGCCGACCGAACGACGAAGGCAACCGAGGAGATCGCCGAGTCGATCACAGCGATCCAGACAGAGACCGATCAGGCGGTTCAGCGGATGAACGCCGGGACCGAGCAGGTCCAGGTCGGCGTCGAGAAGGCGACCCAGGCCGGCCAGAGCCTCGAGCAGATCGTGGCCGGCGCCAACGAGGTAGCGAGCATGATCCAGTCGATCGCCGCCGCCGCCGAAGAGCAGTCCGCCGCCAGCGAAGAGGTCAGCCGCGGCGTCCAGTCCGTCAGTGCGGTAACTAACCAGAGCGCCGAGGGCGTCAACCAAGCCGCCACCGCGGCGGTGCAGCTCTCGGAGAAGGCCGAGCAACTGCTGAGGCTTGTCGGGACATTCAAGGTGGATCAGTCAGGCGGATAAGTCACCAGACACGGGCTGCTAAGCCCGGGTTAAACGTAAAACACCTACGGACCCCGTGGCTTGGCCGCGGGGTCCATTGATTTTGGCCCTCGCCGGCAGATACGCCTGCACACACGCTCCAGACTCATCGACTCCACGTTCGACGGGCACGTGCCCGGTTGGCCGTTCGGGGATACACTGGTGCGATGCCAAGCCTCCCGGTCATGCTGGATATCCAAGGAAAACGCTGCGTGATCGTCGGCGGCGGGCAGGTCGCACTGCGCCGCGCACAAGCTCTGATCGACGCCGGCGCACACGTCACCGTGATCGCGCCTGAGCCTGATGCCAAGCTGGCGTTACTGGCGGTCGAACTGCATTCACGCCCGTACCGCCAAGGCGACCTGGACGGCGCATCGCTGGTGGTCATCGCCAGCGACGACCCGCAGGTCAATCAGTCGGCCGCACGTGACGCACACAAGGCCGGGGCACTGGTCAACCGCGCCGACGATCCACCGGCAGGCGACTTCACGGTCCCGGCGCACGCCCACCACGGGCTTGTCACCCTGGCGGTCCACACCGGGGGGGTCTCGGCCGGGGCCGCGGCGGCGATCCGGCGGGAGCTGTCCGAGGCGTTGGACCACGACTGGCCAAGGTTGATCAAAGCCGCGGGTGGCTTCCGGTCGATCATTCAAAAGCGCTACACCAATCCGGATCAAAGACGCAGCCGGCTGCTGCAACTGACCGACGCACACGCTATGGCTATCCTTAAAGAAAAGGGCGAACCGGCGCTGCTCGACTTCTTCCGGGGTTTGGTCGAGCCCACGCCCGACGCGGCCTCTCCCCAGCCGTCGCCGGGCCCCGCTGACATGCCCGGCTAGTCTGAGGATACGATACACCCGCCCCAGCAGGAAATGACCTTGGCCAATCCGATCACCACCCTGACACTGATCGCCCTGACCGCCCTGTCGATCCTCACGACCATAGGTGCGTTGTGGCGGCTGCGCCGCTCAGACGGGCAGTCCGTCGCCACCGGCTGGCACCGGATGATCGTGGCCGTGACCGCGCTGACGACCCTTGGGCTGTTCACCCAGCGCTGGTGGGCCGGCGGGAATTGGCAGCCGGTAACCGCGCACATGGACGGGCTGCTGTTGATGGCCTGCCTGTTGGCTTGCGCTATTCTCTTCATCCAGACCCGCCCGAGGTTGATGGGGCTGTCTGCCTTTGCGCTGCCGGTGCTCACCTTCGTCCTGGGCTGGGGGATCTGCGCTTCGGCGTGGACATACCACCCGTTTGATCTGCGCGACCTGCACCCGGTTTGGCGCGGCGTGCATCTGGCCGGGGTCTACTTGGGGACCGCAAGCTGTGGGATCGCTGCGATAGCCGGGGGGATGTACCTCTACATCCAGGCACGGCTGAAGCATAAAAGCCGCCTCGACGGGCTGGGCCGGCTGGCGAGCCTCGAAACGCTGGAATACATGATCGTCCGCACCGCCACGCTGGGGTTTGTGCTCCTGACCCTGGGTTTGGTCAGCGGCGTCATCGTGGTCAGCGAGGACATCCACCACCTCGGCAACGGCTGGTGGTACGAGCCGAAGATCCTCCTGGCGGTGCTTGCATGGCTGGTCTATGCGCTGTTGATGAATGTCCGCTACGCCAGCAGCTTCCGTGGCCGACGAGCCGCCTGGCTGAGCATCATCGGGCTGGCGCTTTTGCTGGCGACGTATGGGGTCGTCATCAGCTTCCCATCGAGGAACTCGTCTGCGGACACCCCGGAGGCAGACTTAAAGCCGTTCGATGAAGTCGCCGCGGCGGCGGAGATTGTTTACTTCGGTGTGGAGAGCCGCTGATGCGTGTGCTCTTTGTCGGGATCAATCACCGCACGGCACCGGTCGAGCTGCGAGAAAAGCTGGCGATGGGTGACGACACCCAGCCGCACCTTGAGGCCTTCCGTCAGCAATTCCCCGGTGCAGAATGCGTGATCGTCTCGACCTGCAACCGCGTGGAGTTGTACGTCGCCCGGCCGATCCACGACCAGCCCAAGGCCGACGACCTGCATCGGTTTCTCGCTGACCGCTTCGGCGTCCCGGTCGGCGAGGTCGCCTCGGCGTCGATCCATCGTGAGCAGGACCAGGCCTTGTCCCATCTGTTTCGGGTCTGCTGCGGTCTGGACTCGATGGTGCTGGGCGAACCACAGGTGCTCGGTCAGGTCAAGCGCGCTTACGCATCGGCTACCGCCGCGGGTGTTGCCGGGCCCGTGCTGCACAAGATCTTTCAGCAGGCGATCGCCACCGCCAAGCAGGCGCGCACCGCCACGGGGATCGACGCCGGGCGAGTCTCGGTCGGGTCGGTCGCCGCGGACCTGGCGCGTCAGGTCTTCGCCGACTTCTCGGGCAAGGCGGTGCTGGGGATCGGCGCAGGCGAGGTCGCCAAACTCACGCTGCGACACATGCTCGACCTTGAGCCCAAGCACCTGTGGCTGGTCAACCGCACCGCACAACGCGCCGCGGACCTGGCGCAGCGCTTGGGCCTGGCTCACCCCCGAGGCGGCGGACGGCCGTGGGACCAGCTCGACGAGTTGCTCACCCAGGCCGACATCGTCGTCACCAGCACCGCCTCAACACAGCCGATCCTCACGCCCGACCGATTCAAACCGATCCTCCGGCGCAGGCGGTACCGGCCGCTGTTCGTGATCGACCTGGCTGTCCCCCGAGACGCCGACCCCGCGATCGGGTCGATGACCAACCTCTATCTATACAACATCGACGACCTGCAATCCGTGGTCGCCCAGAGCCTGGGCCAGCGCAGCGACCAGGCGCAGGCTTGCGAACATTACATCAGCCAAGCCGTCGCCGCGTGCCTCAACCAGATCACCCACCAGGACCTGGGCCATTTGATCCGCAAGCTGCGCACCAAGCTCCACGACATCGGTCAGGCCGAGCAGAAGCGAACGCTCAAGAAGCTCGCATCCACCCACGACCCCGAAGCGCTGGACGACGCCCTTGGCGAGCACACGCAGCGGCTGATCAACAAGATCCTGCACCTGCCCCTAAGCCAGTTGGACCAGCGCAACGGCGATGCGCCGCTTGGGTTTTACGCCGCAGCGCTAAGGCGGCTGTTCGACCTGGACGACGAAGCTCCTGCCGAGCCAGACGCCCCAGGCGATACACCCAACCGTGCGGCATCCCTGCCAACACCCGATCCCGCTACCCGGTCCCACGGCGACCCATAAGCCGGGCCGGTGTACACTCACCCCGTGAATCAACCCAGCGATCCAAAGCGACCGTCCGCGATGCTCGCCCTGGCTGTCAGCGCCGCGCCGCTGCTGGCGTGTGTCTGGCTGATCACGCAGAACGGCCGGGCGGCTACTCGGCCCGAGGCGTTTACCTCGGTGCTGGCCATCGCCGCGGGGTCGCTGCCGGTGCTCGGAGCGCTATGGCTTAGCGCGGCGGGGTACGGCTTTGCGCTCCGCGCCCTCCTGCTTCGTGGCGTCCGGCCAGGCGTCATCGCACAGACAGGCGTGGGGATGACGGTGTTGCTTTTGTTGAACTGGCTACTCGCCATGGCCGGTTGGCTCAACCCGATCACCGTCTGGGTGTTATGCGGCATCGGCATCGTAAGCCTGCTGATTCACCTCGTACGCGGGATGCTGCACTCGCTGTGCAGCCTGCCCGATCGGTGCTGTGTGCGTACCCCGTTCAGCACCTTGCTGCTCGTGCCGGGGCTGGCGCTGCTGGTGGTTGCGGCGTGCTGCCCGCCGGGGACGCTGTGGTCGGTCGAGGCGTTTGGGTACGACGTCACCAGCTACCACCTGCAACTGCCGCGCGAATGGATCGACGCCGGGCGGATGGCCGGGCTCGAGCACAACGTCTACAGCTACCTGCCGAGCCTGATCGAGGCCGGGTACATGACGATCGGCCTGATGCGCGGGTCGGTGCTCGACGGGGTCTACACCTGCCAACTGTTCCACGTCACGCTGGCGCTGCTGGCGGCGGCGGCTATCGGCAAGACGGTCGCTGCGCGGGCAACACCTCCTGCGGGCATCGGCGCGGCGGCGGTGTTCCTGGCGGTCCCCTGGGTGACGGTGACCGGCTCGCTTGCCTACAACGAGATGGGTGTGCTGGCGTTCGGTGCGGTGGCGATGATGATCGCGTTCGATGAAGTCGGCTCGACGCACAAGGGTGCGGCGGCCGTGGGCATGCTCGTCGGCGCAGCGACATTGGCCAAACTCACCGCCGGGGTCATGATCGCGCTGCCGGTCGGGCTTATGCTGCTATGCCGATTAAATCGACGGGCCGACACACAGATCAAGGGCGGCCGAATGCTCGGCGTGCAACTCGCCGCCGTCGCAGCGCTGGCGGGGACACTGACGCTGGCGCCCTACCTAGTCCGAAACAGCACGTGGGCCGGTAATCCCGTCTTTCCCTTCGCCACAGAGCGGTTGGGGACGGGCCATTGGGATGGCGAGCTGGTCGAGCGATGGGACACCGCCCACGGCCTGTCGCCCAAGCAGGAGGGCAGGCTCGACGCGCTGGGCAGGCAGTGGCTATTGAATACCGGCTACGGCGCGATCGGCGGGCAACCTACACCGCGCGAAACCGCCAACATGGCGCGCTTCTCGCTGGAAGGCGGCGTCCCACCTTTGTGGATCGTGGTTGCGATCGCGACGGTGCTGTTGCTGAATCACCCAGGCACGCGCCGGGCCGGCGGAGCGCTTTCGCTGATGATCGCCGTGCAGGTGGTGTTCTGGCTATTGGCCACACACATGCAAAGCCGGTTCCTGATCCCAACCATCCTGCCCGCCTGCCTGATCGCGGGATTGGGATACGACCGGCTGCGCGCCTTGACACAAACCAAAGCCCCCACCGTCGCGCCGCTGGTCGGCTGCGCTCTAGTCGCCACCTTGGCGCTGACCAGCTACACGACCCTGCTCACACAGACCCACCGATCCTCTTACGACTCAGGCACAGGCAACCTCTTATTCGACCCCATATCGTCGGCGATCAACACACCCCCGCCCTACGAGAACCACCCGATCAACCGTTTACCAAAAGACAGCAAGACACTGCTGGTCGCGGACAACTCCGGGCTGCTGTATCTGAGCCGGCCGATTGTTTATGCCACAGCGTTCGACGCTGACCCCTTGGGTGAGATGATCCGCAACAGCAAAGACGACCCGGCGGCAGTCAACGACTCCCTCCGTGAGGCGGGGATCACACACGTCTGGGTCCACTGGTCCGAACTGGACCGCCTGCACAATACCTACGGCCACGACCGCGACGTCACTGAAACCACGCTCTCCCGCCTGATCGCCACCGGCTGGGAACCCGTTGAAAACGCCGGCCGATCCGCCACGCTGTACGCCTTGCCGGCGCAGCAATAGGGTTCAGGAGTTGCAGAAAATCGGGCACGGCCGTGAGTGTGAAGGGTCAGCGCCGCGAGGATGACTGTGCTGCATCGGCGGTGGATGTGGGGACGTCGGGCAGATCCGTGCCCCGCATGATCCGCCACCACGCCAGGGCCTGCACCGCCGCGTGGCGACGCAGCAGGTCATCGCGATTCGGCAGCGGCGACGGCAGCGCCCGCCCGGGGATCGGCTTGATCACCTGTTGGCGATCGGTGTCCATGATGAAGTTCGGCCCGATCACATAGGCACGGCTAAACCCCAGCGGATCCTGCCTCGGCGCGAGCATGTCCCGCCCGATCGCGTGGTATTCAAAGCCCCGCGGCGCAGCAAGTTCAATCAGCGTCGGGCAGATGTCCAGGTGCGAACCGACGATTGCCTCGGGGCGCTGTACGCCGTCAAGCACGCGCGGCCCGTACAGCATCATCGGCACCGAGGAGCGCTCGTACAGCGTCGGGCGCGCCGCGATGAAACGCCGCGACCAGTGATCGCCCGTGGCCGCGATGATCGGATCCGTGAACTTGCCGGTCACCTGCCTGGCGAACCGGCCGATACACTGATCGGAGTACCACAGATGGCCCAATTCGGGCAGGCTGATATTCGTGCCGGCGAACTTCTTGCTCAGCGATGCCGGCATCTCGCGCAACGGGAACCCTTTCCCGTAGACATCGATGTCGTACGGTGGATGAAACGTCGTTGTCAGGATGACGTTGAAGCTGGGGCGGTCATCGTCGAGCGTTTTGACGGCGTAGTCGAGGACGTCCTCATCGTCGACGCCCCATTCATTGGTTTGGACCCAGGACCCCATGTCGGCGCCGCTGTAGACGTGATCGAAGCCCTGGTCGGTGCAGAAGTCACCGATGCGTTGCCACGAGGGGTAGCCGGAGTAGAACACGTTGGTTTCGTAGCCGAGGCGTTTGAAGATCGAGGCGATCGAGGAGGCGTAAGGCTTGCGGGCCGAGGCCTGGTAGTTGGTCATCACGCCGGGATCGGCCAGCCCGGTGATGATCGGCGCGAAGCTGACCATCGTGCCGGTGGAAGCCGGCAGAAACGCCCGCACGAGGACGCCATCGCGGCCAAGCTGCTTGATGTTTTCGCTCAAACCCAGTGACCCGTACTGCTCAAGGGTCGGCCAGGCGTCGTAACTTTCCATCACCAGCAGAAAGATGTGTCGCGGCGGCGTGCCCTTGGGGCCGGCGGCGATGTGACGCAGGGCGTCGTCTATTGTGTGAATCGTTCGGTCGTCACCGGCGATGAGCCGGGCGGCGGCGCGGATGTCGCCGTCGGGCAGATACACGTCTAGCCCCGAAGCCGACGACAGGTGCAGGTAGTTCTTGATCGCGTAGCGCAGCGCAGTGTAAGGATTGACCACGGTTCGGTTGAGGAAGGTGTCGCGTGTGACGGCGGCGTCCTTCTCCTGCATGGGGCGATTAGTGACCGACCCGCGCACAGCGCAGACGTAGCAGGCGACAAGCAGCACGAGTGTGAAAATACGTGCGGCCTGCGCCTGGGTGATGCGTTCGAGCAGCCCGGGCTCGGTGACGCGCCGCATGACCCATCGGCCGGCGCCGTAGACGAGCGTCACCGCTATGACGCTCAGCCCGAGCACGCCCCACAGGATCGGGTACTGCTTCCATGCCGTCTGGACCACGGCGCCGAAATCGTCGAAGACCACCCCGAGGATCCAGTGGTTGAACTGGTCGTGGTACTCGCCGAAGTACGCGATGTCGATCACACCAATGATCAATGTGGCGATTAGAAACAGCGAGAGCGTCGCCCAGCGCACACGCCGAGCCGTGCGGGTGGCGTCGACGAACAGACATGCCAGGCTCAACACCAGCGTCGGCGCGATTGCCAGGGCGGTGATACGCAGGTCGAAACGTACCCCGTTGAGCATGGCCAGCAGCAGGTCCCCGCCGCCGCTGTCCGGCGACATCTGGTCGTAAAAGACGCCGATGAGGATTGCGCGGAACACCGTCAGGGCCGCCAGGCACATCGCCGCCAGTTTGAGATCCTGGGCGATCTGCTCGACGAAGCGCGGCCAGTGATCGACCTTGCCGAGCACCGGCTCGGCGTCATTGTGTAAGATACCCGCCTCTGACATCAAGGCAGTGTAACCGGCGTCGAGGGTCACATGAAAAAAACCGGGCCTATAAAAATAATTCTTGACTCTTACCGCCTTGGCGTCGATAATATAGACGGATAGACACAAGAAAGGAGGCCCCCAGCCGCGTGATCACACATCTCGAAAATTAAAACGCCGAGTGAGGCGCAATATCTGATTCAGATACCCCGTTATTTTCTTTTTTTATCATCAATTCTCACTCGGCTTTTTTATGCGCGGATGGAGCCGGATGAAGATCGTAAAGATGAATGAGTCATCCAAAGTTGATGCAAATGAGAAGACTTTAGCGAGTCTCACACGACTTAATCTGTGACATCTGCGAAATCTTCGGATACTTCCGGCTTCGCCGTTTTCGCGCCTTCGTGGTGACTCAGCCGCCGTTACAGAAACTTCGCCACGATAAACCGTGCCGCCTCGTCGGGGTTGGTGTGGGTGACGTTGAAGACGTGATCGGCTACCTCGCGGTAGACCGGGTCGCGTTCGGCCAGAACCTGCTTGATCTCATCCAGGCCCCCGCCTGCGTCGGTAAGGTTGGGGCGCGAGGCGGCGGTGGCGGCGTCGGCGTGGATGCGGCGCTCCAGTTCTTCGGGGTCGCACGCCAAGTAGATTCGGATGGCTTCGGGTGCGTCCTTGACGGCCTTTCGGGTGTCGGGGTGCATCAGGGCGCCGCCGCCCAGGGCGATGACGTGGTTTTCTCGCTTGACTAGCTCCACGGTGGCCATGGCCTCGGCCTCACGGAAAGCCGGCTCGCCGTCGATTTCCCAGATGTCGGCGATGGAACGGTCGTCAAACACCTTGCGGACTGCCTGGTCGCCGTCGACGAAGTCTTTCCAGAGCTGGGCGGCGAGTTTCCGGCCGAGGGTGGTCTTGCCGCAGCCACGGTAGCCAAAGAGGATCAGATTCATGGCGGGATTGTAGCGGGGAGCTCGGGGCTTGGGGATTTGGGGTTGGGGGAGGAAGTGTTGCTGCGGGTGGGTATGATGTGTGTGCGATGGCGAAGGACCCCTATCAATCACACCTGAATGGTCTGCGTGAGCGGCGCAACCGGAAGGATCCGGATTTATCGCTTGGGTTTATGCGCCGCCAGTTCCAGCAGGAGGTGCAAAAGCCGTACGAGCAGTTGGGCGAACTGTCGACGATATGGGTCGAGCTTGTGCCGACCGAGTTGGCGGAGCACACACGGCTGGAGGGTTTAAGCCGGGGGGTGCTTCGGGTGTCTGTCGACTCCAGCGGTCGGCTGTACGAGCTGGACCGCCTGCTGCGCGGGGGGGTGTTTGACGAGCTTGTCAGCCGGCACCGGGGCAAGGCGCTAAGGCGGGTGGAATTGAAAATGAAGCCGATCGATTCTGGTAGCAGAAGCTAATAGCTAACCGCTTGCCTTAGAACGGCCAAAACCAGGGCGCGAGCGCCACGGTGACCGCCATAACGATCAGGTTCAGCGGCAAACCGACGCGGACGTAGTCGGTGAACTTGTACCCGCCGGCGGAATAGACCATGAGGTTGGTCTGGTAGGCGGTGGGCGTGGCGAAGCTGGCGGCGCTGGTGGTCATGAGCATCATGGCGAAGGGCATGAAGCTCAACCCCTGAGTCATCGCCGCGGCCTTGGCGACCGGGAACAGCAGGCCGACGGTCCCGATCGGCCCGATCAGCGAGGTCAGCGCCATCCCGATCAGGTACAGCGCCAGGAGCACCGCGCGGGGGCCAAAGCCCTGGAACACCTGCACGATCGATTCGGCGACGGACTGGGCGGCGTGGGTGGATTCCAAGGTCGCCCCCACGCCCAGCGCAGCGCCCATGGTCAACAGCACCCGCCAGTTGATGCTCTGGCGCGCTTCACCTGACGAACAGCAGCCGGTGACGACCATCAGCCCGCCTGCCAGCAGCGCGGCGTTGACCAGCCGCATCGGCGTGAGCATCACCGCAGCGACCATCGCAATCAGCAGCAGCAGCGCCACCCAGGCACGGTCGTGGCGGATCGGCTTGGACCCCTCGATGGTCGAGACAAGGAAGAAGTCACGGCTGTTGCGCTGGGCCTCAACGAAGCGCGGGTGGGTCTCAAGCAGCAGGGTGTCGCCGGCCTTGAGGACGATGTCGCCGATCTTCTGCTGGCCCAGGTGCTCGCCGCCACGGTGGACCGCGATCACCGCGGCGCTGTAGACCGTGCGGAACCTGCCCTCACGGATGGTCTTGCCGACGATCGGGCAGTTATCGCTGACGACGGCCTCGACCAGCCGGCGGTCCGGGCGGGGGTCGCCGAGCTTGAACACCTGTTTGGTCGCAGGCGCCAGACCGCGTGTCCGCTGAAGGTCGACCACCGAATCGACGATGCCCGCGAAGATCAGCCGGTCGCCTTCGTGAAGCACCTGCTGAGGCCCGACGGCGGCGATCCGCTCGCCCTGCCGCTCGACCTCGATGAGGTACGCCCCGGGCAGCGAACGCAGGCCCGCTTCCTCGATGGTCTTGCCGTGGATCGGGCTCTTAGGCTCGACGATCATCTCGACGGTGTATTGCCGGGCGTCGCTGTCGGCCTCGACCGGGGTCCTGCGGTCCGGCAGCAGCCGCGGCGCAACGGTCAATAGATAGATCAGCCCCAGCACGAGGCTGGGGACCCCGATCGCTGAGATCGTGAACATCCCGATGTGGATATCCGTCAGTTGGCCGGCCTTCTGGGCCTGGATGACCTGACCGTCGACGAAGACGTTAGTCGCTGTGCCGATCAGTGTGCAGGACCCGCCGAGGATCGCGGCGTAGCTCAAGGGGATAAACAGCTTGGACGGCGCCAGCCCGATCTTCTTGCACCAGTCGTTCACGACGGGCATGAACATCGCGACGATCGGGGTGTTGTTCAGGAAGGCGCTGAGCCCGGCGACCGGGAGGGTCAGCCTCATCAGCGCACCGGTGACCGACCCGGGCCTGCCCAGCAGCGGCTGGGTCACCATCCCCATCGCGCCGGTCTGGCTCAGGCCCTCGGCGACGACGAAAAGCACCGCGATCGTGATCACCGCCTCGTTGCCAAAACCCGCCACCGCCTGGGCCGGTGAGGGAAACATCGGCGAGAACAGCCCCATCGTCATCAGCAGCGCCAGCCCCGCCAGCAACACCGTGTCCGGGCCCGCCAGGCCGCGCACCAGCGTCACGGCGATCAGCAGCACCGTACCCAGCGTGAACCATGCTTCCCACGTCATATCGCCAGCCCTATCAACCCGGGTATCAGCCTAAAGACCTGTGGACGAAGACCGCAGTCTAGCGAACGCGGATGCCCCGGCCAAGCCTTGATGCCGACCGGGCCGCGCCCGTCAACCCGCCGGCCAAGTGTCGCCGGTCCGATAGGCGTCGCCGACCCCCCCGGCACCGTCCGCCTGAGCGTTATATCCCGCACCAAACGCGCAGCATGATTAAGTAGCGCCACCTTCACACCGATAGGCGTGAGGACAGCCCATCTTCGGTCTGTCTGATAAGGATGTTGTAGATGCGAGGCGGAACACCAATCCACACCGACGCCCATGCCGCTGCCGCGGGTGTACCTGCGGTGTCGCTGCGTTCGCCCGGCCGAGGATTCGAGGCCTGCAAACGGGTGTTCGATGTCTTTGCCGCGTGTGTGGGGTTGGTGGGTCTGCTGCCTGTGATGATCTTCTGCGCGGCGTGGATCAAGATGGTAGACGGCGGCCCGGTGCTGTACCGCCAGTGGCGGGTCGGTCGAGAGGGATGGCTTTTCAATATCTACAAGTTCCGGACGATGAGCCTGGACGCCGAATGTGACGGCGTGAGGTTCGCGTCGTCCGCCGACCCGCGCGTGCTTACGGGCTGCAAATGGATCCGTAAGTGCCACGCCGACGAGCTGCCGCAGTTGGTCAACATCCTGCTGGGTCAGATGAGCCTGGTGGGCCCCAGGCCCGAGAGGCCGGAGGTCTTCGAACAGTTGCGCGGCGACCTGCCGGGGATCGAGCGCCGGCTGGCGGCTTCACCCGGGCTGACCGGGTTGGCACAGGTCCGCAACGGCTACAGCAACGACCTGCCGGGGATGAGACGCAAACTGGCGTACGACCTGCGTTACCTGCGCAGCCGGAGCCTGACCCGAGATATGACACTGATCCTTGAGACGATCCCGAGGGTCTGGGACCCCACGGCGTGTTAACGCCAGGGCCCGATGACGCGAGGAGGTTGCCGATGCATCGACGCATGGCTAAAAATCATGGCTTGATCCTGACACCGCTGGTCGCGGTCTGTCTGCTGCTGCTGACCGGCTGCGGCAAGACCTACACCGATTACAGCGCGTTCATCGCCGAGCCGCGACCGGTCGTCACCGCAACCGACTACCGTATGGCCCCCCCCGATACCCTCCAGATCTACTCCAAGCGGGTCCGCGAGATCCACGGGCACAGGGAAACGATCAGCCCCGACGGCAAGATCACACTGCCGCTGCTGGGCCGGATCTTCGTCGCCGGCAGGACCACCGAAGAAGTCACGGCAGAACTCGAATTGTTGGCACAGGAATATTACGAAGACGCCGACGTCAGCGTCCGCGTCATCGGCTACGCCAGTAAGAAGATCTTTGTCTTCGGCGAGGTCGGGCGCCCCGGGCCCTACGCCTACGACGGGGCGAACACGATCCTGGAAACCCTCTCACGGGCACAGCCGTCGCGCCTGGCGGACCCGTCCAAGATCGTCCTGCTTCGGCCCAGCGCCGATGGCGAGCTGGTCCGGCGGATGACCGTGGACCTGGACAAGATGGTCAAGGAAGGCGACACCCTGCTTAACGCCGTCATGGAAGAAGGCGACATCATCTACGTCCCGCCGACCACGTTGGCGGCGGTGGCCCTGGGTTTCCAGCAACTGCTACTGCCGTTCCAACCGATCGCCAGCACGATCGCCGGGCCGGCCGACATCCAGACCGAGTCGCAGGGCTACTCCAGCTACGGGGTAAACGAGCGGGACTAACCGGGCATCGTAGCACCGAAACGACTTGAGCTAAGTAACATGAGTGAAAAGAACGCCCAACAAAACGCCGTCCTCGAACTGTGGGAGCTACTTCTGCGGTACCGCTGGCGGTTTGTATTGCCTGCGTTCGCGGTGATGCTTGGCGTGCTGAGCATGAGCATGCTCCTGCCCCGCAAGTACAAGTCTGAGGCGATGTTCGAGCGTCGGACCGACATGGTCCTGACCGAGATGACCGCCAAAGGCGCGACGGGGAACTTCCAGGACCCACGTAGCTCGCTGGTCGAGGAGATCGCCGGACACCGCGCGGCCGATGAGTTGCTCAGGCAGATCCAGCCCCGGCTGCATGCCCGTGGCATGCTGACCACCGAGTTGGACCGGCAGGTCCTGCGCAGCAAGCTCGTGCGCAACACGATCGTCCACTGGGACATCGCCAGCGGCGCACTGGACCGCGTCCGAATCGAGTTCGTCAGCTCCGACCCGGAGGTCGCCAAGCTGGTCGTCAACGGGCTGGTCGAGAACTACATCAAGCGGAGCCAGGACGCGATGGAGCATCGGCTCCTCGAGTCCGCCAATTTTTTCAGGCGGGAAGTTGACAGCAACCGCAAGGACATCGACAGCCTGGAAACCAAGCTCCTGGAGTTCGAGATCAACAACGGCGATCTGCTTCCCGAAAGTGCCAACGGCGTTCAGGAGCGCCTGGGGACCCGTGAGACCGAGCTTCAGGACATCATCGCCCAGCGCGACGCCGCCGAGGTCCGCGCCCAGAGCCTCAGTAAAGTCATCGCCCAGACCCCGGCGACCATCCCCGAAAAGATCACCGCCCCCAACCCCGAGCTGACCCGGCTGAACCACAAGCTGCGCGAACTCAACGATCAGATGACCCAGTACGCCGACGTGCTGAAGATGAAAGACAAGCACCCGGACATGATCACACTGCGCAGCCGGATCACCGAGCTTCGGACCGTGGTCGACCAGACCGACAAGACGATCGTCATGCAGGAGCGTCACCAGGTCAACCCCAAGCTCGCCGAGTTGGAGTTGCAACTGACACGGACCCAGGCCGATCAGGAGGCGATGACACGCCAGATCGAGGTGGTCAACGGCCAGGTCAAGCAGATGGCGGCGAAAACCGACAGCATGTTCCCCGTCCGTAGCGACTACCGGAAGTTGACACGTGAGATCGCCCAGGCCCAGCGTCAGCTTTCGTTCTGGGAGGACAACCTTCGCCGGGTGGAGATGGCGCTCACCGCCGAGAGCGGCAACCGCGGGATCCAGCTCGACTTCGTCAAGCCCGGTGCGATCGCCGCCCGGCCCGTCTCGCCCAACGTGGCGCAGGTGCTGATGGCCACACTGGGGCTGGGTCTGCTGGCCGGGTCGCTGGGTGTGTTCTTCGCGCACCGTACCGACGAGTCGTTCGTCTCCGGCAGCGAGCTGGCACAGACGTTTAACCTCCAACTGCTGGGATCGGTCAGTGAGCTGATCGGGCGTCAGCACCGGAAGATGCGCCGTATCCGAAACATGATCGTCTACCCCGCCAACGCTGCGCTGATGGCCGCCGCCTTGTTCGCGATGGCGACGACCTTGTACCTGGACCTGGAAAAGCCCGACACCCTGGCGAGCATCAAGGCCAAGGCCTCCTGGGTCTTCCAGCTCCCCTCCGCCCAGGCATCAGAACCGACCGACCCCGAACTCCAACAGCAGCAGCCAGAGTAAATATGTACGACGCGTACTACAACTTCGCCACCCTGCCGTTCGAGAACACGCCCGACCCGCGTTTCTTCTACGCCAGCGAGCAGCACCGAGAGGCCCTGGCCGCCATCGAGTACACCATCCGTATGCGCAAGGGCATCGTCCTGGTCACCGGAAACATCGGATCGGGCAAGACCACCGTCGGCCGGACCATGCTCGGACGGTGCAGCAGCGATGCGACGATCGTTCAGCTTGTCCACGGGCACACGACGGGCACCGAGCTGATCGCTCACGTCTTGCGGGCGCTGGAGGTCAAGACCCGGGGGAGCGACGATCACGCACGCCTGCTCGAACGGCTGGAGACCTACCTCCGTGAGCAGGCCGACTCCAGCAGGCCGGTCGTCCTGTTCATCGACGAGGCCCAGACACTGTCGATCGAGGCCCTTGAGGAGTTGCGCCTGATCAGCAACTTCGACACCAACACGACCAAGCTGCTTCAGCTGGTGCTGGTCGGCCAGCCGGAGCTTCGCGAACAGATCTCCTCGCCGCAGCTAAGCGCGCTGCGTCAGCGTATTGTGATGGCCAAGCAGCTTAGGCCCCTGGGCATCCAAGACACCGTGGGGTACATCGCCCACCGACTCAAGGCCGCCAGTAAAAACCCCAAGCAGGTCGGCGTCAGCTTCAGCGGAGACGCGATCGCGACGATGTACGACGCTACGCAAGGCATCCCCAGGCTCATCAACGTCGTCTGTGACAACTGCCTGCTGCTTGGGTTTGTTAAGGAACAGAAACGGATCACCCCCGCCATGGTTCGTCAGGTCCTCGACGACATGGTTCCAAGTTTCGGGGACACGGAAGCGGTTCAACCGCAGGCGCCGAGACTCAGTCTCGCCGGTTAAGGGTAGACACGCATGGGTTATGTTTTTGACGCACTAAACCGCGCGGACGACGAAGGCGACAACCAGCCCCAGCCACAAGGCCAGGGCCCGGTTGACCCCGCCCCTTCCGAGCCCAAGCAAGACGCCGACACGGCATCCACGGACACCCCGGCAGACCACGCCGAGCAACCCGCCGACGCCCAGGCTGCGTCTGATCCCCGCCTACCCCAGAGCACAACCTCAGAGCACGACGACGATACACAGCCAGTCGACCGTAACTCGGCTCAGCCCTACCGCATCACCGAAGCGCCGAAGCCTGGCCCAGCCCAACCGATCGAGCCCGCGGCCCCAATCACCGCGCCGCCAACCGGGCCGAGGCTGCGGATCACCTCCGAGTGGATCGAACACCTGGACGATCGGCTGGTCGCGTTGACCGAGCCTTCATCTCAGTTGACCGAAGAGTACCGAGCAATCCGTACCACCTTGCTTGCTCGTTGGGAGCACCAACGGAACCTGGTGCACACCATCACCAGCGCCACCCCGCAGGAAGGCAAGACGATCACCAGCCTGAACCTGGGGCTGACCTTCGCGGAATTGCGTAACCGAAAGACAGTCGTGGTCGAGGCGGACCTGCGCCTGCCGACGTTCAACAAGCTGCTTCACCTGGACGAGTCCAAGGGGATGGTCGGCTACCTCCGGGGCGAGGCCGAACTCGACGACGTGATCCAGGAGCTCGAGGGCAACGCCCTGCACATCATCACCGCCGGGAGCCGCGCCAGCAACGACGCGGTCCAACTGCTGAGCAACCAGCGGATGGCGAACCTGTTGCAGGTGCTGCGGACCCGGTACGACCACGTGATAATCGATACCCCCCCGGTGATCGAGTTGGCGGACGCGGGGATCCTAGGCGGCTTAAGCGACGAGGTGATGCTGATCGCACGGATCAGCCGGACGCCCAAGCCGTTGATCGAGCAGGCGCTGCGGGCGCTCAAGAGCTACAACGCCCCGGTCGCCGGGGTGATCGCCACCGACCAGAAGCGGTCCAAGAACCGCTACCACTACTACCGATACGGCTACCGATACCGATACCGATACTACGCCAAACGTGCGGCGTAACCCAGGAGACCTTCGGGCAAACCATGTAAGGATGGACAGATGAAGATGCGCACAGGCCAACCAGGACCCAGATGCGCGGCAACGGGGCGGAGTGGGTGAGAGAGAATGGCCGGGGTGCTGTCGGCGTCCAGGGGCGTCGGCGGGAACAGGACGATCCACATGGGGCGGGGGGGAGAAAGCAAGCGGTTGATCGGCGGAAACAAGATGATGCGTCTAAACAAACCCAATAGTCAGCCAACACTTCTGATGCTCAGCGACAGCTTCCCGGACCCCGACGGCGGGGAACGGGCTGCCCGGGCGTGGTGGCTGCTGTGCAGCGCCTCGACGACGCACAGGGTTTACCTGGCGGCCATCGCCAGCCGGGCGGTCAACCTGGCCTGTTGGCGGCTGGTCTCGGACCTGACGCAGCGGGTACACATCGAGTCCAAGCGGTCTCGGTTGAACATGCAGACACCGATCAACGGTGAGGCCCGGATCTGGACCCAACAGCGCCGGTTCGACATGCTCTTGTCCACCACGCCGACGATCTGGCCGAGCTCCGACCTGGTCCAGGCCGATCAAAGGGTCTGTGACCTTGGCACGGGTCTGGACACGGCAGGTGGCCATCGCGCCGATCCACTTCGGCTTCTGGGGCGGCTCATGCGGTCACGGGGGCGCCGCGGCGCTGGGGGCACACGGCCGACACGATCCCTCGAGGCCTGCGACGCCTTGCTGATCGATTCACACACCATGCCACCGCTGATGAACGCCGGCACAGCGCCGATGACCGTGGTCGCCAACCACACTCACCTCAACGACTGGGCGGGCTTTGTCCAAAGCCTGAACCCGCGTATCAGCAACGCCCCGAGCGTGACCGTGATCCCCGTGCAGCCCCTGCCCGTCCGCAAGGCCGCCTGACTGTCCAGGGCTTATTGTCATTGCATGCTCAGTAGGTCGGGCCTACTATCGAGGGATGCCTTCACAGCCGATTTTCCGTTCGTCCCGGGCACAGTCCGTGGCCGTCGCCGCGGCGACCGGGCTGATCTTGCTGTGCGCCGCGGGGCTGGCTTACCTCCAGGCCGGCGACGGGACGGGAAATCAGCGTGACCGCTCCGGTCAGGCGAGGCGCTCACCTGCCGAGCACACAGGACATCCTACGCCCGGGTCGTTGTCGCTTGACCTGCCTAAGGACTGGAATCAACAAGAAGACATCCCCGACACGGTCGCACTCACCGACCCTGATCGACCGTCAAGGCACCTCCTGATCACCACACTGCGGATCGCCCAACGGACCTCTCCCAAGCAACTGCTACAGCAATTCATCGCGGGCAAGCTCGGGCCACGGCCCCCCCGGGGGCTGAGCCAGGCAGCGCCCGCTATCGAGTTTTCCATCGTCGACCACGGCCTGTCCGGAGCCGAGTTCATCGGGGTCAGCGATGCATCGGAAGAGCCGACCAGCCCGCAACCTCCCATGCAGCACCTGATCGCCTGCATCACCGCGGACGGAACGTACTATTGGCTGATCTATCTGAGGGACACATTGGATGCCGCAGACGACCCCAGGCAAACCCTCCAGGCCAACGCCGCACTGCTGCGTACGATCTATCAATCGGCACGTCACAAGCCCGGATAAGTTGCCGACCAGGAAAGGAATGAACATGACCGCCGGACGAATGTGTCTGACCTGTGTCCTGAGCATGCTGACGTTGGGGCTGGCTTGTGTATCCGCGTCCGGTCAGGCCCAATCGGCTACGGACCAAGCGGCGCGGTGGAGCGAGCAGGCCCATGGGATGTCGCTAACACCCCCGCCGGGCGCCGCGGAGGGTGAGTCGGTCGGCGACGGTGCGTTGGTCAGGTTCTTGATTCAGGACTCGGCCAAGATCAGCGTCTTTATACGCCGGACCACCACGCCGTTGAATCTGAAAGCGGTCAAGGACAAGGCCCTGCGCGAGTTCTCGTTCGCCTACCCTTCGGCCGTCGCGATGGCGCAGGACACGCAGCCGATCAGCCCCGCAGGCCGACAGGGTATCGGGCTGTACATGCTCGCCCCGGACGACCAAAGCGGCGACTGGGTCTTCGCCCAGGTGTTCATGTTGATCGACCAGACAACCTTGGCAATCTTCCAGCTCGAGTGCGGCGCCGACAGCTTTGACTCGTCCCAGTCGGCGTTTGCCGACATGATCGACAGTGTCGACTTGGCCGACCCCGCGGAGCTGGACCGTGTGCGCAGCAAGCGCCTGACGGCCGGGCAGGCCTGGCTGGACAGCCTCACCACGGAGCAGATCAAACAAGCGGCCGTCCCCGAGCGATGGATGCGGATTTTGCGGGACGGCAAGGATATCGGCTACCTGCGTGTGCGACAGACCGATGAAGCCGAGCACGTCCCGCCGGGCATCGGGGTAAGCGTGCGCTCACGGATCATCGACGGCAACAACACCTACGACACCGAGGGCACGTTTTTTGAGGCCGACGACCGGTCGGTCGAGTTCTGGACGATCACGACCACCCTCCGCAGCGAACAGACCGGCGTGCGTGACCCCGACGCCCCGTCGCTGCCTAACACGCAGAGCTGGCGTCAGACCGGGCTGCGCGACGGCGATCGGATCGAGGTCTCGCAGGAAAGCCCAGGGAGCATCAAAAAACTTCCCTGGACCAAGCCGCCAACCGCGTATCTTTCACAGGTCGACCTGTTCGCGTTGCCCGCACTGTTGCCGCGCGACCAGCCGGCCGTGCTCGCGTTCTACGCCTTTAACCGAAACGCCCACAAGCTGTCGCTGCGAACCTTGAGAATCGAACCGATGCCCGAAGGCGGCTACCACGTCTTCGACCGGCCGACCCCCGACAGCGCCGAGCAGGTCGCCACCTATGATCGCTACGGCAAGCTCCTTGAGTGCGTCATGCCCGACGGCCAGACCTTCATCGCCACCACCCCACGAGAAATCCGCCGGCTATGGGGCGTGCTGTAGCGGCCTCCCATCAGACCCGTTAAGCCACGAGTGTTTCTAAATCGAAAGCGTTACCCGGACGACCCAGTTACGATCCAACACCCCGCCCCACCCCCGTTGACCACCCTCAACCCCACGCGCACAATCCCACGCATGCGGTTTAGCGATGTATGATTGTGGGGTAAATGGATTATTCAGGAGGCAGATCGACTTGGACATCACCCTCGAACTCCCCGAAGGCGATCCGTGTGTCGGCGTGACCGGGCCGGCGGAACGGAATCTTAAGATCATCCGTGAGACGCTGGGCGTGAACATCACCGCGCGCAACGGGGCGCTGCGGATCAGCGGGGAGGACAGCGCGGTCGGGCAGGCGGCGCATATTCTTGAAAAACTGACGGACGCGGCGCAGCGTGACGAACCGATGGGCCGGCAACAACTAGTCGAGGTGATCGCCTCGGTGGGCAGTCTCCCCAACGCCGGCGCAGCGGTCACAGCCGGTCACCGGGCAGGTCCCACGCCGATGAACGCCGCGGCGGGGATGGACGTGTACCTGCCGGACAAGCGGGTCAAGGCGCTCACCGACGGCCAGCGTACGTACCTTAGCGCGATCTTCGAGAACGACCTGACGTTCTGCTCGGGGCCGGCGGGGACGGGCAAGACCTATCTCGCGGTGGCGGCGGCCGTGGCGATGCTCAAACGCGGGCAGGTGCGCAAGCTGGTGCTGGTCCGGCCGGCGGTCGAGGCGGGGGAAAAACTGGGCTTCCTGCCCGGCGACCTGCAGGACAAGGTCAACCCGTACCTCCGGCCGCTGCTAGATGCCCTGCACGACATGATGGCGTTCGACCAGATCCAGCGTTTCATGGCCTGCGACCTGATCGAGATCGTGCCGTTGGCTTTCATGCGAGGGCGAACCCTAAACGATGCGCTGATCATATTGGACGAGGCCCAGAACACGACCAAGGGTCAGATGCTGATGTTCCTGACCCGGCTTGGGATGGGCGGGAAGATGATCGTGACCGGGGACACCTCCCAGATCGACCTGGACGACCCGCGTGAGTCGGGCCTGATCGACGCGGTCAGCCGGCTTAGGCGTGTCCGGGGCGTGGGCATGGTGACGCTGGACGGGGCCGATATCGTCCGCCACAGCCTGGTACAGCGGATCGTCGAGGCCTACGGATCGCAAGGCTCGGGCAAAGATCAGCCCCCGTCCCCCGGAGGCGGGCTTGTCTGATAAAATCATGCCCGGCCGGCAAGACGCAGGCCCTGGGTAACCGCTCGCCCACCCCGATAACACAGGAAGGGAGCGGCCTACGCGACTGGTCGATATGACTCTTTATGAACGTGCAACGATGTGGGCGCCCATTTCGAGGCCCCGGCGCGCGTGACGCCCCACGAAGTAACCCCCCTTAGCGAACCGGTATGGCCAACGGCAAATCCAGCACCGCCCGACGACGCGAGGTACGCAAGAGCGTGCCGCGTCCGGGCCCCAAGTGGCTCAAGGCCCTGCAGCACCGAGAGGTCGGCTGGGCGGCGCTGTATATCGCCATGCTCGTCGCCATCGCCGGGCCGGTCGCCGTCTGGCTTGGCGGGCCGACCCATCACCACCTGGGGCAGGTCCTCACCGAACCGATCGTCGCCCGGGTGCCCTTCCAGCGTGAAAACACCGAACGCACCCGTGAGCTGCGCGAGGCCGCAAAACGCAACCTCCCCGCGCTCTACAGGGCCGACACGACCTACCGTGACCTGCTCGCTTCACGGCTGGACGAGCTGCTGGAGCTGACAAAATACGACACGCTCGATCAGGTCCCCGCGGAGTACAAGGAACAGGCCGAGATCACCGAGCTTGCGCTGCGTGAGTTGCGCCGGTACGTCCAGGGCGGTCAACCCACCGATCAGTGGAAGGACGACACACAGCGGCTCCTCCAGGAGTTGTTCGAGTTGGCGATCCTGGACCCCGCAGGCGAACACCCCGACGGATACACGATCGGGGAGACGCCCATCACGATCGTCCACCCCGACCCGGCCCCCGCCAAATTGAAAGAGCAGCCGCTGTACGGCGTCGGTCGGGTCCGCACGCTCAGCGACACCGAGGCGCTGAAAAATGACGTCAAGTTCGCCACACGCTTTTTCGAGGGCGAGCACCTACAGACCTCGATCGTCGCGCTGGTCATGCAGCATCCCCAACCGACCTACCGCTACGACCCCAAGCTCACCGCGCAGCGCCGCAGCAAAGCGGCCGAAGCGGTCGAGCCTCAGATCATCGAATACCCCCGCGACTTTGTGCTGGTCCCCACCGGCGCCGAACTTTCGCCGGACCACCTGGCGCTGATCCAGCACGAAGCCACGGCCTACATCGATCAGCTCACGACGGCACAATCCGTGCTGGTGCTGATCGGCAAGCTCGGGCTGATCCTGCTGGTCGGCGTGGCGGTGTGGACTTACATCTTCTTCTACAACCACCGGATCGTCCGCAACCCCATGCGGGGCCTGGCGATCACCGCCCTGCTGCTGCTGTGCCAGCTTATCGCCATCGCCCTGGGCCGAAGCGCCCCGCAGCTTCTGCCGGCGATGGCGACGCTGCCGGCGCTGATGGCGGCGGCCGTGCTGGCGATCGTCTACGACCAGCGCTTCGCCCTGGCGATGGGCGGGTTCCTCGGCCTGCTGATCCTGCTGAGCCTGGACCTGACGACCGAGCACGTGCTGGTCATGATGACGGGCATCGGCGTGGGGGTCGCGCTGCTGCGGGAGGTCCGAAGCCGGTCCAAGCTCGTCACGGTCGGGCTGTGGTGCGGTTTGGCGATGGGGATGACCGTCTTCCTCGCCTCGGTTACGACCCGGCACCTGAGCGTGCCCGGTGAGCTCTGGCGGATCGGGCTGGACTCGATGTCGATGGTCTTCGCCGGGCTGGTCGCCGGGCTGGTCGTGCAAGGCGCGTTGCCCGGGATCGAACGGGTCTTCCGTGTAACCACCGCCATGACGCTCAAGGAACTCAACGACGCAAGCCACCCGCTTTTGCAACGGCTGGCGCAGGAAGCGCCCGGGACGTACCAGCACTCGCTTCGGATTGCGGACATGGCCGAGGCCGCCGCCGACACGATCGGCGCAGATGGCTTGTTCTGCCGGGTCGGCGCGATGTACCACGACATCGGCAAGATCAACAAGCCCATGTACTTCATCGAGAACCAGGGCGGCGGGCCCAACCGTCACGACAAGCTCACCCCCGCGATGAGCCTGCTGATCATCGTCGGACATGTCAAGGACGGCATCGAGATGGCGCGTGAGTACGCCCTGCCACCGACCCTTCGGCACTTCATCGAATCGCACCACGGCACGACCCTGGTCGAGTACTTCTTCCACGCCGCAAAGAAACAGACCGAGGCGGAGGACAAGCCCGGCCCAAGCGAGTTCGAGTTCCGCTACCCCGGGCCCAAGCCGCAGACCAAGGAAGCGGCGATCATGCTCCTGTGCGACTGCATCGAAGGCGCCGCCCGCGCCCTGCCCGAGCCGACACCCGTCCGCCTGGAGCAGGCCGTCATCGCCCTGGCCCGCAAACGACTGATGGACGGACAGTTTGACGAGTGCAACCTCACCCTCAGCGAACTGCACAGGATCGAAAAATCGATCGTCAAAACCCTCTGCGCCGTGTATCACGGGCGGATCGCGTATCCCAGCGATAAGAAGGATGAGCAACCTACAGCGCAGGCCGACGCCGCTGCGGGGTGACAAACCAACCGGCTTGTATTTACCGTTAAGACTTCTCGCCCGATTCAACTTGCATCTTTTTAACGTCGGCCACTAAGTCCAAGAGCCAAAGTAACTCTTGACGATGTCCCCACAGATGCTTGATGGGAATTGGAAGACCCGACAAATTTAAACTGGCAGGTCTTGAGTTTACAATTTTCTTGTTTGCCGGTGACACAATTACCGCAATCACTAATCCATTAACGAGGGAGGATGGTAATACAAGACTGCCACTCTCAACTCGAAACATATTTTCATTGGTAAACGTAAGGTTATCTGGAATCTCAGCTTCGTGGTAAAGTCCACACCTGACGGCGTGATAAATCAGATCTTGAATTCCACACAGACCATCGGCATTTTTTTTGATTTCCGGATGATCATACATAAGATTAATATTCTCTATTCGGCGCCCATCAAAAGCTACATGCGTAATGATTCCCATATTCTCTTGAATGAATCGTTTATAGCTCGATCTGCCAGACTTGCCGTATTCCCGCTTCGCCGTCACATCAATTGCCGCGCAGATAGAAAAGAGCGCCCCTTCCGGATCAGAAGCACCCATCTTATCAATGGCTTCAGAAACTCGATCATCGACGCCCAACAAATACCCCCTGACTTGCTGCCCACAGTCGCCAGTATAGTCAATCTGCCATAAACCTTATCAATCACACCGACTGCCATCAGTGGCGCCGGATTGGAAGTTGCTGCGGTGGGTTCGGAGCATGATGCCAGAATCAGCCCGTAACGGCCGGAACGCCGGATTTGGGGCGTAGACGAGCCACGAGCCGATATTGATTACACGCCCTCCCGGACACTTGGAATGGGTTATGGGCGGTGATGCTTGGCCGGGCGTGATCGGCTAAGATACGCGGCTGGCCACAGATGGGCCTGAAGGATCAGCGAGTCATTTGGAGCGACCGATTTGAGTACGAGCCGGATGTTGATTGCGGTATCGAGCCCCTGGGCAAGCGAGAAGCTGGCCGAGCCGATCGCGGACATGGCCAAGCGGCTGGACGCCACGGCGGTGGTCGCCCACGTCGCGCAATTGCAGGACGAGGACGAGCACGAATCCGACGCGACCCAGCGCGGCGAGGAGACCCTCAAGCTGCTGACCCAGACACTTCAGACCGCCGGCGTCGAGGTCGAAAGCGTGATGCTGTTTTCCGATGACGTCGCCAAGGCGATACTGAATACCGCCCGCGCCAAGCAGTGCACGTTTATCGTGTTGGGATTGACCGGCAAGGGCGTGCTCAAGCGGCTGATCGCAGGGGACGTTCCCGCGAACATCGTCCGCCAGGCCGACATGCCCGTCCTGCTGTGCCCGGCGAACTGGAACGGGTCGCTGTAGGTTCCCAACACATCTGCATAAAAAACCATCGACATCCGGCCCGTGGTCTGGTAGCCTCATGCTGTGAGGATTTGAGTACGTATTCACACAGTTTCTGAGGGAGAGGCCGGGCATGAATCATTCTCAACGGATCACGACCACTCTTGCGTCGGCGATATCAGTATGTTTGATCGTGGCGACGGATGCGCAGGCAGCGTTGACGGTCACCGACGTCGGCCGTTACGACTTCACCGACACCAGCGGTTCGGGGGCGCGCGAACTCAGTGGGCTTACCTACGCCGGCGGGTCTTCGTACTTCGCGGTCGGCGACCAGGACGCCCTGCTGCACACACTTTCAATCAACCTCGATATCAACACGGGCGCGATCACGTCTGTGAATATAGGTCCGGCCCCGATCACACTGGGCAGCGCGTCCAGCGGAGACCGTGAAGCGATCGTGCTGCAAGGCGGGGAGGTGCTGACCGCTAACGAATTGGGGCCCCAGCTTGAGGCCTACAACCCCGTGACCGGTCAGGCCAACGGCGCACCGGTCACCACGGCTCAACCAGGCTTCGGTGTCTATACGAATATCCGGCCAAACCGGGGTTGGGAATCACTGGCGGTGTTTCAGACCAACACCTCGACAATCCTCACCGCCAACGAAGACGCGCTGACCGTGGACGGGCCGGCCGCGAGCTTTTCTCAGGGCGCCTTCGTGCGTATCCAGTCCGCCAGCGCAAACGCCGCCAACTCAACCACCACCGCCATCGGGCAGTTCGCCTACCCGATCGACGCGATCAACGGCGACAACCCGTTTGTCAGCGGCGAGACCAGCGGGCTGGTCGAATTGTTGACGCTGCCGGACAACACCGTGCTGGCGATGGAACGTTCGGTTGGGCTTACCGGCTACCGCATCCGCCTCTATCAGATCGACGGCGAGCAGGCGACCGACATCAGCGGCCTGCCCGGGCTTGCTGGGTTGACACCGGGTGTTGACTACACACCGCTTGGTAAGTCGCTGTTATGGGAAAACACGTTCAGCGTCACGACCAACTCCAACTTCGAGGGGATCGCACTGGGCCCTCAACTTGATGACGGGAGTTTCAGCCTCGTTCTTGTTGCCGACAACGCCTCGGGGCCGGTGCTGCCGATCGTCGGGCAACAGTGGACCGCAGATGACCAGTCGCTCTACGCATTGAAGCAGGGCTTCGTTCCCAACTCGGGCTGTGGTTTTGAATGCCTTATCGGCGACCTCGACGCGACCGGGTTTGTCGGGATCGAGGACCTGAACTTCATCCTCAGCCGGTGGAACCAGGTCGTCTTCCCGGGCGTTATGGCTGACCCGACCACTGACGGGTTCGTCGGGATCGAGGACTTGAACCTCGTCTTGGGCAACTGGAACGCAGGCACGCCGCCGCCGGGTTCGGCACGGGAGATGGCGCCGCACATCATCCCCGAGCCGGGCGCAGGGGCATCGTTGGCGCTGGTGTTAGTCTTGAGCCTGTTCGCTCGACTCAGACGCCGAGCGTAAATCATTGACCGCGGCCGTACGGAGTAGGCCACGAAGCTCAGGCGTTATACCTCGTCGTCGTCGCTGGATTCCCAGAGCCCCAATACGGGGGCAAAACTGGACCCGCCCGCGGTGAAGGCGTCACCGAATGGAGACCGACTGGATGCCTGCCATGCGGCGATGGCCAGGCCCTGAGCCCGATCGGTCCGCGCCGGTGCGGCGGGGATCGCTTGTGGCCGTCCGCGGCTGGGCTGGGGCTCTGAGGTCGTTGTGACCGCTGTATCGGTCAGAACCGGGGCTGCTGCGTCGGGCTCCAGCGTCACCGAGGTGGCGATGGCGGTAACCGGCGGCGGGGTGCCCGCGTTCCAGTTGCCCAAGACGAGGTTCAGGTCCTCGATCCCAACGAAGTTGTCGCCGGTCGGGTCGGCCGCGGGATCGGTCGGCGGGCTCGCGTTCCAATCACTGAGCACCAGGTTCAAGTCCTCGATCCCGACAAACCCGTCGCCGTTGAGGTCGCCCTCGAGTACGACCGTCTCGATCGTCAGGAGGTAAGCACCGGTGGTCCCTGGGTTCGCCGAAACAGCCAGGTACACGTCGCCTGTCGTCGGCGCGGTCCAGTCGACCTGAGCGTGTACACCGCCTGGGTTAGATCCGGTGTTCTGGCTGATGACCGCGCCGACGGCGTCATATAGCGTCAGCGTGGCATCCGCGATGGATGAGTCCGAAACCTTGAAGCTGTAGTTGGTCCCGGCGTCGACGTGCCATCGGAAAAAGTCCACGTCTCCGGAAGTCTGGATTCCCGCTGCGGCAAACGGCCCTAAGAGGGTAGCCGCCTCCGCGATCGAATCGCCGACATCGTCCGTGGGCTCGACAACGAGGTCGTAACCACCGGTATCCGAAGAAGTGACTTCCAGGAAATAGGTATCCACCGCGATGGGGGTAAACGTGAGTTCGGCGAGGGTGCTGCCCACCGCCGGGCCGGTGTCGGTCGCCAGCAAGGCGCCGCCGCTGGTATAGAGCCGCAGCTCCGCGGAAGTAAGCCCATCGGCCAGTGTCGAGAAGGTGTAGTTCACGCCGCTGGTTAGACTGACCTCGAACCAATCGGCGTCCAGGGGCGCTTCGATCACCCCGGCGGTGGTGGAGGGCATGGCGATGGGGGTGGCGGAGGCGAGGTCGTCGCCGTGGTCGTCGGGGATAGTGTTGATGACGTACTTGGCGGTGAACTGGGCGAGATCGCCTAAGAAGACGTTGCCGTCGACGTTCCCCGCGATCCCCGGGACACTGGTGGTCCAGGAATACTGCCAGAGGTCGTAGCTGCTGAATACCCCGGGGGCGGATGGCGGGTTGCTCGGGTTATTGGTCGGGTTGGCATACCACAGGTCGTAGATGTTGACCGAGCTGTTAATCTCTGAAGAGGCAAAACTCCCGTTCATATAGATGATGGGCACGATCCCGCTACTGAGCGCACTGAAGGCGTTCATGAAGTCGTGGACCCAGTTACTCAGGACGGTGGTGCTCAGCGAGCTGCCGCTTTCAAGGTCGAGCGCCGGGCGCAAGAACCCGTCACCGAGGTAGGGGCTCACTGCGTCGTAGAAATCGGAGGCCTCGGCGGCGGCGTCGTTGACCCCCCCGGTATAGGGTGTGGCGAAGTGGTAGCCGCTGACGGGCAGGCCGGCGTTGTTTGCGCCGTTAACGTTGATGGACCACCTGGAATCGACGAAGTTGACGCCCTCTGTCGCCTTGGCCCAGACAAACTCGATGCCGGACCCCGCGACACTGCCCCAGTTGATGGCGCCCTGCCACTTGGATACGTCGATCCCAAAGGTCTGGACACCCACCGCGGCGGGGGCCTCAAGCGGCTGCTCTATGGACGAGCCAAACGCCTCCTGGGGCTCCAACGGCGAGGCGCTGAGCAGCAGCCTCGGCTCAAGGGGTTCCAGGCCAGCGGCGGGTACGGCTGTAACATCTCGGTCCGGCCGGGATCGGCCTGGGTCGTGACTCATCCTTGTGTCCTCTTTCGTGTGTCGGTCCCGTGATACTGGCCGTGGAAGACGGCGCAGCTACTTCACGCGCGGTTATTACATAAGAATAACCGGTCCTGATAGATATTCCAATAGTCGATCCGTTTTTTTGGCCAGAAAAGTCCCACAGCCCCCCCTACCGCGGCTTACCGGCCATAGAGAAACAAAAGGATCTGGTCTATTCGGTCCGCCCAGGCTGCCTCGTTGTGCTGGCCTTCCGCCACCTCCAGGTAACGGAAATCCCGCCCAGCCTCCAACCCGGCTTGCTCGAACAGGGCCGCCAGCGAGCGGGCGTTGAGGACCGAACTTGGCAACGACGCACCTGGCAGGGGCCTGCCCTCGGCGGTACCCATGTCGATCCAGAACCGCGTCTTCTTCATCCAGCTTTGGTCACCCGCCCCCCACCGGGTCAGCAGCCCCCTGTCAGGCCAGCCTAACGTCGGCGAAACCCCCGCGCACCGACCGAACGTCTGGGGGTACGCCCGGGCCATGTGCAGCGAGATCAACCCGCCCAGGGACGAGCCGGCGATGCCTGTCTTCTCACGAGCGGGATCGGTTCGATAGGTCTGATCGATCAATGGCTTGACCTCCTCGACCACGAACCGGGCGTAGGCGTCGCCCTTACCGCCACCTCTACCTTCAACCGGGGGACCGGGGACGTACTCGGCCATCCGGTCGGCGTTGTTATAAATCCCGACGATGATGATCGGCTCGATCTGACCCTCCGCGATCAGGCGTTCGGCGGCCTCGTCCACCTGCCATTCATCGCCGGCGAAGCTGGTCGCGGCGTCGAAGATGTTCTGCCCGTCGTGCATGTACAGCACCGGGTAACGCCGATCGGGTTGGTCTTCGTAGCCCGGGGGGAGGTAGACCAGCAGGGTCCGTTCGTTGTTGAGGTTGGCGGAGCGGACGTTCTCGTGCTTTCGGATGTCGCCGGTCAGTGTCGGTTCGGGACGGTGTTGTGCCTGGCCACTGGCCCAGGACGCGATCACCATCTGAACCGTCTTGTCTTCGTCGGCGATGAGGTAACGGTTGTCGATCTCGCCGCCACTTTCGGACTTCTCGACAAGCTCCCAGGTGCCGCCGGTGACCTTGAACTGCACCTGGGTCCCGGGCTTCAGCTGGATGCTTGTGCCGAAGGTGCCGTCGTCCTGGCGTTCGAGCTTGAGTCCTTCGGCATCCCAGCCGCCAAGCTGAGGGGTATCGCCGGAGAGGTACACCTGCCGGTCCGCCGGGGTGCCTTGCGGGACCGTGACGACGAACCGGATCGTGACCGCGTCCGACGCCGGGTCCGACTTCTGCGCCGCAGCCGGGGTCTGGGCTTGCCCCAAGGCCGATGCGCCAAGCCACAAAGATGCCGCCAACACACCGATCATGTGTACTTGCAGTCTCATCACCATTTGCTCCGTCACATGGGTTGCCTATGAAAAACGACCGCCCGGATGGACGGCCGCCGTTGTGTATTGCTGATCGTTCAAGGCGGTGCCCGCTACTCGTCCAGTTCCGCAGTGATCGGCTCGCCGGGGGCTTCGTCCTCGACCACCTCGCCTTCCACCTCGTCCTGTTCTTCCAGCTCCTCGGCGGGCTTGTCCGAGACGACCCAGAGCTTGATCTCGGCCTTGAGCTCCTTGTCGATCACGACCGGGATGGCGTAGCTGTCCAGGCGTTTGATCTGGTCGCCGACACGGACATGTCGATCCTCGATCATGTCAAAGCCCTCATCGCGCAGGGCCGCAGCGATCTCGTGCTGTGTCACGCCGCCGTACAACACGCCCTGCTCGTTGGCGGAGCGCTGGACGGTGAGCTCGAACTCGTTGATCTTCTCGATCAGTCCTTCGTGCTGTTTGCGGATCACCGCCATCTCGGCTGCGACCTCGGCGCGGCGGGCGGCGAGGCGTTTCACCGCGGCTTCGCTGGGGGTGGTCGCCAGGCCAAGCGGCAGCAGGTAGTTGCGGGCGTAGCCCGGCTTGACCTTCACCACGTCGCCGATGATCCCCAGGTTGCTGACGTTGTCTAAAAGTAAAAGTTCGACCTGTTTCATGTTGTCCTTCCTTACAGATGGAAAGTTAGGCGCCGGCCCGCGGATCAACACGCCCGCGGCGATGCACCAGCATTATCAATTGTCCCGGAGCCCTCGGCTTCGCCGGGGGATTATCAACGCCATCTACCCGTGACCATCCCCCGGCCAAGCCGGGGGCTACGGGGAAAATGATTCAATTAAAACGGTATGTCGTCTTCCTCCACCGGCTGGTGGGCCGGCCCGGCGTTCGCGGCGGCGGGTGCTGCCCGGCCCGAACCCCCGCCCCCGGATGCGCCTCCGGATGCGCCCCCGGATTGACTTTGATACCCACCGCCCGAGCCCCCGCCCTCGCCGCCGCGGGAATCGATGAACTGGAAGTTCTCGACCACGACCTTGAGCTTGGAACGGTTGCCGCCGTCCTTGTCCTGCCACTGGTCGAGCTTGAGTCGGCCTTCGATGTAAATCGGTCGGCCCTTCTTGAGGTACTGGTTGATCACCTCGGCGGTACGGCCCCAGGCCTCGCAATCTACGAACGTCGTCTCTTCCTGCTTCTCGTTGGTCTGCTTGTTGAACCACGTCCGGTTGATCGCCAGCCCGATGTTCGCCACCGCCTGGTTGTTGGGCGTGAAACGCAGTTCCGGGTCGCGCGTGAGGTTGCCCATCAGCATGACCTTGTTCAGATTAGGCATGGTCCGGCTCCGCGCGGGGTTCAAAGGCGGTCTTCAACAAACAAAAATAGCACCGGCCTGCTGCGTGCTTACTCTGCGGCCTTGGCCGTGGGCTCGGCGGCGGGCTCGGCGGATACTTTAGCAGTCTCATCGGATGCTTTAGCGGGTTCAGCCGGTGCGGCGTCCTTAGCAGGCTCAGCAGTTGCTTTAGCGGGCTTCGCTTCGGCCGGCTCGGCGGAGCGCTCCGCCTCCTGCTCACGCAGCTTCAACTCGGCTTCACTGTTCTTGGCCTCTTCGAGCTCCTGGTCCATCTCGGTCTGGCCCATGTGGTCGCAGCGCGTCACCATCGCACGCAGCACCAGCTCCGAGAGGTTGCAGGCCCGCTCGGACTCTGTGAGCTTGGTCCCATCGGCGCGGAACAGCGACCGCAGGTAGAGGCCTCGCTTCTGGCCCTTGACCGGGTACGCCAGCTTGCGGTCGTCCCACTTGCCCAGGGTGATGATCTGGGCGTCGATCCGGCCGAGGATATCTCGGACGTGCTCGATCGCCGCACCGATCCCCCCGCCGATCGCCGACTGGCTCATCAGGAACAAGCCCTCGTACAGGTCGCTGTTATCAAATGAATCGCTTGAATCGCTCATCGGGTTGCGTCTCCATCCCGCTCGGTGGCCCCGGCCGACGCAGCCGGGACGCCGGCCCACGCCAACAGGCATGGCCAAGCGGTCATAGGTAGCCCATCAGGATACCCCGATCCCGGCGGTGGAGCAAAACCACGGCAAGGCAGAAAAAAACCACGCCTGGGCGGCGTGGTCTGGGGTCTCGCGTAAGCGAGGGTGACGAGATTCGAACTCGCAACCTCCGGATCGACAGTCCGGTGCTCTAACCAATTGAGCTACACCCCCAAGGGGGCACCCGCTAAGGCGAGTGAGCCACATACTCTAGTTTTGGCCGGCGGGATGTCAACTGCCCGTTGGGCCGGCGTCTGTCCGTATTCTCGGCGGGCTGACCGGTGGGCTACGGATCGGTCATCGGCCGACCGCCCTGAACTATGCCAAGGCTCCTGGACCCTCGCCGGACTTGCCGCAGGGCGGTGATGCTTACTTTGCTACCGGGCGATCTTCTTGAATCGACCCGTCTTGGCGGCTTCCATGGCGGTAAGGATGATGTCCAGGGCGCGGTAGCCCTCCAGGCCGTCGATCTGCGGCTTTCGGCGCTTGATGATCGAGTCGGTGAAGCTGTCGATGATCCCGCTGGCGACCTGTCGGGTGTTGGTCGAAACAGCGCCGACCTGGTGGCACTCGCGCTCGCCGTTGCGGTATTCGACGACGACGCCAAAGTCCTTGTGCTTGCCGACCTTGATGACCCCGCCGGAGCAGAAGACGGTGGTGCCGTTATCTTCTCCGCCGTAGTTGGTCCAGGAGATGTTCATGGACCCGACGACCCCGGAGCGTGACTTGAGGGTGATATAGGCGTTGTCGTCCAGGGGGATGAGTCGGCCTTTTTCGGTGCGTTTGTCGAGCGTTGAGATGACGCCGCCAACGAGGACGAACTCCTCGCCGAGCAGCCATCGCATGAGATCGGCCTTATGCACGCCCAGGTCGCCGGTGACGCCCATCACGGCCGGCTCCTTCTTGAAAAACCAACTCTTGGGCCCGTCGACCGACCAGCCATCGGGCCCGGGGTGTTTGAACGAGGTTTCGAAAGCGATGGGCTTGCCGACCCGGCCCGAGTCCAGGACCTCCTTGGCCTTAATGTGGGTGGGCATGAGCCGCTGATTCATCCCGACCATGAGATACTTGCGCGCCTGCCTGGCGGCGGCGATCATCTTCTTGCCCTCGGCGCGTGTGGTGGCCATGGGCTTTTCGACCAGGACGTGCAGGCCGGCTTTGAAAGCGTCGACCGTCATCGGGGCGTGGAGCTTGTTGGGCCCGCAAACGGCGACGGCGTCGAGCTTCTGCTCCTTGAGCATCTTCCTGTAATCCGTGTAGGCCGCCGCGCCGTGGTGCTCGGCGATTTCCTTGGCCCGGCCTCGGACCGGGTCGGCGATCGCGACGATCTGAGACCGCCTGTTCGCCGCCGCCTCGGGGATGTGACGGCGCTGCGCGATCGCGCCGCAACCGATGATGCCGTACCTCACTGTCTTCATCATGTCTCCTGTCCTACCGCCAAAGCCCGGCGGTGGCCCGGGCGCGGCAACGAAAAAACTATTGGACTTGCGGTAAGCCCCACACAACAAGAGCAGATGATACCGATCATCGGCCCGCCTTGCGTAGGCGTATCCGGCAGATGCTGTTGCGGTTATTACATCGGCATGCCGATGATCTTCGCCTCGAAGACCAACGCGCCGTCGACGAGCCCCTGGACACTGCACTTGCACCGCCGAGGCCGCAATTCGGTCTGCTCACAGAGGATGTGCAGCCGATTGCCCGGGACAACCTGCCCGCGGAACTTCACGTCCTCGACGCCCGCAAAGCCCATGAACCGGGTCTTGAGCTGGGTGAGGCAGACGAAGCTGGCGAGTTGGGCGCCCGCCTCGACCATCAGCACACCTGGGAAGATGGGCCGACCTGGGATATGCCCGGGAACCCAGAACTCGTCGGGTTTCACGTCCCGGTAGGCCAGGGTGTGGACCAGGTCGTCGGAGGCGTAGATGATCCCGTCGATCAGCCGCATCGCCCCGCGGTGGGGGTTGACCTTTTCGATCTCCTTGACCCCGAAAAGGTCTTGAGTCAGGTCGATCCGGGAGATATCAAATAGCAGCGATGGGGCCATACCCTTACGGATCCTTCTTCATCCGGCTAGCCGCTTTTGATCGGGCCAGACGTATCACGCCGCCGGATCCCAGCCACCGGTCTGATCGGGTTGAACGCGCCAACTCGCCGGGATCAACGGCCATAACCGCCGCGGCAGGGGTAAACGTGCTTATGGGTAACTAGAGCCTTGCCTGTGCTTAGTCGCCGTCACGATTTTCCAGGACCTTCACGCGAAGCGCCTGGGCCAGGTTCTTCACGTCCTGCATCAACTTGCGGACGCGTGTTCCGGCCGCCTTATTGCCGCCAGCGGCCTTACGCAGGTCGTCCTCGACAGATCCAATCAGGCTCTTGAGCTGTTCGTAAGTATCAAGCATGATGCCTCCAGTAGGGGGTAAGTGGCTTTCCAAGCCCGTGGTGGGCGAAAGTAGCCTACCCAAGCACGTCAACGGCGGCAAATGAGGCCCAAAAACCGGGATCCCGCTCAGCGATGGATTGATCGCCTGGCGATTGTCCCATGCTCTGGGGCCTGCCAGCGGCCTTAGCCCTGAGATATCACGCCAATGCCGCTGTGATGCGCCAGGGCGTCGATCAGACCTTGGACGCTGGACGGAGACGCCTCCAGCGTGACCTCAAGCCCCAACTCACGCAGGGTCTGGCTGGTCACCGGACCGATGGACGCGGTCTGGACGCGGTCCAATAGCGTCCGTTCGTCACCCAGAAGCTTGACGAAGTTGTCGGCGGTGGATGAGCTGGTAAACGTCACCCAGTCGATTCGACCCTCGCGCAGCGCCGTGACGACTTCATCGGCCAGCCCGTCGGCGATACGGGTCTGGTAGGCCGTCAACTCGGTCACCTCTGCCCCCGCCTCGGTCAGCCGCTTAGGCAGCGCGGGCCTGGCGATGTCGGCCCGCAGCAGCAACACCTTCCGGCCACGCACGTCCTGCTCGGCGATCAGTTCGTCGGCCAGCGCTTCGCCCATTGTCCGCCTGGGCACAAAGTCCGGGCGGATAGACAGCCGGCGCGCAAGCTCATCGGTCGTGGCCTGGCCGACCGACGCGACCTTGACACCGCTTAGATGCCGGGCATCCAGCCCAAGCGCTTCAAGCCGGTCCGCCAAAGCCCCCGCCCCGTTGGCGCTGGTCAGGATCAGCCAGTCGTAGCCGCCGATCGCTTTTACCTGCCGATCAACCTCGGACCAATCCCTCGGCGGGACGACCTGAATCGTCGGGGCCTCGTACACCTCCGCGCCCAGTTCATCGAGGCCCCGGCTCAGCGCCGAAGCCTGCTGACGTGTGCGGGTCACCAACACACTGCGGCCGAATAACGGGCGTGAGGTAAAGAAGTCCAGTCCCGGCTCATTAAGGCCGGCAACCTGCCCAACCAGGATGATCGCCGGGGAGCTTATCCCCTGCTCCTGGATGAGTTGCTCGATACTTTCTAACGAACCGCGGACCGATCGCTGCTTGGCGCGCGTGCCCCACTGTACGACGGCTGCGGGTGTGGCCGGGTCAAGCGCGTGTTGGGTCAGGCTCGACACGATCCGTGGCAGTTGCCCGATGCCCATGTAGAAACACGCGGTCCCCCCCGCGGAGATCAAGCCGGCGAGGGATTGGTAGTCCACAGCGGTGTCGGTTTTGGTGGGGTCTTCGTGGCCGGTGACGAAGGTGACGGTGCTGGCAACCTTGCGGTGGGTGACGGGGATGCCCGCGTAGGCCGGGGCCGCGATCCCGCTGGTGATCCCGGGGATGACCTGACATTTCACGCCGTGGCCCGCCAGGAACGCCGCCTCCTCCGCGCCTCGGCCGAACAGATACGGGTCCCCGCCCTTGAGCCGGACGACCTGCAGGCCCTCCTGGGCGAGATCAACCAATAACTGGTTGGTCTGGTCCTGGGTCAGCTTGTGGTCGCCGCCGCGTTTGCCCACGTCGATCTGCCTGGCGTCGGGCCTGGCCTCGTCCAGCAGCCTGGGGTTCGCCAGGGCATCGAAGACCACCACGTCCGCGCGGCGAAGCCGATCAAGCCCCATAGCCGTGATCAGCCCGGGATCGCCCGGGCCGGCTCCGATAAGTGATACGAAACCCGTCATTTTTCGCTCTTGGTGTGTCAAGCTGAGTAAACCTTACTGGTTGTCCGGCCGATCCAGTCCCTAGGCAACACCCGCGGTGCCCAAACATCCGCCACACGAGCCCGACAGGAGCCGAGCATGAATGACATCGACCCCAACATCCTCAAGCTCGTCAAACCCCCCTCCGAGCCCGGCGATACCCTCTTCCTGGACCGACGCGGCTGCGACCGCTCGCCCCTGATCGGCCTGGCCACCGCCATCATCGCCGACCACAGCGACCCCAAACTGCCCGCCAAGAAGATCTGCACCGTCCAACTGGCCAATATCTGCGATACCGGGTTGGGCGTGATTGTCGGTGAACCCGTCTCTACGGGCAAACACATCCATATCACCGTCTTCATCCAGCCCCACGGCCCCGAACGCGGCTACGACCTCAGCGGGACCGTTGTCCGCTGCATCAAGCACGAGCTGGGCTACGAGGTCGGTATCAAAACCCCCTCCAGAATCCTCGCCGCCTGACCCATCAGCTGCCGAAAATGTCGATGAGCTGACTTCCTCCAGGCCCACTCAGACCCGGACCTGGGAAGCCTGCGAAGCGGCTCAAGGCCTGACCACGTCGCATTAGCCGCCTGCTACACCCGTTCACGGCACCTATTCACCGAGGCCCGTCCGAGGGTGCCTGGCATCTGTCGCTGCGCTAGATCTTTGACGGGGGGCAGAAAATTTGACGGCCTGGACCAATTGCGACACGATACTCTTAATTAGATCGCCGCAATCACCACTGTATCGCCACACCCGGGCGGGAAGCGAGAACACCTTGGTCCGATCCAACACCGACAGCAACAGCCTAAGCCTATCCCTACCCGTCAGACAAGACCGCGCCAGCGTCCACGCCGCCAATCAGGCGGATGTGCCCCCGCACCCGCTGGGCGACAAGGCCCGGGTGCTGCTGACCAGCGTCTTTGGGCCCTACGCCCAGGATGACGAATACGGCAGCCGATCCATCAACCCCATGGAGCTGTACCACAACCAGGTCACACGCACCCAGGGGCCGTTCTCCCTGCGGATGTTCCACCGGTCCTGGGGGATCATGCTGCTGCAGGCGAATATCAGTGCGCCCTGCACGCTGCTTGACTTTCCAAGGCTCGAACGCTTCATCGAAGAGATCAGCCAGCATACCTACGACATCATCGGCATCACCGCGATCATGCCCAACGTCGGCAAGGTCGAGCATATGTGCCGACTGATCCGAGAGGTCCAGCCCCAGGCGACGATCGTGATCGGCGGGCACATCGCCAACATGCCCGGGCTGGACAAGCGCATCGAAGCCGACCACATCGTTCGAGGCGAAGGCATACGCTGGCTCAGGCGGTTCCTCGGCGAGCGCGAAGACCAGCCCATCCGCCACCCACGCATCCTCTCGGGGATCGGTGCCCGCACGATGGGCATGACGCTCAGCGAAAAGCCCGGCGACGTCGCCGCCACCCTCATCCCCTCCGTCGGCTGCCCCGTCGGGTGCAACTTCTGCTCAACCAGCGCGATGTTCGGCGGAAAGGGCAAGTTCCTCAACTTCTACGAAACAGGCGACGAGCTCTTCGAGGTCATGCTCGACCTGGAACGCACGCTCAAGGTCAACTCCTTCTTCATCATGGATGAGAACTTCCTCCTGCACCGAAAGCGCGCGCTGCGCGTGCTCGAACTGATGAAAGAGCACAACAAGTCCTGGTCGCTCTACGTCTTCTCGTCCGCCAACGTGCTTAAGTCCTATTCGATCGAGCAGCTCATCGGGTTAGGTATTTCCTGGGTCTGGATGGGCCTGGAAGGCAAGTCCAGCAAGTACGCCAAGCTCAGCGGGACCAACACGCTCGATCTGGTCAAGACCCTGCAATCCCACGGCGTCCGCGTCCTGGGCTCGTCGATCATCGGCATGGAAGAACACACCCCCGAAAACCTCGACGAGGCGATCGACTTCTCCGTCAGTCACGACACCGAGTTCCACCAGTTCATGCTCTACACCCCGATCCCCGGCACGATGCTCTGGGAAGAGATGAAGAAGCAAGGCAGCCTCACCGATCCTGGCTGCAAGGACGCCGCCGACACCCACGGCCAACTCCGATTTAACTACACCCACCCCAACCTCAAGGACGGGATTGAAACCGAGTTTCTGCTCAAAGCCTTCGACCGCGATTTCGAAGTCAACGGCCCGAGCATCATCCGGGTGACCCGAACCACGCTCGCCGGCTGGAAACGCTACCGCAAGCACCCCGACGCACGTGTGCGTAAGCGATTCGCCCAAGAGGCGGCGGAACTGCCGACCGCACACGCCGGGTCGCTCTGGGCGGCACGCAAATGGTTCGCCGACCGACCCGCCATACATAAGCGCATCGACGGTGTGCTACAGGACCTCTACCGCGAGTGCGGCCTCAAGGCCCGCCTGCTCGCCCCCTTGATCGGACGCTTCCTCTTCCGCAAGCTCCAAAGCGAAGATGCCCGGCTCAAACGCGGCTGGACTTACGAGCCGCCGACCTTCTACGAAACCACCCATCAACCCGCTCTCCACCCCGCCAGCGCCCCAGACACCGCCCCCGCCTGGTCACCGCTCCCCTCACCAACCGCGACGTGATTCCGCGCCAGCGGCACAGCTCAGTCAGATCGACGCCCGAACCCTCAGTTCCGGTATCCGACACCGTTTCTTGCCCGGTCGTGATCGGCGATGAAGTGTAAAGATTCCGCCGATGACAATTAAGCTTAGAGTTGTCGGCTCTGGGGCGATCACTTCAAGGACGATATTGTCGAAATGGGAGCCACCGCCTTGAGATGTAATGCCTGAGGGCCCCCCGAACCGAATCCTGTCGAATCCATTGGCGGTTGTTTCCAGGCCCTCAAAGGTATTAGAAAAATCAGGCGTTCCGTCCATATCCATATCGATATCTAAGATCAGGGTCTCTGGCCCGATGCGGACGGAGTAGCGATGCCAACCCGCCCCGCCGGCACCCAGGAAGCTGTTGCCCGGAACCTCCGAAAACGGGTCAAGCGGATCGGTTAAGACGGTACCCATGTCCCAGCCATCCCAGCCGATTACGCTGGGCCCGGCACCCGGACCATTAAAAAGAATTGCTCGGTAGGCAAAATGCGGGATGGTGTCCACCAGCGGATCATCTCCGGGATCGAAAGCGTTCCAGTGGCCCAGCTCAATGATGTTCTCAACGATCGGATTAAAGGGATTGTCGTTGAACCACCGCATCCCCAGAGACATCCGCTTGTTGTCAGGGTTGAGGCCTACGAGGCTGGTGTCATCGTCGAAGATGTCAACACTGAGCTTTAGCCACTCGGTCGTGGTGGGGAACACCGCGCCACCGGGGATCAACATCTCGTTGACAGATACGGTGCCGTCGTGAAACGCCGACTGCCCAACGGAGCCGCCTACACCGTCCGACCCCTGCGCGGGGTCCAGCGTGCCGACGGTCCCCAGCCACACGCCCTGCATCGCAGGAGTGTCGACGTAGCCCTCGAAGTCTTCGGTTACGAGGATATCACCCACCGCGCCCCACGACGTGCTGACCGCACCAAGCAACATCGCGCAGACCAACCCGTACATGGTGTTACGCACTTTCTCCTCCTCCTATGCACTCGCGTCAACCGGCAACTCGGCTTCACAAATGCAATATCTGGACAAGAAGGTAGCACCGTCTGTGCAGAATATCAAGTTAAAAGATTCTGATTTCTCTAATAATACCCTCCACCCCGCCAGCGCTCCCAACACCGCCCCCGCCTGGTCACCACTCCCCTCGCCGACGGCAACGTGACCAGCTACTTCCCGGGATATAGCGGCGAAGGATTTGTGAAGTGTGATTGCTGATTGATGATGTGAGGAAGAAGATTTCACCGCAGAGGGTGGGAAAAGCGGGAATCGCAGGAAATGTAGACGGCCTCAACAGCGGTCGCCGCTAAAGCAGGAAATCGGAGGGGGCATATCCGCAGATTGCGCAGATGACGCAGATTTAGAACCAGCGCGGACTCACACGCTTTCCCATCTGCGCAATCTGCGGATCACTCTCCTTGATCCTTTCAGCGTCCTTGGCGTCTTGGCGGTTCATACTTCCTTTTCTTCACTTCACACTTCATCACTCAGCAATCAGACTTCCAAAAATCCCCACGATTCTCCGGCGGTAGCGGCAGCCACGGGATCAGCGGGACCTGGTCGGGCCCGTGTACTGATGATCGCGTATAAGCCGGGGCGGTGCGCTCCATCAAGTCCCGTCACCGGCCACACCTTTTGAGTGCGGCTTTTTGTGGGGGCAGCCCGCGAGTCCAGGTCCTTTTAATCTTTGGATGCTCAGGGGAGTCGGTTAACCGCCATCGTGAGGTTGTCGGCAGACGCGATTCAAAAAGTCGCGCCTCCACTTAGGGGCGAGAAGTCAGGTTTGTGCGCATAGACCTGTCGCGGGCGGGTGGTTCAGTGATGCGTAAGTCGTGGTCCCGAATCGAAATGAAAATATTTGATCGCCGACCCCTTTTTCATGTCTAACAGGACCGATCTGTGCGCACGGATCCGGTTGATGCTGAACCGCAAAGGAGCGGCGAGCCGAGCCGAACAGTCGGCGCGACATGAGCCCGATGTAAGTACAAACGATCGCGCCCCCATGGCGCGATCGTTTGTACTTGAGAGTCTCTCTATCTGTCTGTGACAGACCTCGATCAGTGCTTTCGACGGCCTGATATCAACACGAAACCGCCGGCGCCCAACAGCGCCAGCGAGGTGGGTTCGGGCGTGACCAGGATGTTACGCCAGTAGTTGTTCAGGCCGGGCTGGGGTTGTCCGGGGATCACCGTCAGTCCACCCTGCAACACACCGTTCTCGAAGAACTGGAGCGTGAGGATATTGGCCCAGTTACCGTTGCCGGCGATTATGGAGTTAGGCGCGATGAACGCGCCTTGGTTATTCGCGACGCTCGCGCTGCCCGCCAGTGGCCCCGCGCCAACGAAGATGCTCACGGAGTTCTGCACGTTGTTCTCAAGCGACGCCAGGCCCGCCGCAGCCAAATCGTTCGCAAGGGGAACGAAACCAGCCTGGTCGGTGTTGAACCCCCAGCCGCCAGCTAGCGCGCCGTTGTTATCAAGCGCTCGGACCTCCACGGACAAGATGCCGGCAAAGAAGCTGCCAGGCGAGCCTGCTGGCGCGGGTATCCCACCCGGTAGTGCCCAACCGCCCGGCGGCTGGATGTCCAGCGAGATCGTCTGGTTCGTCAGGTCAGGGTCGGCGCCGAAGACCAGCTCCCAGCCCGCCTGCGCCTCGTCACCATCGACCAGGGGCTCCCAACTCATTTGCAACGTGTCCGCCGTGAAGTCAGGCTCCGAGACCACGCCAAAATTCAGCGTCGGGTCCGCGGCCAGGTTGTTCGAGCCGGGGTCGAATTGCGACACCGGGCCGATCGTGAACGCCGGCCCCGACGGGTTCACCGCGAAGTCGGGGATAACGACCGGTAGAGCTTGCACCGATCCGACGAGAAACACTCCGGCCATCAGGAACACCATCAACCGACTGAAAGATATCCATTTCATCTGAGCCATTCCTCAAACCTCCTCAAAAAAAATGTGATTCCGCCTGACTGAGCGGTAGCCGTACGCGCTCGTATGCATCGTGCCGGGTAAGAACGCTTCACGGATGGGTCGCGCAGACGCAAACACGAACGCCAAGCGCGCTTGATAGCAGATAAGCTTAAATAAACGGACCCGTCTTCCCCCGCTGTCGCGGTCAGACATGGTCACCCCTCCTCGTGAATCTAACCATCACTGTACCCGGGCCGCCACGGCCGGGGAAGTCAAAACCGCTGGTTTCAAAGAAAAAAGCGGGCGTCGGATCCGCTTCTCGTGGACCCCAATATGGAAATGCGGGGCTCGAATAGACTTACATAGATCCCACACGCGCGTGTAGACACAACCTCTATCTAATTTGGCGCAGCCGAGGACCTGGCCCCGGGCTTTTATCGGGAGATTGGCGCGCCTGATAAAAATAACTCGCCCTAGCCACCATTCGCAAGGAAGGTCAGACCCATTTGTTTTTCCTCATCTGTGCTGTATCTTCACAGGTTAGACAGATTGGATGAGTTGACCGTGAATCACGGGAAGAAACATCCTACGGCACTTCTCTTTGTAACCGCCTGTACGCTGCTGGCATTGGCCTGTGACCAACAAGGCTCTCAGACACAGGCGGGGGGCGTTCCTTACAGAGAGATAGAGATCACCTTCCGAAACCCCCACGACGGGACTCGGCTAGCGGGCACACTGACTCTACCCGGCGGGGCTGGACCTTTTCCGGCGGTTGTTCTCGTTGTCGGATCCGGACCACACGGCCGTGATGTTCAGATTGGCAAGCACCGTCTTTTCTTCACCCTTGCGGATTACCTGGGGCGCCACGGGATAGCAGTCATTCGATATGACAAGCGTGGCTGCGGACAATCTGGCGGGACGTACGAACCGCACGACATTGAGAGCTTCGTCGACGATGCGCTGGCAGGAATCTCCTTCCTCAAGTCACATGAGGCTATAGATCGCAAGCGGATTGGCGCTCTCGGCATCAGCCAAGGGGGACTGATTGTGCCCGTTATGGCGACGCGATCCTCTGACGTGGGATTCACGGTGTTGATGGCGGCGCCGGGATTCTGGGGCAAAGAGTTCTGTTGTGTCTCGAGCATCGCTATCGCACGCGCGTCCGGCTTCGGAGAGCGGGATGTCGCCCGCATCCGGGAGTTGTACGACGAGATGTGGCCGCTGTACACCAAGCCCAGGCCGTCCACGACAGAAACGATCGAAGCCAAGCGGCTCCTAGCAGAACTGGCGAGTTTCATGGATTCAGAAAGCAGAGCAATCCTCCATCTGGACGACATCGATGGCTATTTTGAATTCATGCGGTCTGCTCATGTCCTCGAATCGATGGACGATGATCCGGCCGATGTCTTGAAGCGGGTGCGGTGTCCTGTTCTCGCCATTAACGGCAGCAAAGACGTGCAAGTCCCCGCGAAAGAGCACCTTGCAGCCATCGAAAGCGCCTTACGTGAGGGAGGCAACCCCTCGTTTGCGGTGGCCGAATTCGACGGTTTGAACCATGTTTTTCAGCGAAGCCGGACAGGGCTGCCCGGCGAGTTTTTGGCCAGCAAGGAGGCCATGGCGCCCGAGGTCTTGGAGACAATCACAGATTGGATCCTTACTGTCACGAGGCCGGAATAGGGATAAGTGCAGGCGGATTCAAATCCGAAGCGCATTACCCAAGCCAAACCAGCGACTCAATAACACCGTCACGCTAGCCCCCCTCACACCCCCAGCTTCAGCACGAAGAACAGCAGCCAGATGAGGATGTAGATCGGGATGAGGATCGGCAGGGCGTATTTGAAGACGTAGCCGAAGAAGCTGGGCATCTGGATGCCCGCGGACTCGGCGATGGACTTGACCATGAAGTTGGGGCCGTTGCCGATGTAGGTACACGCGCCGAAGAAGACCGCGCCGATGGAGATGGCCATGAGGTACATCGCCAGGTCTCGGTTGCCGATGATCATGGCGATCTTCATGTCGGTCTTGGAGACGCTGCCGGCCTGGACCTTGGGCTGGTTGTACTGCACAAGCGTATCGAACGCGCCTTTAACCTTCGGGTCGGCGTCGGCGCCAACCCCGGGCGGGTTAGCGTCCAAAGCGAGTTGCAGCTCGCCGAGTTGTTGGCCGAACTGGTCCTGGACCTGGCCCTGGTTGGTTTCCAGGAAGACGAGGTAGGTCGGTGCGTTGTCGAGCATGCTCGATAGCGCGCCGGTGATGAAGTAGTACTGGCCGGGGGTTTTCAGGGGCATGTCGGCGGAGTGGTGGTTGAGGTAGTTCAGCGCGGGGACCATGGTCGAGAAGATCCCGACGAAGAGGATGGCGACCTCCTTGATCGGGCCGTAGGTGAACTCGTTGCGTTCGTAGATGTAGGGCTTGGTCGAGAGCTTGGAGGCGATGGCGGCGATGGCCATGAGCACCTCGCGGCTGATCGGCAGCATCAGGTATTCCCCGGCCCGGATGTGCTCGAACATGCTGGGGCGGAAGACGCCGGCGAGGATCAGGCCGATGTAGAAAAAGTTCTGGAACCCGTAGATCTGCACGGCCGGTCCGGCGTCGTGCTCGTGCTCGCGTTCGGCCTTGGCGTGGTCGCGCTTGTCGATGACAAAGAAGATGGCGAGCAGGACGATCAGGCAGACCGCCCACATCGGCCAGAGCGCTTCGAGGACCCAGAAGAACGGCACGCCCTTGAGGTAGCCCATGAATAGCGGCGGGTCCCCGATCGGAGACAGGCTGCCGCCGCAGTTGGCGACGGCGAAGATGAAAAAGACGATGTGGTAGGGCTTGATGTGTGCCCGGTTGATGCGGATGTAAGGGCGGATCAGCAGCATCGCGGCGCCGGTCGTCCCGACCACGTTGGCGATCACTGCGCCGACCAGCAGCAGCGTCGTGTTCGTCGTCGCCGTCGCCCGGCGTGAGACGTTGATCACGATCCCGCCGCTGACGATATACAAAGACCCCAGCAGCGCGATGAAGCTGACGTACTCCTGCATCTCGTGCATCCAGGCGGTCCGGCTGGCGGGCAGGTCCTGCTTGAAGAAGAACAGGTAGTACGCCGCGGTGACCGTACCCAGGCCGATCGCGAACTTGGGGTAATGGTGCTCCCAGAAGTGCATGTTGATCAGCGGCATCACCGCGATGCTGCCGAGCAAGAGCGCAAACGGCAGCATCCAATACCACTGCACGTTCGGCGTATCGTGCTGACCGCTGTCGCCGCCGTGGGCTTCATCCGCCTCGTGTGCTCCCGGTTCTCCGTGATCGGCCGCTTCCAGATGTGCATCGACCGCGGCGGCTGACTCCGTCAGGTGCGCATCGACTGCTTCGGCTGTTTCCTCAAGGTGCTCGTTGACTCGCTTGGCTTCAGCCTCCACGTGTTCGGCCGTCTGATTCGGCGCATGCCCGTCGGGAGCATCGACGGCGTGGGTATCGACCTGGGCGTGATCAACGGCGGCGTCATGCGACGCGCCGTCATCGACGGGGGTCAGGCGGTAGGTGATGGCAAACGCCAGCACCAGACCCAGCAGGACCAAGGCGAGCCCGGGCTTATGGGTCGAGCTTTTCGTGGGTTGATCCGTCATGGTTGCCTCCGCGCTTGGGTGCGCGTCTGATGTTGGATGATGCCCCCCACCCCTTGGCCAAACGCACCGTTAGCATGAGCCCTCATACGCGGAGCCCAACGCACACAGCCCATTAAGGACCCGTGAAAACAATTCGTACAGCCGCTTGAGCCGGTCTATGTCCTTGACCTCGCCCTGCAACTCCAGCACCAGCTCGTCGACGCCGTCGGGGAAATCGTCCTTGAACCACGAGCCTGCGTCCCGGACTTGAAGGTGGATGTCGGGCTCGAGCTTGGTCAGCTCGCGCAGGCGGTCGTCGTCGAACAGGGCCTTGATCTTGTCGGGGTCCGAGCCCTGGACGAGGAACATCTTGTCGAAAGGCTCGTGGTCGACCTGGATATCCTGCATGCCCAGGAGCTTGCCGATGTTGGCGAACACGTCCTGGTGGCTGATAGCAAACCGCAGGCCGTCGGGGTTGACAAACGGTGCACGCAGGCGGGTGTAGATGTGCTCCGAGCGGTACCCCGGCTCGCTGTGGTAATCCAGCGTCACCGACCAGGACCCCATACACGCGACAAGCTTATCGTGCCGCCAACCCTTCTCGTCGGTGAGCCGGCCGCCCAACTCGTCGCTGAGCCGCTTCCACAGCTCGTTCTCATGGTCGGCGAACTTCTCTCGTAGCGATGACATGCCAGCCCTTTCGGTTGATCACGCCGGGTCTCTCAGACGGCTTTTTACCCGGCGGGCAGGTAGATGAAAAAGGACAACAACGCCGGGCTGATTACCTTCGTCGGCTCTCGACAGGATAAGACTTTAGCTCTGTTACTGGCGTGGGTTAGCCACATCCCGGCGGGAGATATCGGAACAGGCCAAGGGGAGATTGGCGGAAGATCAGGCTCTGTCTTAAAAAGGTCCAACGCCGGAGCCTCAAACGCTCACAGAGGGTCGGATGCCCGGATATCAATGCATGGGTGTCTGTGCCCCGGGTAGCGGTGCCGTCGCTGCACCCAGACCCGTCGTGGCCCGGAAGTAAAGTCGTTTTGACGGGGCTTAATTCACCGGCACGGCGCGATAAGCGGCGTCCGGCAGCGTGGAGCCGACACCCATGGCGGCGTACCCGCCCTTGGGCTTGAGCGCGGCGCCGGCCTGCTCGCGGAGCTTATCCAGCATGGTACACACACGGGCCTCGGGGATATCCAGCACAAGACCGATCTCGGTCTGCGACAATTGGTCAGCGTAGAAAAGCAACAGAATCAAGCGCTCGGTACGGCTTAACGTATTCATGAAAGCCCGCATCCGTCCAGCATCCTTGCCGCTCATACCGAACACTCCCATGATGTCCAAGCCCATGACCCAAGATGTCGAACCCATTCGCGAGAAAAATGGACATGTCTCCGCCCTCCGTGGCGACCCTCGGACATGCTCCCCGCATTCATCCCCGTGCATAGGCTTATCGGACCGCTCACCGGCCGCGCTTGAACCTTTTTCCGAGTTTTCACCGGCAAGTATTTTACCCAGATGAACTCGATTAACCGTGCTAACTCGGCGCAGGCGAGACACCGCCCAACAGATATCCACTTCGCTTAATGTGTGTAAACCGTTACGGCTAACGCAGTCAACGCCTGACACGCCAGTCTTTCCCCCTCGGGGATCGATCCCGCGTATTGGAAATCAATATGTAAAGATAAATTCGACTTTTATAATACCCTCTGCCCCGCCTGGGAACGATCCGGAGCTTTGGAAAACATATAAAAGTGTGTTTTATCTTTTGTGCTGGGTACAACTACCTAGAAGCCAGGCGAGCCGCCTGGCGGGGACTTCGCTCCGTGGTGACCCCCCAAAAATGCGGGCGATAGGACTCGAACCTACACGGGTTTTACCCCACCAGGACCTAAACCTGGCGCGTCTGCCAATTCCGCCACGCCCGCAGCGGTCGACAGTGTCCGCTTAACCGCCTGGACTTGCAACTTGCGCCCGTGCCGGACACACTCGGGCCCATGCCAGATCCTTTCCAGACCTTCGACCTGGGCCCGCGGTTCGACCTCGATGAGGCCGACCTGCACGCCCGGTTTATCCGTGCTTCACAAGCCAGCCACCCCGACCGCCACACCGATCCGGTTGACCAGGCCCAGGCGGCCGAGCACGCCGCCGAGATCAACCACGCCTTCGCGGTGCTCAGTGACCCCGAGCGCCGCGCCGACGCCCTGCTCACGCTATTGGGTGGGCCCGCCAAGGACCAGGACAAGTCGCTGCCGCCGGACCTGCTGATGGACATGATGGAGACCCGCGAACGGCTGGAAGAAGCGATCGCCAAAGACAACCGGGCCGAGTTGGATAAGCTACGCGCCTGGGCCCACGACCAGCGCGGCGCCCATCTGAAAAGAATCGCCGACCTGTTCGCCGAGACTCGGGACGGGTTACCCGCCGACACCGCCAAGGCCATCCGGATCGAACTCAACGCCCTGCGCTACATCCAGCGCATGCTCGAACAGATGCCGGGGTGATTGGGGTTGGGGGTTGTGGTTAGGGGTTGGGGATAGGGGTTGGGGATTACAAATCATCAATCACAGATCCTTTCCCCCCGACGCAGCGGGCTTCGGCACGCCGGGCCACTGCACCTCAATACCGCCACCGGATCGCAGTAAACGCGCCCAAGCCTAATAGCACCAGCGTGCCCGGCTCGGGGATGACGGCGCCCGGCGGTGGCGGGGTGCCGGCGTTCCAGTTGCCAAGAACGACGTTCAAGTCTTCGATGCCGATGAAGCCATCACCGCTTGGATCGCCCAGTTGCCAGACGCCGGCGTCGACGTTCTGGTTCCATACGCCCAGCACGATGTTCAGGTCCTCGATGCCGACGAACCCGTCGAGGTTCAAGTCGCCGGCAAGCGCTGCGCGGACGTAGACCGAGTTGGGATTAGAGTAGTCGATGCGCAATCCGGTGGCCCCGAGAAGCGGGAACTGGATCGTGTCGAACCGTCCGGTCACGCCCGCATAGGTATCGATGATCGGGAACGAGTCTCCGATGAGGGGTGTATACAGGCTGGTCAGGGCCAGCGTCAGCAAGCCATCCAGTGATGCGGTGCCGAAGACATTTAGCTGATCGAAGCCGAACCCGGGCACGCTGCCGCCGGCAAGTTCGATCTGCAGTTCACCGCCGGGCGTCTGGACATATAAGCCCTCCAGATCGATCAGTCCCGTGGATTGCCCCGGGGAGACGTGTCCGTTGTTGGTCAACGTGCCGGCGCCGAGCCACACCGCGCCGTAGCCCTGCATGAGGCCACCGGGTTCGATGGAGATCGATTGGGCAGTGATATCGCCGCCGAGGAGATCAACCTCGCCGCCGTCCCACACCCGGAGGGTCGAGCCGACGTTGACCTCGCCGCCGTTGCTGACGGTGAGATTGCCGGTGCCTCCGTTCGCGGAAATACTTCCACCGACGGCCATGGTGCTGGAGACGTTCAACGTCGATGGGGTGCCGCCGGAGGACCCGTCCACAAGCACCGTGCCATCGGCACTATCAAATATGCCGAGGTTTGCGCTTCCGCATGTGACGGCGCCACCGTTCTGAATCCCCAGTCGCCCAAGCGAAGTGTGCCGAACACCGACACCTAGCTCCCCGCTCATCGTCCAGTTCGAACCAGGGCCGATCACATCGACGGTCCCGCTTGCGCTATTGAGGCCTCCGATGAAACCGCTACCACTGGTGACCTGGCCGCTGTTCTGAATCGTCAGGTAGCCGACGGCATTGCCCTGGCTGGCGACCCGAAGGTCCGTAACCACGTTCCATTGTGACGCAAGACCATCTACCAATGCGGTGCCGTCGGAGGTGCTACCCACACCTATAAGGCCTCGGTGGCTCTCAACGATTCCACCATTGAGGATATTCAGCGAGCCGACCCCGGTGTTTCCCACGTCCAGACCATTGCTTCCCTGCTTAGACACGATCAGCTTCTGACCCGCTCCCACGCTAAGCGACTGGCCCAGGACACTATGCGGAAAGATGCTATCGAGAAAAACAAATTCATCGGTGATTTCGAGCGTGCCGGCGGTCCAGTTGAACGCGCCGTTGCTGCTGCGTGTGAACGAGCCGGTGCTGATTCGGCTGGAGCTGTCTGTCAGATTGATCGTGCCATTGATGCCGACACTGAGGTTGTTGGCGATCACGACTTCGCCGGCGGTGCGGACGGTCAGGACCGGTGTGCTGTCGATCGATCCGACGACGGTCATCGAATCGGAGACATTCAGCCGTCCGGTCTGCTCGACGATCACGCTGCCGGTGGCGAGCCCCGCCGAGCCGATGTCCACCGAACCGGTGACGTTCCATGTGGCGCGGGTGCCTAAACCGGGCACAAAGCCGTTGATGGTGACATTCCCGCTGGCCGCGGCGGTGCCGACGATGACTGATCCGCTGTCGATGGTAGCCTGATCGGTCAGGTTGACGTTGCCAGGGCCGTTGGGCCCCGAGCCGACGGTGAGCGTGCCGAGTTGCCAATTCGAGCCGGGCCCGCCGATGTTGACGGTGCCGGTGTTGTTCTCGCCGATGAGCACGTTCTGGCTTGAGACGTTACCGCCGGCCAGGACATGGAGGATGCCCGAACCGCCGTCGCCGACGATCAGGTCGTCGGTGTGCCACTGGCTGCCTGGACCGACGACCTCGACGGTGCCGTCAGCCCAGCCGTTGGCGTCGTCACCGATCACGTCACGCGACAGAGGCCCGACAGCGCTGCTGTCTACCACCCCGCCCAGCTCGATCCGCATCGTCGCCGTGCCCCCGTCGCCGACTTCCAGGTCGCCATTGACCGTCAGCGTCGAGCCGTTGCCCGACACCGTCACGTTCGCGTTCCCCGTCGTGTTGTACGCCAGGTAGATGTCGTTGGCGGTCACGTCGCCGCCACCGTTGATCGTCATCGAAGCGGTGCCGGTCCTCGCCACGTATAGGTCACCCAGCCCGGCGGCGTTGGACAGGATCAGCGCCTGCCCGGTGCCGATCGTGGGCGAGCTGCCCAGCACGCTGTCAGGGAAGAAGCTGTCCAGGGACACGTCCGAGTTTGTCAGCTCCAGCGTACCGGCGGTCCAGTTGAAGTTCAGTGGCCCGGCGGCGCTCAGGGAGCCGGTCTTCAGCGTGCTGCCGGTGAGGTTGAGGGTCCCGGTATGATTGACCGTGGTGGCGCCGGCGACGTGGACCGCGCCGCCGTTCTCGATCGTGAGCGTCGCGTTATTGATGAGGCTGATCTGGGTGGTGCCCACGTCCAGCGAACCTGCGATGTCCCACAACGAATTGGCGCCGTTGACGGTGGCGTTGCCGGTGGCCGAGAGGGTGGTGGTGGCGATCTCGACGGCGGTGCTGTTGACATTGCCGCCAGCCAGGACGTTGAGCGTGCCGGTACCGTTGTTGGCGACGATCAGCGCGTCGGTGTCCCAGCGGGAGGCGCCGCCTACGCCGGTGCCGGTGACGGTCACGGTGCCGCTGGACAGGGCATCATCGCCGATGACATCCCGGCTAAGCGTGCCGACGCCGCTGCTGTTGACCCATGCACCGCCCTCGATATTCAGGGTTCCGACGCCCCAATCTCCGACTTCCAAATCGCCGCCGACAACCATCAGCGAGCCGTTATCGCGCACCGTGACATCGCCCTGCCCGGTACTGTTGAAGGCGAGGAAGGCATCGCCCGAAAACGAGCCAGCCGCACCGCTTTGGATCAGCAGCGTGCCAGAGCCCTGGTCTCCGACAATGACGTCGGCGCTGCTCAGCCAGTTGCCCGAGGCGGTCAGCGTGACCGATCCCTCGCTGCCTGAGGCAAGGCCGAGGATGGCTTGGCCGCTGTTGATAGTGCCGAGGCTGGTCAGTGTGCCCTTACCGGTGTAGCCGACATATATATCGCTGGCGATAGTGAGCGTGTCGAGTTGGAAGATGTCGATCGTTGCGGCGTTGGCTCCCGCGCCGGTGGTGCCAAACTTCAGCGAATCGATGGTGCTGCCAGTCGCCTGCAGGCCGGTGAAGGCCATCTTCGCCGCCGGCGCGACCAGATCAACCGCCCATGGGCTGGGAAACGACCCGCCAAACGCGGTCAGCTTGACCACGTAGCCGTCACTTATCAACGGGTCGGTCGTGATCCCGGGCGCGGCGGGGTTGGGCGCTTGGGTCAGCCAAGTCAGGTAAGCATCGCGGTTGATGCTCAAAGGATCGAAGACATAGCCGTCGTCGTTGGCCCCGTACGAGGCGCCGTCGCCGTCAAACAGGCTGAGTATTGGGTCGAATCCACCGCTTGCAACCAAGTCGCCGGCCGCGTTTGTCCCGCCGAAGTGCGACCATGTGTTGAAGTGGAGCGTCTCGGCGCTGTTTACGCTGTTGGTGAGGCCGAACACAAAGCTCTGTGTGTCCGTCGCGCTCTGGAACTGACCCTGCCATGAGTAGTAGGCGTCCTGCGCCATGGCCGGCGTAGTACTGCTGAAAATGCTCAGTACCGTAACAATAGCCGTAACGATCGACAGCCGATACGGATGGCGGTTTCGCAACATGATCTCGATCTCCTTGATGGTTCAATTTTTGAGGGGAGTCAGCTAGAGATGAAAATGAGAAGACCGCGCCTGAATAAGCACGCCGGCAAAAAGATCAACCGAGGATGGGTTGACAGCAGTCGCGTCAGTGACGCGATGAGATACCGGCCGCACAGTCAAAGCTAAAAAAATCACCCCCACCATGTTCAGGCCCCTGGCTGTTTACCCGTCGGCCGCCACCACCCAATACACCGCCACACCCCTAGATAAGAAGTGCGAGCCTACCGCGCGGGCCCGGACAAATCAAGATAAATAAATCTTTTGCTTGGCTGCAAAGCAGCGCCGGCTATCAAGACGCCAAATCTACATGATGATCTTCAACGGACGACCTGACGCCGCCGCCTCACCCCATACCGCTTGCGGTTTAGCGCGCCCATCGCGCCCAAGCCCAGCATCGCCAGCGTACTCGGCTCAGGGACGATCGTCCCCGTCGGCGGCGGGGTGCCGGCGTTCCAGTTGCCTAGCACGACGTTGAGGTCTTCGATGCCGATGAACCCGTCGCCGGACGGGTCGCCCGCCAGCAGGTCGCCGGGCGTGACGTTGGCGTTCCAATTGCCCAGGATCAGGTTCAGGTCTTCGATCCCGACGAAGCCGTCGTTATCGAGATCGCCGACGATGGGTACGGCAGACTCAACCGAGACATCGAGCCGGTACAACTGAACGGTGTCGGTGATCGTCGTGATGGAAGCGAAGTATTCGCCGGCGGCGGGCAGTGCGATGCCAAGTAATGACTCGATCCCCCCCGCGGGCAGCGCATCGGCGGTGGCAAGCACGGTCAGGCCGTCGGTGTCCCAGATGCGCAGCGACAGGTCGGCCCGTGCCGACGCATCGAACGGGGTCGGCGTGAAGCCCTGGCTCGCCTGATTGAACAGGCCGCCCAGGGGCTTTAATTGCAGGTCGACCGTGGACGGCTCGGTCACGGTAAAGGAAAAGAAGTCCACATCGTTGTTGTTGCTGACGCTGACGAAGTCGGTGTCGCTGGGACTGATGGCCTGGCTAGGGATGTCCGCGTCGACGCCGATGCTGGCCGACCCGTTGTCTAGAATTGTCCCCAGCGTAGTCGCCCGCCCGGCCGTGCCGTTGCCTAGCCCGGCGTTGCTCTTCTCGTGCACATCCCCGTAATAGAAGTGAGCGGCTCGGACCTCGTCTAGCTGCGGCCCGTCGAACGCCGTGCTGATGAACGGCTCCATCAGCAGCGCGTCGGTATTGGACTCGACGTGCTCGTACCCCAGGCCGTGCCCGGCTTCGTGGGTGATCGTGTTCCTAAGCCGGACGTGACTACCCGATGCGTTCGCAAAGAAGGCCATGTCGTCTGTGTCCAGCGTCATGTCCCCATCATCCGGGAAGTAGTTGAACGCCAGTGTGCCGCTGCTGCCGTCCACCGAGGCGCCGGAGATCCGGACATCCGCACGCACGCCCAGCACACCTGCGCCCGCACTGATGGATCCCCCCGAGTCGTTAGGCTCGTATGCGTAGGTCAGGCCCGACAGTTGGCTCCATCGGCCGAAAGAGTCCGCGAAGAAGTTGAACCAAGGCTGTTGACTGAGATCGGTCTGCGCCGGGTTACCGTTGAAGGTTGTGTTGAGGTTGGCGATCAGGTCGCTGCCGCCCAGCGACGTAAAGCCGTCCAGCACCGTCGTCCCGTCGGGCACAAAGCCCCACGTCAGGGTCGCCGGCTGACCGTTCGCCGATCGGCTGCCAGACGCGGTCGTCAGCCACGGTGTTGCGCTCGGGTCGATAATGAAGCCCAAGCCCTGCCCGGCGAACAACAGCGAGACAGCAAACGTCACAAGACACAGGCGCAAAAAACCCACGGGCATCAATGACATGACGTATCTTCCTCCAACCGCTCGACGAGACGTCAATTGTAACAGATACCGCCCATCACCGTGACAAGAATTCAACGTCGAATCGCCAGGAAAAGCCCGCGATGTCAACCGTTGAACAGTATTTCGAAGCGGACTACGCCGAATCCGATTCAGACTCCGACTGATCCTGACGGTGATCCTCCATGATCACGCCGCACGACGGCGGCGCATCACCGCGATCGCGCCCAGCCCCAATAGCGCCAGCGTCCCGGGTTCGGGGACGGCTGCGCCCGGGGGCGGCGGCGTTCCGGCGTTCCAGTTGCCCAGCACCTGGTTCAGGTCCTCGATCCCGACGAACCCGTCGCCGGTGCCGTCGCCGGCCAGCAGGTCGAACGGGGTGACGGTGGCGTTCCAGTTACCCAGGATCAGGTTCAGGTCTTCGATCCCGACGAACCCGTCGGCGTTGTAGTCGCCTACCAGCAGGGTGCTGATGACTTCGAGCGTGACATCGTTGAGGCCGTAGAGCACGTCGAACGCCAGCCCGCCGCCGAGGTCGGTGCCCAGTACGCTGTCGAACATCCCGACACGGCTGCCTGCGATCAGCACCTGGAACGAGTCGCCCAGGCCCGGCACGTATCCGCCGAGCAGCGAGACCAGCAGTGTCCCGCCGAGGTCCATCCCGCCGGCGATGTTCAGCCGGTCGAAGTCGATGCCGGGCACGCCGCCGGTGCCAAGAAGTTCGATCTCCAGGCTGGCCGATGCGGTCAGCACGACGTCGCCGCCGAACGGGATGTCTGCGGGGCTGGCGCCGGGTGTGAAGTCACCTTCGAAACGGTTTAATCCGATGCCGGTGTAGATGCCCGTGCCGCTGACCGTGCCGAGGAAGACCGCGGTCGCGCCGTCGCTGGTCCGGATCTCGCCGTTGTGCGTGACGTCATCGAAGAACGTGGTCGGCCCGACGCCGGTGACGAGGACCAGGCCGGTACTGCTGTTGGTGACGTCCCCGATGAAGTTGGTCGCCCCGCTGAAAGCCATGTCGCCATCGTTGACGAAGGCCGAGCGGGAGATGACCGTGCCATTCCCGGCGATCAGGCCGCCTACGTTGTTCTGCGTGAACTGCGTGAACTCGAGGGTCCCGCCGGCCAGATCGATCCGGCCGGAGTTGAAGTTCTGTCCGCCTTCGGCGATCAGGTGGTTGCCTGACGTGATCAGCACGACGCCGCCAGGCTGGTTAGTCAGGCTCAGTCCGAGCCTCCCGCCGCCTGTCAGACGACCGAAGTTGTCCATACTGCCGCCGCCGAGAAACGCCGATGCGCCGTTGAGCACGACCTCACCGTTGTTGGTCAGCGCACCGGCGGTCAGGGTCGTCTGGTCCACGGTTAACACGCTGGCCGCGTTCACGACGACGGAGTTGCCGACGTTCAATACGCGGTTGCTCTGGAGCGTCAGGTTCGGCCCAAACAGACCACCAACGCCGACGGTGATGCTGTCGTTGGTCAGTGCCAAAGTGCCGTTGAGGAACAGCGGGTCGCTGGAGCCCTGCAACTGACCGACGGAGAACGTTCCGCCATTAATGATCAGGCTGGTGTTCAATGTCGCGATCCCGCCGACCTCGATCGTTTTCGCCGGCCCGAGCGTCGGGACGATCCCGAGGATCATCTGCATATCCGATAGCGAGAACGTCGCGTTGTTCCTGTATTGGAGCGTGCCAAACTGGAAGTCCAGGCCGCCGGCGTCATCGACGATAAAGTTGTCGCTGCCGAAGACCGAGAGTGTTCCGCCGAGTAGTTGCACGTTGCTGCCGACGTGAACCTTCATCGTGGCGCCGACCTGGGCGGTCGCGCCGGAGGCGATGGTCAGGTCCGCGGTCCCGGCGGCTGTTACTAGGTTGTCGCTGCCAAGGACCAGGTTGCTGCTGACGTCCCAGAGGGTGTCGTTGTTCTCCAGGAGGATCGTGGCACGCCCGGTCGCGACCGTGGCGACCACGACGTTGTTGCTTTGGACCTGTCCGCCGTCGCGGACCGTGAGGGTAGCTACACCGCCACCGATGAGACCTGCGTCTGCGGCATTACCGAGCCTCAGATCTCCGTTGACATCCCACAGCGAGCCCGCCCCTTCGACCGTCACGCTGGCGACACGTCCGGCGGAATCTACGAGTACCGTTGCCAGGTTGGTCACGACGCCGCCGTTGGTGATGCGCAGGTCGGATTGAGACCCGTCGTCGAGTGTGAGCGTCCCGGTGTTTGTCCACGTACCCCCCGAGACCAGCATCTCCGCCCGGTTCAGAGTGCCGCCGTTGCTTGTGAGTACGGCACCGTTGCTGATCGTCGTCGATGGATCAATCGAGGTAATATCGGTGGTAAAACCATTGGTAATATCCCACCGTGAGCCGGCCCCGTCCAGCGTAAACTTGACGGCGATATCAGCGCTGTCACTGGTGACGACCCCGCCGTTTTGTATAGTCATGGTCGCTAAGCTGCCACCGGTGATCGCGCCGGTGTTGGCCCATGTTGAGCCGAGACCGTCGACGAGGATGTCAATGGGTCGGGATCCGCCGGTATCGATGACGCCGTTGGCGTTGTTGACGACCCCGCCGTTGGTGATTGACAGCGTCGCGGTGCCTAATCCGACCTGTAGGTCGCCGCTCATGTTCCACTGCGAACCGGCCCCGTCGATGTAGGCAGCGCCCTGGCCGTCGCTGACCCCGCCGATCTCGCCGGTCACGCTGGTGACCACGGCCGCGTTCTCGATCCGCATCACCCCGCCCGGGGCGTCGCCGCGCAGCCCGGCGGAGATCTCGCCGGTGCTGACCCAGGTCGACCCGGGGTCGGTGATCAGGAATTGTGCGTCGCTGCCGATTCCTATGTTGGCGATCCGCGCGTTCACGCTGGTCAGGTCGGCGCCGTTGCGGACGATCATCGTCGACGTGCCCCCGGCACCGCTCATGCTCAGGTCGTTGGTGATGTTGATCGAAGAGGTCGGCCCGTCGAGGATGAGGTCGGCGTTGCTGGTAAAGGTGCTGCCGACGGTCAGCCAATCCGTGTTGAGCGTCGCGCCGTTCTCGACTGTCAGGGTTGATGTGCCGGGGCCCATAACCAGCGAGTTGCCGCTGGTCCAGACGGTGGTCGCGCCGGTGAGCAGGACGTCGCCGAAGCTGTCGACTTCCTTGGCGATCCAGGTGTTGACGCCGGTATTGACGATCCCGCCGGTGACGTTCATGCTGCCGGTGCCGGACTCGCCGACCCACAGCTCGCCTGTGAGTGACAGTGCGCCGCCGGTGGGGATGTTCAGTACCCCGGTGCCGCCCGCGGTCTGACTGACCGTCGCGTCATCTCCGCCGAGCGTGCCGTTGGTCAGTGTGAGCACGGCGGTGTCGAACGCGAGCTCGCCGACCAAGATCGACGGGGGTGTCGCCCGTGTCAGGTCGTACTGGAAGCCCGCGAGGTCGAACGTGACGTCGCTTCGGCCGATGATGAGATCGCTGTTATTGACGTTGCCGGTGAAATTGACGGTGAAGGTCTGACCGCTGAGGTCGAACAGCGCGAAGTCCGCGGGGCCGGGCGCGATGCCGCCGCTCCAGTTCGTGCCGTCCTGGAAGGCGCCGCCGGTGGGGTCGTTCCATGAGATGGCCAAGCCCTGCCCGGCGAACAAAAGGATGGCCGCCGTAGCTAGAACGCGCGTGGTGGAGGTATGCATGATCCCGCCCTCGTAATAGGTTATCGAAGTCGCTCGGCTACCGCCCTGATGCTGGAGCCGCTCCAAATAGATGCGCCACGATTATCGCAGAAAACCCGACAAACACAAGTGTTTTGCATCCGAATACTGCCGCGAAAATCCTGGTTTCCACCCGTATGTGAGGGTTGTGTGACTTTGGGGGCATGCGGCAGGGATCAGGAGCGCGGACGACGGATCAGCAGTGTACAGGTCAGCCCAAGCACCGCGCCGCAAGCGGGCTCCGGGACGACCACGGCGCCGTCGCCCATCGCCGGGGTCCCCGGCGGTGTCCCGGCGTTCCAATTGCCAAGTACGACGTTCAGATCCTCGATACCGATGAAGCCCGGGTTCAACGGGTCGTCGAAAGCGTCGCCTTGCAGCAGGTCGCCGGGGGTGACCGTCTGGTTCCAATTGCCTAAGACCAGGTTCAGGTCCTCGATGCCGACGAAGCCGTCGGCGTTGAGGTCGCCTGTGAGCGGCGGGAACAGAGACCCGGTGTTGTTGTAGGCGACGTCGTCCATAAAGATCGTAGCGTTGTTGTCGCCGTGGAAGAAGATCGAATCCATGGTGAGCGTTGGGCCGGTGATGACTCCGTCGCCGAAGACCCAGGCCTCCCACTGGGCGGGGTCGTCCAGGTCCCATTGGTAGAGGTGCCATTGGCCGTCGGCGATGACAGACTGAAGGGTGCCGCGGTCTGCGCTGGCTGGGTCGTCCAATCCGATCTGCACGCTGACGCCGGGTGTGTCGGTCATGAGCCAGAAGCCGATCCAACCGTCGGCGGTGATCGGCGTGTTGTTGGCGGGGCTACCGAAACCCGAGGTGTGCCGGAGCATCCAACCGCCGGCGTCGCCCGTGACGTCGATGCGCTGGGACGCGATGCCGCCATGAGACTGGCTAAAGTCGCGATCGGCGGTGGCGGCGAAGATGCCTATGTTGCTGCCGGAGAAAGTCGGGTCGGCGGCGAATGTGCCCTCGTCCAGTTCGAAGTCCACCAGCGGGACGATCACACCCCCCACCGGCGGCTCCACGACAACGTTTGTCAGCGGAAGGTCGCCGAGCCACTGGGCCATGTACTGCAAGTGCCGGCTGTGCGCAGCGGCGTCGGAGCCGGTCGCGCCCCAGACGCCGAAGTCGCCAATTTGTGCTTTGCGGTAGAACTGCAGCGTCCCCAGGCCCGGCTCGTTCACGGAGAACGGCGTCACGCCGACATGTTGCATCAGGTCGTCGGCGGTCTCAGCGGTGTTTGCGTAGGTATAGGTCTGCACCTGCGAGTGCGAAACGATCATCGTCTTCTGCGCATTCGCGGCGTCGAGCGCGAAGCGCTTGAAGTCCACCATCTGATAAGCCAGCGGCGTGTGGTCGCTTGCGCTGGTGAAGCCTGCGTAGAGCGAGTCGGCCAGCAGCAGCCCGTCGATACGGTCGTAGTAAGTTGGCTGCTTGAGTATCTCCCGGACGGCCCCGTAACCGGCGCTGAACGAAGATACGGCTAGCTGGTCCCATTGGGTGGATGCCGAGAAGTCGGTCTGCGCCCGAAGCACGTCAAGCGCACCATCGAGGACGTTCCCGAACAGGGCCGGGTCGCCAAACGGGGTGGAGTAGGCCGAGGAGAACCCGCTGTAGGTGACGTTGACAATTACGGCATTGAGATCGGCGTAGCCTGCGTTATTGTTCACCGTCGCCGGGTTGCCGTGGAAGTGGACCAACACATCGACGCCGCCCGCGGACAAATCGAAGCTGTCTGGGATGAAGAGCTTGTGATTTAGGCTTGTAGGCAGCGTGAACGTCCGGCCTGTGACAGCGGGGATCACCTGCGCAAAACCTGGGTCAGCCGTGAGCACAACGGCGGCCAGCCCGATCAAGAAGGCGCCCGCGCATCGGGGCATTACGTTCACCCCCTAATCTGAGCTTATATGACTTCACTCACGCCGTCCGCCGACGACGCATCGCCGCGACCGCGCCCAGACCCCATAGCGCCAGCGTCCCGGGCTCGGGGACGACCGCGCCAGGCGGCGGCGGGGTGCCGGCGTTCCAGTTGCCAAGCACGATGTTCAGGTCTTCGATGCCGATGAAG
>JAJDCU010000060.1 GCA_029260655.1 Phycisphaeraceae bacterium
TACCATAACATCGAAGAACAGACGCCGCCGATCAGCACGGCGGTGCCGCAGCCGGTCGCGCTCGCCTCTTTCAGCGGCTGCCAGTCGGCGGCGTCCAGGTAAGCCCGGTCGCCGCTGGCGAACGACTCGAAAGCCGCCGTGACGTCCTCGGCCGAAAGGTTTTCGTCCGCGGCCTTGTAGTGCTCATCGGTCTGGCCGTCTCGGTACTCCAACACCAACCCAGCCGTGCCCCCGGCGACCTGCATGAACGACGTATCGTCCAGCGTCAGAATAGCGAACTCGGTCTTGAGGTCGGCAACCGCCTGCACCGCTTCGGTGATCGTGTAGTCGTCAATCGAATCGTAATCCCGGTCCGCGGTTTCAAGACGCATGACAGCCTCGTTTTGTACACCCGACCACCGATGGACCTAGACGTCCAGGTTCTTCACATCCAGGGCGTGATCTTCGATGTACTTTCGTCGGGGCTCGACGTCTTCGCCCATCAGGATGCTGAACAGTTGCTCGGCTTCGCTGGCGGCGTCCCATGTGACCCGTAAAAGCACGCGGTCGGCGGGATTCATCGTGGTTTCCCAGAGCTGCTCGGCGTCCATCTCGCCCAGGCCCTTGAACCGCTTGATCTCCATGCCGTGCTTGCCGTGTTCGAGCACCGCAGCCACGACGCCGGCGAGGTTGACCACGGGGACGACGACGGGCTCGCCCTTGTTGTCGGTCGCGTGCAGCTCAAAGCGCGTCGGACCCTGGACACCGGTGACGGACTGTTTCTGCTTGAGGTGGTAGTCATCGATCGACAGATCCAGCTCGCCGAGCTTCTTGAACAGGCGCTCCAGCTCCTTGACTTCGTGCAGTTCTTTGCGCGTGGCGTGGCGTGCCCGGCCTTCGTCTTGTCCCTGGACCTGCGCCTTGCCGGCCTCACCGATGACCTTGTCCATGTCCGGGTCGGTCTCGGACAGGCCGTGCTTTGCGCGGAAGGCGTCTTCGTCGTGTTCGTCCCAGAAGAAATGGTCACCGGTGACGCCGTTGCTGTTTTCGGAAGCGGGGACGTGCAGGTGGATGTGCGGGAGTCTGCCTTGATCTTCCGGGTCGCTGCCGCGTTGGTCCAGAAGCTGCTGGAACGTCAAGCCGCGCCGCTCGACGACGCTGATCAGGCTCTGGATGTGTTCGAGGGTCTGCATCGCCTGGCTGATCCGGTCGCCGGCAAGCCTGGCCTGCTCGGTGCGGTCGTCGTTGAAGGCGATCAGCGCCGTGTCGGCGGTGCCGAGACTACCCAGCAGCGTGCGCATGCGTTTTTCATTGAGGACAAACTCACTCTTCTTGCCGCGCGAGACCTGGTAGAGCGGGGGCTGGGCGATGTAGATCCGGCCCTGTCGGATCAGCTCGGGCATCTGCCTGAAGAAGAAGGTCAGCAGCAGTGTGCGGATGTGGCTGCCGTCGACATCGGCGTCGGTCATGATGATGATCTTGCCGTAGCGCAGCTTTTCGATGTTGAAGTCGTCGTTGCCGATACCGCAGTTCAGCGCCTGGATGATGATGCGGATCTCCTCGAAGCCGAGGATCTTATCGAGGCGGGCCTTTTCGACGTTTAGGATCTTGCCCTTCAAGGGGAGGATGGCTTGCGTGTTGTGGTCGCGTCCGCCCTTGGCCGAGCCGCCGGCGGAGTCGCCTTCGACAAGGTAGATCTCGGACTCCTCGACGTCCTTGCTGGTGCAGTCGTAGAGCTTGCCGGGCAGGCCGCCTGAGTCCAGCGCACCTTTTCGCCGGGTCAGGTCCCGGGCCTTGCGCGCCGCCTCGCGCGCTTGGGCAGCCATGATCCCCTTCATGCAAAGGCGCTTGGCGTCCTGGGGGTGCTCTTCGAGCCAGGCGCCTAGCTTCTGGCCGACCGAGGTATTGACGAAGGACTCGACCTCGGCGTTACCGAGCTTGGTCTTGGTCTGGCCCTCGAACTGCGGCTCCTGAACCTTCACCGAGATGATCGCCGCCAGCCCCTCGCGCAGGTCGTCGCCGGAGGGGGGCGAGTCGTTCTTGAGGATGTTGCTGTTGCGGGCGTAGCTGTTGAGGCTGCGGGTCAGCGCGGTCTTGAACGCGGAGAGGTGCGTGCCGCCCTCGATCGTGTTGATGTTGTTGGCGAAGGAAAGCAGCGTCTCGTTGTACGAATCGTTGTACTGGATCGCGATCTCGCAGACCAAGCTCTGAGCCTCGTCTTCGACCTTGAAGTAGATCGGCGGATCGAGGATGACGTTCTTGCCCTCGTTCAGCGCAACGACAAAGGAAGCGATCCCTTCGGGGAAGCAGAAGGTCTGATTCCTCTCAGTGCGTTCGTCGTTGACGGTGATGGTGAACCCGGGGTTGAGGTAGGCCATCTCCTTGAGCCGGCCCGCAAGAGTCTCGTAGCGGAAGTCGCACTCGGGAAACATCTGCGGATCGGGCTTGAAGGTGATCTTCGTGCCGGTCTTGGACCGCTCGCCGATGACGTGCAGCTCCTCGGAGACAACGCCCCGCTCGAAGCTCATCGCGTGGAGCTTGCCATCCCGGGCGACCTCGACCTCGAGGTATTCGCTGAGCGCGTTGACGACGCTGGCGCCCACGCCGTGCAGCCCGCCGGAGACTTTGTAGGAATCGTGGTCGAACTTGCCGCCGGCGTGCAGGACCGTCATGACGATCTCGACGGTGGGCCGGCCGTTGAGCTTGGGGTTGCTGTGCTTGTACGGCCCGACGGGGATGCCCGAGCCGTCATCGATGATGCTGATCGAGCCGTCTGCGTTGATCTTGACATCCAGGTGGTCACACCGGCCTGCCATGTGCTCGTCGATCGAGTTGTCGACGATCTCGTAGACCAGATGATGCAGCCCCCGGGCGGTGGTGTCGCCGATATACATCCCCGGGCGTTTTCGGACGGCCTCGAGGCCCTCGAGGACCTTGATGTTATCTTCGGAATAATCGGTGTTCAGCCGGGGGGTGTCCGGTGTCTTGACCGGGGCTTGAGTAGCCTTGACTGAGGAGCTGTCTTCCATGCGTGAGCTGCCTTTATCATCCGCCCGGGGAAAGGGGCCAAAAGCGGCTTTTCCCCTTGGAAACTAGTGTATTTCGTACCGTGTGATGATACCAGAAACAGGGCTCACCAGCCAACGCACCGAGCCGGGGAATCCGGATCTGTAGCCGGGGTCTTGGGGGCGTCGATCCGTTGTTTGGCATCGTAGATCCGGGCCAACAATCAGGCGTCATTCACGGCGAATCGGTCTGCGCAGGGGCCGGTTGAGGCTGGGTCTTAACTTCGGGTTCGGGTTCAAGTTCGGGTTCGGCGTCAGGCGCGGGGCCTGGGGCGGGATCGTCTTGGGCTTGTAGCTGGGCTTCGGAAGGCGCCTGCTGCTTGGGTGCGTTAATCGGCTGAGCCGGTGGCGGGTCATCGTTCTGCACGGCCTGATCCTCGCCGGCTACCTTGGCGACGGGGACCGGGGTCTTGGCGCGGACAGCCGTGATCTTGTCACGCAGGCGATCCATCAGGCTCGCCAACTCCGGGTCTTGGCCCAAGTCATCCGGGCTAACCGCGCTGAGGTAACGCCCGGCCTCGGACCAGGTCCGTTGGGCCTGGACCCCGCGCCCCAGACGGTGCAGCGTATCGCCGAGGTGGTCGCTGATGATCGCCAGGGTCGCGGTCACATCCGCACGCTGGCGGGCACGCCCCAGCGCCGCGTCCCGGGCCTTGCGGAGCCAGACCTCGGCATCCTCGTAGTCCTTGAGCTTGTAGTAGGCCCACCCCAGCGAATCCATATACGCCTCGCTGGCCGGGTCCGACTCGACCGCACGCTGGATCATCGCCAGCGCCTGCTCCAGGTCTTCGTTGCGCATCAACAGCGCGTAACCCAGGCCGTTGTTCGATGGCCCGTGGTCGGGGTGCTTGACAAGGTTGTCGCGCATGACCTGCTCGCCGCGGGCCTGGTCGCCGCGGCCAAGGACGATCGACGCCAACAGATAGTTCAGGTCGGCCTCGTGCGCCGGGAACCGTTTGGCCGACTCGGTGATGCGCTGCTCGGCCAGGTCGTGCTCACCCATATCGACCAGGGCCCGCGCCAACAGGCTGACGATCCCGACCGGGTCCTCGATGTCATCCCCGTCCAAGGCCTGCTTGAGGATCTTTGCCGCCTGCTCGGGCTTGGCCCATTGCAGATAGAGAAAACCTAGCCGGGCGGTCCGCTGCGAGGTATCCGCCTGTAGCATCAGGACGCGTTCCTGGATCTGAAACAGCCGCTGCTTGTCGTTGCCGCGGCTGTAGAACCTTAGTGCCATCCGCAGCAGGTCCAGGTCTTCCGGGGTGTCGTCGAGCCTGCCTTCCAGCAGCGCGACCGCCTCGTCGTTGCGCCCGGCCGAGCGGTAGGTGTACAGCAATTGATCCAGGGCCCTGGCGTCGCGCGGGTTTTCCTGTAGCAGTTCCAGCAGGATCGCGATGGCCGGGTCGTAGTTGCGTCCGGCATCATAGAGCTGGGCCTGCACCAGCCGACCGGTTCGGCTGTTCGGGATCGTACCCAGCAGGCGATTGACCAATACACGCCATCGCGAGGTCTGGTCGCGCAACGGCGAATTCGTTCCCTCCGGCGGGTCGTAGAGGTTCAACAGCGCCTCATACAACGGCTCGGCGGTGGGATGGACATTAAGCGCATCCAGCAGGGTCTGCTCGGCTTCCTGGGCCTGAGCGAGCTGGAGCTGGAGGTTGGCTTTCCGGAGAACCAAACGGATATCGCCGCCGGCTTCGAGCATGACCCGGTCGATCAGGTCGATGGCCTGCTGGGCCTGCCCGGTCGACGCCAAGACGTGCGAACGCAGCAGAATCACAGCGGTCTCGGTGTTGTCGGCCAACGGCTTGAGGACCTCATCGGCCTGCTCGTACGCCTCAAGAAGCAGCAGCACCTTCGCCAGCTCAATGCGCGCGACGGTCAGGTCCGGGGAGAGATTCAGCGCCGACTCGAACTGGGCACGGGCCTCGTCAAACCGCCGCATCGCCGCGAGCGTCAGACCGCGCAAGACCCCGAGCATCGTCGGGTCCACGCCTTGAGCGCCCAGCCCGTCGATCGACGCCAACAGGCTTTGGGGATCGGCCGTCGAAGTCACCAGCGCCGAGCCGTACGCATCAGCCAGTCGCGGCGCCCGGGCCATCATCTCGGCGGTGACGGCGACGGCGTCGGCGAGGTCCCTGTCGCGCACAGGGTCCGGGCTGTCCGCCAGGAGGTAGTAGCGCAGCAAAAAATAAAACACCCGCCGATCCGTCGGAGCTGCGCGCAGGTGCGTCAACAGCAGGGCCTTGGCCTGATCGGTGGGGAGCACGTCGGCGGTCGCGACAGCCAGTTCGGGCGTTTGCCCCTGCTCGTGGTAGACCGTTTCCAGCTCGCGTGCGATCCCGGACGCCAAGACGCCCTGCTTGACGATGTAACGGACCATCGCCAGGGACTGCGCATCGCCGCGCTGCCTCTGAACCAGCTCGATGACCAGACGCTGCGCCAGGTTCTGATCGCCCAGCCGCAGGGCGGTGTAGACCCGCCGCTTGTCGAGTTTGACAAGGTCCGGCACGCCGTACTCGGCGGCGTGTTGATAGACCGACAGGGCCGAGGCGGGGTCGTCCAGGCGCAGGTACACGTCGCCCAGCCGTTGCCGGGTCAGACCGACCTGACGCCGAAGCACCGCCTGTTCACGCGCCAGGCTCGCCGCATGGGTAGGTTGCTCGGACCGTTGAAGGTAGATCTGTAGCTGCCGGACCGCCGCGCGGAAGTACCCGGCGCTGTGCAGCGAGCTTGCCAGGAAATACCGGGCGATCTCCTCGCGCGCCGGCGCGTCACGATCACCCTGGCCGGCGGACAGGATCACCTCGTGAAAAAGCACGACCGCTTCCTCGAAGTCGCCCTTCTCAATGGCGAACCGGCCGAGGATCAAGACGCTCCTGGCGTCGGCGGGGTCCAGGGCGACGGCCTGGCGGAAATACATCGCACCCTTCACCCGGTTGCCGGTGCGCGTGTAGACCTCACCCAGCAAGCGGAGGATCGTCGGCTGCGCGGGCGCCAGGCGCAGCGCCGCTTCGAGGTTACGCTTGGCCTGGGCGCTGTCGCCGTTGCGCCAGGCATGTCGGCCGGCGATGTAGGCTTTCTGTGCGGCAAGCGGCGGCTCGTCTACGATCGACGGTGAAGCGCCCTCCGCGGTAGATTCCTCGGGCCCCGGCGAAGGCTCATCCCGGTTCAGGTACTCGGGGCGAGACAAAGAAGCGAGGATCTCTTCGAGGCCCAGCTCGGCAAGCTCGCGCTGATCGTCGGCCGGGGGTGCGAACTGGTTGGGATTCAACCCCGGCGGAAATTGCACATCCGCCCGCGGCTCAAGACGTGCTTGCGACCCGGTCGATGCGCCGCCGCCGGGCTGACAGCCGACCGCCAGAAAAAGACAAAGTACCGAGCCCAGGATGATCCGTCGTTCCGCCATGGCCTGCCCATCCTTGCGCTGCCTGGTGTTGCTTGCGTCAGGGGATAACTTTGTTCAGTGGGTAGCTGAAGATACCCGTCGCCCCGGCGCGTTTCAGGGCCGGGACCATGTCGCGTTCGACCCGCTCATCCAGGACGACCTCGATCGCGACCCATTGCTCGTCCGCCAGGCTGTTGACCGTCGGGGACTGCTCGGCCGGGAGCAGCTTCAAGACCGCGTCCAGCGAGGCGCGGGGGACGTTCATCTTCAGACCGACCTTCGTCCGTGCGTCGATCGCGCCCAGCAGCAGCATCGCCAGGTCTTCTATCTTAGCCCGCTTCCTGGGGTCTTCCCAGGACTGCTTGTTGGCAATCAGGCGGGTCGTCGAGGTCAAGAGGGTATCGATCACACGCAGCTTGTTGGCGCGCAGCGACGAACCGGTCTCGGTGATGTCGACGATCGCGTCGACCAGGCGGGCCTTGACCTCGGTCGCGCCCCAGCTGAACTCGACCTTCTTGACGTCGATCCCGCGGTCCTTGAAATACCGCCGGGTGGTCTTGATCAACTCGGTAGCGATGATGCCCCCCGCAAGGTCCTCGGGCTTGTGATAGTCGGACTCCTCGGGGACGGCCAGGACCCACTGGGCGGGATTGCTGGTCGCCTTGGAGTAGTTCAGCTCGCAGACCTCGTGGACATCCGACCCGTTCTCCACGACCCAGTCGTGGCCGGTGATACCAAGGTCGATCACGCCGTCCTCGACGTACCGGCTCATCTCCTGAGCGCGGAACATGACGGCGGCGAGGTCGGGGTCGTCGATGCGTGGAAAGTAGGACCGGCTGGGGATCGTGATGTTGTACCCCGCGCGGTCGAAGAGGTTGATCGTCGCGTCCTGTAGGCTGCCCTTAGGCAGCCCGATCCGCAACAGCGCATCGTGTAGTTTACTGTTCATCGGTCGGTCATTTCTTCTTCGTACGTTTAGTGGGCTTGGCGGCCTTCTTCTTAGCCGCGGGCTTCTTCGCGGGCTTTTTCGCCGGCTTCTTGGCGGCTTTGCTCTTGGCGGGCGGGTCGTGGCTGGCCATGAGGTCCTCGCGCACCGGGTCGACCCCGGCGTGGGACGGCTCGGGGCTCTCCAGCACCGACGCGGGGGTCTTGCACCCGTCGGACCAGGCCTGGATCAGCAGGTGCGCCTCCAGGGCCGGATCACCCGCCTTGATCTGCCTAAGCAGAAGCGACTCGACTTCGGCCGGACTCAGCCCCTCTTTGACGATTTCCTCGCGGACCAGCAGGGCGACGAGCTTGTCGTCGACCGGCAGGGCGTGGCCACCGAAACTTAAGAGCATCACGCTCGCCGCGGCGTAGGGCGTGATCCCCGGCAGCGTGTCCAGGTAATGACGCTGCTCTTTCTTGGTCAGCGAGACCGCCTTCTGCATGCGGAAGTCGTGCTCCCGCTGGTATACCTCGTTGAGCGCCTCACGCATCCGCTCGATACGCCAGAAGACGCGGGGGTAGTCTTCCCCGATCACATCGGTGATCTCCTGGGTGAGGCTGACGCGCAGCTCGTTGTTGTCGACGATGTCCTCCATCAGCGCATCGTAAGCCTGCTCGGCCTTGCGGCGCGAGGCGTCGGCTTGGAGGAAAGCCATGATCAACTGCGTTGTCGGTTCGTACCCGGGGGCCTCAAGGTTCTTGTGCCTGGACTTGAGACGCCTCAGCAACGCGTTGAGTTTCTTTATCTGAGCCGGTTCCTGCTTCACGTCGGTCCGATCTCCTGGCCGTCATCGGCGGGTGTGGGATGGGGTGGGTCGTCCTGATTCGTTGTCTCACCGGCTTCGTCGGTCAAGCCGGTCCGCTGAGCCCCCCGGCGGATCGCGTCGAACACCGACGCCTGCTTCTTTAGCGACTCGTCCAACACGAACGAAAGCCTCGGCACGACCCGGGTTGCCATACGCTTGAGCACCAGCGAGCGGATGTGCCCGGCGGCGTGGCGCAGGCCGTGGATGTTCTTGCTCTGCTTCTCGGCGGGCATCACCGAGACGTGGATCGTCGCGTTGGCCATATCCGGGGAAATCTTCACGCGCGTGATACTCACGAACCCGTCGATCCGCGGGTCGGACAGCTCGCCCTGGAGCACCTGCGCGACCACCTTCTTCAGCGTCGCCTCGACTTGTGCGATACGGTGGCTCATGAGCAAGTATGAAGTATGAATGATGCGTGCTGAAGTATGAATGAGCTGCACCCGGTGGACTCGGACGCAAGCCTTGCATTCATCATGCCTACTTCATCATTTATCATTTCGTCTATTGTCCTGAAAGTATCTCGATCCGGTGGTCGGCTAAAAAATATCCCCGCCCTGTGCGGAGCTTGTTCAGGATCCCGTCCAGCACGTGCTGGCAGTGCGGGACCTCGGTGCTGACCACCGCCATACCCAGCGTCGCCGTGCGGTGCACGTCCTGGGTGTCGACCTCGGCGACCGACACCTGGTGCTCGCGGTGCAGCCGGTCTTTCAGGCTGGACACCACACGGCGCTTGTCCTTCAACGAATCGGCGCCATCGATACGAAGCTCGACCTGTAGAACCCCGATGACCATGGCGGTTGGTGCTTAGTGGTTAGCGGTAAGCGGTTAGTGGTTGGTGCTCGGGTCCGTGTGCAGCCAGTGCTTTCTGGCCGTGGTGTTCCAACCACCCATCACCAGTCCTAATCCAGCGTCCTCTTGACCTCTGTGGTGTTGTAGCAGACCAGCACGTCGCCGGGCTTGACGTCTTCGAAACCCGCCATGCGGATACCGCACTCGGTGCCTGCCCGGACCTCCTTGGCGTCGTCCTTGATCCGCCGCAGGCTCTCGATGTCACGGTGATCGGTAACGACCACGCCGTCACGGACCAGCCGCATCTTGGCGCTCTTCTGGATCGACCCCTCGGTGACCAGACAGCCGCAGATCATCCCGAGCTTGCCGATCTTGAACACCTGCTTGACCTCGGCCTGGCCCAGCGACTCTTCCTTGGTCTCCGGCGCGAGCATGCCTTCCAGCGCCTTCTTCACGTCGTCGATCACGTCGTAGATCACGCGGTACAACCGGATGTCGACCTTGCGTTCCTCGGCGATTTCCTTGACCGCCGGGGTCGCCACGACATGGAAGCCAAGGACGATCGCGTCCGAGGCGTCGGCCAGCAGCACGTCGCTCTCGGTCACGCCACCGACCGCCGAGTGGATCACGCGGACGCGCACCTCGTCGTTGCCCAAAGACTCCAGGCTCTTGCGAAGGACATCCATCGACCCCTGCACGTCGGCCTTGATCACGACGTTCATCTGGTTGGTCTGCCCGGCCTTGATCGTGGCGGCGAAGTTGTCCAGCGTGACTTTCGTGCGGCTGGCGAGCATCTGCTGCCGCTCGGCGTCTCGGTACTGCTGCGCGACGCTCTCGGCCTTCTGCAGGGTCTGCGTGACGTAGAACTTGTCCCCGGCGTCGGGGATCTGGTCGATCCCGGAAAGCTCCAACGGCGTCGCCGGGCCCGCGTCCTTGATCGACTTGTCCCGGTCGTTGGTCATATCTCGCACACGCCCAAACGCCCGACCGATCACAATGAAGTCCCCGACCTTGATCTGACCGTCCTGCACAAGCACGCGCGCTACCGAACCACGGCCCGACTGCATCTCTGTTTCGATCACCGCGCCGCGCGCCGGACCGCCGTAGTCGGCCTTGAGCTCCAGCAACTCCGCCTGGTAGTCCAGCACCTCCAACAGGTCCTGGATGCCCAAGCCGGTCTCGGCCGACGTCTTGATGACCTCCGTGTCGCCGCCCCAGTCCACGGGGTTCAGCCCGTGCTCGGCCAGTTGCCCGTAGATCTTGTGGACGTTGTCGTCGGTCGCCTGGGGCAGGTCGCTCTTATTCAGCGCCACGATGATCGGGACGCCGGCGGCCTTGGCGTGGTTGATCGATTCGATCGTCTGGGGCATCACACCGTCGTCCGCGGCGCAGACCAGCACGACCAGGTCGGTCATCCCCGCGCCGCGGGCACGCATCGAGGTAAACGCCTCATGGCCCGGGGTATCCAGGAAGACGACGGTCTTGTCCTGATCGTCCCCGCCCTTGACGGTGACGCGGTACGCACCGACGTGCTGGGTGATGCCGCCGGCCTCGTGGGAGGCGACGTCGGCCTGACGGATCTTGTCGAGCAACGAGGTCTTGCCGTGGTCGACGTGGCCCAGCACGGTCACAACCGGGGGACGCGGCTGGAGATCCACCGGCTCGCGGCTGGCGAACTCCTGCTCGACGACCTGCTCGGCGGTCTGCTGTTCCTTGACCTCCAATTCGATGTCGTATTCCAGCGCGATCTCCATCGCGGCCTCGGTCTCGATCGCCGAGTTGATCGTCGCCATGACCCCCTTCTTGATCAGGTGTTTCATGACGTCGTTGGCCTTGATCCCCGTCGCGGCACTGAGCGCCTTGATGGTGATGGGCTCTTCGATCTCGACCTTGCCGCCGGTGACAACGGCGCTCTGCGCGACGGTCCCGGTCTGCTCACGTTTGCGCAGGTCACGGCGGCGCTGCTTGAGGAACCCGGTCGCACCGGAGAGGCGTGCGTCGAGCTCTTCCATGTCGGCCTGGCTGAACTTCGCTGGCCCTGTCGGCAAGGCGTCCGCGGAACGTCCGCGGCGGGTATTAAGCCCACGCCGCTTGCCGGGCCGTGCCTGCTCCTGGCCACCGCCGCCGCCGACACCTCGGCCACGAGCCGGGCCGCGTGTGCGTGCGATCCCCGGGACCCCCTCGTCTCTGCCGCCGCCCGCGCCGCCGCCGCCCCCATTCGTTTCGCCGCCTGCGACCGGCCTGCGCGGCCTGGGGGCTCGGACAGGGTCAGGTTTTTCGATGCGCAACACCTTCGGGCCCTTGAGTTGGGCCTGCTGGGGCTTTGCCAGCTGTTCGCCGGCGGGCTTGATGACGTCTGGACGGGTCGGAACATTGACCTCGCCCACGGGACCGATCGGCTTGGCCTCCTCGGGCGCTTGCGTCTGCGCGACCATTTGCTCGGGTTGATCGGCGGGGATTGCCTGGGCCTGTTCCGGGGCCGGGGGCTGGCTCTCGACGAGCGCATCACTTTCTTCACCCGGCGCGGCAACCGCCGGCTTGGGTTTGGCCTTGGCCTTGGCCTTGGTCTTCTTCGCCGCCTTCTTCGTCGCGGCCTTGGTTGCCTTCTTCGGTTCCTCGACCGTGGGCGGTTCAAGCGTCGCCGTAGCAGTCGAACCCTCGTCCGCGTCCGCGGTGGATCCGGACTTGGCCGCCGCCTTCTTGCGCGGCTTGCGGACCTTCTTCAGGTCGACCTTTTCCGCGGTCTCCACCGCGGTGCCGGCGGCGGACACCTCCTCACTGAACCATTGGCGGATAGTCATCGCCAGGCCGACTTTCACCGTCGACATGTGGTTCGTGATGCCCGGGACGTCCTCGGCCTCGCACTTCTCGACGATGGCCTTGCTCTTGACGCCCAGCTCTTTGGCTAACTCAAATACGCGCTTGGCTTTGGCCAAGTCCTGCTCCTTCCGGCTTGTTCCATGCCGGGATGGGGGTCAGCGGCACCGTTTCGGCCCGCCGGGGTTGTTCGTTCCGCCTTCGGTCAGGCGGACGGGTCTTCTGATTCTTCGCCCGCCACCGCGCCGGTGGCCTGTTTGGTCGGTTCGGTTTTATCCGCGGCGTCGGCTTCGCCCGGAGCGTCCGATGCCTGGGCGTCGGCTTCTTCCGGAGGAGCGTCCGATGCCTCGGCTTCGGCTTCGCCCGGGGACTGATCCTGGCGCTGCTCGAGCATCTCCACGATCCCGCCGGCGGGGGCCTTGTCATCCGAGGCGGGGGCCTCTGGCTCACCCGAGTCCGCATCCGGCGCGGGCGCTCCCGGCAGGATCTCTCCGAGCACACTCGCCGCCTGCGCTTCGCCGGGCATCGTCGCAAGCGCCGCTTCCTGCTCCTGCTTAAGACGCTCGGCCTCCTGCTTGTCCTTCGCCTGCTGCTCGGCGACCTCCTTGGAACGCTCGGAAGCGACCAGAACGATCCGCTCGGCCAACTCTTCATCCAGGCCCAGCGTCTCCTCCAGGTAGGCCGCCCCGACCTCCTCAACGTCGAACACGCTGATCACGCCCAGCGCCGCCAGCTTGTCGATCTGTTCCTCGTCGATCCCTTCGATCTCCTTGAGGCAGGCCTCGAGGATGTCCAGGCTCTTGGTGAACTCCGCAGGCGTGAGGATGTCCACATCCCACTTCGTCAGCCGCGCCCCAAGACGCACGTTCTGACCGCGCTTGCCGATCGCCAGCGAAAGCTGGTCCTCGTTGACCACCACCGTCGCCCGCCCAAGCTCGAAGCACAAAGAGATCTCCACGACCTCCGCGGGCTTCAGGGAGTTTTGAATCAGGATCTGGCTCGACTCGTTCCAGCGCACGATGTCGATCTTCTCGCCGCCAAGCTCGTCGACGATGTTCTTGATCCGGCTGCCGCGCACGCCCACGCACGCCCCGACCGCATCGACCTTCGAGTCGATCGAACTGACCGCGATCTTCGTGCGGTGCCCGGGCTCGCGGGCCATCGCCTTGACCTCGATGATCCGCTCGGCGACCTCGGGGACCTCGACCTCGAACAGCCGACGGATAAATAGCTCATCCCCTCGGCTAAGCACGATCTTGACCTGGTTGCCCACGTCCCGGACATCCAGGATCAGGCAGCGCACCCGCTCGCCGGGCTGGTGCTGTTCGCCGGGGATCTGCTCGCTGCGGGGCATGAAGCCCTCGGCCCGGCCGATCGACACCACCAGCGAACCGCCCTCGTAACGCTGGGCCATCCCCGTCGTCAGCTCGCCGACACGGTCGATAAACTCGTTATAAATGCTCGCACGCTCGTCCTCGCGGAACCGCTGGATCATCACCTGCTTGGCCGTCTGCGCGGGGATACGGCCCAGGTCGTCCAGGTCGATCTCCTCCTCGCCGCGCCAGACTCGGATCTGACCCGTCAGCCGATCCACCTCGGACGTGAACTCGTCGGTATCCAGCGCGTTGTAGTGCTTGCGCGCCGCAGACACCATCGCCTGCTCGATATCACTAAACAGAGACTCCTTATCCACGTTGCGGTCCCGTGAGATCGAGTCGATCAGCCTGAGCATCTCTGCGTTGTTAATGGCCATGTCTTGTACCTTCTTCTTCTTTTCTGATCCCAGGCCCGCCGACAACGCCAACTCGTGCGCCACCCTTGGACCCGGTGTTTGCCAGGTTGTCGTCCACGCTTGATCAGGGCGGCGGACACAAGCCCTCAAAATCAGCCCAAACAAAAAACCACGCAGCGAAACCCGCTCGTGGCCCAGACAGTCGGTCGTCGGCAATCAGGCTTCATACAAGCCCAGCCGTGACCGGCAGGTTGCAACAAAAACCGGGCTAAGCCCGCAAAACCACCCCCTTCCCGCGGATCATCCGCTTGGGGTAGTTTGAGAACCCTGGCAAACCGTCGCCGCGGTAGTGATGGGCAAAACCCATCACTTGCTCGCCGCTCCGATGCTTACCTGTGCCTGTTCCTGCCGCATACGCATCCTGCCTTAGGCATACCAACACCCCCGGCACCATGCCGAAAGTGAGCCCAAGAGTGTACTTAAACCCCCAACTATGTCAATAGTTACCCCCGCCACCAACCCCCGGCCCCACATGCCCCAGCCCGCGAAGCCGCTGCGGGACCGACCACGAACCCCATCCCCCCCCCAATAAGCTCCCCCCAACCCAAAATCATCATCCCAAAGCCATCAATCCCCCTCCCACGCACCTCAAACGCCTCGAATCGTCCCGGACACAGCCAAAGCCATATTGTTGTATATACAACGACTTTGTGTCCTCATGGCCCGGCACCGCTGAAACCAAGCCCGGGAAAGCTGAAAACAACGTCCCGAGGGATGAGCAACTCCCCAAGACGAGCCGGGCACCACCTAATACTCCCAGTTGGTCGGTGCGTGTGCTGCATTAGAGTTATAGGACCCTGCAACATCATCAAGCCCACTGTCACCTTATGCCGATATATGCCAAAATGAGGCGAATTTTGGCTTTACGGATTGAGTGTGGTCACTGATTCGTGTACAATCTGTTCCCACTACGGGGTACGAACATGCTGATCCGACTCGAAGTCGAGAACTACAAATCATTCCGCAGCAGGCAGGTTTTCTCTATGGGAGCTGCCTCAGGTACAAATGAATTAGCCGGTAACTTGACTCGGTCCCGCCGGTTGGATCTGATTAAGACCGCAGCAGTCTATGGCCATAACGCGTCGGGCAAGACGAACCTTCTCGATGTGTTTTACGCTTTGGGCTTGATCGTAATAGGGTCAGGACGAGGCGACATCCCCGCGCGAGTACCGGCGATTGAACCCTTTCGACTGGACCATAACCTTCAAAACAAGCCCAGCCAGTTCGAGATTGAATTAGTACTTGGGGCTGACCGATATCGTTACACACTACACGCCACATCCGAACGGGTCATATATGAAAAGTTAGAACATGCTCGTGAGGACGCAAGTCGACAGGCGTGGTCGAACCTGCTGGAGCGATTTGACCCCCAATCGGCGATTGAACCTAGCCTATCTACAAAGTTTGGAACTCATACTCAACGTGCGGTGGTGAGCGAAACGACGGTGCCAGAACGTTCAATGCTTGGACACGGCGCTGCAGTGGATATCGCGCACGCTCGAAAAGTTTTTGACTGGTTTGACAATCAACTCTTCTTCTATGCGCTTCACCGAGTGTATCAGCGGCAGGAGGCGCTTCTGGATGAACTTGCAGATCGTCTTGTCAAGGATGACTCGTTCAAGCGGAGATATCTCAGGTTTGTGACCGATGCCGACTTCGGTGTGGTAGGCGCTAACGTCTCACAAATAAGCGGTGAGCAACTCAAGCTATTTGAGAAAGCAACAATGGCTCTGCGCGAGGTGTTTGCAAAGATTGATTATGAGATTGCAGACGAAACCATTCCCCAACCGCCTCTAACCGGTGGGTTGCGATTGATGCACCGAAATTTCCCTGACGATGTGAGTACCGAACTCTCTCTAGCAAGAGAATCATCTGGCACACGCCGCTTTATGGCACTGCTCTACATACTGATGAGACACGGTGAAGACGACCAGCCTGGCACCGTTGTCATCGATGAACTTGATTCATCGCTTAGTCCTGAGCTAGTGCAGCGGCTCATCCGACTCGCTCACGACCCAGAGGTGAATCGCGCTGGCACGCAGGTGATTTTTACAACACACGACCGCTCCCTTCTAGACGAGCCAAACTTGCTACGCCGAGACCAGGTGTGGATTACACAGAAAGGCCAGGACGGCAGCACTGAGGTCTACTCTTTGGCTGAATTTGGAAGCGAAGTCCGGCCCAACCGTCCCGTAGGCCGCCAGTTTACGGCTGGCCGCTTCGGTGGTGTCGCAGATTTCGGCCCTGCCCTCGAAGCTATTCCCGTTCGAACAGTACCACAAGAGCTACCGCTGTTCGAGGATCGAGATGGCTAGAGATCGGCGTAGACTCACCAAGCTAAGGAAAGTTCGGCCGACTAGAATCCTGGTCACCGAGGGAGCGACTGAATTACACTACTTTTCTGGGTTAAAGCAGACCTTGGCTGGTGCACGCGTACAGGGGCTGCCGCGCCCCGGTATTCGCATACATGATGCTGGCGGGATAAGTCCACTTCATGTCGTGGAAACCGCAATCAAACTATTTGATAAATTCGGGCCGCCGGACCGCCATACAAAGTACTTCGCGATATTCGACACAGAGTATCCAGATATTAGTAAACGTCAGTCACTTGATAAAGCCATTCGCCTTGCAATGAAATGCAATGTCGCCGTTGTCGTATCAAATCCGTGCTTCGAAGTGTGGCTGCACTGCCATTTGGAGGACTTCAGTCCGCGCAAATTCCAAAACAGTGATGATTGCGTAACGGTGTTAGGCGGCGAGTGGAGAAAGCACCGTATTTGTAAAGACGGGTATACCAAGGCGGATGCCACGGTATTTGATCGTGTTAAGGGGCAACTACCGCATGCGATCGACCGGGCCCGATACCTACGCGAGACTCATCATCAAACCATAACTCACACCGCAGACGCTAATGCGGCAACTGATGCATACCGGATCGTGGAGTATTTGCAAGGCATCACGAGTAGCTATATGCCATTCGAGGCCACCTCAAATCTAGACAAGTGATACACTGAGATTATATGGGGCAAGAAACGGTAGTGCTGATACCGTTTCCCTACCGTTTCACCACATCCTTTGCCATGGCGACGCAATCCCCCTCTCCCCGATCTCTCTGTGCCTCCGCGCCTCCGTGCGCTCCGTGATATTCCCCGCCACCCTGTGCTTTTTGTGCTTTTTCGTGGCCAATCCGATCAAAAGCCTTAGCCACAAAGACGGACAGGTCAGGGGAAGTATCCACAGATGGGCAGGATGAGCAGGATTAGGATTCATAGGGTTGGGTGCCTTACATCCTGATCATCCTGTTTATCTGTGGATCTATACGCCCCGGCGCGCAC
>JAJDCU010000061.1 GCA_029260655.1 Phycisphaeraceae bacterium
GTGTACCACTCGCCCTTGTTTCGACCGTTAAGCACAACGATAGTAGCCATAGACAGAAACCTCCCACCGGCGTTACGCCGGCTCCCGGTTCCCCCGCCAACCCCAATCGAATGGCTGAAATGCCCACGAGTAGTATACACGCGCAGGCGTAGGAGCGGTCAAATCCAAGCCCATCGCCTGGCTGCTACCAGGCCAGAGAGCGGACCTGCTACCACGAACTTGGCCGTCATTCCTTGCCACCGCTTAGGGATTCAAGCGCGTAGAGTGCCAGGGTGATTGTCGGGTCCTTTGCCCCAGCCCAGATCGGCTCCGAGATGACCCTAGCCCCAGGTTCATCCAGCGGCTTGATCAGCCACAGGGCCTCTGGCGGTTTCACGGGATCGATGTGAGTCTGGTTGTATCCAAGCAGGGCCTGAACGGGTGTGTAATCGGTGTCTTGAAACAGCAGGGGCTGGCCTCCTGTTTGTTGATGAACTTGCCAGGCAAACGCCTTGATGTTTTGGCCGTAACCTTCTCGCGCGGCGGGGGAGGCGGCATACTCGTACACGCCAATCACCAGGGCCACAGCCAGCCCGGCCGAAGCCACCGGCCCGGGGCGCAGGTTCAGGAAGCGTCTGCCCTCGAAGACCAACCAAAACGAGGCCAGCACCGCCGCGGCGGGGCACGCCGGCGCCAGGTAATCGGCGCGTTTGCCGCCGGAAAAACCGAAGAACACGATCACAAGAAATAACCACAACACAGACAGCCCTAGCAGGTCGCTCGGTCGGTGTGGCCGATGTTTCTTACCCATGACGTGGGCCGCCCCCATAATCGCGAACAACGACCAGGGTGCGAACCTGGCCACGAACCAGGCGGGCATCTTCCACTGCTCGCCTACGATAGTAAGAAACCCGCCTCGGCCGACCCGGTTGATCACCTCGTCCTTGATATAGGTGCTTGTGAAGTGCTCGGGGTTGGAGGCATACGCGGCGTAACCCCACAACCCGACCAGCCCGATAGCCAGGGGCAGGCCCCAGACGATCCCCGTACTGCGCACCGCCGACCACCGACCGGCGATCAATCTTGCCCCCAGGACGGTGTAAATAATCAGCAGCATCGCGGGCAAACCCTTGGTCAACGCGGCGCCGGCGACGCACAGCCACAGTACGGCTTGAAGACCAAGCCTGCGTTGACTAGCTCTGGAATGAAGTGCTTCGTGTTGATCGGCTTTCCTCTTATCTCTGATCAGCAGCACAGACGAAGACAACCACCCGGCGGTCGTGAACGCCGTCAACACCATGTCTGGCCTGGCGGTGTAGCAGAGCTTGGAGAAGCTGTAACTGGCCAGTAAACATATGCAGGCGATCGAGGCGGTGGCCGTGGACAGCGCCGGTTTCGTCGGCGGTTTTTCGGGGTCTAACGGGCCGTCGACACTCAAGATGTTGCACCCGACACGACGCGCGGCGTACCAAGTCAGAGCGAGCGTAACCATCGCCGCCAAGGTGGAAGGCAGTTTCAAAGCAAACTCGCTGTGCCAGCCCGCCGCCACAGCTGGGGCGCCAAGCCAGTTGTACATCGGTGGCTTGGTCGCGGGCCTGCCCAGCATGTCCACCGGAATCAGCCAGTGTCCTTGACGGACCATGTCCACCGTGTAAGCCACCGTCTTGGGCTGGTCATTGTCGTACAGGTCGCTGGGGCCGAACCATCGGAAACCAAAGGTGACGAATACCGCCAACGCTGTCAGCAAGTAAGGCCAGTGTTTCATGACGAGATAAGCATACCGGATCGTGACGCCGCGGCCTCAGGCCGGACAATGATTAACGATAGTGCGCAGAGAAGAACGAAGAGGTGGAACCAGGATGGATGCGGATGAACGCAGATGAACGCAGATGAAGAAAGAGGGAAAGTACGCCAGTCGGGCTGCCTTATCTGCGTTCATCCCGGCTTCAACTGCTTTCTCCGTGTCTTTGTGGTTAAAGACCTAATGCGGCAGCGGGATCATCTCGGTCGGGCCATCTTCCAGCGGTGGGCCCAGATCGATATCCGGCTCATCACCGGTGCGGACCCGGTTGACCCAACCCAGGAACTGCCCGCCTTCGAGGTAGCGATAGAAGTCTTCGCCGGGACAACTCGTGTCCTTAGCCACGTCGCGGTGGCCACGGATCAGCGCATCATCCACGCCGTAAGTCTGCGACAGCCACGCGACCAGACGCACCGCGGACGCAACTTGCTGAGGACTGATCCGCTGATTCTCGAAGTTGCCCCATAGCTGCACCCCGATGTGGCCGTGCACATCGTAGTTCGTATTGGTCTCCGGTTCGTACTCGATCGGCCGGCCCTCGAAGATTTGGCCGTCAGGCGCGATCAAAAAATGATAAGGCACATCCGGCCAGTCCTTGCCGCCGTCCTCGACCGTCTTCTTACCCCACGCCTGAAGGTTGCCGATCTTCACATAAGGATCGCTCCCCGCTTTCCAGTCGACACCCGCATGATGAATCGTGATGAACCCCGGCACATGCCTGCGCTCTTCCGGGATCGGCAGCGGGTCCGACCCCCACTGCTCGGAAGTGATCGTCGCTGGCTTATGAATTGCCGGCGGCGCCGCCGTTGCCCGACCGGTTGATCCAGGTTGTGTCCCGACGGCACAGCCCGACATCACGACAGACAGAAACAACCCAAGGACCACACCCGTCGTTGCCGACATCTCATCACCCAGCACGATGTTTCCTTCAATCAAGGGCCGACCTCTCGCCTGTCAAGGCCCGTCTACCCCGGCTCGATAAAATCAATCCCACCGCAGTCCGGCACCAACCCCGCCGCTACGGCCTCGCCCAGCAGCACACGCACCGCCTCCCGGCCGCGATCGCCGTAATCGAGCGTCCACTGGTTGACGTACATACCCACAAACTCGTCCGCCAATTCCGAGCCCATGTCGCGTGCCCAGTTCAGCGCGAAGTTCACCGCTTCCTCGCGGTGTTCCAGCGCATACTCGATCGAATCCAGCAGCACCCGGCAGATCGTCGGCATCTGGCCTCCAAGGTCTCGGCGGATCGCGTTACCGCCCAAAGGTAGCGGCAGCTTCCGCGAGTCGGTCCACCACTTGCCAAGGTCACTGACACACGCCAACCCGTCGTTGCCGTAAGTCAACTGCCCTTCGTGGATGATCAGCCCGGCATCGAACTCGCCGGAGACGACCCTGGGGATGATCTCGTCGAACATCACGAACTCGTGCGTCACATCGTCCTTACTCATCCCCTGCTCGGCGAGCATCAACTGTGCCGCCAGCCATGCCGTCGTCCGGTACCCGGGGATCGCCAGACGTTTGCCCTTGAGGTCTAGGACGCTCATCGGCTTGGTCGACACGATCATCGGGCCGTACCCGTCGCCCATCGACGAGCCGCAACTGGTCAGCGCGTACTTGTCCGCGATGAAAGGGTACTGATGGATCGACAGCGCGGTGATTTCAAGCTCGCCTTTTTCACTGCGCTCGTTCAGCGACTGGATGTCTTCCAGCACATGCACGAAGTCGTACCGCCCGGTGTCGACCTTGGGGGTCAGCTTCTTACCGTCGGGCGCGGTGAAGTTGGCAAGCGGGTACCACATGAACGCGTCATCGGGGTCCGGGCTGTGCCCGATGCGCAGGGTCTGTCGTTTAGCGTCTGTCGCGGTGGTCATGAGGAGAATTGTAGCCGGATCGGCCTGGCCAGGCGAAGGGTTGGCTTGGCGGCCCAACGGGTACGCTATGACGTGGATGCAGAGCCCTGAAGCATCTGACCGTCTTATTCGCCGATCTTAGAGGTGTGCATCCGTGGCGACTATTTCCCCTCTTGGGCACGATCGATAATCTGCTTGACCAGCCTGGCTTCGAGGTAGGGGTCTCTGCCAACGGGTTGCCAGTAGGAGCCGGTGATGCCGCGGTCGGCGAGCTCCTTGGGGGCAGCGGCGAGGTTGGAGAAGACATTGCGTCGGGCGGAGCCGACGAGGCGGCGGGTGGGGGCTTGCCTGCGTTCGAGAATCACCTCAACCTCAAGCTGGAATTCATTCTCGGGGTAGCCTTCGGTGTCGGCTTGGCTTGGCTGATTGATCGTGACATTGACCCGCCGCCGTTCACTGGCGAGGGTGGATTCGACGGCCTGCTCGCGGGTGGTGTTCTGGTCGTTCCATACCTCGAAGAGGTTGGGCGATCCCAGGGGCAGGGTCGTGATCCGTCCGAAGCGGTAGTCCCGACGGTCGATAACAAAGCCGTTGTCGCGCAGGACGTCGATGGCGACCTCAAACGTATCGTGGTAGTCGTTGCCGGTAATAGCCACAGGGTTGTCGGCCTGGACGATCGGCCGGGCACAGCCCATGGCGGCGAGACAGATCACGATCAGGACCCATCGGGCCCGGTGGTGGTTCATGACGCATCAAGTCTACCGCGTAGGTCGGCCCGCCGCCACGCAGGGGGCTTGTGTGAGTCGCCTGGGCTGTGGCGTGTCTATCTTGGGGGAAGGGGTGATCAAAAAAAGCGGGGGCTGGGGACAGCTCGTGGCCGTCCCCCTCATCTTCATGTGACAAGCCTTGGCCGAAGGAGTTTGGTTGGGCCGTACCCAGCCGAACTCATCCGATAACCCGCCAACCCTCACCACCATCTGATTCTCTGGGCGTTTCGATGCGGTGACCTAAAGCGATGACCTGCCGTTTCCGATGCAAGAAGTAACCGTGGCGGCGCAGGACCCCCCCGGCGCTGTGCGGCAGCATGAGTCAGCAAAGGTGGGCGAGAAACCCTATCCGGCCGAACATCCGACGGAGACACAGACCATGGCAACCCAGTCATCCAGCCCGGCGCAGTCAACCGAAGATATCAACACCGCTATCAGCCAGGCTTCCGCCGACGGCGAATTGCTTCAGCTTGTGAGCTTCGAGGTTGGTGACGAGGAGTTCGCCGTCCCGATCCTCAGCGTGCAGGAAATCAACCGGATGATGCAGATCACGCCCGTGCCTCAGAGCCCGCCGTTCGTGGAGGGTGTGATTAACCTCCGCGGCAAGATCATCCCCGTCATCGACCTGCGTAAACGATTTGGGATGAGTGAGCTGGAGAACTCGGACGATGTGAGGATTATCGTCGTCGAGGTCGCCAACCGGGTGCTTGGGTTCACCGTCGACCGCGTGAACGAGGTCTTGCGGATCAATTCGAGCATCGTGGAGCCGCCGCCTTCGATGGTGTGTGGGCTGGATACCGACTACGTACAGGGCGTGGGCAAGCTGGAAGACAGGCTGCTGATCCTTCTGCATCTGGAGAAGCTGTTCACAGCCGACGAGATGGCGGAGATGGAGCAGACTTCCAAGGCCGCGTAACGGGTTGAAGCGGGCCGGCTTACTCTGAGCATGGCACGTTCCGGCTTGGTGGGGAGTGAACGGACACCGACGAAAGACCAGGGATTTACTTCATGCCGGCAACTAACCTCACGATGAGCGCCACGCAGTTCGAGAAACTGCGCAAGGTCGTCTACGACCGATCCGGGATCCATTTTCAAGACTCCAAAAAGTACGTCCTGGAGAGTCGTTTGTCGCGGCGTCTTGAGGAGCTCGAGTTCGATGATTTCGATCAGTACATCATGTTCCTGACCGCCGGGCCCTACCAGACCGACGAGTTCCAGGAGATGTTCAACCGGATCACGATCAACGAGACCAGCTTCTTCCGCAATGAACCCCAACTCGACGTTTTTGAGCGCCAGGTGCTGCCTGGGATCCTTGAAGCACGCAAGTCAAGCAAAACCTTGCGGATATGGTCGGCCGCCTGCTCCAGCGGTGAGGAGCCCTACACCCTTGCGATCCAGGTGCACAGGTCCCTGGGCGTTCGCTTGCAGGACTGGAAGATCGAAATCCTCGGCACCGACATCAGCGAGAAAGTCCTGATGACCGCGCAGAGCGGCAAATACCCGCACTACGCCATACGCTCGGTCAACGAGATGGTCCTCAGCAGATACTTCAAGCAGGACGGCAGCATGTATCAACTGGACCCGACCATCCAGAGCATGGTCCATTTTGAAAAGCTAAACCTTAAGGACCGTCTGGCGGCGAAGCGCTTCGGGTCCTGGGACGTGATCTTCTGTCGAAATGTGATGATCTATTTCGACGACGAGATGAAAAACCACTGCGCCACGCTGTACCACGAACAACTTCAGGACGACGGCGCGCTGTTCATCGGCCACAGTGAGACGCTGAGAAACCTCAGTGCGTCGTTTGAGGCTCTGCCGTACCCACAGGGGTTTGCGTACAAGAAGGGTTGATAAGAGAGGTAACCGCCGTGTCATTTGATTCCATGGATCCCAGTCTGCTTCAGGATTTCCTGACCGAGTCGTCGGAGTTGATCGAGCAACTCGACACCGACCTGGTTAAGCTCGAAGCCGCTGACTCTGCCGAGCAGGCGCAGGAGCTGTGCAACGGCTGTTTCCGTGCCCTGCACACGATCAAGGGCGCCGCGAGTTTCCTTGGGCTGACCGCTGTCACCACCTTCTCACACGCGGCGGAAGACGCCCTGAACCGCCTGCGCAAGGGCGAGATTTCTGTCACCGAAGAGGTGATGGATGCACTGCTTCAGAGCGCCGACGTCGTTAAGGCAATGATCGAGCAGTTGGGCGCGGGCGAAACGGCAGAGGATGGGCCCCAAGCGCTGATCGACACGCTCCATGCCCTCGCCGAAGGGACGGGCGACACGCCACCAACGGCCGACGCGCCGAAGGAATCCGATGCCGCACAGGCAGACTCTCAGGATGAATCCGCACAGACCCCCGGCGATGACAAGCCAGGCGTGCCCCTGGAGCTTGGGCCTCAGAAGCTGGACCTGCTGGAGTTTATGGTCACCGACCTGCTGGATGCATCCAAACTCGTCGCCGATGCGATCGAGGGCCTGAGCAACGACGCAACATTGGAGGAGTCCGCACAGCAGCTTTCTGAGGTGTGTGATGAGATGGAGAAGACGGCCGAGTTCTTCGAGCTCGACGACCTCACCTCCTTGGTCAAGTTGTTGAATGCTACGGCACCGAAGATCCCCAGTGCCTCTCACGAAGCGATCGAGGAGATCGCGATCCGTCTGAAAGCCGCCAACCACCTGATAGATCTACAGGCCCGGGCACTGAGCGATCTGCGGGCTTTGAGTTGGCCTCTGGAAACGTTCCGTCAGCGCCTTATGCAGTTGGCCGAGGACGGATCGATTGATCCTCAGGTCAAGGGTAAACACGGTGGAGACGTACAGAAACTATTGGCGTTGGACGGCGTGGAAGAGGCGCAAGAGCAGCCCGGAAGCCCGGCTCCCGTCGATAGCGAACCAGACTCCTCATTGCCACCCGATGTGGTCGGCAAGGTAGGCGGCCAGGACGAGCCAGCCTCTGTTCCTCCGCCAGCAGGTCAGGAAGAGGCCGGGACGAAGGACGCCGAGAAGACCGAAGAAAAATCCAGCGGCGACAAGCCCGCAGCTAAGCAAGCCACCAAGACGGTCGTTGAGCAAACGATCCGTGTCGAAGTCAGCCGGCTCGAATCGCTGCTGAACCTTGTCGGGCAATTAGTGCTGAACAAGAACCGCGTGCTGGCGCTGACCCGCAACATCAAGAGCCTGACGATCCCCCCGGAGGTGGCGGAGGACTTCACCGGCGCCGCGGGCGATCTGGACCACCTGATGAGCGAATTGCAGGTCAGCGTGATGCGGACCCGGATGCAGCCGCTTGCGAAACTATTTGACCGCTACCCGCGCGTGATCCGTGACATGGCACGGATGACCGACAAGAAGATCAACCTCGAGATCGTCGGCAAAGACACCGAGGTCGACAAGACCGTCCTGGAGCAGTTGGCCGACCCGCTGGTTCACATCCTGCGCAACTCATCGGATCATGGCGTCGAGCCGCCGCAGGAGCGCAAGGAAGCCGGCAAGCCCGAGGTTGGAACGATCCGGCTCGAGGCCGAGCACCAGGGCAGCCACGTCCGCGTCGCCATCACCGACGATGGGCACGGGCTGGACCGGCAGGTGCTGGGCCAGAAAGCGATCGAAAAAGACCTGACCACCCCAGAGAAGCTCGAGCAGATGCCGGACGAGGACGTGTTCGCGTTCATCTTCGCCGCCGGGTTCTCCACCGCTAAGCAGGTCAGCGACCTCTCCGGCCGGGGTGTCGGCATGGACGTGGTCCGCACCAACATCAATAAGCTCAACGGCACGATCAATATCACCAGCAAGAAGGGTAAGGGCACCACGATCGAGATCCTGATCCCGTTGACGGTGGCGATTATGCCGGCGATGGTGGTTGGGGTTGGCTCGCACCCCTACTCGATCCCCTTGCAGTGCATCGTTGAGATCGTTCGGCCCGAGCCGGACGAAATTAAAAGCGTATCCGGGCACCCGGTCATGCAGCTGCGCGACTCCGTCCTGCCTCTGGTAGACATGCGTCAACGCTTGGGCGAGCAGCCGGTCGAAGACGGGGGCAAGTTCGCGGTGGTTGTCGCCATCGGCGGGCAGCGGGTGGGTCTGTGTGTCGACAAACTCATCGGGCAGCAAGAGATCGTGATCAAACCGCTTGACGACACCTACACCCAAGGCGGCCCCTTCAGCGGCGCCACCATTCAAGAGGACGGTGAGGTCTGCCTCATCCTCGATATCGTTCAACTCATCCGCAACAGTAGCACGAAGACATCCGGCCGTGACACAAAGGCGGCGGCCTGACCATCAAGGAGATTTACCCGTGGACCAGTCCTACATCATCCCATTTGTGAAGTCTGTGCAGAACGTCTTCGAGACGATGCTCCAGTTGCCTGTACAGATCAGTCAACCCGAGCTGAAGCACCCAGGCGACTCCAGCCACGATGTCTCCGCAATCATCGGCATGTCCGGTGACGTGGAGGGGTCCGTCGTCCTGAGTTTCCCGACCGCGACCGCTGAGCGGATCGTGGCCATCTTCACCGGTACAGAACTGGACGCCAGCCACGAAGACTTCGCCGACGCCGTTGGCGAGCTGGTCAACATGGTCTCGGGCGGCGCCAAGGCCCAGTTCACCGGCAAGGAGGTAACCATCTCCTGCCCCTCCGTGGTGATCGGTTCAAGCCATCAGGTATACGGACGCAAGGACGTGGTCGCGATCTGCATCCCATGCGAGTCGGACTGCGGGCAGTTCAACGTCGAGGTCTCAATACGCCAGGAGTCGGGGGCGCCTGCTTCTTCAAACTAACCACCTTGCTTTAGCTGCTCGATTAACCACGCGAGGCCGAACAACCTAAGCCTCGACAGACCTGGGAGTAAATGATCATGAAGATCATGCTGGTAGATGACTCAAAAACGATGCGGAACATCCAGAAGGGCATTCTGACCCAGCTGGGCTACACCGAGTTGGAAGAAGCGTCCGACGGTCTGGACGCCCTGTCCAAGGTCGGCGCGTTCCAACCCGAGCTGTTGCTGGTGGACTGGAATATGCCCAACATGGACGGGCTGACGTTTGTCAAGAAGTTCCGTGAGCAGGGCAACAAGGCCCCGATCATCATGGTCACGACCGAGGCCGAGAAGTCTCGCGTGGTCGAGGCGATCAAGGCCGGCGTGAACAACTACGTTGTCAAGCCCTTCACCCCCGACCTGCTCAGCGAACGGATCAAGGAAACACTCGCCCGGGTCGCCGCCTGAGTGTAAATCTCAGCCGCGACTAATCCTGTTGGGGGTGGAGTCGATCCATGACTTCGGACGCAAGCCAACCTGCGCCCTCTGCAGTCATTTCCGATGACAAGCTGACGGCTCAACTGCTCATCCCGCCAGGTTATGACCGCGCGATGCTTACCGAAAATCTTCTTGAGTCGATAATCCGGGACGCCGGCGTCGAGGTCACCGACTATACCAAACAGGCCCTGGCAAACCTTGTCCAGGACCCGCCCCCGCAGGATCAAGCGGCAACCGTGGACATCGCCTGCGGTCAACCGGTCGTCAATGGGACCGACGGGAAGCTTCAGTGGCTGGTCGATCAGGACGATCCCGAGCAGGACGCCCCGGCTCAGGATGCACAGAACACCTCCTATTACGACCACAGCAGCTTCGTGATGGTCCACACCGGCGACGAGATCGGCCGGGTCCACCCCCCCACGCCCGGGCAGGACGGCAGGGACGTCACCGGCGGCACGATATCCGCGAAGGATGGCAAAGACGTCACGATTTTGATCGATGAATCGATCATGCGCCGCGCGGACGGGTTGTTGATCGCCCAGGACGACGGGGTACTCCACCGTGAAACGGGCAAGGCACAGGTACGCAAAAAGATCGAGATCCAGGAATACGTCGACTTCTCGACCGGGAACATCGAGTTTGACGGTGACATCGAGGTATGCCGGGGCGTACGCGACTGCTTTGTCGTTAATGCGAGCGGGAACATCAAGGTGCTTGGGCTGATCGAGGCGGCGATTATCGAGGCCGGCAACGACCTGATCGCCGCCGGCGGGTTCGCCGGGAGGGAGCGGGGGCACGCAAAGATAGGCGGGTCCCTGAGGGGGAAATACCTGGATAACGTGCAAGGCAATGTGGAAGAAAACCTGGTCATCGATCGGGAGGTAATCAACTGCGAGTTGACGATTAACGGGTCGATCGATTCGCCGCACGGTTCGATCATCGGCGGGCGAATCACTTCGACCGGGGCTGTGAGCATCGGCACCCTCGGCAGTGGCGCCGGCGTGGTGACCGAGCTGGTCATCGGGTCCGTCCCCAAGCTCCAGCCTTTCGCCAGCGAGCTTGAGGTGATGGTTGAAACATTCACAACCGAAGTGGACAAACTTACCGCCGAGCAGGACCTGATCAACAAGATGTCGGTCAAAGGGCGCATGACCGCGACCGACAGGGAACGCCAAACAGAGATCATGTTTGATCTATCGATGGCCTCAGCCCGCCTGGACAAGGCCCTGCGCACGCTGGACAGCGTCCGCAAAGAAATCAGCAAGCGTCGGCGTGTCGACATCAGCGTCCACCGGAAGATCAACCCCGGGACAACTTTTATCCTCGATGATAGATGCTTCAAGATAACCGAGGAACTAAAGGGCCCCGCCAGGATATTTTTCGACGACCGAGGTAACCCGGTTTGCCGGCAGGGCGAATCTCAGGCATGCCCGCTGGCGCAGATCACCGAAGTCAAGGCCATCATCCCCGAGAAGAAGGCCGCATGATGATTACCCATGAACGGGTCAGATCGTGACCCGATCCGTCAGACAGTACGAATGATCAGGAACAGTAAACAAACGGAGTGAATTGATGCGAGTCCTAGTAGTCGATGATTCGGCCTTCATGCGTCGCGCGGTATGCACCATGCTCGGGGCGGACCCCGATATCGAGATAGCCGGCGTAGCGCACAACGGCAAGGAGGCGGTCCAGCTCGCCAAAGAGCTCAAGCCCGATGTGATCACACTCGATATCGAGATGCCTGAGATGGACGGGCTCACCGCCCTGCGCCACATCATGCGCACGGCACCTACACAGGTGCTCATGCTCAGTTCCCTCACGACGGAGGGCTCGGTTGCGTCGTTACAGGCGCTTAAGCTCGGCGCCGCGGATGTCTTGGCCAAGGAACAGTCTCAGTTCTCGATGAATATGAGCAAGCTCCAGATCAAGCTCATCAAGATCGTTAAGGCGCTTGCACAGTCCAACCCTCATCGCCAAGCCACACGGACGGTGGAGAAGGTTGCCAGCACGGCCGTCCCCAGCTTCAGGTCGAACCAGTTCGACCTGGTTTGTATCGGTTCCTCCACCGGCGGGCCTCCGATCCTGGAAACGATCCTCGGGTCGCTACCCGCCACGTTCAAGCCGCCGGTCGTCGTCGCCCAGCACATGCCCGAGGTTTTCACACGGTCGATGGCCGAGCGTCTTGACAAGATGTGTGCCTTGAGCGTTATCCACGTCGAGGAGCGCGAGACAATCACAAGCGGCAATATCTACCTGGCGCGCGGGGGCAAGCACATGCATGTGCACAAACTCCCGTCTGGCAGACTCGAGGCACGGATCAGCGCTGAGCCCGCCGAAGCGGTGTACCGCCCTAGCGTCGACACGCTGCTCGGCTCGGCCGCCGAGGCCACCGGCGCCAAGACCCTGGGCATCGTCTTGACCGGCATCGGAGCAGACGGACTGATCGGAGGCAAAACGCTACACGCCAAGGGCGGCACCCTGCTCGCACAGAATCAGAGCTCGTGTGTTGTCTACGGCATGCCCAAGGCTGTGGCCGAAGCCGGCATCACCAGTGCGAGTCTGGCGCCGACAGATATCGCCAAGGCTTTGTCCGGCCTAGCCGCCACCCCCGCCGCCGCGTGACGTGTCAGGGCAAGCCGCCGGAAACCCGAGCTGAACATCGAAGGCCCTATTTCGTCAAACGCGCCGCGCCCTTTCATTCACGGCGCGTTCGGCGGTTCCTGGGCGTCCCACTTGGCGTGCCACTTCAGTGACCACAGGTCAAGGATGTTCACCCGCCTGGTCGAGCCATCAAGAAATGCCACATTGATCGCCATGCTGTGACGGTTCACACAGAAACGTTTCAGTTGCCCACCGACGGATATGTCTCGCCCCGGGTCTTCAAAATCTCTTGGCAGTGGGTGGGTTTCCAGTGGCCAACCCGAGTCCGCCCAGACGTTATCCCCGAATAATGGGGTCGTACCGGTGGCGACCTGGGCGTCGATCCCTCGGTTGATCACGTGGTCTTTGCCGCGGTTGCCAACCGAAGCAGACACATAATTGGGCACACTGCTTTCCAGCCAGTTGTTGTACCCAAAGCCCCCGTAATTATCTTCGGTAGCGGTGAGCAGGTTTTCCCCGGCGGGGAGCCAAGCATGTGTCGATGTCCCGAAGTTATTAACCGTGGTGGAAAAGGTCAACGGCTCGGGCGCCACAGGGCATCGAATAAGTTGGGGGTTTGATCCGTAATAGGGGAAGAGCGTAACGTACCAGTGCTGGATCGGTAGCAGTGCCTGACGGAAACTCCACGAACTACCTGCCGCGGCACCCTCGTTATCTACCGAATAGCCGAACCACGCCACGGCCATCTGTTTCTGATTCGATGCGCACTTGATCGCCATCGCCGTCCTGCGTGCGGCGCCGAGCGCGGGCAGGAGGACCCCCACAAGCAGAGCGATGATCGAGATCACGACCAAAAGCTCGATTAAAGTAAATCCTTTTCTAATAGGGCGGGTCGTGAATGGTCTCGGAGATGCGTCTCGCCCCATGACAATCCCTCATCCATCCAGGTCAAGACATGTACATCCGCCCCGACGTCTGGCGCCCCATAGATTACCACCAGCAATTACGGCACAGAGGGCTCACCTGATGATGCCTTGAATGGCCGTTTAGTCCAATCGTTATCCGTATGAATCGCTAATCGGCCGTGAGCTTGAATCAGTCACCGATCAGCCCGAGCATTTTATTGTATCTCTACCCCAAGCTTCCCGACGAGTGCGTCGAACTGATCCAGCGAATAGAAATCAAGGCTCAATGCCCCAGTCCCCTTCTTCCGTCCTGGACGTATCTTCGCCTTCGTACCCAACTGCTGGGATATCTGCTTCTCGAGATCCGTCAGGTACGCCGACCTGCCCGGGCTGCTAGCCTTGCCCGGCTGAGGGCCCCCGGATGCCAGCCGACGGACCGCGGCCTCCACCTCACGGACGCTCATCCCCTGCCGGACCGCACGCTCGGCCAGCATCCGCTGCTGGTCAACGTCCGATAATCCAGCCATCGCCCGGGCCTGGCCCATCGACAGCAATCCCTCGCGGATCAACTGTTGCACAGGCTCGCCGAGCGACAGCAAACGCAAATGATTTGAAATACTTGATCTATCCATGCCTATTCGGGTCCCGGCCTCTTCGTGGCTGAGCCCGAACTGATCGATCAGTCTGGAGAAGGCCTCCGCACGCTCGATCGGGTTGAGATCCTCCCGCTGAAGGTTTTCGATCAGGGCCCACTCCGCCAATTGCCGGTCGTTGAGCTCTCGTACGATCGACGGGATCGCGGTGAGTCCTGCCTGCTGCGCCGCACGCCAGCGACGCTCGCCGGCGACGATCTCATAACCCTCACCTTTGCCTGACCAGATCCGTCTTACGACGATTGGCTGCATCACGCCCTCGGCCTTGATCGAGGCAGCCAGTCGCTCAAGCCCGGAAGCATCAAACCGCTGACGGGGCTGATGCCGGTTGGGCTGCAAACTGTCGATCGGCAGATGATGCAACTCGTTGCCGTCATCCACACCGGCAGGGGGCGGGCTTCCGGTGTTGGGCTCGCTGCTGGATAGCGTAACCGAGGGCGCTTGCTCCAAGGTCTCGGCTCCCGCCTCGACGACCTTCTCGCCCTCGGTGTTCGTTGCCGATTCGACTTGGGGTGGGATGACCTTGACCGGACTGGACATCAAGCTGCTTAGCCCTCGGCCAAGTCTGGGGGGACGTTTTTTGCTGGTAGTCATATCGAAGTGACCTCCTTGTCGGTGTAATGGGTGGCGTCAGTTTACACCCAAGCCCGCATATCGCCAAGGCCCCCGCCGCCTGGCACCAGCATAAAGCCAGCAGCTATTGGGGTGGCATCCATCTAATCCGCTCAATGACCGGCCACAGCCTCCCCCGCTATCCCGCCAGATTCGTTCATCATGCCCGGTGCCGGCAGGACAGCACGGGGCTGACGACGTACGTTCCACGTGGAACAGATGGCTTGCGCAGCCACAAGTCTGCCACCGAGCCCGGCGCGGTGATGAGCCGCAGAAGCAGGGGGCTGAGGCGTTCGTCAGACTTGATGCGGCGCTGACCCGGCTGACATAACTTGGCTGGGAGCCACGCCGGCCCAGGCGTCCATTTCGTCATGGGATTCAGTCAATCAGGCAGCAGGCTATCAGGCGGTGTTCCACGTGGAACGCGGCCTACCAACCGACATCTTGCCAGGGTATGTCCGCACAGCCCCTGGGCCGAGCCAAATCAATCCGCCAATGAACTATGTTCACACGATCACCGACCTGTATCCATAAAGGTCCGATAATATCTTGCATGTTGGAGGCTAAAGGGATGTAATCTCTTGATTTCTTTCGATTTATTAAATCGCTGCTCGGTGGCGGAGTTAAAGGAATCAACTGACCTGTTGAGACATAATCGAAGCCGGCTTCAGACACAGCCGATAGCTCATATAAGGATCCGGAATATGCCGCGAGACAGGTCAAGTGATTCCCTTAAGCTGGCTCATGCCGAGGAGGTACTGGGCTACTTTCAGCAGATCGAAGGGCAGTTTGCGCAGGTCCGTGAGGGGCTGACCCATCTTCAAAGATTAGCGACGCTGGGAACACTGGCTTCGATGGTCGCCCACGAATACAACAACATCCTCACGCCGATCATCAGCTACGCCCAGATGGCGCTGGCCAACCCAGACGATCTGGCGTTGTCTCGCAAGGCGTTGGAAAAGGCGCTGTCGGGCGCCCAACGCGCTACGCATATTTCGTCGACCCTGCTGGGTTTTTCACGTGAGCAGGACACGCGCACGCGGGCGCACCTTCCGCAAACTGTCCATGAAACATTAAGTTGCCTGGCGCACGACAGCCAAGATGGCATCGAATTGCGCGTGGATGTGCCGGAGGTCGAGGTCGCGATATCACCGATCGATCTTCAGCAGGTGCTGGTGAACCTTGTGCTGAACGCGAAGAAAGCCATGCGCAGCGATCGGGACATGCCGAGCAACGGGCCCGCTGAAAAAGACGGAATCACAGCGGAAAACAAGGGTGCCCCAGGTTGTGGGGGCGGCAGGGGACAACTCTGCATCGTAGCGCAGGTCGATGAGGAATCCGTGCGGATTGACGTGTCGGATACGGGTAGGGGGGTCCCGCCCCAGATCGCCGACCGCGTCTTCGAACCGTTCGTGACGCAGGATTCATCGGCAAGCCCCAACAGCCAGAAGGGCACCGGCCTGGGCCTGTATATCTGCAAGGATTTGCTGGTCAACGCCGGCGGCCAGATCAGCTTCGATAGCAAGCCCGGCCAGGGTACCACCTTCCACATCGTGATCCCACGCGCCAAACCACTTCGCAAATCAGCCTGAGCATTAACGGCCAGGGATAGCGTTCGACCCGCCGGTGCAAATCCTGTCGGTATCCGCAGGCGGGTCCCATCTACCCCCAATACCCACCCTCGCTGGTTGCCGAAAATCGGGCTTCTCTAGTTTTTTTCAAAAAAAGTGGAGAACTGAGGGGCCAAGTGTTGCAAATAGTCGCGCATCGGGATACGCTCCTACTTCGATATGGAGCAAGTCACGTTTTGATTTTCACAGGGACCTATGACCATTCGATCGACAAGAAGAATCGCCTGGCCATCCCGGCCGAAGTCCGATCGCAGATTATGCGGTCGACCGGCAAGGGCAAGGACGACGCGATTGTTCTGTATGTGACCCCAGGCCAGGACGGGACGCTGTGCCTGTACACGGAGCAAGGCTGTGAGCAGAGAGCCAATGAGCTGGACAACTCCGAGATGGACCCGGTTGAGTTGGTGGCTTACGAGACCGTGCTGTATGCGATGTCTCAGCCGGTCGAAATCGACAAGCAAGGACGGATCACACTTCCGGGCGAATTGTACAAACGCTCGGGCCTTGGAGTAGAGATCGTACTGATCGGGGCGAAGGATCATCTGGAGATCCGCGATCGTCAAACCTGGTACGCGTATCTGGAACAGATACTACAAGATCGGCCCGACATCGTGATGAACCCCCGGCTGGCCATGCGGCGACGCCGAAGCAACAACCAAGACACCAACGCCCGGGATACACCGGACGCATGACAGGGGACCGAATGAAACACAACGCCCGCGGGTAAACGCCGATCATGGCCGATCGACGACCCCAGGGCAACAAGACAAGGCAAATCCCCCATTGACTCACAAGGGTTTGCCCCAGCACCAGCGAAGGTCAACGAACGGACTCAATCAACGCCGTCTGAACGTGACCGGCTGACCAGCCCGCTTGATTCAAGGACGAACAGGCGAAACTCTGGGAGTCAGAAGCATCAGTGATCGGTTGCTCCGCTTCCGCCCACGAAATTCTGACATAGGCCGTCCACCTCAACGGCACCTTCGCTGTTTGCCACAGACGTCGTCCTGCCCCCAGGGCAACGCTGCCCACGAAACCTTCCTGGAACAGGGTAGGACGATAACACGCCGTAGATCACAGGCAAAGGGTATTTCAGGTTATTTCCTGTCTTGCCCGAACCGCCTGGTGTGAACCGGCGTACAAATAGGTGGATGATAAGTCGTGGCGGGCACGTGATACCCCGCCCGAGCCAAAGACCCACTAGGCTCAAACACTGCATCCTCCTCCTCCTACCACGCCGCTCGGTTCAAAGACCCGGTCGGCGTGGTTTTTTTGTCGATGCCGGTCGCACCGCCCCAGCCGCCAAACACCCGCTGTGGGGTCGGGCAGATCCGCCACCGGTCTGCTTGCGGACACGCACGTCCGGCCAGACGGATGCAAGGTGTTACGGAAAAGCGTGTTACGCCTAGCCCCTGACTCAGAGCACGGGCAAAGGGCTGTTAGCGGCCATATCAATTTCGGGTGAGTAGGCTAAGCGGTGATCTTATCTGCCCGCCATCACCCGGTCCCCGGACTGATTTTCCTTGTATTCGGACCTCTCAGCCCTCATAATGTGGGGTGCTTTCTCCCGTTTCTCTCCGCGATCGAACTGAGGGCGACCTCAGTGACGTGCTGTGCGTCAGACATGGGAGATCAGAAAATGGTGGGGAAAACACGTCTTAATGGCCGTACGCTGACAGTTACTTCCGTCTTGCTAGCGATTGGATTGGTGGGGTTGGTCCTGCCTGCCCAGCGCGCCAGCGCCGACGCCGTGATGGGGACGTACGCCCAGCCCAGCATCATGGTCGCCGACGGTACCACGGTCTACACCGCCTGGGTCTTTGCTGACAACAATGGACTCAACGGCGCGTTGACCTGGGGAACCCAGCATCAATTCTTCCTCCCGCCGTACGCCACGCTCATCCCCGGCGGCCTGGGGATCGCCTACGGCAAGCCCGACCCGTCGCGCGATTTCTTTGAAGGCAACCCCATGGTCTTCGAGGTCCTCTCCGCCCCGAATATCGTTTCCGGCAGGCTGGTCAACCAGGCCGACCAGATCGCCAACAAGCTCGGGGACCTGCAGTTCTACCGCTTCACGGTCAACCCCGGCGCGCCGACAGGGCCAGGCAACTTTGACTTAGGCCCAAGCTCCGTCATGACCGGCCCGGACGCCGCCGCCCAGCCCTACACCAAGCAGAACATCCCCTTTACCATCACCAGCCTCGCGGGCGACTTCAACCTCGACGGCTTCGTCGGCATCGAAGACCTCAACCTGGTCCTGGGAAACTTCAACGCCAGCACCAACACCTTCAACCCCCCGCCCGGCGACGCGACAGGCGACGGTTTCGTCGGCATCGAAGACCTCAACTGGGTCTTAGGCAACTGGAACGCCGGCACACCACCGCCGCCACCCGCAGCCGTCCCCGAGCCAGCCACCGCAACCCTGCTCGCCGCCGCGTGCCTGTCACTGCTGCGCAGGTCCTTACCTCTGTCGCTCGATTAACCTGTGGTAAACATCCAGGATGTCGGCGGCGATAGGCTCCCAGGCGAAACGTGTATCCGACAGGTGTTTGGCGTAAGTGCCCATCTGCTCGCCGCGCTGTGGATCAGTTACGACCTGCAGGATTGCATCGGCCAGACGCTTGGGGCAGTTCGGCGGTACGAGCAAACCGCTGCGCCCCTCCTCCACGACATCCGCCAGGTTGCCAACGCACGTGGCCACCACCGGTCGACCGAAAGCATAGGCCACCTGTAATGCCCCGCTTTGCGTACCGCTTCGGTAGGGATAAACCAAGACACAGGCCCGCTTGACCAGGGCGCCAACCTGCTCGATGGGTACGTACCGCGTATCAAAGACGACCCGATCTTCGACGGCGTAGTCGACCGTCATGCGGCGAAGCTGGTTGATGTCGATGAGTTTCGACGGGTAGCCGACTATGAGTAGCCGTGCATGCGGAGACTGCTGGCGTACCAGTGCGAATGCCTCGATTAGATCCGGTAGGCCTTTGCTGGGCTGTAGGATACCGAAAAACAGAACGATCCTGTCATGTTCCTCTAGTTGGTAATACCGATCCACGTCAAAGGTCTCTTGATCGGTCTGAGCCTTGGGCAGGAACAAGGATTCGTTGCCGTGCGCGATCAGGTGTGTTTGATTGACTGGGTAGCGAAACATCGACAAGAACCGTTTGCGCGTAGCTTCGCCGTGGAAGAAGATGGCATTGAAATATTGGTATGCAGGTGCCTGCAAACGAGTCAGGGCTGCAGCGAATCGTGAGCCAGACCGTTCTCGCAACTCATGCTCGTGCCCGATCTGCGACATGACCAGTCCGTGCCGCCGGAGCCTTGCCAGGAAGTATGCCATGAAGGGGAAGCGGACGATGCCAAATTGAACCACGTCGGGTTTCTGCTCGATTAGGTAACGAGCTAACGCAACGTGTTGGTGGACCAGACGCAGGCCCCGTGTGAGCCGCCTCAACGACCAAGTAGCCTTGCGCCATACGACCGAAAAAGGCCCCCTTGGAAGGCGCGTGGATTTTGGATCGAACGCGTGCCATAGTTTCAGACGGTTATCAACACGGAAATTATGTGGTAGACCTTCTAGCTCGTATCCCCGTGCGGTGATCAGAGTCACCTCGGCTCCCTGGTCGGCCATGGCGGTACACAGCTGATAGGCGTAATGAATCAGGCCTCCCTGAGCGACCGGCTCGACGACGATGATCTTCATGGGCTGGCCAGTTCGGTGTGGGGTGCCAGGAGCTCTTCATAGATCTCAGTCACACGCCGGATATGCACGTCGATGTCGAATCGCTGATCGGCAGCGCGGCGAGCGGCATGCGCGATGGATGAGGACAGGTTAGGTTGGTTCAGCAGTCTGAGGCAGGCATCGGCGAGCTTCGACGGATTTGATGGCGGCACAAGCAGCCCCGTGACCCCGTCCTCGATCATCTCGGCCACGCCGTCGACGTCACTGGCCACCACCGGTGTTCCTGCCGCCATCGCTTCAATGATGACCGTCGGCAACGAATCACGCAGTGTCGGTAAAACAAAAAGGTCGCTCGCAGTGAGTAGGTGAGGGACATCGTCGCGGTGCCCTGCAAACGTGATCCGGTCTGCCACACCCAGTGCCGTGGCTTGCGCCTTTAACATCAATTCATTCGGCCCGCTTCCAACCACAAGCACACGGATCGCCGGTAGCGCTTTCGCCATTGTCGGCATCGCTTCAATCAGGTGCTGGATCCCCTTGGCGGGACGCAGCACCGCGACCGTGGTAATCAGTGGCGCGTCAAATGGGATATTAAACGACCGACGTGCCGCCTCGCGGTCCGTCTGGCTCTGGCGGGCGAATTGCTGAAGATCGATGCCGTTATGGACCGTCACGATCTTTCCCGGATCGAGGTTCGATCGTTTCAGGTGGTGCTCACGGACGGATTGTGAAACGGCGATGATTTGATCGCACGACCGGCTGAGCACGCGATAGAGAAGTCGCTGTCGCCAGAGCGCTCGCGTGCCTCGGGGCGGATCCCCCAGGGTGTGAAGCGTCGTGATGTGCGGGATTCCAAGTTTCCGGCACGCCGTGCCTCCCAAAGTCGCCGAAAAATCAAGATGCGTGTGCACGAGCGCCGGTCGCCGAGCACGAAGGTGGCGCTTAAGACGCAGGAAGCCTAGCGGGTCCAGAAGCCGGTGCACGCGGACCAAGTTTACGTCGAGGCCTGATTGCCGGATATCATCCGCGTTCACGTTGCCCTGCCGTACCGACAACGCACAAACGGATGGGTCGTACCGATCACGGTTAAGGTGCTGGAGGAACCGTACCAGTTGGCGCTCCGCTCCACCAAACCCCAAGGCGTCGATCATGTACAGGATGCGTATGCGGCCGGCCGACATCAAAGATCCTCCTGACGTCGCACGCGATCCCAGAGCGGGGATTGTCGACCGGTGACGAAGCGAAACAACCCGATCACGGCTGCGATGTTGCTGTTTACCAGGTAGGCAGGAACATACGCAAGACGCCGGACGCGGCTGGGGCCCTTGACATACTTACCAAGCAGGGCAGACACGTAAAACAATATCTGGGCGCCAAGCCCAAGCCAATTAAAAGGCATCGCAAGACGCCAAACCGCATAGCCGACCGCCTGCACCGGATCAATCACAGCCATCAGATTGGTCACCAGTGCTCCAGCCATACCCAGCGGCACCAACGGTCGCGCAAACTTGTGCGACAGCACCTGCCAGACGATCACCGGTCGGCCCCACGGCAAACACCACGGCGCCATCAGCATGGACTGGTAGCGACCTGCTACGATCCGGGCACGGCGTGACGCCTCTTCACGCGGTGTCGGCGAGACACGCTCGATCGAGCGCGCCTCCGGCTCATACACGATCCGGTAGCCTCGGCGAATCACACGCATCGCCAGATAAAAGTCGTCGTTAATCACGTTGGCGGGGATCGGCTCCACCAGCTCGCGCCGCACCGCCAGCACTTCGCCCGCCACGGCCGTACAGCACCCAAGCCGTGTTTCCTGGCGCTTGATAAACGATTCGTATTTCCAGTAAATACCTTCGACCTCACCGAGCCTACCGTCGCCGGACCGGATCACCTTCGCACCGCTGACCGCACCTACCGAGGGGTCGTTAAATGGCGCAACCAGCTTACACAGGGTCTCAGGTTCGTAGAGATTGTTTGCGTCTGAAAAGACAACAACCTCACCCTTCGCCTGGCTCATCGCGTGGTTGATCGCAGCCGACTTGCCCCTCCGATCCGGTGAGAAGTTCAGTGTCACGTGTCGGTCCGCGAAGCTTTCGACGATTGCGACCGTCCGGTCATCGGACCCATCGGCAGCGACGATGGTCTGCAACAAGTCGCTTGGATAGCTGGAGGCCAGGCTATTTTCAAGTTTGTCGGCGATTACCTGCTGCTCATTGTATGCGGCGATCAGAAGCGTCACGCCAGGCAAGCAAGGAGGGTAAGGCCCGGGCCGCCTTCGCATATGAGCCAGAACCGCCAGGGCCAGCGGGTAGCCGGCATACACGTAGAACACACCACTGACACTTATCCAGAACAGCAACGCAATCATGGCCGATTGTCCTGTTTCTCAGGCACGATCATCGAAGCGGTGTGACGGACTAAGTCTGGCTGGATTACCCACAAAGCCGCCCCATAAAGCACGGCCCCTGCCAACACGGATAACGCCAGCCGATGAGGCGCACCATAATCGGACAATGCCCAGCGGAGCGCCGTTGTCCCTATGAACATGACCAGGGAGGCGCACGCCGCCGGCCCCAAAGCCTTGAACAGGTCCAGGGCCCTAAGGTCAAGAAATCGGCCGACAACCGCCAGACGTAATACGGAATGGACCAGGCCCGTTATCACAAGGCCGATCGAAACCGCGTAGATACTCCGACCGGCAGCCCACCACAGCACGGGGGCGGTCACTGCAAGCTGCAGAAGTATCAGCTTGTACAGCACATCAAGTCGCCCCGTGGCCTTGTAGACATCCCCCTCGTTCCCGGTCAGTGAATGGGTAAGAGCAAACAGTGAGAGCATCTGCATCACCGCAATCGAAGGTATCCAACGGTCAGAATAAAAGACCGTGACAAACTCGGGGCTGATCATGTACAAGCCCACGCCAAGCGGCGCGGTAAGTATCGCCATATACCGAAGTGTCATGAGGTATCCAGTGCGGAGTTGGTTTCGGTCGTGTTGGATCCGGGCATAGGCGGGGAACAACACATGGCTCATCGAGTAGCCGACGCTGAGGATGGCTAACTCCGGCATCCGGAACGCGATCGCATAATACCCCGCTTGTTCGGCATCCATGCGCAGGCCGATGAACAGGTAGTCCAGGCTGCTGCCTAGTGTTCCCAGTAGCGACAGCATGACGATCGGTGTGCCATAGGCAAGGATCGCTCTGGCGATCGAACGATCAAAAGACAGCCGAGGCCGCCATCTGCAGAGCCCCCAATACAACGACATAGCCGCGGCTCCGCCGGCGACCTGACCCCACACCAGGCTCCAGACACCCCAGCCCCACCACGCCATCAGGATTGCCACGCCGCCCTTCACGATGCTCTTGAACAGTTCAGGGACAAAACGCCGGTGAAAGGCCAGGTCCTTTTTGATCAGTGATTCGGGGATGTTTTTAAGATTGGCGACAAAAAAACCAACCGCCAACACGCGCACGATGGGCGTGATTTGTGGATGATCAAATACGGCCGCGATACAAGGCGCCACGAGGATCACAGACAGGGCCAGCGCAGCGTCGATCACGATCGAGAGAGTTAGCGCAACCCCCGCACTGCGATTAGGCGCTTCCTGACGGTAGATCAGCGCGGCGCCCACCCCCATACCGCTGATGCGATCCAGGTAATTGATCGCGACCAACCCCAGCGCCAAGAGACCAAAATCATCCGGCGCTAACAAGCGGGCCAAGATAACGGTGCTTAAGAATATCAGCAGTTTGCCAACGGCAAAGGCGCCATAGTTCCAGACCCCGCCGATGGCCGTAGCACGTTTGAGGCTCATGCCGATGTCTCAGCTACCCGTGGCAGTGCAAAACCAAGCCCGAGCAAAAACCACATGTGATATGTAAACGTCGCGTGCAGGAATAGTGCGGCCACAAAATAGCCTATAGATCCGATTGTCAAAGCCGCGACCAACTCGGCATCCTTGCTCGTGCCGCTTCGGCTTAACACCAGCCGTGATCGCCTGGCGCCACACAGCAGGACGCAGAGCATGGATCCAAAAACAACACCGCCGGGCAAGCCTGTTTCGGCCAGCGTCTCCATGTAGAGATTGTGCGCCGAGCGTCTTTCCGTCCGCGGATCAATCCCCAGTTTCTGCGAATAGCGCTGGTAGTTTGCTTCATAGTTATTCACGCCAACGCCCAGAACGGGGTGATCGCGAAACATCTGATAACTGACGATGTTCTCACTAATTCGGCCACGGAAACTCGGCTCAAGCAGCAGCTGATCTGTAGCCGTCATGGTTGTCTCGGCAGTCTTTTGCACGGAGGTCTTGTCTCCACGGCTGGTCAGGAAATGGTGAAATCCCGTCATGCGACTTAAATAACCCTCTGGCAAGAGCGGCGCCAATGCGATCAGCAGCACACATGTGACCGCCAGGTTCACCAACCGTGGCCGCCGACGAATCACCACCGGAGTTAGCAAGGCCAGCATAACAACAGCCGACAGTCCCCCGGCTCGCGAATAGGTCAATACAATCGAGTACAGGCTGACAAAAAAAGCCCACGACGGCAAAACTAACTGCCAGAAGCGTTTGGCCGACCATAATCGATCCAGCGCCAATGGCACAACCACGAGCATGACCTGGGCGTAATAATTCGGGTCGCCGATCGACCCGGACGCCCGGAAGGCGTGTAGTTGGCCGACAATATGGCTGTATCTCGTCTCGCCGAAACCGCCAAGCGGGTGCTCGAACATGCCGGTCATATGCTGCGCTGTGCTGATCGTGCCCATCACGATGCCGGCAGCGAGGACCGCCCACACAACACGCCGAAGTGAAACCGCGGATTGAATCAGCACGGCCAAGATCATCACGATTAGGGCGCCTTTGCCCAAGAATGCGATCGCGTCCCAGGCGCGCTCGGGTTCGGTGGCGCCGGAGATCGACGCGATGCAGATCAGCCCATACCCCCCAATCCACAGCGCCGGCCGAAGCCACGCGCTCGGTCTTTGGCCCTCGAATAACCAACGCATTCCAGTGGCCAGCGCAACGATCCCAGACAGCAGACTCATGACCCGGCCTACGCCAAACACCGCACTGACCTGTGTGGACAGACACGTATAGAGAACAAACACCAATAGAGCCAAGCCACGGTCATCCCGCAGCACCGCACGATACGCCGTCTGCAGCCAGCCCATCATTGGCTTCCTTCTAATCGACCCGCTGCGAGTTCAGCAGCCGTGAGTCGAGGTCTCAGTGGCGTTGAGCTTCGATTGTATCCTTAAACAGTGCCGCCAAGCGTTCTACACTACGGCCCAGATGAAATTCACGATGCACAAGCTCTCGCCCGGAAAGCCCCATCTCTTCGGCCTTGTCCGGCTCCTTATGGATCAAAGTCAGGCGGTCACACAATGCCGCGGCATCCGCTGGCGGTGTCAAGTACCCGGTTCTGCCGTCTTGGACCAGCTCCGGGATCCCGGATAGATGACTCGCCACGACCGGCATGGCACAGGCCAAGGCTTCCATAATCGCCACGGGGATACCCTCCATTTTACCTGAGCGCGTCACGATGCTGGGCTGAACGTAGCAGTCGGCCGACGGCAGCATGGCCGATATCTGTTGCTGCGTCCTGGCGCCGAGCAACTGGACATGCGCATTGAGGTCGGCATCATCGATCATTTTTTGAAGCGCAGGACGAAGCTCGCCTTCACCCACAATCCGGCACCGTACCGGTATCCCACGGCTCCGAAGCAGCGAACAGGCCTGGATCAGATAGGCAAAGCCCTTGTAAGGCTGCAGGCTTCCCACGCTGACGATCTCGAAGGGTTCGGTCTTGCGGGTTTCGGCCTTGCGGGGTGCGTAGTTGTCCGGGTTAATGCCGCAGTGGATGACGTGCGTCTTTTCTTGAACCCAGGGGCCGACCGTCTGCGTCAGGTATTCACGATTAAACCGAGAGATCGCCACAACAAACGCGGCGCTCCGTAGTTTTGTCGCCAGCATGGCTTTTCGCACGAAGATATCGTGCGCATGAACGGTCACGCTGTAGCTGATCCCCGTCAGGCGGTGGATCAGGTAGGCGAACAGGGCCGGATGTGTTGCGTAGTGAGCATGGATATGCTGAATGCCCTCCTGCTGCATCATGCGCGCTGCGTAGGCGGCCTTCGGAAACAGCATCAAGGCACGCAGGAGAAGATTTGGACTTGCTATGTTTTGGCTAACCACTTCGGCGGCAAGAGAGGCAAGGCAAGCCGGTCTGCGGATCAGTTCTACCCCGGCGCAGCCGAGGATCGCTGGGGAAATAAGCCCGGGGCACCTCGAATCGGACAACCAGGATCGAGCCTCGTCATGGATCACCTCCGGCCTCTGCACGATCAACGGGTACAACGCCACCTGCCAACCGAGCTGGCGGAGCTGAGTCATCTCACGCAGGATAAACGTCTCCGGCAGATGTGGGAAACGCGACATGACGTAGGCGACTTTGGACAACCGCGCCATCAGTACACGCCTCGGATACAGATGACCGCCGGTATGGTGCGCAGCAGGATCTGTATGTCCAGCCATAGGCACCGGCGCTCGATGTAAGCGATGTCGAATCGGACGCGGCCTCCCCATTGCGCGTCTCCACGGCCGATCAATTGCCAAAGGCCGGTGATGCCCGGCATCACTTCCAATCGCTCGGTCTGCCATCGCTGATAGGTCTGCGGCGCAAAGGAGGTCGGCCGTGGACCGACCAGGCTCATGTCGCCCTTGAGAACGTTGAAAAGCTGGGGCAGTTCGTCAAGGCTTGACTTCCTAAGGAAACGACCGATGCGCGTGACCCGCGGGTCATCGTCGATCTTATAATCGGGCCACTGACGGATATTTCGTGCCGCGTGCTCATGCTTGAGCAGTTCGGCATTAGACGCCATCGTTCGCAGCTTATACATGGTAAACCGTCTGCCGCCCTTGCCCGTGCGTTGCTGATAGAAGAAAACCGGATCGCGAGGGGAATCAAGTTTAATCAGCAAGGCGCAGATGCCCAATACAATCAGCCAGAACGGCATGGTGACTATAACGAGCGCCATATCCAACACCCACTTGGCGACCAGATACTTATGCCCCCGTAACCAGCACCGATAGGGATTGATCCGCCTAAGCCACGGCGCACGGATGTACACGGAGCTTTCATCAGCCGACTGTGCCGTTGGCACATCGTCCGTCTTTCCGTCCTCTTCGGCGTGATCGGTCCCTCCTTCCGGATTGTTATTGGGTGGCTCGTCGTCAGCACGGCCTTTGATACCGGCAAGCAGCCGATCTTCTGCGCAATGCGCCAAACCCTCGAACGTGACCCCATCGCCTGGGAAGCTCGCCATCGCGCAGTTGACTGATAGATCCAAGTGTTGACGGGTCTCGGCATAAATGCGCTGGATCAGTATTTCAGATCCATCAGCGCCTGTCTGTTGGCAAACGATAACCAGGTGGCCACCACTGGGTTGCTCCATCAGCAGATCGGTGCTGCGGAGCAGAGGAAGCACCAAGTCGGTCAGTCGTGTATCCGGCGTAGACGGGCCCCGCGATGCATCCGAGGCAACCACCACAACGGATAACGGCTGGTTATGCCGTCGGGACAGCGCTAAGGCAGTCCGGACCATCTCCGCTGCCGACACCATCCGAGAAGTCGCTCGGCGAACGTCCGCAAGACGCGTCTTCCCGTAAGCCGTCTCAAACACACGCAGCGCATGCGCCAGGTGGTGAGCGATGACCACCAGGGCAGACAGCATCACAACCTCCACGCAGGAGATCCAGGTGTAGATGCCGCCGATCATCGGGTGGCTATTAAAAATGAGCAGCTTGGCGATCAGGTAAACGCTGAGGCAGATACCCACCAATAGGGCTGGAGAGATCCACATCATCCACGGGATGGCGATGATCGCAACGGCGGCGAGGCTGGCGATCACGTAGACAAACGAACTGATGTCGATCAGGTTGTCTGACCCGAAGTCCAGCCGTTCGATGTTGAATAGCACCACCATCCCTATCAGCAAAACAACAACAGTAGCCGTGGGCCGAGAGGATGCCATATCTTGTCTAAATCAGATGGCGGCGAAACGGGTTGAGCGATTAATTCACGGGACTTCTAAGCGTGGTCCCCCGATCAATAACGTTCGTAGGATCTTGTCCCCCCAAGGCTTGCGTAATCCACTAATTATCGGGATCGGGCCGTTGCCGTCAATTATCAAAAAAATCGGCCCACGGGGTGTCCGAAAAACGACGCCTTAATTCTGCGTAGTTGCTTATCGCTCGCGATAACGGTTCTCTTGATTGCTTGAACGTTGTGGGTTCAACGGGACTCGGCGCAAGTCCTAGGAATGTCTGGACGCGGTAGATCTGTTCCACGTAATCGCTAGCCAATTCTTCGTACGTCAACTCTAACTTGTCGTGTCTCGAGAAAATCGTGTCGCAGGCTTGTTCGTGGCGTCGCGTCCGCTCGAATGAATCAAGGCAATCTTCATAATCCAGAGGAACCGACACCGCGGCCTCTTCCGCCCCGTGGGTGTTGACCCAACTGCCCGTACGGTTGGCCCTGCATCGCGACAGATACGCCTTGAGCATGTTCTTCCGCTTAAGGTGGATAATCCGTATCTCGCGATCGGTTTTCAGGTAGTCCCACACCGACCGCCACGTATCGTCGCGGGCGTGATGATAAAAAAGCTTAAACCCAACAGCCCTAAGGCGTTTGGGATAGCGCCTGAACAGCGTCTGTCGGAGAAATGCGACGGGGTCCGCCTCGATCAGCGCCAACGTTTTCCGTGAACGGGGGTATCCACGGATGTCCCAACCGATCGTACCGTGCTCCCGGAAGATTTCACCCAGCGCTACGGCGGTCGGGTGAGCGTTTAGCAGACCGCGCAAAAAGTTGGACCCCGAACGCTCTGTACCGATGATGACGAATCGCACATACGCTTGATGACCCGTTATTAACCCAAGATCGATCGCCCCAAGCGTAGACCAGGTGACGCAGGCGCCCGTCGTCTTCTTGATGAACCTATGGAGCAAAATCAGCGTCCTCGAATGCTTGGGCCGCGGTATTTATCATCCATAATCATGTCATGTGATATTATAATGTGCTTCGGCGACATAGTTCAGAATCCTTATCGAGCCACCGATCCTTTCATCGATGATTCCCGCACCGATTGGTGGCAAAATGGTTGGTCTTTACATGCTAGAAACCCGCTGCCTCTTCTCATGAAAACAAAGATCCTGCTGCTAGCCTTCGCCTGGATAGTCATCACAGGAACAGTTGTGATCTCGTGGCGGGCCACACGCCCGGCGCCCGAGACGATGGCCACCCCAGCTACTCCGCCAACCGCCCTGAAGCTTCCGGCCGTTTTCGGCCACCACATGGTTCTTCAACGCGACAGGCCCGTCAGGGTATGGGGCTGGGCGCCACCGGGGCAGCGCGTTGAACTGCGCATCGCTTCACAATCCCGATATGTCCAAGCTGATGACGGAGGGGATTGGTCCACCACGCTCGACCCCATGCCTGCCGGCGGGCCGTTTACTATGGATGTTTCTACCGAAGCGAGTTCAATTTCCGTAAACGATATCCTTGTCGGAGATGTCTGGCTCTGTTCGGGTCAATCCAATATGGAGATGACTGTTGCGCCCGACTATTACCCCGGCGTTAACGACTACGAGCAAGTCCTGGCAGGGGCCAACCAGCCAGATATCCGTCTGTTTAAGCTGCGTAACCGTACATCCAGCCGGCCCGAGACAGACGTGCAAGCGGCATGGCAGCTGTGTTCGCCCGAGCGGGTCCTTCAGTTCTCAGCCGTGGCCTACTGCTTCGGTAAACAGTTGAACGAGGAGTTGGACGTACCGATCGGCCTGATCAGTACGTCATGGGGAGGGACACCTTGCGAAGCCTGGACCTGCCGAGCTGCGCTCGAATCGCTGCCCTCGGCCCGTAATATCCTGACCACCTGGGATCAAGCCGTCAGCCGTCACAAGCACGATGCGCAGCAATCAGAACGACGCGACCCCGCTGATAGTCAGCGCCGCCCCGCTAACCTGTTCAACGCCATGATCCGACCGCTGATCCCTTACACACTTCGCGGTGTCATCTGGTACCAGGGAGAGCAGAACGTCTCACGGGCGGAGCAGTATCAAACGCTGTTCCCCTTGATGATCCGTGACTGGCGCGAACATTGGGGGCAGGGTGACTTCCCCTTCTACTTCGTGCAGATCGCCAACTACACCCGGCCGACCGCGCAGCCGGCCCCCAGCGCGATGGCTGAACTCCGCGAAGCACAACTCATGGCCGTGAAAGTCCCGAATACGGCGATGGCCGTCTCCATCGACATCGGTGAATCCGACAATATCCACCCACGCAATAAGCAGGAGGTCGCCCGTCGCCTGGCGCTCTGTGCGCTGGCCAATGAGTATGGCCAAACCAACATCAACCACAGCGGCCCGCTCTATCAGCGGATGGCGATCGAATCCAATCGCATCCGGCTTTATTTTGATCACACCGATGGCGGGCTCGTCGCCCAAGGCGGACCGCTACAGCGCATCCAGATCGCGGGGGCCGATCGGCAATTCGTCTGGGCAAAGGCCATGATTGACGGCGACACGGTTGTCGTTTTCAGCGAACAGGTCCCAGCCCCACGGGCCGTCCGTTACGCATGGGCAGATAACCCGCAAGGCTGCAACCTTTATAACGGACAAGGCCTCCCCGCTTCACCCTTCCGCACGGATCGGTGGCCAGGCATCACCGCCGGGAAAACCATCCCATCGGTGAATTAGGCAAGGCTCTCCGAAACATCTGTTTAACGAAATGCGGGACCAAACTTTATGGTGACCATTAGCTCGGCCATCAATACCTCTACACCAGCGGCTTGAGGCTTTGTGCCATTGTAGTTGTCGTTTCTTTGATCGAGGCATAGATCGTACTCCGTCGCCGAAGTTGGTTAGCTGGCGGGCTCACGTTACGCTGGAACCTATGGACATCCAAGTGCTGAATCTCAACATGGTCATACCGGTCTTATAAGAACATCTATCAGAATGTATTGGAAGGTAGTTGTTATACTAAAGCTATGATCTGGCCATTTGGGAAAAAGTCGTCATTGACCGATCTTCAACGTGGCAGCCAACTCTTGGTGGCGCAGAATTATGATGAAGCCATCGAAATGTTTCTGCGCCATGCGCGAAAAAATCCTGATGATAAGTCTAAATCTTATGCGAAAATTGCAGAGTGCTATTTGCGTACGAACATGCTGAAAGAGCCAGAAGAGATCGCGTCTGGGATAACGCTCATTTCACAAGGGAATCGCCGGTCTGCTGAGTATTACTATAGGCTTGCCCTCCAACACAACCCCAGGCACTTTACTTCTCTAAGGGGTCTGGCCGATGTGCTGCCGCAAAGTTCAACTGAGCGATGCGAAATACTTGAAAAAGCAGTATCGATTCAACCCGACACTGTCATGTTGATTGATCTTGGAGATTTCTACCGATCTGTTCAGAAGAACTACGACCGAGCATATGAGACATATAAAAATGCACAGTCTCACGCCCCCAAAGATCAGACGGCATATCTCCGATTAGATGATCTCTGTCGGCGTATGGGACGCGATGATGAGGCGAAAGAATGGTCGGGTCGATGGAAAGAAGCAAAAGCCCGCAAGAAACGATTTGGTCAGCCTCCGGGTGGCGGATAATTACAGTCAGGCAGAGGAATGGTAATGGGTATAAGCGATTATCCGTACTCGATGCAGTGTTCATCTTGCAGCAAGACTATCCGATACATGCGATACAGCGGGATGAGCGGTATGTCGCCGCATTTCTACTGCGACCGATGTTCGAACATCATTTTCAGGGACTGTGACCTGAAGCTTTTGTACGAGAACGAGCCGTCGGAAGAGTTGCTCGAACGTATCGCCTCGACACTTCCAAACTGCCCCTGTGGTGGCCAGTTTGCACCAGGGAACAATCCGAAGTGCCCACATTGCCATACGGAACACCCGCACCAACACGATCCGCTGGCAAGGCTCTCGGACCCGTTCGTTATCAAAGTCGAAGGTGCTGATCTGCTCATCAATCCATATGGATCATTACCGCCCCCCGAATAATCATAAGACAGCGATCTAAGTGGGATTTCGTGGCAGAAGACGGGATTTAATGGGATTTATTTACTGGCAAGGACTTACGTCATATCCGGCCCGGCGAGCTAAATGGGATCTGGGCCTGATTTTGGGCAGGCCAGTTGCGGTAAATGGGATTTGAAACCGCGATGATGGGCCATCATCGCGGTTCTAATTTCGTGATCCCTGCGCGCTGCGCGCTCCCTGCGCGCGGTTTTGGCCCGATAATCAGGGAATCGTCAAAGTGGGGGCCGGGATCAGACGGCGTTTTTTAGGGCCCGATCGGCTCGCTGTCGGTGGAAGTTCCGGTCGTCGGATCGCTCCGGCAGCGGGGCTGCCAGGTCGCCCGGCAGGGGCTTCTCTCCACGGCCCGGCGGGACCATCGAATTGCCCCCGGAAGTTGTCCCCGGAACCCGACCCGGGACGGTCGGCCTGATCTATAGAGGGCGTGGGCTCGCCGGGGTCGGCCTGGGCGGCGGTCCTGGCATCGGCTGCTTCGAGCTGGCGGCAGGCGGTGTAGAACGGCGTGACCCAGCGGTAGACGGTGGACCTTGGAAGCTCCCGGCCGAAGCGCTCGGCGAGCAGGGTTTGAGGCTGCTTCAAACGGCCTTCGGGGGTCAGTAGCAGGCGGGCGAACTCGGTCAGCTCATCGGGCGTCAACTCGAAGACGCGGCTCTTGGTGCCGACCATTTTTAAGCGGTGGATCGCCCGGCGGGCCATGAGCAATTCGGGGCTGGTGGTGGTGATGACGGCACGGGCGGCTTCGTCGTCCAGATCGGCCAGGAGGTCCGACGCACGGCGGATCACGTCGCGCAGGTCGGCGACGATCGCGTGGTATCGGGCGTGTGTGTTCGGCTCGCTCATCCGGTCGATCGTCCGTGAATTAATCCGGTATGGAAGATCCGAATAATACTATTTCAATAGGCTTTTATCGTCGTCACCGACGTCTTCATCGTATGGATAGCCACGCACTGGAGGCCCGAGGTCTTGATTCTCAACGATATCACTAACATCGTCACGTATGCGTTTCAAGGCGTCTTCATTGGCAAGCTGAAGCCAAATCATAATGTCACGTCTAAGCAATCTAGCTGGTTCACTTTTTGCCCAATCGGGCACGGGCAGGTCAGGGGGTGTTCTTGTTCTGGCAAGCTTATAGGGGTCGGTGTGGTACCAAGTAAAGAAGAGTGCGTGCTTGTCCACTTCAAGAGCTGCACATAACGCCTCATCCAAGCCCATGCGCATTTCAGCGGGTGGCCGGGACATACCCATCCAACGACTCAACTGTTGACGTGAGCAACCGACCTTTTTCGCCAGGTCCAATTTACGTTTGATACCGATCGCCTGGGCACGCGATTCGATCCAAAATCCCCAGTGATTTTCATAGGTCTTACTCACATTCAAGTTGTACGTCGTAAATCCATTTATTTCAACGGGCTATGTCTCATTAATGAGCTAATTAATCGACAAATTTCCTTACACCGAGCTTGCGTGACATTTATGCGTCATGTAATATACGTTTAGTTGCCGATGATATATCGGGCTCAAGGATGAGACAACTATGCCAGTCACAATCAAACACCCCAAACTCGAAGCGAAGCTGGCCCTCCTGGGCCGTGCCAATCCTGTTCCGGCATCAAAGCGTGCCCTCACGTTGGCTATCCTGAACGCGGCCGTCGACGCGGCCAGAAAGCGCGGCGTAACGATCGGCCGGATCATCACAGAACTAAGAACAACGGGCAGATCCACGGCAGCGAAGCCGCGACGTAGGAAGCGAGCCACCAAGCAATGACACAACCCAAACCGTCGGCGACGTAGCCGGCGTGGTGTGGGCGGGTGCTTAAATCAAAGTGCCTCCCGCACCGGTGAGACCTTGGCAGGAAACGCACCAGAACGAAAGGCAGCATCATGGTACAGGCAACGAAGGCGAAAACAAACGGACGATCCAGAGCGGCCCGTAACGGGAACGGGCATACACCCGGTCGTATCGCGGTTGAGTTCCCCGAGCTACGCGGCGAGGAAAACGCGGATGGCGACCGGATCAGCAACGCGGACAGCCGCTACGGCGTACCTGTGCCGATCGGCGCGACGGTATTGACCGGCCAAGGTGACGGCGTTGTGATCGGCGGGACCGATCAGCTCGCCATCATCCAAGATGAAAAGGGCTGGCAGTACGCGGAGCGGTGGGGCGTGATCCACGTCCAGGCATCCGGCCCGGCGTTCGATGTGTAGTGACGTTTGGTTACAAAAGGTGACAAAGACACAGGGAAGTTCAGGAAAACAGAGGATGACCAATGCCACGGACGGCAGCCAACACACCCAAGCAACCCGGACGGGCCACACGCGCGCTTATGTTTTTGTATCGGCTGATCCGTGCAACGCGCACGCTCGGCCGCGAGATCAAGCGGGCCAACGCGCTGCGTGTGGAATACAACCGCCTGGGTAAGAAGTTCCCGGCCACGCTTGAGGACTTGAACGACGACGAATACGCGGAGGTCTACGACCGCAATGAGTGGACGCTGGATCAGCTTATCGACATCGCCGGCCGGATGGAGCACCGGATTGCGCCTTCGCAGATTATGCGCGCCAGCATCGACGCGGTGGCGGACGCGGCCGCGATCGGTGAATTGGACCTGAGCATGTGCCGCAGCGAGGCGGAACTCAAGGCCCGGCTATTAACCCGGCTATTGATCTACAGCCAACGCGAGCGCGACCAGGCGGCGGCGCCGGGGGGTGAAGGATGACGGCGGGGTCGAAGCCCTACAACGCGACCGGGCAGTTGATCGACAACCTGCCCTGTGTCCAGGCGGCGGGCGGGCTGGACGGCTGGCTCCGCGAGGTCGTGGCGGAAACTAAGACGAAGGTCATGGCAAGCCTGGATGAGATTCGCGGCCAGGACGACCTCACCATTGTCGATCACTGCTACGACGTGCTTTGTGACGTGATGCTGCGCCGTATCACGCCGGACGCCAAGGCGATTCTTTTACAGATGGCGAAGAGTGGCAAGCTGTACGAACGCTACGCAAATGAACATTCGGGCGACCACGGAGGCGACAAGCTATGAGGCCATTTCTTAGCGATGAAATGCAACCCATCCGTGAGCCGCGCGTCGGTTGCCGCAGCTTCGGATTCGGGGAGGTACGCGGGATCAATGAGGCCAGGCGTGAAGTCACGGCGATCCTGTCCACGCCGACGATCGACAGGTACGGCGAAGTGATTTTGCCCGAGTCGGTGATGAAGCGCCTGGACGGGTTCAAGAAAAACCCTGTGCTCCTGGCGAACCACGTCCACTCGGCAGACGACGGGTCATCCGGCATCATCGGCAAGTGGGTAGAGATCGGCATCCGCAAACTCCCCGGTGTGGGTAAGGCTGTGGTCGGGACGTGCCGGCTAATGGAAGACGACCCACTCGCCGAGAGTTGGTGGCAGCGTTTCCGTCAGGGCGTGGCGGTCGCGTTCTCTATCGGGTTCATCGTCCACGGCTGGGAGATGCGGGACATCAAGCACGAAGGCCAGACGCGGCGTGTCCGGGTGTTCACCGACATCGAGTTGATCGAGGTCAGCGCTGTGAGTGTGCCGGCGTGCGAGGACGCGGTGATCCTGGCGGCGTCGCTGGGGGCCGGTGGACGCGGCGTGCCGGCTTCGATGATGGAACCCGACACGGGCATCCACGGCCCGGCCGGCGGTGCTAACGGGCTGTCCAGGCGTCGTATGAACAAACAGCTAAGCCTATCCATCGGGCCGTTGATTCGGGGGGAAGTAAGCCGGGCATTGAATACCGATCCGGGGTCGGAATTGTGTGTCCTGATTCAAAACATCGTTGAGCTAACGGTGGGCTCTATGCGCCACCCTGTGTTAGCGCCTTCCAGCCAGAAAAGCAGTCGCGCGACCCGCGCGCCATCGAAGCCGGATGACGGCCTGGATGATCTGCTGGACGGACAAACCGCCTCGGCCGGCAAGCCGGGCGGTGCCGGGACCTTGAGCGAAGGGTCGTTTGCCGACGGCTACTTCGACGAGGGCCTGGCAAGAAGGTTTAGTGAGGTTTGACGCCTCCCTTGTGTTAGGGGCCGGGGCCGTTCGTCCATAGCGGCCCCGGCCGTTTTGGACCCTAAGCGAGCAGTAACCCGGCCCCGGCCGGTATCAAAAACCAACGAAAAAAGGAAATGAGAGTATGACTGCATTAACCAGAGAATCTCTTGAATCGACGCTCGACGATCACCAGTTGGCGATCATGCAGCTCGAAGGCGATATCAAGCAGGTCGTGGGACAGATCGACAGAAAAATCAAGCAAGCGCCGAACCTCGCCGGCGGCGACGCCCTGTACCGTGGCATCTTCGCCGGCGAGTACGAGGCCCGCGATGCCGGGCTGTTCATCCTGGCCGTGACCGGCGCGACGCCGGACATCCGTGACAAAGCGGCGAAGGAGTTCAGCCAATACGGGCGTGCCATGAGCACGACGGACAGCTCCACCGGCGGGGCCCTGGTCCCGATCGAGTTCAGCAACCGGATCAAGCGGCTGGTCGAGGAACACGGCGTGTTTGCGCGTCGCGCATTCCCCATGCCCATGACCGGCGATCAAACCGTGTTCCTCAAGCAGGTCGGCGACGTGACGGTGTTCCTGCTGACCGAAGGTGCCGCCGGCGAAGATTCGGAACTGGGCTGGGAGCGTGTGCTGCTGCAATCAAAAGAATACGGCACGCTCGTTTTCTACCCGCGCAGCCTGGCCGACGATTCCGCGGCCGATGTGGCCGAACTGGTGTTCCGTTCGATCGCGTGGGCGTTCGGCAACAAGATTGACAACATCGCCTTCCTGGGCGACGGTAGCGCGGCCTATTTCGGTATCCAGGGCATCGTGCCGAAGCTGATTTCGATCAACGGCATCGACGACGGCGGCGGTCTGGTCCTGGGCAGCGGCAACCTGTGGAGTGAGTTGGTCCTCACCGACTTCGAGGCGGTCCAGGGGCGTCTGCCAGAGTACCCCGGCATGGAGCCGCGCTGGTACTGCTCGCGGGCGTTCTATTACAACGTCATGGTCAAGCTCATGCTCGCGTCCGGCGGGACCACCGCCACCGAGATCGCGCAGGCCAGTCAGAAGATGTTCCTGGGCGACCCGGTCGAGATCGTCAACGTCATGCCGCGCGTCGAGGGCAACAGCCAGGTCGCGTGCCTGTATGGCGATCTCTCGATTGCGGCGACCTTTGGCCTACGTCGTGAGATGACGATGGAGGCCAGCAAGGAATACAAGTTCGCCGAGCGTCAGGTGACCGTGCTGGGCACGATGCGCCCGGCGATCAGCATCGAGGACTTGGGGACGGATGCCGATGCCGGCCCGATAGTCGGCCTGATTACCCAGGCGGCGTAAGCGACAACCTTCCGACCCGAGCGCCGGGGGTGTTTGCCTCCAACACTCCGACCCCCGGCGCTTTCTATCAACCCACAGCGACACACAAAGCAACACCAACCCCAAAAGGAAATCGCACGATGCGACCCATACAAGAAACCAAGATACTCCCGGCCATCCTGCCGGGCGCGATCGTAGATAACGCAGCGTTTGTTTCACAGGTGATCGACCTGAACGACATCGAAGGGGCGGGGTACTTAGAGTTCCTCGGGCAGCTCGGCGCGACCGACGTGGCGATGGCCGTGCTGAAGGTGATGGAGTCGGCCGTCAAGACCGACGCCACCACGCTCGGCGGCGTACCCGTGCTTGTCAAGGCGGCTACGGCCCTGCCGGGTGCGACCGATGACAACAAGCCCTTCGTGTTCGGCGTGGATCTTCGCAGCCCACGCGAGCGCTACCTGCAACTCCAGGCGACGGCCGGCGACGGCACGGCGGGTACATTCCTCACGGCTGTGGCGATCGCCAGGCCGGGGCGTCTGTCCAGCGTGGCGGCGGTGCGTAATCTGCTGTTCGCGGAGTATGTCTAACCAAGGCGGAACCCCTGGACCCGCCTCGTCCAGCGTGGGCGGGGCGGGCTTTTAGGGTTTAGATAATCGAAGGGAGCGCAGTCGGTGAACGGAAGTGGCCAATACAACGGCACGCACGATCGGCCGGAGATAGACCACGACCGGCTCGGGCCGCTGTCTGCGCTGTCGATCGCCGAGTTGGCGCACCTGGCGATCCTCATGCTGGCGTGTGAAGGCTACCGGCACAGCGTCTTCGAGCTGGACCTATCCATCGTCGAGGACTTCGGCCGCTTCCTGCTGACGCCACGGGGCTACGGGATCAGTGATCGCAAGTGGCTCGCCGATCGTTCCGGGACGCACTTTGGCCGGTCGGTGGTCTCCCGCTTCGCGGTGAGGTTCAAGAGGGCCGCGTCGTCGATGCTGATTGAATACACCAGAGCGGCGGCCACTAAGACGCCATGGGAGCCACGCCCCAGCGTTCCCGGAACCAACCGGGCCATTAGACCCGAAGACGTGACGACGCGCTGAGGCGGCGAACGCGGCACGCACAGATGATCGGACAAGGCAGGGAGGTCAGGCAATGGACGACGGGATTAAATTCCGAATCGAAGCCGACGCCGACGACGCGATACAAGGTCTGCGCGATGTAGTCCGTGAGCAGGGCAAACTCTCCGACGAGGTTAAAGAGTCGGGGCAGGTGGCAGACCAGGCGTCGGACAAGGCACGCGACCGCACCAGGGAAAACAAGAAACTCACCCGCTCGCTGAAAGATACCGGGCGTGCGGAACGGCGGGCGGCGGATGGTGCCGATGACTACGGCCGGTCCGCGTCATCAGCGGCGGGCAACACCGGGCTATTCGCCAAGGCTGCTTCGGCGGCTCGCGGGGCCCTGACCGGGATGATCGGCGGGTTTATCGGGGTGTCCGGCATCAACGCGGCGATGGCGGCATACGAGCGGCACCTGGATGCGGTGAACAGCCGGCTCAAGGAAAACGCGCAGCTCACCCGCGCCGCCGCCGACGCTGCGCTAGAGCTTCAATTCCTGAGCCTGGTGCCGGACCCCACCGAGCGAGCGTTCGCAGAAGAACAGGCGGTGCTGGCCGGCCGTGACCCCAGCGAGGGCGTGCGTGCCTTCGGTTCGTTGCGCAGCAAGAACCCGAACGCCGACCGCGAGCAACTCAAGCAACTGCTGACCCTCGCGGCCCTCAAGGGCCAGCAGACGACGGCCCCGCTGATCGACATCGCGGGGGGGCTGAGCACGATCAACAAGTTCACCAACGACCCGATCGCCGCGTCGAATATCTTGGAACAGGCGATCGACGAGGCCGGCGAGTTGCAAGTTGCGAAGTTCGTACCGCTGCTGGCTAAGTTCCTGTCGACCGGCGTGAATGTCGCCGGACTCACGCCGGGTCAGTCCGCAGGATTCGTGTCCGGCATCACGGGCCTGGGCCTGCCCAACGAAGAAGCGGTCACTTCGCTGAAGAACATTGCGCTGTCCATCAAAGGCCAAGGCACACCCGAAGGATCCAAAATCCTAGAGCGCGAGGACATCAACCGCGACGACCTGCCCACCGCATTGCGTGAAATCGCTGCGGCGTTCAGTGAGGGCCGGATCGCCCCGGAGGAGCTGCAACTGATCGGCGGCGACAGCGCATTGACCGGGCTCGCTGCGCTGGCCGATGAGCGCATCCTCGATGACCTGCTCGCCAGTGTGGGCCGGGTAGATGAATCAGGGCGCAGCAAGACGTTGCGCGTGTCGCAGAAAGCAGCCGCTCAGTTCGGTGCCGATGAGATACAGAGCCTGAACCTGAACCTCAAGCAAAATGAATCACGCCTGCTCCTTCAGCGGCAGAACGACACGCGGGCGATTCGCATAGCGACGGCACGGGCGATCATTGATCGAGAGTTAGGGAATGCTGTCCAGTCCGGCGAACTCAGCGAGGTTGACTCCCAGGCCAAGCTGGCAGCCTTCGATCGAGTGATGGCTCGCGGTAACAGCAGCATAGTTAACGCCGCCGAGATCACAGAGTTTGAGGGCACGTTCTTCTCGAAGTTTGATCCCCGGCTGCTGGTTACTGGGGGGGACGGCCGGATAGGACCGGAGCTTGGCGACGTGGTCCAGCGATCGCTTCAAGCCGGCCCCGACATCACGGGCGAGGGGCTCGGGGCTGCCGGTCGGCCCGTCATCCAACACATCAACCACGGCACGATCATCAACCAAGGCCGTGACCCAACGCGCGCCGACCTCGAAGTCGGCGAACCACTGAATTAGGGACGTGCTCAAGGCCGAGGCAATCGGGCTTAACTGACCGATCGACCCAGGATGGAAGCCCGTTCAAACGCTCTTTGAAAACCGAATAACCCCCACCCAAAGCCGGCGGCGGCGGGCCCCTACCGGGGCCGATCGCCGACCCGTCAATCCCCGCCGGCAGGCCCCAGGGCCGGGTGAGTTTCTTACAAGCGTGGTGACGGCCACGCTTATCCTGTGCGCGTATAGCAGATCCCGTTTGCTGCAACAAAATCCCATTTAGATCGCGGTACCATGACTATGAGAGCGTACAGAAGAGCATATTTGGGAAGAGCGTACAGCTATAAACGAACAAGCCCTCCGCAACCTGTTGGCTGGGAGGGCTTTACGAAAGCGGGTGATGAGATTCGAACTCACGACATTCACGTTGGCAACGTGACGCTCTACCACTGAGCTACACCCGCGTGTCCTGGCGAGTCGTCAATCTTACCTTACACGGCGGACGGTTCAAGTCCCGGGGTCGCTTTCCGGGGCTGAGTCGGGCGGGGAGGGGGGATTTGCGGGGGTCGGGGAGATGGGGTAGCGTCTGATTGTGAACCCACGGGTGCGTGGCGTCGGCAGATAGGCTGTCGGGGCTGCGTGAAAAGGGAAGTGGGGTGCTTGAGGCGAGGCTTTTATCGGGCTTTGACCTTGAAACTCCCCCGCGGACGCGCCGCCGTAATGGGTGGCCCGACTTTTGGAAGTCGGACCAGCGTCCCGCCGAATAAGCCACTGCCTGGCCTGCAACGGGTCGGGTGGGAAGGTTGGCGGGACGAAGCCCTAAGCCGGAAGACCTGCCTGAAAGGGTGCCGATAGTGTCCTCGCGAACGGGACGCTCGGGCAGGTTCCGCGTCGCCGTCTCCCCTCGTCGGCCCCGCATTCGCCCAAGCAATCATCGTGAGGACGGACATTCTTTTTGTCAGTCGAGGGGTTGCCCTGCGCGAAACAGGGCAAGGAGAAAACGATGTTTGCAAAGTCATGGAAGATGATTGGATGGATGGGCACGGCAGGGGTATGTGTGTCGGTATTCAGTACGCCGGCGTCAGGCGCACGGTACGCCGATGTTCCTGGCTACTACGAGCCGGGCAGCAATGTGGACGCGGTGTTCGGCTCCGACCCGGCGGAGCTTTTCGACAACGCACAGGCGGCGCTGGGCGGGCCCGGCGAGCAGGTCGCTTTGTCACAGGGAACGTTGACGCAAGTCGTTTCACTGGGCGGATGGACAGACGACCCAGCCACCGGCGCCAACAACCGCACAACAGGCCTGGTCGTGGGTTTCGGTGTCGAAGTGGTCAACGGACCGGGTGACGATCTGTTGGTTGTCGGCAACGCGCCGTCGGCGTTTCAGTTTTACGAACCCGGATTCGTCGAGGTCGCGGTCGAATCCGACGGCGGCGGGGCCAAGCCCGGCGGCTGGCAGGACGAGACGTTCTATCTTCTTAAGCCCGGCAACTACAACCAGATCACCGACCCACGCTCCGCGAACAACCCGATCACCATCACCAGCAACCCGGACTTCAGCCTCAATTACTCGGCCCCGTTTGACGACGACACCAACCTCCCCGGCTACTTCGACGTTACGCCCGGCGGCGACGCATTCGACCTGTCTACCGCGATCGATATCAACGGCGACCCAATCGTTTTGACCACGATCGCTTACCTCCGTCTGCGATCGGTCAGCGACAGCGCGTTTCCCTTCGGCTCGTTCATCGCGCCGGACGTGGACTACATCGAGGTGCTTGAGTTCGAGGGCGACTTAAACGGCGACGGGTTTGTCGGTATCGAAGACCTTGGGATCGTGCTGGGGGACTGGAATAACACCGTGGCCTCTGGGGCGATACGGCAAGGCGACGTCAGCGGCGACGGTTTCGTCGGGATCGAGGACCTGAACTTGGTGCTGGGCAACTGGAACGCGGGAACGCCGCCGCCACCGACAGCCGCAACCGTTCCCGAGCCAGCGACGGCTGTCATCCTTACCGCATCCGCATGTGCGTTGGCGACACGGAAACGCTGACGATCGTTTCATAATGACGCTACCAGTCATACAACCCGTACCTCCCGTGACGCCGCTTGATCGGCGGCGTCGCGGCTTTACGTTGATCGAGTTGCTGGTCGTCATCTCGATCATCGCGCTGTTGCTGAGCCTGCTACTCCCGGCACTCGGCGGGGCACGCGAGTCGGGGCGCGGCGCGGTCTGCCTGTCGAACCTGAGGCAACTCACACTGGCGAACTCCGCCTACGCCGAAGATGCAGGCGGATACTACGTCCCGGCGTCGGAAGACGTCTTCGTCGGTTTCGGCGGAACCAAACGCTGGCACGGCCAACGCGACGCGCCCGGCAACGGCACCCTCGAAGAAAACACCTTCGACCCGACACGCGGACCCCTAGCCAACTACATCGGTGCGGACGGGCGGGTACGCTACTGCCCGACATTTGAAAACCAACTCGACCACGATGCGCCCGGCTTCGAGGTCGGAACGGGCGGGTACGGGTACAACCGCGCCTACCTCGGCGGACGCAACGACCTCTACGGCACAAGCCCCGAGGCCGCGCGCAACACCGCCCGCGCCGACGACCCGGCGCAACCAAGCGCCACCGTCATGTTCACCGACGCCGCCTTTTTCAAAATCGTCGCAGGCCGCAACCTGCTGATCGAATACTCTTTTGCCGAGACGCCCTTCGTTCAGCAGTTCCCCGGCCCGCCGTCGGCGCAGCGCTGGAGCCCGTCCATCCACTTCCGGCATATGAACAACACCCACGTAGCCTGGGCCGACGGGCATGTCGACGCCGAAACCATGACCTTCACCCACCCGCAGTTCGAGGACTTCTACCGAAACCTGGGCTTCGGCTGGTTTGGCCCAGAGTCCAATGAACTCTTCGACCTTCAATGACGTAACGGTTGCTAACCAGACAGTTGCTACAATCCCCCGCCATGAGCGAAACACACCCCATCGAGAAAGTTACGATCATCGGCTCCGGCCCCGCAGGGTGGACCGCCGCGATCTACGCCGCACGCGCCAACCTCAACCCCCTGGTCTTCCCCGGCCGAGCGACCGGTAAAGACCTGCTCCCCGGCGGGCAACTCATGCTCACCACCGAGGTCGAAAACTACCCCGGGTTCCCATCAGGCATTACTGGCCCAGACATGATGCAGGACTTTGCCAAGCAGGCCCTGCGCTTCGGCACCCGCGTCGTCACCGATGATGGCATCCAGACCAACGAGCAAGTCAACAAAGACGCCCCCCTCTACACCCCGTTTCAGAACGTCAAGAGCGTCGATCTCTCTAAGCGACCTTTCACAATCGTCGGGGACAACGGCGTCGAGGTGAAGTCCCACGCCGTCATCATCGCCACCGGTGCAAAAGCCAACTGGCTCGGCCAGGAGAATGAACTGCGCCTCGCCCAGTCCGGCGGGGGGGTCAGCGCCTGCGCGGTCTGCGACGGTGCGCTGCCGATGTTCCGCGACGCCGAACTTGCCGTCATCGGCGGCGGGGACTCGGCCGTGGAAGAAGCCAGCTACCTCACCAAGTTCGCTTCCAAGGTCTACATGATCGTCCGCCGCGACGTCCTGCGCGCCAGCAAGATCATGGCCGACCGCGCGATGAATAACCCCAAGATCGAGGTACTCTGGAACACCAAGGTCGCCGACGTGCTCGGCGATAAGGTCATCACAGGCGTCACACTCCAAGACGCCAAGACCGACGAGCAACGCGAACTCCCACTCACCGGCCTGTTCATGGCGCTCGGTCACACCCCGATCACCGAGTTTCTTAACGGCCAACTCGACCTGGACGACGCCGGCTACATCAAGCTCAAAGACCCTTACCGATCGACGTCGAATATCGAAGGCGTCTTCGTCGCCGGCGACGTCGCCGACCACGTCTACCGCCAGGCCATCACCGCCGCCGGCATGGGCTGCAAAGCCGCCATCGATGCCGAACGCTGGCTCGCCGAGCAGGGGATCGATTAGACCCAAGCCGTATCTTGTTTTTCTGCTCTCAAACCAGGCCGACCCGAGATGGCTTTCTCGACGATTGTTTGGGGGTGGGCTGTGCACCAGATAAAAATACTGAATTATCTGATATAATGACTTCCACGCGGCCCAATGCTCGGGCCCGGTGGAGATTGATTCATGCTAAATCAGATCTGTTCACTACTTACCGCCACGTTGACTTGCGCGATAACCGCTTCCCTCGCATCAGCACAGCCGAAAAATGTCATCTTTATGATCGGTGACGGGATGGGCCCGGATCAGGTCGAGGCGGCCAGGATGTTCAATGGCGGGCCGCTGTCATTTGAGTCGCTGCCGTACCAGGGCCTGGTCACGACTAACGCAGCCAACGCCGCCATCACCGATTCTGCCGCCGCAGCGACCGCGCTGGCGACCGGGCAGAAGGTCAACAACAGCGTGATCTCTTTGGCATTGCCGGGTGACGGCAGCGAACTCACCACGTTGCTGGAACACTACCAGGCGCTGGGGCGCGACACCGGGCTGGTCACCACGACGTACATGACCCACGCCACCCCCGCGGGGTTCGGCGCGCACGAGCCCAGCCGATACAACTCAACACAGATCGCCGGCGACTACCTCAACCAGACCCGGCCGAACGTGCTGTTCGGCGGCGGCGCTCACGGGATGTCGGTCGCCTCCGCGCAGTTAGCCGGTTACAACGTCGTGACCGACGCCGCCGGGCTGCTTGCTTTGAACACCAACACGCAGACATTTGTCTCCGGGCAGTTCGGCACGACCCACCTGCCCTACGAAGTCAATGGGCTCGGTGCGCTGCCGCACCTCTCACAGATGACCACCACCGCGCTGGACATCCTCGACAACGACCCCGACGGCTTCTTCCTGATGGTCGAAGGCGGCAAGATCGACCACGCCGGACACAGCAACCTGCTCGCGCACAACATCGGCGAGACGATCGAGTTTTCCAACACGGTCCAGGCCGTGCTCGACTGGGCCGGGGGCCGAAACGACACGCTCGTCATTGTCACCGCCGACCACGAGACCGGCGGGCTGAACGTCCTCGCCGACAACGGCCCGGGCAACCTCCCGACCGTTTCCTGGTCAAGCACCGGCCACACCGCCGCAAACGTCCCGGTCTACGCTTTAGGCGCCAACGCTTACCGCGTCACCGCCACGATGGACAACACCGACTTCTTCGACCTCGTTACCGCAGCGGGCCTGCCGGGCGATCTGAACCTCGACGGGTTCGTCGGGATCGAAGACCTCAACTTCATCCTCGGCAACTGGAACCTGAACGTCGCCATGGGTGATCTGCTGCTGGGCGATCCGTCCGGCGACGGGTATGTCGGGATCGAGGACCTCAACGTCGTCCTGGGCAACTGGAACACCGGCACGCCCCCGCCCCCCGGGTCGGTCGTTCCCGAACCCGCCGCGACAATATTCTTCTTAATCGCTTCACTGGTCTTACTTAAGCGACGTACTAGATCTCGGCCGACTTGACGGCCCGGTTCATCCGCACCCACCCATCGCAACACCCTTGACAGGCTCGCTCCACATCATATACTTAACCAAATGGTTAAGTATGTAGGCCCATCCCTCAACGCCACCTTCTCGGCCCTGGCGGACCCGACCCGGCGGGCGATCGTGGCCAGGCTGGGCGAAGCCGATTTCAGCCAGGGCGTATCCGTCGGCGAGTTGGCCGAGCCGTTTGACATGTCGCCCCCAGCGATCAGCAAACACCTGCGCGTCCTCGAACACGCGGGCATGCTCACCCAACAACGCGACGGCCGGGTACGACGTTGCCGCCTGGACCCCAAGCCCATCAACGAGGCGGCTCAATGGATCGAACACCACCGACAATTCTGGAACCACCAACTCGATGCGCTTGCCGGCTTCCTGGAGAGCGCAGGCGGTGACGATGTGGGCTTTGGTATCGATGGGAATCACCCCGGGGAAGAGGGCGGGCCATGACAGACCCAACGACACCCTCCGTGCGCCTGACACGCTGGCTCAAGGCAACGCCGCAGCGTGTATTCGATGCCTGGACGAACGCGCAGCAGGTCGCGCGCTGGCTGTCGCCCAACGAAGCGATCAAGCAGGCATTCACCGAGGTCGACGCCCGTGTCGGCGGCAGGTTCAGGTTCGGCTACGCCAACCCGGACACCGGCCATGTCAATACCGTCGCCGGTGAGTACCTCGTGGTAGACCCGCCGCGCCGTCTTGTTTTCACATGGGCATGGATACCGCCGCACGACGAGTTCACCGCGGACCAGATGAACTTCGATTCTACGGTGACAATCGAGTTGACCGACCGCGACGGCGGGACACAGATCACCCTGACCCACGAAAAACTGCCGACTGGCCCAATTACCGAGCGGCACATCTGGGGTTGGAACGGCGCATTGGACCGGCTTGTTGGGCATGCCGGGCATGGTCCACATAGACCCAGGTAACGGGAAGTACGACGCACACAAGCCCCGACTGCGCTCACAGGATGCCCGTCATGCACAGCGACCTCAAACTCACCGAACGCCTGCGTAGCGCCGCTGCCAACAGCCCCCTGACCGAACGCGTCATGTTCGGCGGCGTGGCGTTTTTCCTGAGTGGAAACATGTGCTGTGGCATCTATCACGACGCCCTGGTCCTGCGCATCGGTGAGGAGCAAGCCGAGAAGGCATTGAATAAGCCCCATGTCCGCCCGATGGATATCACCGGCAAGCCCATGCGCGGTTGGGTGATGGTGGATCCGCCCGGCTGCAAGACCATGCGCCAACTCGACGGGTGGGTCGCCATGGCAACGGCTTTTGTCGGAGATTTACCCGCAAAGAAACAGCCCGCCCGCGGACTCAAGAAAAAGAAATAACCAACCTAAACACCCTATGGAGACCCATGATGCCTCAAGCCGTTGGAGACTACGTCCGCCTGACTCGACTGATCCGTGCCCCACGCCAAACCGTCTACGACGCCTGGCTGGATCCGGAAATCCGCAAGCGGTGGTGGTGCGCCTCGCCCGAGATGAAGCCCGGCGTCTGTACTATCGACCCAAACCCCGGCGGGAAATACCGCGTCGGGATGATCGCACCCGATGGCAAAGAACACATCGTCGTCGGCGAGTTCATCGAACTACAACCGCCAGACAAACTCGTTTTCACCTGGACATGGGAAACAAACCCCGACTTCGGCGGCACCTCGCTTGTCACCATCGAACTCTTCGATGCAACTTTCAACGATGAACCCGCCACCGAGCTGCTGCTCACCCACGAACGCCTCACCAAACCATTAGAGCGCAGCGACCACACTACCGGCTGGCTGGGTTGCCTTAAGAGCCTGGGCAAGTTCTACGCCGACCAGGCCGGCAACTAGAGCACTCTCAATCCACCGGTCGAGCTTTTTCGTCGATAGCCGCTGGCTAACAGTCAGCGGATTCCGCCCAGAATATGGGCCTTGACAAGTACCGTACAAAACCCTATCATTGATACACCTTGATTGTCACTCATCCCTAATCCCTATGAAAAGGACCCATCCCATGCCCACCGACACCCCCGGAATCTCCGACGCCCTGGCCATCGGCAAACAGCTAGCCGACTTGTGCAACCAGGGCAAGAACCTCGACGCCATCAACACCCTCTACGCCGACAACGTCGTCAGCGTCGAGGCCTGCGACTGCGGCGGCCCTGACATGCCCCAGACCATGACCGGCATCGACGCCATCCGCGGCAAGAACCAGTGGTGGAGCGAGAACAACGAGGTCCACTCCGGCAAAGTCACCGGCCCGTTCCCCCACGACGACCGCTTCATCCTCATCTTCAACTACGACGTCACCGCCAAGTGCGGCCCCATGGCCGGCAACCGCATGCAGATGGTAGAAGCCGGCCTGTTCACCACCGAAAACGGCAAGATCACCAAGGAAGAGTTCTTCTACCACATGGGCGGGTAAGCCGCACCTTCACCCTTGATCTTTCAATGCTCCACGACAACGTCCAGGTCTATCTATACACGCTTCGCCGGGCGATTGGACCCTTCATCTACGGGCAATTATCTGAAACAAGTCATAACACACCAAGTAACTCCAAAATCCCGAATATGATGAAAAAAGGGCTGGCAATCTTCATCGGTTTTCCGAATTTGCGGTGCCACAAATCCATTTTTTCTGGATCTTTGGGCTTTCGGGGCACCACACGGTAAGCCAGCAGGAGTCCGTAGATCCCGCAGAGTATCGGAATCAAGCCGCTCCATTGATCATAAGTATCTAGCATTTACTCATCCTTTTCCGGGCGATTCCACCACCATACTACGCTCCAAACAATTCCCAAAAACAACAGTACGGCAATAGCCATACTCACAACATCGATTTTGTCGATGTAACCCTTGTGGGTGTAGCTACGATATATGGAAAGAGCAACTCCCCCGAATAAAGCCAAGCCCATTAGGCTGTATTTCTGCCACGAAAACAGTTTGATGGGCTTCTTCTCGTTCATCTCTCATGTCTTGAATAGAAGGTTTAATCTACTTCAATCACTTATTACGTTACGGGTCAACCCCCGCCCTTGATCCGATAGACCTCGGCGACCAACGCCTCGGCATCCGCCGGGGCTTTGTCGCTTGACATGGCGCGGTCGATCCAGGCGACTGCTTGGGCGCGGTTTTCGCCGAGTTGTAAGAGGACGTGGAGTGCGTCGCGTGCCAGGCCACCGGAGGGTGTTGCTGCGGGTTCGCCATCGGGTCCGATCGTGCCGGCGGGCAGGGCGTCGAGGAAACGATCGACTTTGCCCTTAAGCGTCACGGCGATGGTCTCGGCGGTGCGCTTGCCGACTTCTGGCAGGCTCTGGAGCATCGCCAGGTCGCGGTCGGCGATTGCGCCGGCGATCTGGGCGGACGACAGGGTCATCGCCCTAAGCGCCCGGCGGTTTCCGATCCCTTTGCAGGTGACGAACAGCTCGAAGAAACGCTTATCGGTCACGGTCAGGAACCCGGCCAGACGGGGGTAGATCGTTGCGCCCTGGGCCTGGGATTCCAGGTAGTGCAGGGTGTGCAGCGTGATGTCCCGGCCGATCGATCCGTTAAGCCGCGCCGCGGTGTAGGCCGGCAGCAGAAGCTCGTAGGTCAGCCCGTCCGGGGTCCGGACATACGCCTTATCGGCGTCCACGGATTCCAGCAGGCCCTCAATCTTGGCAATCATGTAACCGATAATACCCACCTGCGGCCCGCACGTCCTCGGCCGGGGAAGGACCGGGGGTGTGGCGGCGAGCCGCGATGGATGCAACACCCCGAGCGGATCGATCACAAGCCTATGCGGATCGCGGCATACATCCTGTTCATCGTGCTGGCTGCGGCCACGATCGCGGGCCTTGGCGTGCGCGGCGTCTGGCGTCAGCACCGGATGCTCACGGCCTACAAGCAGGTCCCCGTCTCGGTCCAGCAAAACGAGGTGCAGCCCAGCCGGGTGGGCGGTTTCGAGCCGGACGTGCTGTTCAGCTACAGCATCCGGGGCAAGACCTACGAGAGCACGCAGGCCACCCCCTTGGGCGTCCACGGCGCACGTGAATCGATCGAGGCCCTGACGCGCCGTATCCGATCCGAAGAAGGTTCGACCGCCTACTACAACCCGTCGGACCCGGGCCAGGCGTTCCTGCTGCGGGTCGGTCGGTTCTACCCATACAGCCTGGTCCTGGCGGGCATCGTGCTGCTGTGCATTGGCCTCTTGCCGATCCGCGCCGGCGGGGTGTTTGCCCACGAGCCGGTCGCGATCACCGGCGGGCCGTTCGACTGGTATTGCCTGACGCCGGGCGGCTCCTATGCCGACCGTGTGTTGGGTTGGTCGGCGGTGTCGGTCTTGTGGTACATGCTGGGCGCGGTCGTGTTGGCGCACTACTACCTGTACACGCCGGCACCCTACGAGGTGAAGTCCGGCGTCGTGGCGGCGCTGTATGTCGTCGCGGGTTTCTGGCCGGCATTCCGCGCCGTGGGCGCCGCCGGCGCCGCGTCCAGGATCGGCACGCCCAAGGCCCACATGACCCAGAAGGTCGCGCACCTTAGCGAACAGGTCATCGTCCGCATCGAGCAACCGTTCCTGCGCGACATACTCGTCCGCGAGGTCCGTGTCGCCCTGACGTGCACCCGACGAAACGGGCTCGGGTCCGTGCGTTACTACACCTCGTCGCAGACCGCCGTCGAAGACCGGGCCGTCCACGCTGGCGAAGTGATCCACGGCGAGTTCACCTTCGAGGTCCCCGACAAGAAGCGCCATCCGAGCACGCCGTTTAGCCGATGGGAATACCCCCGCACCGACTGGCTGATCGAAGTCACGATCCACACCGCCAGCTCGGCTGTCACCGTCGGCTTCCCCATCTTCGCTGAAAACCAAAAGCCCGCCGCCAAGGCCGCCTAAGCCAGACCGGCTAGACCTATACTCCCGATCATCCATGCTGCACCGGACGATTATGTGGCCCGGTGTTCTTTCGCGCGCCGTAGTAACATGCGTTACCTCACCGATCCCAACCCAACTTGATACACCGAAGGCGAGTCAATTTTGGGCGGCCGCAAATACCCGGAGCACTCCCCATGAAGCACATCAAGAACCTACGCGGTTTAGCAGCGACAGCCGCTGTCCTTCTCCTGTTCGCCCACAACCTCCAGGCCGCCGAGCCGCTGGACACCGATGCGCTTCGCCGGACACTCGACAAGCTCATCGAAGGACACCCGACCGCCGACCGCACCACCATCACGCTCAAGGTCGTCGACCTGCAGACCGGCGAAGTGGTATACAACCGCGGCGGGAACAAGCTGCTGGTCCCCGCTTCCAACCTGAAGATCTACACCGCAGCCGCCGCACTCGATCTGCTTGGCCCCGACTACCGCTGGAAGACCGAGGTGGTTTCAACCGACGGCATCAAGCGGGGCGTGTGCAAAGGCGACCTGCTGATACGCGGTGACGGCGACCCGATGCTGAATACCGATGGCCTCGCAAGCCTCGCCGATGCGCTGGTCAATGATCACAACCTGCGTGTGGTGCGTGGGACCGTGTCGGTTCAAGAAAACCCCAGGTGGGGCGGGGTGCCCATCAAGGGGCCGGGCTGGATGTGGGATGACGACCCGGACGACTACAACATCTCGATTCGATCGGTGATGCTGAACTTCAACACGCTGACCGTGGTCGCATCGTCGGGGAAGTCAGCCCCCGTAGTGGCATTAGAGCCGGCGTCTGCGTGGCCCGCAGTCGAAGTTGTCGCCAAGGCCCGCGGCGACAGGCCCGGCTTAAAGATCACGCGTGAACCGTTCCACGAGACTATCCGTGTCACGGGGAACCTTCCGCCCGATGCCGAGCCGGTGCGTAAAACGATCACGATGCACGATCCCTCACGATGGATCGCCGCCGTATTTAGGCAGATGCTGTCCGATCGCGGCGTCGAGTTCCATAGCCAGACGGTTGCGACATCTATAACACGTCCCGCATCAGCACCCGGCAAACCCCTCGCCTCACAAGAAGGCCAAACCCTCAAGGGGGCGATGCGTCACTTCCTGAAGGTCAGCAAGAACGCGGTGGGTGAGATGGTGCTGCTGAAGCTGGCGGAGACGTACGCTGAAGACGATGTGAGTTGGCCCGCCGGCGCGAAGGTCATCACCGAATGGCTGATCAACACCTCGGGCCTTGAGGAAGGCTCTTTCCGACTGGTCGATGGTTCTGGGCTGTCACGTTACAACCTGATATCCGCCGACTCATCCACCAAGCTCCTGACCTTTATGAAAACACACGAACACTTCGGCCCCTTCTTCGACGGCCTACCCATCTACAAAGTCGCCCTCCCCGAAAACGACACATGGGACGGCACCCCCCTAAACACCTTCGACCCTAAACGCGTCTTCTCCAAGGGCGGCGGCATGTCCAGCGTCTCAACCAACTCCGGCTACATCCAAACCCTCGACGGCCATTGGCTGGCCTTCTCGTTCCTGGGCAACGGCTACGCCGGCAGCAACAAACCCATCAAAGAACTACGCAACAAAGTCTGGCAAGAACTCATACGCTTCCGGGCGACCGCATCAACCCGGTAACTGGGGTCGATGCTTATCCTTTCCGGGAAAGGACGAGAAGAAGTCGCCAGATTCGGGAATGAATAAGATCCGAAGTTCGAACGCTTTAATCACCCCAGCCGATCCGTCGCGACGTGGTAGTGGGGGTCATCCGAGATATTCGCTTCAACCAGGTCGCCGGCCTTGCCCAGCAGTTCCTGGCACTCCTCGCTTAGGTGCGTGAGGTGGACGCGTTTGCTCAGCGTGCTGTACCTGTCTGCGATAAAGTTGATCGCCTCCAGCCCGGACTGGTCGTAGACGCGGGTGTAGTAGAAGTCGATCACCACGTCGTCGGGGTCGTTGGCCGGGTCGAATAGCTCCTTGAAGGAATTGACCGAGGCGAAGAACAGCGGGCCGTGGATCTGGTAGACCTTGCTGCCGTGGTCGTTGTGTTTTTCGTCGGCGAACAGGTGCGTCGACTTGGT
>JAJDCU010000062.1 GCA_029260655.1 Phycisphaeraceae bacterium
GCCAACCCCCCAGGCCCCTTGTTCAACCCCTTCGAGCCAACCACCTACCCCACCCCCCCGCCGGTGGCCAATTACCTGCCAAACGCCGGGCTCTTGACGGCGTTCAACCGTGTCGATGACGCGTTCATCTGGCAGCACGCGGGCTCGAACGAGTTCACGCAATGGCCCTGGATGCTGCGCATCCGCTACCGGCTGCACGACCGACGCGGGGAGTTCGAGGGACGACAGGCGCTGAACCCGGCGACCGGGGAAATCGAGCCCGAAGCCGGCAAATGGTTCGAGACCATCATCCCGGTCAACCATCAGGGGATCAGGTAAGCAGTTAACCCTGGAGAGACGGACACGGCGAAACAGGGATGAACGCGGATAAGAATGAGGTCAGGCACTGCTAATCACACACGCACCGCCGCCTAACGCGAGAGGAGGCGACCGATGAAACGCTCGACAGGTGAAAGACAAGACAACATCAACCCCGCGTTGTTCAAGCGCGGGCTTCGAGGCAATGGGCGTAGAGCCCGTGGGCTTCGCGCCGAGCGCGGGTCGCTGCTGATCCTCTGTGTCACTGTGCTGGTCATCATCGCGCTGTTGGGGATCGCCTACCTGCAGCGCGTCCGCATGGACCAGTTCGCCTCGTCTCGCCACGAGCGCGACTACATGGACCTGGTCATCAACGGCATCCTCGGACGGATCAACACCGAACTCAAGGACGACATCTTCGAGAACTGGAAGGACGGCGAGCCTCTCTACGACTACCCATGGACCCTGACTGCTCACAACGCCGAGGCGATCAACGGGGCCGGGGTTCCCAAGCAGGTCAACGGGTCGGACGACAACGAAGACGACCGCTGGCTGGCTTCGTCCGCGCCGGTGTATGTGCCCCCGCCTTCCGTCGCCGTCGGCGAGTACCGCTGGCTGCACCTGACCAACCTCGAGGGTATCTGGCTGAACCTGCCCGTCAGGGGCCATATCAACCAGACAGAGCCCGGCGAGACGCTGATCAACGGCGGCCACGGCGATATCAACTTCTCCGACACCGATATCAAGCTGAACGGTCCGGACGGCTTGGACTGGGCCCCCAGCCCCAGATTCCAGATACGCGGCGTCGACGCCGATGCCGACGGCGTGCTCGATAGCCGATGGCAGTGGGCCCCCACCAGCGTACGGAACATGGGCGGGCGCAAGTACGTCATGGCGCTTCGGATCGTCGACCTCAGCTCCATGCTCGACGTCAACACCGCCACCGGCCTGACCAGCAACGGGGGGACCGCGAGCTTTACCGCCGGCATGGGCGAGAACCCGTCCTGGGTCGACCTCAGCCGGCTGTTCAGCCGGATCGCCCCCTTCGACGTCGGCTCTGGCGCTAACATCGCACCTTCGGACTGGGACCAAGAGCTGATCGACGCCCTGGAGTTCAGGGGCAACAACGTCGGCCTAAGCCCGCTGAACCCCCTGCCCCTGTCCCGATCCAACATCGACCGGTTCTGGAAACAGCAGGGATCGATCTACGGCAACGTCGACCGAAACTACCTGATCGACTCCGAGCTGGAGCTGCGCCGAGGCGGCGGGATCAACGACACCAAGATCGTCTCCACCCTCGAGATCCAGATGGGCAAACGCTACGCACCGGGCCAGCAGGTCAGCAAGCTGCTGCGCCAGCACCCGGCGATCATCGCGGCGCTGGGCGGACCGGGGAGCCCGGAAGCCTCCTACGCCCAAGTCGTGGGGTTCGGAACCACGAATCAGGATCAGCGGATCAGCCGGTGGTTCTACGGCAGCGATCCCGGTAACTCGCTCGAACCCGACACCAACAGAATCCGCGTGAACGCCCGTGAGTTCTGGGCCCTGCGCCACATGCTCACCACCCAAGGCGGCAGTGGAGCCTACGTCGCCAAGTACGGCGGGGCGCAATCCGGCGGCGGGCTGCGCAAGTTCGACATCAACGACCAGTCAAGCAACCTATCCGAGCTGCGCGAGCGGCTCGAACAAGTCTTCAACCTCCCCGGTGAAAAAACGAGTACCTACCTGGGCCTGCTCCCGAACGATCTGGAAGACCTGATCTGGGAATACGCCCTGGCCATCAAGGACTACACCGACGACGATAACCAACCCACCCAGGGCACCCTCGCCGACGGCACCACCCTCATCTACGGGATGGAGCGCCTGCCCTTCCTGCGCGAGGTCTATGTCCAGGCGCTGTATGTCGACAAGGACATCCTGGATGCCGGCGGCGTGGATCACACCGCCCCCGGGTATATCGGGCCGGGCCCCGACAACATGTTCGACACCTGGGTGTATGACCAGAGTCCCCAGGCAAGCGGCGGCAGCGGCGACACGCGGGCGGTGGTCATCGAACTGGGCAACCCGTTCGAGCAGCCGATCAACGAGGTCGCCGACCTGGACGGGCGGGTCAGGATCGTCGTAAACGGGGGCGCGGACGGCACGTGGGAGTTTGACAGTGCCAGCGGCTTTGCGATGAGCGAGCCAGATATCCTGGGCCGGATCGATTCCCTGGCCGGCAATGACGAGGACATCCTGATCGTCTACAGCCCACCCCTGAATAAACTCGACGAGAGCTTCAATCCCGGCCCCGGCCCACGGACCGGGTCCGACCTCCCCGGGGACCTGGGCTTCGACGCCCCGACACCGACGGCCGTGAAACTGGAACTCACATCCGGCGAGCTGACGTTCGACCCCAGCAGCGGCGGAACCATGACCGTCGAATTACAGGTCAAGGTCCTGCTGACGGTAGGCCCCAATGCCGGCACCGAGGAATGGAAGACCTACGACCGGATGGCGGCGGCATCGTTCCTGCCCGGGGGCAGTATCAGTCATGTGCCGGATGCCGTGGCCAATCATCGGCACCTGCAAGGGTCCTACTCCCGTGATTGCGGCACGGCCTTAACCGGCAATATCAACTACGTCGTCGACGAGGGCCCTTTAACACGGGTTACCCAGGTGCGCAACCTCAACCTCCCCGCCGCTTATTCGGCCACGGCGTTTGACTCACTGGGGTCTGACAACAAGGGCGCCTCGCCGATCGCCCTGACCAACGCCTACCGCAGCTTGAAGCTGTTCATGCCCCGGGGCGGCGCCGGGGGTGTGGCGGACATGGCGTGGATCCATATGTTCGGGTTCACCGAAACCCAGCCGTTCTCCCAGCGCATGAACGACCCGGCCTTCCTCGCGCCCAATCCCAACCAGCACTTCCTGGTGATCGACCCGTCCGATCCGGGCTACGACGTGACCTTAGGGACCGGGCTGCCGCGGCCGGCGCTCTTGATGGATATCTTCACCACCGTCAGCCCGCTGAACGACAATCGCGACAACGACAACGATGACGGCAACAACATCGTCGAGACAAGCGGCGACTCGGCCGACAACGACACCGAGCAGTTCATCCCCGGGACGATCAATGTCAACACCATGCCGCTGCACCTGCTGACACTGGGGATGCCCAGCGACGAGCCGACCGACGACACCGAGCGGCTGATGCGCTCGATCGTCGCCTACCGGGACGAGCCGATCCGGGGCCGGGACCGGATCCCGGCTGAGAACCACGACGACTACTGGGCGGCCGCCCCGCTGATGGGGTTCGACCCCCAGGATGCGCGGGATCTGCTCCCGGTCGTGAGACCCTTCGTCAACGGTCCGTTCACCGACAAGCGCCTGAATCAGCCGGGCATCGCCAGCGTCGGCGAGTTGATGTATCTCAACCTCAACCCGCTTGCCGGCGCGCCCACCAACGAGCACCACATGACCTCACAGGTCCAGGCACGGGCGGGCGATCTACTCGACAACAACGAGGGGATGCTGACGAGGTTCCGACAGCTCAGCCAGGCGTACACCGTGCGCAGCGACCGGTTCGTGGTCTACGGGATCGTGCGGGGCTACCGAGACGGGCAGTTCAACCAGGCGGAGATCGAGAGCGCCCAGTTTATCGCGGTCTTCGACCGAAGCTCGATGAAGGATAAGGATGACGACAACCCGCACGTGATCGGGTTTGTACGGCTGCAATAGCGGGGCCCGGGGAGTACAGGCCGGGGAAGGAAACAGTGTTTGGTGTCTGCGTATAGAATCAAAGGCGTATCCGGGCGGATGAGGGCATAGGCTATGAACAAGCGAAAAGCGTTTACGGTGATCGAGCTTCTGGTGGTGATCGCGATCATCGCCGTGCTGGTCGGGCTGATCTTCCCTGCGATCGGTGGCGCCAAGCGCGTCGCGATGCAGCACGAAAACAACGCCCACGTGCGGGGGATCATCCAGGCGATGATCCAGTCCAGCGAGAGCCGGCGCGGCTTCTTCCCGGGATTCGACGGGTTTGCGTTCACCGCCAACAGCCTGGCTGATACCGGCAACAGCGGTGACGGGCAGGACGTGCAAGCCCGGTACTGGATCATCCTCGACGGGAACTACACCGATGGGAAGATGCTCGTGAGCCCCTCGGAGAACAAGGCGCCTTGGCCGAACATCGGCGCGGCCCCTGCGGATGTGTTCAGGGTGTTCACGGATAACTACTCCTACGCCATGTCCAAGATCGCCAGCGCGCTGAGCACCGACCCGTCTGCCAGCCCGGTCGACCGCTTCCGCCGGGAGGAATGGCGCAACGAGCAGAGCGCCCTGGCGCCGATCGTCAGCGACCGCCTGGTGGCCGATGGACCCAGCGGCACCACCCCGGGCACGGGCAGTCTCAGTACCTACCAGAGCGTGCACGACAACAGCGAACTGGGCGACTGGGTCGGGTCCGTGGGGTTCGGCGACGCCCACGTAGACTTCAGCAACTCCCCCAAGGTGCCCACGCGCATCTCCGGTTTCTCCAACTCAGACAACCTGACGACCCAGGCCACCGACGAGAACGACGACCTGTTCTCCCAAAAGGACACACCTGCCGGGGCCGCGGATGCCGACAAGAACGCCGCGATGGTCTACGAGGGCTACAACAAGCTGTCTGGCCCGTCGAATTGACACGCCCGTCCTGCGGGTGACCCCCGCCAACCCCCGGCAAGCACCCGACCAACCGGGACTACGCCCATGGATGACAACTGCATTTTCTGCAAGATCGTCGCCGGGCAGATCCCCTGTCATAAACTCTACGAAGACGGGCGTGTGCTGGCGTTTTTGGATGTCGGGCCCCTGTCGCCCGGCCACACGCTGGTGATCCCCAAACACCACGCGGTGACGCTGGATGATCTACCCGACGAGGACGCCGCGGCGATCGGCGCGGCGCTGCCTAAGCTGGTCAAGGCGGTGAAAAGCGCCACCGGGACCCAGGCCTGCAACGTCCTGCAAAACAACGGCGAGATAGCCGGGCAGGTTGTGATGCACGTACACTTTCACATCATCCCCAAGCCCGCCGCTGACGCCCAGGCCGACGCCGGCGCTGCGGGGACCGGTCTTGGCATCGGCTGGCCCGCGGGGAAACTCGATGACGCGACCGCCGGGGAACTGGTCAAGAAGATCACAGTGGCGCTTGACTGACCTCTACAGCGAACCCTTGGTGCTTGGGACGTCGTCGCCGGTGACGTTGACGGCCTCGCGCAGCGCCCGGCCGAAGGCCTTGAAGATCGCCTCGGCGATGTGGTGATCGTTCTCGCCCTGGGTCGCCTCGATGTGGCAGTTGAACTTGCCGGCGTTGACGACGGCGTTGAAGAACTCGCGGACAAGCTGGTTGTCGAACGAGCCGATCTTCCCGAACGAATCCTTGAACGTCACGTCGAATACCAGGGCGGCGCGCCCGGACAGGTCGATGCTGACGCGCGCAAGCGCCTCGTCCATCGGGACGGAGGCGAACCCGTAGCGTTCGATGCCTTTCTTGTCGCCCAGCGCCTGCTCGAGCGCCTGGCCCATGACGATGCCGACGTCTTCGACGGTGTGGTGGTCGTCGATGTGTGTGTCGCCGGCCGCGGTGACATTCAGGCCAAATTGGCCGTGACGCGCGACATGGTCGAGCATGTGATCGAAGAACCCGACACCGGTCTTGTTCGAGTAACCACCGGTCTTGGCGGGATCGAGGTTAAGCTCGACGGTGATGTCGGTCTCGTTGGTCTTGCGTGTGATCGTGGCGTTGCGTGATGTCATGCGTGTCCTGTCGCCGTATCACCCCCTGGCGGTGAGGGCTCTTAGCAGTGCGTCGTTTTGCTCGGGCGTGCCCAGGGTGATCCTGAGCTTATCTTCGAGCCGGTCCTGATCGAAGTATCGCACGAATATGCCGTCCCGCTTGAGGGATTCGTAGGTCTCCATGGCACCGGGCCCGTTTTCGCGGGGTTTGGCGAGGATAAAGTTGCAGTCGCTGGGCCAGACCCACCAGCCAAGCCGGGCCAGCTCATCGCCGACCCGCCTCCGCTCGTCGACGACCTTCGTCCACGTGGCGGCGGCGTCTTTTCGGCTGGCCAGGGCGGCGACGGCGGCGGCCTGGGCGAGGATATCCGTGTTGTAGCTGTCACGGGCCTTGTCCAGGGCTGCGATCAGGTCACGAGAACCCAGGCCGTACCCAAACCGAAGCCCGGCCAGCGAGTAGCCCTTGCTCAGCGTGCGCAGCAGCAGGACGTTGTCCATGGCGTCTTCACCACGGACCAGGTCGCTTGCGTCGTGGCGGGCGAAGTCGACATACGCCTCGTCGACCAGCAGCACGCCGTTAAAGTCGGCCGCGATCTGCCTGAGCCTGTCGCTTGATTCGAACCGTCCCGAGGGCGCATGGGGGTTGACAACCCACGCCAGCCGGCAGCCCGCATTGTTGAGCCGCTTGGCAAAGTCCTGGGGGATCGACCAGTCTTCTTCCAGCGGGACGCGGACGATAGGGGTGTCGTGTATCCGGGCCAGCACGTCGTAGAGCGAGTAGGTCGGCAGCGTCTGGCCGATCCCCCCCCGCCCGTCTTCACCGGCGGGGTCGCAGAAGACGGCGACGGCGAGCCGAAGCAGCTCATCCCCACCGTTGGTCGCGATGACCTGATCGGGTTCAAGGTCGTGCATCTGGGCGGCGGCGTAACGGAACGGGGTCGCCATCGGCGGTGGGTAGCGGCGCAGCGCATCAGCGCCGACGCCCGCGATCGCCTCCATCACCTGCCGGGTCGGCGGGTAGGGGTTCTCGTTGGTGTTCAGCTTGACCACCTTATCGGTCTGGGGCTGCTCCCCGGGCTCGTAGGGGCTTAGGCTGTGGATATTGTCTCTTTCGTACGGCATGAAGCCCTGTATCGTCGCCGCAGTCGCGCGGTTGGTCAATCCGGGTCTGGGTCGGCCTTTACCCCCCCGGCCGATCCCGTAAACTGTCGGTCTATGAGGCAGGTATGGATATGCTCAGCCGCGCTGGTGGCGGTGATGGGGCCCCTGGGCTTACCGGGAGTGCCGGGGCTCGGTGGATCCGGCTTGCCCGCCGCCTACGCCGATGCTCAAGAGGACACGCTCGACGCCGCGGTCTACCTGCTCACACAGAGCACCGCCGTCCACCGCGACGGCAAACACAACCGCCTGCTCAAGGCGATCCGCCACATGAACGACCCGGCCGCCGGCCCCCTATTCGCAAGGTTGGCGGAATCGGACCACCCGGGTCTGAAGATCCACGGCATCCTGGGCCTGGCTGAGACCAGCCCTGGCCGGAAGGTCGACCTGACACTGATCGCTCAGATCGATGACGCGGCGGTGCAGGGGACGGTCATCACCGCCGCGATGGATGACGATTTACTGGACGCCGACCAGGCTAAGCAACTACTGGGTTGGTCTGGCTTAGCAGACGAAGTCCGGGTGTTGATCGCCATCCGTCTGGTGGAAGAAGGCTTGTTTGACGACACCGACCTGCTGCACCACGCGATTACGAATGCCCGGAAGCTAGGCGGCGAGGCGCTGTCGGCGATGCTGCTGATGCACCTGGGCGACCCGGCGGGCGCTAAGCACCTGCGTTTGGCGGTCGACGGCTCGGACGACCCGCAGCGGGACTCGATCCGCGCCATGCTCCTGCGTACAGCGCTGCGCCACCACCTCGATCGTGTCGGCCCGTGGGCGGTGGATGTGACCAGCGAACAGGATGTGGACCCGGCCCTTGGGCTGCTGGCGCTGCGGACCGCTTTACGGTTCGAAGCGCCGGGTGCCGACGACCTTTGGCGGCAGATGTATGACCGGGCGCAGGACTCCCCCGCCGGGCGTGTGCGGCTGGCGATGACGGCCCTGCACCTGTCGCCTTGGGTGGAGCCGGGCCTGTTCGACGTGATCCTGACTAGCGACGACCCGATGCTTTTGGCTGTCGGCGAGGCCGGTCGTTTGATCGCAGAAGGCTCGACGGATGTGGCCGACCCGGTGGTCGCGCTGCTGGAACTGGGTCACCCGATGGTCAATACCTGGGCGCTGGCGTTTGCCCGTGAGCACGCGGCGGATATTGACGCGCAAATCATCCTGCTGGGCCTTATCCTGGCGTACCAGGACAGCCCGCCGCGCGGCAAGGCCCGTCGATTGGATGAGGCGATTGAGGCGGTCCAGGTGCTTTATGAGCGCGACCCCAAGGCGGCGGCCATGCTGCTTCGGCCGGTGCTCGAAGACGCCTCGACCGACCGGTTGCTTTCCCAGGCGATCCTGCTTGGCCTGGTGCGGACGAGTTCGGCCGAGGCGATCACGGTGGTGGAGGGTTTGCAAGAGAAATTAATTAGTAACGACGCCCAGGGATTGGCGCTGCTGCTGCTCGCCCGGTCACAGCGGCCGATGGACGCACAGCAGATGCAGGCCCTGTCGCTATTGGCGCGCGGCGGCGGGCGGCTCGAGGATTCCCTACGTATCCAGGCGGCCTGGACCTACCTGAAACGCACCGGCCAAACCGAGCAGGCGCTTGGCCGGGTGCTTGGATCAACATCACCATGAGTGAAATCCCCTTAAGTTGTCCCGACATCACCGAAGCGGACATCCAGGCGGTTACGTCGGTGTTGCGCAGCGGTCGGCTGAGCATCGGGCCGTGTCAGGAAAAATTCGAGCAACTGGTCGCCGAGCGTGCCGGACGCACCCACGGCGTGGCGGTGTCGTCCGGGACCACAGGGCTGCACCTGGTCTTGCTGAGCCTTGGGGTCGGGCCCGGCGATGAGGTCATCACTACCCCTTTCAGCTTCGTCGCCAGCGCCAACTGCATCCTGATGGCAGGCGCCAAGCCCGTGTTCGTCGACATCGACCCGGTGAGCCTGAACCTCGACCCGACCAAGCTCGAGGCCGCGATCACCGACAAGACCAAGGCGATCCTCGCCGTCGAAGTCTTTGGTAACCCCAAGCACATGGACCGGATCGCCCAGATCGCCGGGGCGCACGAGATCCCGCTGATAGAGGATAGCTGCGAGGGACTTGGCGGGATGCACAAGGGCAGGCCGATCGGGTCGTTTGGCCGGGCCGCGGTCTTCGGGTTCTACCCCAACAAGCAGATCACCACCGGCGAGGGCGGGATGATCGTCACCGACGACGACCGCCTAGCGGACCTGTGCCGATCCATGCGCAACCAGGGCCGACCGGTCGACGCACACACCGGCGACGCAAGTAAGGCCGGGGCCTGGCTGGCGCACGAGCGCATGGGCTACAACTACCGCATGTCCGAGATCGCCGCCGCGCTGGGGTGCGCCCAGATGCAGCGGCTGGACCGATTCCTGCAGGCACGCAGAAACGTGGCGGGCATATACATGCGGCGTCTGATGGACTTCGACGACCTGATCCTCCCCAACGTACAACCGGGCACAGAGGAAGACATGTCCTGGTTCGTCTTCGTCGTCCGCCTGTCCGACCAGTACGGCCACACCGAGCGCGACCGGATCATCACCGGGATGCGCCGCCACGAGATCGGGGCCTCCAACTACTTCCCATGCATCCACCTTCAACCGTTCTACCGCGAACTGTACGGCCATAAAAAAGGTGACTTCCCCGTCAGCGAGTCCATCAGCGAGCGCACCATCGCCCTGCCCTTCTTCAACCACATGGACGACACCCAGAACGAACTGGTCTGCCACACCCTGAAGGTCATGATCCAGCGCGAGCAACTGCTCAAACGCTGACGGCCCGGCCGCGGGTGTGTATGTTTTGATGTGATTCCCGTCAGCTGTATTGGTCTGTTTAGCGGGCGATCGCAGATCGCCGGTTTTGGCCGTTGGCCAACACGCGGGTCTACGACCCGCCGCTAAACGGATGGACCTCGGTCCGTGTCACTTCCGTGACACAGCACAACTCCCCCCGATCACTGGAAGATGGCGTCGGGGTTGTCGAACTCGAAGCTGGGGCGCGCCAGCATCGCGGGTCGGCGTGAGGCGAAGTTCAGAGCCAGCCCGACCATGATGAAGGTGGAGACCAGGCTCGATCCGCCGTAGGAGATGAACGGCAGCGTGATCCCGGTGATCGGCAAGAGCCCGATGTTCATCCCGACGTTGATGACCACCTGGGTGAAGACCATCCCGGCGAACCCGACGCAGGCGAGTTGGGCCAACGGGTCGCGGCTGCGTGCGGCGACCATAAGGAATGAGCCGATCAGCATCATGTACAGCGACAACACGCCAAGCACCCCGAGTGTGCCCCAGCGGTTGGCGATGATGGCGAAGATCATGTCGTTGTGTGCGTGCGGCAGCTTGTTGAACCGGACGATCGTCGCGGACCGCTTGGCCCCGTAGCCGGTCAGCCCCCCGGCGCTGACGAGGGTGATCGCCTTGTCCTGCTGGTACCCGGTGGTCTTGACGTAGCGGGTGTCGCCCTGGACCTGGCTGACCATGGACTGGATCCTGGCGCGTTGGTGCGGTCGCAGGACCTGCATCGAGTCGGGCGCCCACAGCGCGATCGCAACATTCATCCCGACCGCCAGCGCAACCAGCCCAAGCAGCAACCCCAGGTGCCTGAGCTTCGCGCCCGCGGCGACGAGCATGGCGAACAGGGTCGGGGCGAACAGGATCGCGGTGCCCAGGTCCGGCTGCTTGAGGATCAGTGCGACGGGGATGAGCATGATGAAAAACGGCACGAGCAGCCCGCGTACCGTGCGGTAGCTGCTGCGGTACCGCAGGTACCAGGCCATGGACAGGACGAACAGCACCTTGGTCAGCTCCGACGGCTGGAGGGTGATGCTCCCGAGGCTGATCCACGCCCGCGCTCCGTTGCGGACCGGGACAATCGAGCGCGGCATGATCGGCAGGATCATCAGCGCAAGCAGGATCAGCGCGGCGGCGAACAAGGGATAGGAGGCGTACCCGATCCACCTGGGCCTGGGGATCACACAAACAGACATGACCGCCAATGCGACCGGCAGCCAGAACCGCGCCTGCTGGGTCGCTTCACCGGGCTTGACGGTCCCGATGGCCATGACCCCGACACAGGACAGCGCCACCGCGGCGATCAGCGCGTACCAGCCGGGGTGGGGCCGAAGCAGCAGGCGCAGGCGTGTCGGCAGCGGGATCAATTCAGGTACCCCTCTCGCTGCATGATGTGGATGATCTGGTTGGCAATCGGGCCGGCGATTTGTGACCCGCTGCCGCCGTACTCAACCACGACCACGACGGCGTGTGTCGGCTTGGACTTGCTGTCCGGCTGCAAGAGCGCGATGACCCAGCCGTGGTCGCCGGACTTGACGACCGGGTCATCGCGGGTGATCCGCCCGTCTTCGTTGGCGTCCACGCGGTACGGCACACCCTCAGCCGTACCGGTCTTGCCGTAGATCTTCACGCCCTGCACGTTGAAGATCGGCTCACGCCCGTCGGGTGTGCGCAGGTGACGGCTGGTGCTCTGGGGGTTGTTAACGACGTCGTCCATCCCTTGCAGCGCCTCGCGGACAGCCGAGGGATTGAGCTCCAGATCGATGCGCGGCCTTGGCTCGAGCCGGTCGTCGTCCACGATAAATGTCGGGGGGATCCACACCCCACCGCGCGCCAGGGTCGCGTAGGCCCCGGCGGCCTGGATGGGGGTCCAGCGGACCGGTCCCTGGCCGATGCCCATGAAGGTCGCGTCGGCGAGGTCCTGCGGCCCGGTGGGCTTGTCGGGGTCGGGCAGGTCGCCGCCGACTTCTTCAGGCGGCCCGCTGCCGGTCGATCGGCCAAGCCCGAATTGGCCGTACCACTTCGACATCCGTTTGAGCCCCATCCGTCGGCCGACGGTGTAGAAATAGATGTTACAACTGTGCATGATCGCTTCGTGACCTTGCATCGATCCGTGTGTCTGAGGGTAGAACACCTTGTAGATCCAGCACCGAAGCCCTTTGGGGTTGCTCGGATCCAGGAACCCCCGGCAGATGATCTGCTGGCCCAACGAGACCCTCCCGGCGGTCAGCGCCGATGCCAGCAGGACCGGCTTGACCGTCGACCCCGGCTGGTACGGACGGCTGACCACGCGGTTGAGAAACGGCTGATTGAAATCATCGTCGAAGATCTTCTTCGGCTCTTCGCGCAGGGTTTGCAAGGAGATCTCCGGCACACTCACGGCCGCCAACACCTCGCCGGTCTCGATCTCCAACACGACCACCGCGCCGTTAAGCGACCAGCCCGGCTGGCGGTTGGTGTTCTCCTCCAGCTTCTGATACGGCTGGGCGGTCATCAGCCCGATCTGCGGGGACAGGACGGCCTGGATCTGGGCCTGGAGCTGGATGTCCAGTGTCAGCCGCACATCCTGCCCGGGGATCGGCTCAACCCGTGTCTTCTCGTTGGTGTCCAGTTGTGTGGTCACCAGCCCGCGTGTGCCGCGAAGACGCGCCTCCATCGACTTCTCGATCCCCCACCGTCCGATCTGGTCGCCGACCCTGTACCCCCGCGGCGCGGATTGGCTGTAGGGTTCGAGGTCCTCGTCGCTGGCCCAGATCCCGCGCAACAGCCCCAGATGGTGCAGCGCAACGCCGTGGACCGTCACCTCGATTGGCTGATCGTGCCGCAAGGGAGACGGCAGGGTGGACCGGTCGACCTCGATCGTGAATGTTTCATTAGGGTAGCGGCGCTGACGGGGCTGACGTACCTGGACCTCGCGCCAGGCCTTGAGGTTCGGCTCGTCGGCGGAACCGGCGATGAAGCCCTGGATGCTGCTGAGTGTGTGGTCGGGGATATCGCTGAGCACCGTGTGGAACCAGGTCTCCTCCATCACCTTCTCGCGGGACTCGGCCCAACTGACCGGCTCGTCGTAGGCCTTCTCCCGCTTGCTGCGGTTGCGCAGCGTCTGACTGCTGATAACCCTCTGGACCTGCCTGCGGATCGCGTCCTTGCGCTGGTCCAGTTCCATCGGGTCGGTCCCGCTGATCTCGGCAAGCAGATCCCACATCTCCTGGGTCTGTGTTTCGTAAATGGGCAGGTGCTCGGCGATCAGGGCGTTACGGTCCAAGGTCCCGAGTTCTTTCCACCGCTCGCTGTCCAACTTACGGGCGGCGGACTCGGCCTGCTGGTACGCCCACTCCCCGGAGATCACGGCATACTTCACCGCAACCTCGTAGCCCGGCTCGTCCACAGCCAAGGGCCGGTCGTAACGGTCCACGACCCGTCCTCGCACGGTCGGGATCGGGTGTGACTCCCGCAGCGCCCGCTCGGCGGCGGCGTGCCGACGTTCGTGCTCGGCGCCGATACCCAGACGCAACGACTGGGCGCCTAGGATCAGCGTCACCGCCAGCACCGACAGCGCCAGCAGCAGCAGCCGGCGGTGGAACATGCTCGGGATGTGCTTTCGCAGCTTGCCTCGCATCCATATCCTCGTGCCCCGACCTGAACGACGCGCGCGCCCGAGGCGCGCAGAAAAATCGCCACCCGGCCGGTCATTTTATCGGCCTGATTGTAGAGCTGTCTGGAGATTGTGCGTATAAGCCAAGGGCCGGGCTCAACCGGATATGAGCCGTCTGAGACCCGGCTTATTGCGCCGCCTTGAGCATCGCCTTGGCGCGATCCAGATCGTGCTGACGACGCTGGGTCTGGGCGGGGTTCTGCGGGACGAAGGCCTCGGCCTCCTTCAGCGCCGCCTGGGCCGCTTGGGTATCGATTTCACCCGTGGGGATCGCCTCATCGGTCAGGAGGGTCAGCCGGTCGTCCTTCATCTGAGCGAAGCCCCCGCCGACAAACAGACGCTGGCTCTTACCGCCGGGCACATCCAGCCGCATCGAACCCAGCCCCAGCTTCACCAGCAGGGGCGCCCGCTGCTTGAGCAGACCGATCTGCCCGTCCCAGGCCGGGATCGTCGCCGCGGTCACATCCTGATCCAGAACCTGGCTGTTGGGGGTGATGACGGTGCAACGGAAGGTCTTTTCGGCCATGGCGTCCTCTTCAATTCGTTCAAGGGCTCATCGTGGCGGTCGAGCCGGGATCGTATCCTAGAGCCGGCCTTGAGGCTGTCAAACCCGGTGTTGAGGGTTCACAGCCAGGGGTCAGGAGGCCACGGAGGCCAGCTTACGCGCCCCCGTGGTTGGCAGGTGCCTGCTGAGGTATTGCCCGGTGTAAGAACCCTGAGCCTTGGCGACCTGCTCGGGCGTGCCTTGGGCGACGACCAGCCCCCCGCGGTCGCCGCCTTCGGGGCCAAGGTCGATCACCCAGTCGGCGCACTTGATCACGTCCATGTTGTGCTCGATCACGATCACCGTGTTGCCCTGATCGGCCAGCCGGCCCAGCACACTCAACAGCTTCGCCACGTCCGCGTAGTGCAACCCGGTCGTCGGCTCGTCGAGGATGTACAGCGTGTGGCCGGTCGAGCGTTTGCCCAGTTCGGTCGCCAGCTTCACCCGCTGCGCCTCGCCGCCGGACAGCGTGGTCGAAGCCTGACCTAGCTGGACGTAGCTCAACCCCACATCGTTCAGCGCGGTCATCAGGCGGGTGATGTCCGGGAAGCTCTCGAAAAAACCCAGCGCCTCCTCGACGGTCATCTCGAGCACATCGGAAATGTTCTTGCCTCGGTAACGGACCTCCAGGGTCTGGCGGTTGTACCGCTTGCCCTTGCAGGCATCGCACTGAACAAAGACGTCGGGCAGGAAGTGCATCTCGATCTTTTTCACGCCCTGGCCCTGGCAGGATTCGCACCGCCCGCCCTTGACGTTGAAGCTGAACCGCCCGGGCTTGTACCCGCGGATCTTGGCCTCCTTGGTCTTGGTGAACAGGCTTCGGACCGCATCGAACGCCCCGGTGTAGGTCGCGGGGTTGGACCGGGGCGTTCGGCCGATCGGGGACTGGTCGACCTCGATGATCCGGTCGATATGCGCGGCGCCGGTCAGCCGGTCGTGCGCCCCGGGCCTGTCGCGCGAACCCAGCAACTGACGCCTGGCCGACCGCAGCAGGGTCTGGTTCACCAGCGTGCTCTTGCCCGAGCCCGAGACCCCGGTGACGGCCACGACCCCGCCTAAGGGGAACGCCACGTCGATGCCGCGGAGGTTATTTTCTCTTGCGCCCTTGACGGTTAACGCCCGTTTATGGTCCAGCCCGCGCCGTTCGCCGGGCAATTCGACCTGAAGCTCGCCGTTTAGGTATTGAGCGGTCAGTGATTCGCCGGCGAGGATGACTTGGTCGGTCGGGCCCTGCGCGACGATCTCTCCGCCGTGTCGGCCGGGCCCGGGGCCGATGTCGATTAGGTGGTCGGCCGCGCGGATCGTGTCTTCGTCGTGCTCGACAACGATCACGGTGTTGCCGATCTCTGTGAGGTGCCGGAGCGTGGCGATCAGCCGGTCATTGTCGCGCTGGTGCAGCCCGATGGTCGGCTCGTCCAGGACGTAGCAGCAGCCGACCAGCCCGGACCCGACCTGCGTCGCCAGCCTGATCCGTTGGCCCTCACCGCCGGAGAGCGTCCCGGTCGCGCGGTCCAGGCTCAGGTACCCAAGCCCGACGCTGAGCATGAACCCAAGTCGGGCACGGACTTCCTTGAGGATCGGTGCCGCGATCTGCTGCTGCTCAGACGACAGCGAGAGCCTGGAGAAAAAGTCTGCGGCCTGCTCGATCGTCATCCCGGTGACCCGGTCGATCGACAGCAACCGCATCTTGGCGCTGCGTTTGCCTGGGTTCTTAAACTCCGCCAGCTTACGCCCTACTTCCTTCCCGGCAATCGGGTCGTCGGTTTCCAGGAAGACGTGCAGCGCCTCGGTCCGAAGCCGGGCGCGGTCGCAATCCTCGCAGGGCGCTTCGGACAGGTACCCGTGCAGACGGGCCTTGACGTATTCGCTGTCGGTGTGGTCCCAGCGCCTTTGCAGGTTCGGGATCACCCCTTCGAAATGTGTGTCGTATTTCTTCTCATCGCGATCGCTTGTGCCGTTAAGCAGTATCCGCTGGATCGGCTTGGACAGTTTGTTGTAGGGCGTGTCAGCGGCGACGCCGAAGTTCTTGCAGAACTGGCGGATCATCCTTGCGTAGTAGATGTTCATCCGCTTGCCGTGCTTGCGCCAGGCCTGGATCGCGCCCTCGCCCAGGCTGACCTGCTTATCCGGGACGACCAGGTCGGGGTCGAACTCGAGGATGTTGCCCAGCCCCCCGCAACCCGGGCACGCGCCGTAGGGGGAGTTGAACGAGAACAGCCTCGGCTCCAGCCCCTCCAGGCTGCACTCGGGGTGCAGCGGGCACGCGTACTTCTCGCTGAACAGCGTGTCCTTCCAGCCGCCCTTTGCTTTCTCGTCCGCGGCGCTGAGCACCACCAGCCCATCGGCCAGCTTCAGGCTCAGCTCGATCGAGTCGGCGACCCGCGAACGGACAGAACTGGGCTCGCCGTCGTCCTTCTTCTCGTGCTTGATCACGACCCGGTCGACCACCGCCTCGATCGTATGCGCCTGGTACCGCTGGGTCTTGGTCGTGAACGGTGAGCCGGCCTTGGTCTTGACGATCTCGCGCAGGTCCAGCACCTCGCCGTCGACCCGGGCCCGGACAAACCCCTGCTTGACCATGCCATCGAAGACCTCTTTGTGCTGGCCCTTCTTGCCGCGCACGACCGGCGCCAGGATCATGACCTTGGAGCCTTGGGGCAGCGCGAACGCCTGGTCGATGATATGTGTCGCCGACTGGCTGGTGATCGGCCGACCGCACCGCTTAGCATCCCCTTCCTTGTGCCAGCAGCGTGGCTGGCCGACCCGGGCGAACAGTAGGCGCAGGTAGTCGTAGATCTCGGTCGTGGTCGCAACCGTTGACCGAGGGTTGTGCGACGCCGACCGTTGCTCGATCGCGATCGTCGGGGGCAAACCTTCGATCGACTCGATGTCTGGCTTCTGGAGCTGTTCGAGGAACTGCCGTGCATAAGCCGAGAGCGACTCAACGTATTTGCGCTGACCCTCGGCGTAGATCGTGTCGAACGCCAGCGAACTCTTGCCCGACCCCGACAGCCCGGTGATCACCACCAGCTTGTTGTGCGGGATATCGACGTCGATGCCCTGGAGGTTGTGCTCACGGGCACCGCGGATGGAGATCGTATCAAGGGCCATAAATCAACTCTGCCTTCCCCGCCAAACTTTCACCACCGCTAAACCTGACGGATTGCCTCCCGCCACGCCTGCGTTCAGCACAGCCGCGGTGTGGGCATCATGCCGCGCCGGGTCCAATGATAGCCGGGCCCGTCCGCGTGACCACCGTCAAGGCAGGATAACCCCGCCTGTCAGGGCCGAAAAAGTTGGGATGGGGCCGCGGGGCGTCAGATCAGCCGACCGCCCTCGAAATCGGGGAAGAGCCTATCGTTGCCGCTGTCGCCGCTGAGGAAGTCATTACGGCCTGTGCCGCCGAAAAGCGTGTCGTCTCCGGGCCCGCCGAAGATCCTGTCGTTGTGCTGATTCCCGTACAGTTGATCGTTGCCGGCCCCGCCGGTGATCAGGTCCCGCCCGATCCAGCCAATAATGATGTCATTGCCCCCGTTGCCATGGAGGGTGTCGTTGCCGTAGCTGCCTCGGATCGTGTCGTTGCCACGTCCGCCGTGAACCGTGTCGAAGCCCCGGCCGGCGTCGATCGTATCGTTTCCGTTACCGCCACGGATCGTATCCCCGCCGCCGTTGCCCGTGATCGTGTCGCTGCCCGAGTTACCGCGGATGTCGTCCTGGCCCCGGCCGCCGATCAGCACGTCCGAACCGCCGCCGCCGCGGAGGTTGTCGTTGCCCTCGTCGCCCTTGAGGTTGTCCACGCCGCTGCCGCCGCGCAGGATGTCGATCCCGTCACCGCCGGTGATCGTATCGTTGCCCGCCTGGCCGTTGAGGTCGTCATCGCCTCCGGAGCCGCGGATGGTATCGTTGCCCAGGTCACCGTTGATCGTGTCGTTATCAGAATCGCCGGTGAGGTCGTCGTTGCCGTCGCCGCCGTTGATCAGGTCCTGTCCACCGCTACCGTTGATCGTGTCGTTGCCGGCATCGCCGCTTAGGGTGTCATCCCCCGCCCCGCCGTCGATGATGTCAGTGCCAGCCCCGCCGTTGATCGTATCCGCGTCGGCGTTACCCAGGAGGGTGTCGTCTCCCGCCCCGCCGTTGATCGTGTCGGTGCCCACCCCGCCGATGAGCCCGTCGTTGCCATCGCCGCCGTTGATCGTATCGTTGCCCGTCCCGCCGTCCACCGTGACGCCGAGCAACGCCGACGCTGTGTCCAGCAGGCCCGAGCCGATGGTGATGATGTCGTTGCCAGCGTCGCCGTTGATCGTGAGGCTGTCGACCCCGTTAAAGGTCGTGCCGTTCACCACGCCGGGGACGCCGGTGACGACGATGTCGCCCGGGTTCGTACCGGCCGCAACCGTCATCGTGTTGGCCCCGGCGTCACCGTCGAGCGTCAGGTCCGAGCCGAACTGTGTCGCCGACAACAGCACACGCTGCTCCAGAGCCTCCAGCCCCATAGGCCGGCTCCCATCGGATACGTGGGACAACAGGTGGCTTGGTCGGGTAGACGGATGGTGATAACGCTGCCGGTTCATGCGTAACTCCTTGTGGGGCCGGTCAAGGCTCGGATCCCGAGATTTCAGCAAACAGGGGCTGTCTGGGGAGCCTTAGTGTAACGCACCCGCCGGGAGTTGGCCAAGCCGCCCCGGGTGATGCCCCTACCCCCGACGCAGCCGCCACCACCCCCGCCAAGCACCGGCACACCCAGCTTCCGGGGCCCGGAAACCCCGCCAACGCCTGGGCCGGCGGCAGACTCCCGCCGCTGCGGTTACCAAGGACGAAGTTCAAATCCTCGATCCCGAGAAACCCGTGGCTGCTGAGGTCGACGGGGTAAGGCGACAGCCATAAACGCCGACGCAAATGCCCCGCCCAAACGAATCTGGCCCTCACTGCAAAAGTGGGCCAAGGCCGTCAGGATGTGTCTTAAAAAATCGGGATAGATTTGGCGGAATACCGACGAGGCCTTGAAGTTCCAACCCCGAACCAATGCGTCCCGGGAAGCGCGTGCTTGAGGATCGCCACGGGCGGTGTCAGGCCGACCTGCATTTGCGCCGCAGCCCCATCCCGATAGCGCAGACCAAAAACGCCGATAGCGTAGTCGGCTCGGGAACGACATCGGCCGAAAGCGACGGGGCGGTAACACCTTCGTTCCAGTTGCCCAGCACCAGACTCAAGTCCTCCAGACCGACCCAGCCATCAAGGTTATTGTCGCCGCTTATCGCGCCATCTATTACGAAGAGGTTCCAATTCGCCAAGACGACATTCAGGTCCTCCAGACCGACCACGCCGTCCAGGTTGCTATCACCGACAACCCAATCCCGGAGGGTCATCAACGGATCGCCCACCACGGTATTGACGAATGAAAGCTGGGGCGTAGCCGACCACGCGGCCTCGACAAAGGTGTGACCACTCAGCAGCATATCAAACAGGATGTCCTCGTTGGCGACGGTCGCGGCGCTGGCCTTGGGCTCCTCGACGTGGCCCAGCCCAGCGGTCGCGCCTTTGGCCAACCACTCACCGACCAGGCTCTGGCCGTATTGGTTGTTGCCCTGCGTGAAGCTGTAGGCGTTGAAACTCTCCCACGTGTGGAAGACCGCGCCTGCGGCCAGATTGAACTGCAGGTCATCCACGAAGCCCTCGCCTGCGGCGTGCGAGCCGTGGCTGACGTAACCCTGCACCGGCAGCGGGGCGTCAACGATATTCGCGCTGGTCTGGTCAAACACCATCGCCTGGCCGTGTGGGATCAACACGTCAGAGGCCAGTTCCGACATGCGGTCAACCAGCGCGGCGGGCGCGGCGGGGTCATCGTCAACGATCACCAGTTGCTGGGTGGGCATCCTGAACGCAAGTTGGGCCCGGTCGATGCTGCTCTTGACATCGGCGACCGTAAACCCGTCCAGCCGTGACGTGAGACGCATCCCTTCCAGCTCCGGCTCCTTGTTGCGCTCGAACGCGAAGGGCTGGCCGTAGTACGGATTGGATGCCTGGTGCTGGGTAGAAAACGGGAAGCTCGGAGGCGACATGAAGTGGGCCTGGTCACCCATCATCTCGGCGGAGTCGATCAAGTCGACCCGTGTCAGCTCGCTCTCCAGGCTGGAATAGGGCTTCCACCACTCGTCAAGAAGCGGCACACCGAATAGATCACCGCGCCAGCCGGGATAGCTGCCGGGATTCACGGCCGTGTTCTGGATCCGCAGCGGCAGCCCCTTGGTGGTCACAATCACCTCGGTAGTGTCGCTGATGCCAGCCAGGACCTGAGGCCGGATCACGTCCAGGTAATGATCCTGGGTCACCTCCTCGGCGGTGCTGACACCGCTAAGGCCAAGCAGTTGGACTTGGGGGTGGACCTGAGCGTAATAATTAGCAATCTCGATGCCTTCGGGGCTATCGACGTTATAGAGAACCACGACCCCGAAGGGGCTGATGGCGAGGGCTGGCGTACAGAAAATAGATAGAACCGCCGCAATAACGAGGAACAAAAAGCCTGCTACCTGTGGCGATTCAATTTTTTTACATCGGCGTGAAAGCCAAAACAACCCTTCGATCCTCCCTGTGCCGAACCTTCTTCGAAGTCGGCAAGCCCGCATTTGTCAGACCGCGTCAGTAGGCCCCCCCGTGATAGGCGAGACGCCTGCGGCCTCAACCCCTCATTATAAGGGGTATCAGGGAGAATGATTCACATCCGGCGGCGTTTGCCAACGATCATCATACCCGCGCCAGCCAAAACAAGGCCCAGGGTCGCCGGCTCCGGCAACGGGCTGGGCAGGTCGTGCATATTAGACCAACCCGCCGCTACTGTAGCAGAATCCAAGTGCGGTGCCGCGGAACTGGTGAAGAACAGCACGGCGCTGCTGGAGCCATTCGGGATCGCGCCTGGCGCCGTAAAATCAAACCTGGCAGAAGTCGAAGGCAGCGGGGTAGCGAAAGAAGTCGCTGTCGGATCAACCAACCCGGGGCCCGCCACAAAACCAATCGATCCTAATGGCTCGTCGCCGTCCAGCCCAACGGTCATCTGGGTGACATCGGTGTCAAGATTCTGGATCTGATAGGCGTAGACGAAGTCGGCCCCACCACTGGGGTCCTGGCCGGGAAATGCGGCTGCGAATGTGCCTGGAGAAAAGACGGCAAAGTCGACGTTGGCGGATACGGTGAAACCGAAGAAGTTGTCGTCAAAGAACTGAGTCCCGGTAAACGCTGGTATAGCCCCACCGCTGTTGGCCGAGAGCAGGCCCGCTTCCGCGATGCCTCCGCTCCCAAGAAGGACCGAGACGGCCAACCCAATAACGCCTATCCGTGACGTGTGACTATACATCCCTATCTCTCCCTGATTCTTTCTCCCAAACTACCCTTGCAAGCTTCGACTTACACGGATTCACTTCTAAGGTCCAAATCAGATCTCACAAGCCCACTGCCTTGAGACCCGGGGCGAGTCAACTCGCCCCCCCTTTCTTAGGGGGCTTCGTAAACTCAGCGACGCCGAAGCATCACCAACCCGCCCAGGCCAAGCAACGCCAGGGAAGCCGGCTCGGGGATATCATTCGCTCCGGGTACGGGCAGCGGGATCGCGACAGCGAAGCTGCCGCCATTGACCACCACGCCGAAGAGCGATGCGGGGGTTCTGATCGAGGAGAACGCCAGGCCTTCGCTATTGGCGCCGTTTCCGATACCCGCAAAGTTCCATTGAGCCTGGGTACCTAACGCAACCGAGCTGGGCGCTTGACCCGCCAGGTCGGCGAATGAGCCGATGTTGTCGGCGGCCCCGTTGGGGTCGTTGAGTGTCAGCGAGTGAATCGCGTCCGCGCCCGTGGAGAAGACCTGGAATGAATAGGCCAACTCACCGGCTGTGGGGCTGTAGCCCGCAAACGGGAAGCTGCCGGGGCCAAAGACGGCCCATTCAACCGTCCCGCTGAGGCCGGTCCCGCTATTGAAAGCTGTTGAACCTGTCCAGGCACCGCCGCTTGGGCCGTTACCGTCGTTAAAGGCTGAGCCATGGCCATTGAGGACACCGGCTTGCGCCGACGTCGCTGCGAATAACCCACAAGCCAAGCCCAGCGCAAGCGCACCCGTCCGTGTGGCTCGCAAAAAATTACCTACTGCTCCCATGGCCCTTTCTCCTCTCCTTAAGACCGTAGAACTTAATCAACGAATGTGATGTGTCACTACTTGGTCGGTGCTTATTTCTCCCACCACGAATGAGGACCGTTTAATTCGCCCGATCACCTAAACCGTCCAACGGGCGCAATCCTTACAAACGCGGACCCACTACTTGTACTTGCCTTAGGGTAGCGTGTCAACACTTTTTACCGGGCCTTGGAGCGATTTCTTTCCCCGGATCAAGCCTGATTCCGGACTTACAGCACACAGAATCGCTCAAATCAACTGCTAAGCTATGTTTATATAACTATCCATCGCCTAACCGGCCACCAACCTGGGATCAAAAAAATGTTGCTGCTGTCAGCCAATCATCCGTGACCAGCTTGCCCACTTAGGGAGGGCTTTTCAAGCTCTCAGCCCCGATGATCCGCAAAGATAAGCTGAGAAGCTGGCACCCATTAGTGGACTTAAGGTCTTTATCTGTATGAATTTACGTCCATTTCAGACCACTACCCCCCATCATCCCTGGCTGGATCGATCAAGGGCTTGCACCAGCGCCTGGACCCTGGCCCGGTCAACGGGCTGGTCGAGCAGGCCGTCGCGCTTGAAGTAGCTGCCGACAATCAAGCCGTCGGCGAACCGGGCTAGCTCAGCCACGGTGTCAGGCGTTGCGCCACTGCCGATGAACACCGGGCAATCCCCTGCGGATTGTTGAACCTGCCGAACCTGATCGGGGTCGGTCGGGTGGCCGGTCCCGATGCCCGAAACGATCACACCGTCGGCCTCGGCGCGCTGGACTAGCTCGTCGACCTCTTCCTCGACCGGTCTGTCCGCCAACGGCGCAGCGTGTTTGACCCGGACGTCGGCCAGGACCTTGACGGCCTGGGCGCCGATCTGCTTGCGGTAGCGCATCAACTCCGCGGCGTTGCCGGTGATGACCCCCTGATCGGTCAGGCAGGCGCCGCTTAGGACGTTGACCCGGATGAATGACGCCCCGACCGCGTGCGCGATCGCCAGGGCCGACAGGCCGTCGTTGCGCAGGACATTGATCCCCAGGGGCAGGTCGGTTTCGGCGGCAACAGCCTGCGCCAGAGCGGTCATGTGCGTGACGGTGTGCGTCGGGACACGGCCGGCGAAGAACGGGGTGTCTGAGAAGTTCTCGATCATCAGCCCGTGTACGCCCCCTTCGGCCAGGGCCTGTGCGTCTCGCAGGACAAAAGCCCGTACCTCGGCGAGGTCGTCTGAATATCGCGGAGCCCCCGGCAACGGCGGCAGGTGCAGCATCCCGATGACGGGTTTGCGGACATCGGACCATGACGGACACAAGGGATGCTTCATCGTTTTCCTCATCTGTGCCGCTTGGCTAAAGCAACCAGGCCCTCAACCGCCCAGCCCCCTGCCTCGCATAGCCTATGTACGGTTTGACCTACCCGATGTTGACGGGGATACTTGTCGGTGAGTTCGGCGGCGTAACGCCGGATGTTGGGTCGCCATGCAGGCACGCCAAGGCCTGCAAGAAGCGGAACACGACGATTGTAGTCTGATCTGCCCAGGTGGGTGCGAGCCCCACCCGACCGTTTTTTTCAGGCCCCTGCTGCACCTGCGGTCGGCAGTGCCTCGGATACCCGCCCGCGTAAGACGCCGACCGCAACGGTGGAGCCGACGATGATCCCCAACCCCCCGCCACGCCACCCTCAACTGGGCTTCCTGTACATCCATCCCTACCGCATCCAGGGCGTGTCGATCGCCGGGGAAGAGACCTTTGTCCAGGTCCCGGAGCTGGGGGTGTGTTTTGACATCGGCCGAGCCCCGCGGGCCGCGCTGACCAGCGACTTCGTTGCCCTGAGCCACGGGCACATGGACCACTCCGCGGGGCTTGCGTACTACTTCTCGCAGCGCAGCTTCCAGGGCATCGGAACCGGCTCGGTGATCTGCCACCCGCATCTGGAAAAACCGATCCGCGGGGTGATGACCGCCTGGACCGAGTTGGAAGCCCAGCGAACCCCTTATAACGTCATCCCCCTGGAGCCCGATCAGGAGCACCAGATCAAGAACAATATCGTGCTGCGTGCGTTCGCAACCAAGCACACGGTCCCCTCCCTGGGCTACGTCGCTGTCGAGAAGCGGAGCAAGCTCAAATCCGAGTTCGTCGGCCTCGAGCAGCCCAAGCTCGTGGAGCTGAAGAAACAGGGCGTGGAGATCACACAGGTCAACGACATCCCTTTGGTCTGCTTCACCGGCGACACGATGTGGGGCGAACATTTTGATCGGCCGGACGTGCTGGGCGCCAAGATCTTGATTACCGAATGCACGTTCCTTGAGCCGGACCACCGAGACCGGGCCGGCATCGGCAAGCACCTGCACCTTGACCACATCGCCCAGCTGATGGAAAAATCCCAGGCCGAAGCGGTCATCCTCACCCACCTGTCCCGACGGACCCATATCACCGAAGCCCGGCGGGTGATCAACGAAGCGATCCCAGCCAAGCACCACGACCGGCTGTTCATCTTGATGGATAACAAGACCAACCGCCAGCGGTACGAGAGCCAACTCGCCGAGGCGGAGGCCGAAGCCACGGTAACCCAGGGCAAGTGACCTCCCCACTGCCACGGAGCCTTCCCCGTGGATTTTCTTCCCCTATGGATACAGATATCCAGGTAGAAAGCCGTGCCCGTTATTTCGAGACCGGGTAGACATCAAATCGCAGGCTCTTGGCCTTGTGGCAGACGGCGGGCGTCGGGCCGGGCAGTGGGTCGGCGCGGATCGGGCGTTTGACGACGACCCGGCGGGACGCGGCCTGTAAGGCGATACTCAGCAGTTCGCCGGCATCCATGTCGTCGCCGCTGATCAGCCGAAGCGTACGCATCGCCTTGCGCTCCGCGGTCTTGCGCCCAAGCGGAAACATCGGGTCCAGGTAGACCACGTCCGGCCGGGCGGAGGGATCGACCGGATTGGGCCCCGCCAGCGCCGACCGGGCGTCGAGGTGCTCGATGCTCAGACGTGCCGCGGTTTGCGGATCGGCTTCGGCAGCGCGTCTGAGCCCGTCGGCCAGCAAGGCCCAGGTCACCGCGCTGCGTTCAAAGGCACGTACGGTGCAGCCCACAGCCGCGAGTATCCAGGCGTCTTCCCCCAATCCGGCGGTCGCGTCGAACACCGTGGGGCGGTAGCGGTCCCGGCGTTTGATCCCCACGGCCTTAACAAGCGGTTGACGCAGGCTGCGCCCCGGCCCGGAAGTCGTGTCGATCGCGGTCAACTCACACGCCAGCGCCCGTCCGCCGACCAGAGCACGGTCCCCACGGATAACACGAAGCTCCAGCCGGTCGGCCGTCTGTACCAGCAGCGCATCGGCATCCAAAGCTGGGTCGGCCGGAGCCGCCATCGGCAGGCTAAGCCGATCAGCCCAAACCCGTGCCTGGGCGAGCAGCGCCGGGTCCGCAGGATCGGCCATGACAAACAGACTTAGCGTGTCAGGGATGTGTTGGGACGGGGCGGCGGGCATGACAAAGTTTATCGTGCTTCCGGACAGCCCGGTACGCTTTGGGGTTGGTTTGCGTACCGAGATGAACCCACGAACATCGGCCACACCGGCTCTGGAGCCGGACCTGTGACGGAGGGATGAACACGAGCCTAAGTCCGGCCTGGCCCAGCTGGGCCGGTGTACTCACTCATCTCGGACGTGATGGGCGCCGCCGAGCATCAGGACCGGGCTGGCGATAGCAACCGAGCTGTAGGTCCCGACCAGGACGCCGATGATCATCGCGAAGGCGAACCCGTGGACGCCCGCCCCGCCGAAGACGTAGAGCATCCCGACCGCCAGCAGCGTCGTGCCCGAGGTCAGGACGGTCCGGCTGATGGTTTGGTTGATCGAGTCGTTGATGACCGACGGGGTGGCGTATGACAGCCGGCCGCGGTTCTCTCGGATCCGGTCGAAGACGACGATGGTGTCGTTCAGCGAATACCCGACGATCGTCAGCAGCGCCGCAACCATTGCCAGGTCGATCTTAAACGGCTCAAGCATCATGACCCCGCCGACGCTGCTGTAGACCCAGGCGCTAAGCGCGACCAGGCCCAGGGCAATCGTCACGTCGTGGACCAGAGCGATGATCGCCGCCATCCCGTAGGTGAAGCTGCCGAAGCGGAACCAGATGTAGACGACCACGGCCAGCAGAGACAGAACCATGGCGACGATCGCCTGCTGCTTCATCGTGCCGGAGACCTGGCTTGAGAAGTTGGCAACGCTGCCGAGGCTCAGGTCGCTGCTGCAGGCGTCCCGTGCGATCTGCCACTCGGTGGCGGCCAGGCCGGTGGCGTCGTAGAACGCTTCGGGGGGGCTTTCGGCGTAATTCGTTTCGGTGTCACGGGTGACGATCACGACCGACTTGTAGAGCTGCTCGCCGTCGGGGCCGACCCCGGCGACGTCCAGCCCGACCACGGTCGACGGACGGTGGCCCAGCCCCTCGAAACTCGGCTGCATCCGCATCCGGTCGATCCGCTCCTTGAGGTCCTTAAGCGTCACCGCCGGGGTCATGTCTTCCAGCACGACGGCGACCCCGCCGATGTACTCCGCCACGTCGGTCCGCACGTCCGCCGAACGGCTGATGCTCTCGCCCAGGACGGGGCTGAGGACGGGGGAGACCGGGGCGTTGCCGAGCTCATCAACCTGGATCGAGGCGAACACGATCGGCCGCTTGGTGTCCAGCACATCGTCGAACGCGGCCTTGATCACAGCGCTGACGGCCCGGGAATCCTCGATCAGGGTCGAGACCCCAAACCCGTCGGAAACAACCACGCCGTTGACTATTTGGGTTTTGCCCTCGGTGACGATCCCGCCGGCCGCGGCGTCGATGAACAGGGAGAAGTCGACGTACTTAGGCGGCACTTCGACAGTAGCCACCTCCTGCTCGACCGTGGTCTGGCCCGATTCCGGATCGTCTACCTGCGTGGCCCTGGCCTCCTCGATCCGAAGCGCCTCACGTTTCGCCTCATCTTCCGCCCGTTGATTAGCCGCCTCAACGAGGGGCTTGAGCGTTTCATAGACCGAAGCCAACTCCGCCGTGGCGGGCTTGTCATCCTGGATGAGTTTGCCGGCCTCGCCGTAGGCCCGCAGCCGGTCGCGGATCTCGGGAAGCGGCAAGCTCTTGCCCTCCGCAAGCGTAAAGCTGACCTGCGTCCCGGAACGGAACTCGATGTCCAGCAGGTCCTCGCCTCGCTCGTAGATCATCACCAGCCCCGCGATCATCAGTACGGCGCTTAGGGTGAAGAACATGTAGCGCATGCCGATCCAGTTGACCTTCGGTGACAGTAGTTTGCGGAGCGCCGGGATGAGGGTCGGGAGCATCGCCAGCCGCTTGGCCTTGCCGGAGGCCAGGTACAACTCGAGGATCACCCGCGTGCAGAACAAGGCGGTGAACAGCGTCGCCAGGATCCCGATCCCAAGCGTGACCGCGAAGCCCTTGATCTCGACCGTGGCGGTGTAGCCCAGGACGATACAGGTGATCAGCGTCGTGATGTTGGCGTCGAGGATGGTCGACAGGGCCTTCTCATAGCCCAGGCGTACGCTGGTCGCCAGGTCCGAGCCGTGCTCCATCTCCTCGCGGATCCGCTCGAAGATCAGCACGTTGGCGTCGACCGCCATGCCGATCGTCAGCACGATCCCGGCGATGCCCGGGAGGGTGAACGTCGCCCGCAGGGTCGCCATGACCCCCAGGATCAGGATCATGTTGGCGAGCAGAGCGAAGTCGGCGACCAACCCGGCGAACAGGTAATACCCCAGCATGAAGATCGCCACGACGATCAGCGCGTCCTTGGCCGCCTCGTAGCCTTTGTTGATGTTGTCCTCCCCGAACTTGGCGCCGATGGACTTGATGCTGATCGGGTATTCGCCCAGTTCGCCCTCAAGTGACCCGGCCTTGAGGGTGTTCAACAGGTAGTGCTGCTCGGATTCGGTGAACCCGCCGGTCCCCCCGGTGATGATCCCGTTGCCGCTGATCTTGCTGTTGAGCACGGGGGACGAGATGGCCTTGCCATCCAGGAGGATCGCCATCTGCTTGCGGACGTTGGGCCCGGTGATCTGGCTCATCCGCGAGGCGCCCAAGGCGTTGAGTGAGAACGCGATCGCGCGCTGGCCCAACTCGTCGGCGGTCGGGCTGGCCGAACGCAGTCCCCAGTCCTGGTCCTGGGTCATCGCCATGCTCGCGACGTTGCCCGCCAGCAGGACGTAGTAGCGGTCCGCGTAAATCTGACCGACCTGCCCCTTACGGTTGGCGAAAAACGCCTGGGGGTCGGCCTCTAAGTCCGCCAGTCCCTCACGCCCGTCGATGTACTGGACGATGTCGTCGATCTCGCACCAGATCCAGGGCTCGTCCCGCCCGGCGCGGGGGCCCTTATCGGCGAGCTGTTGGATGTACTTAGGCACATCGATCCCCTGGTCGGTCGGATCCGGGACGATACGAAACTCGAGCACGCCCGAGCCCTGCAACAACGTGATCAGGTCGTCCGCGTCGTCCAGCGGGCCCTTGACCTGCTCATACGTGGCGTAGGCGTCGAACAGGGCCTTGATCTGGTCCGCCCGCTGGGAATGGATCTGCGCCAGTTGATCGACCGCGGCCTGGCGGCTGCTGGGCTCGCCCTCTTTCTTGACCTCGTTGGGCATATCCAGGACCCGCTCCAACTCGAACGCCGAGATATTCGACCCCAGCACCGCCTGCTCGGCGGCCGTGTAAACGTCCTGAGCATCCAGTTTTGCGCCGGCCTTGTCCTGCAGGACCTTGAGAAGGTCGGCGGCCGCGGCGCGTGCCTGAGCACGCTGCGTTTCGTCGGTCGTGGCCGGCAGGTTCTTGATGTCTTCTTCGGCTTGGTTGGACGCCTGCTGCGCCTGATCATTTGCCTCGGTCGCCGACGCCAGTACATCGTGCGCTTCGGCCAGCGTCTGGAACCGGGCCAGCAGTTCTTCGTTGTCCGCCGCCAGTGTGACGAAACGAGCCTCGCGGTCGGCGGGGGCGGAGCGGAGGTCGGCTTCGATCTGTCTGCGTGGGATGTTCCCATCCAGCAACGCCTGTTTGGCCTGGAGGTAGGCCTCGCGGCGTTTGCCGGTCTCCGGGTTGGGTAGCGGCATCTGGACCTCGAGCCGGTTGCCAGCCACCGCACGCCAGACCAGGTTCCGTGTGCCGGTCGGATCGACGCGCCTGGAAAGGATCGAGATCGTGTCTTCGATCACACCCTTGGCGTCCCGGCCCTTGGGGACCTTCACGTCGTAGACCAGCGTGGTGCCGCCAGCCAAGTCCAGCCCCGGGTTCAACCGGTCGCGCGGGCCGTAACCCCCTTCGCCGGGATACCACAGCGACAGCCCAAATGCTGAAAGCACCAGCGCGATAAGCGTCGACTTCCAAAGTTGTTTTTCCGTGACCAGGAAGAACAAGGTCAGGCCGATCAGCACGGCGAAGTAACTTAGCAGGAGGGTCCAGGTCGGTATCATGGTATTACCCGGTGGGCTTGGCCGACGACGTGTCGCCGGGGGTGGGTCTATCAGGTTTCGGTTCGGGCCGGCGGCCTGTCAAGGCTTGGTCAGTCCGCGTTCTTGGATTCCAGGATGGATAGAATCGCGTTGCGTGAAAACCGCAGGCGCGTGTTGGCGTTCTCATCGACCTTGACGACGATCTCGTCATCGCGGACCTCGACGACCGTGCCGAGGATCCCCCCGGTGGTCTGGACCTTGTCGCCTTTGCTCAAAGCCGCGAGCAGTTGGGCACGCTTCTTCTTCTCTTTACGTCCCGAACTCATCATGATCATGATCAGCATCACCGGCAGCAGCAGCCAGATCCACATCCCGGACGTGTCCCTGACTGGCGGCGGCGGCGCGCCATCGGGCCCGCTGAGGTTCGAGTCCTGTAATTCCCTGGCGTCTGTATCCGCGCTGTCTTGGGAGATCGGCCGATCCTCCGAGCTGTCCTGCGCCAGGGTGAGTGTGTACGTGTCCCATGTCATCGGGGGGAGTATCCTTCGCGTGAAAACGCACGCAACGTCTTCCATCAACGGCGTTTAACGGCCACGGGCCAATGCCGGTCGATCAAAGACCAGTCATTTTGAGCGATCGCCCGCCGGATGTCCAATAGGTACCGCTGGAAGTGGCGGATGTTGTGGGCGCTGACGAGGATCGGCCCGAGCATTTCCTGGGCCATGAACAGGTGACGCAGGTAGCTACGGGTGAACCCCCCGCCGCACGCCGGGCAGTCGCATCCCGGGTCCAGCACGCCGGCATCCTCCGCAAAACAGGCGTTCTTCAACCGTATCTGACCCGTCGGGGTAAACGCGCAGCCGTTGCGGCCGTTGCGCGTCGGCAACACGCAGTCGAACATATCGACCCCCGCGCGAACGGCCATCAGGATGTCACGCTCGTACCCCACCCCCATCAGGTACCTGGGTCTGTCCTCCGGCAGTAGCGGCGCGGTGTGCTCGACGACGAGCTTGATCTGGTCGAACCCCTCCCCCACCGCCACACCACCGATCGCGTAGCCGGGCAGGTCGTGCTGGGTCACGTTCTGGGCACACCAGGTGCGAGCCATCAGGTCCGTCCCGCCCTGCACGATCCCAAACAGCCCCTGCTCGTCCGTACGCTCGTGTGCTTTGACACACCGGTCCAGCCAGCGGACCGTGCGCTCGTTGGCGAGCTTCACACGAGCGGGGTAGTCGGCCACCGCCACGCCGTGACGGCTTGTGGGGGATTGGGGGTTAGGATTTGAAATTTGAGGCTCTGACATCCCCGCCGGTTGCTCTTGCCCAACCCCTAACCCCGAATCCCCATCGCCCACACCCGGCGGACAATCATCAAACGCCATGATGATGTCCGCACCCAGTTCGTTCTGCACGCACATCGAGCGCTCGGGGGTCAGCTCGATCAGTTCCCCGTCCAGGTGGCTTCGGAAGGTGACGCCGTCTTCGCCGATACGGTTGATGTCGGTGAGGCTGAAGACCTGAAAGCCGCCTGAGTCTGTGAGGATCGGCCGGTCCCAGCGCATCCACTTATGAAGCCCCCCCATCTGCTTAACGAGCTGCGACCCCGGGCGGAGCATCAGGTGGTAGGTATTTGATAGAAGGATCTGCGCACCCACGGCGTCGACCTGGGTCGGCTGCAAACCCTTGACCGACGCCTGCGTCCCCACCGGCATGAACGCGGGGGTGTCGAACGTGCCATGCGGCGTCGTGACCCGCCCAAGCCGGGCGTTCGACTCGGCGTCCTTCTGCTTGAGTTGGTAGGTCACGGCGGGCATAAGGGGGAACAGTGTATCGCCAGACCGGACGGATGCAGAATGTGGGACGGGGATCGATCTGAGCGGCGGCGCGGCCGTGGATGGTTCGCCTCCTTATCCACAGCCTAAAGGCCTTAACGAGCCCCAGTCATGATCGCCTCTTCTGATCGGTCGCACGGGCGAGCACACGCTTTTCTTTGCGGGTAAGGCTCTGAACGCCCCGGTCACGGACCTTGTCCAGGATACGATCGACCTCGCCTTGAAACGCACGGGTACGCTGGGCCTTTGCTTGCTGTGCCCGGGTACGCCGGCCCTGTAGCCAACGCCCAACAGCGCCCGGCTCACGATCGGCGCCGCGAGAAGACTGGCCGTAACCGACCGGATCGAATGTCGGGCCCGCCATCGCCTCGGATTTCAGCCGCATACCCATCTGGAGGCTCTCGAACAGCCCGAAGAACGCGATCAGCGTCAACATCCTGTTTTCTGTGATCAGCCCGACCAACAGCACCAGCACCGCCCCGGCGATCCCCACGCGTGACGTGATATAGCTGCCCTTGCCATAGCCCAGCTTGGCCCAAAGGATCGTCTGCATGATCCGCCCGCCGTCAAGCGGGTAGAACACCATCGCCACGTTAAACAACAGCAGCACATAGTTCACGATGAACACCAACGCCAAGAGCTCTACCGCTGTTGAATCAGCCCACCTGATCCATGGCGAGAAAGGATTAAGCCCAACGGGGATGTGCTCGCCCTGCCACAGGAAAAGAACCAGGTAAGCCACCGCGGCAAGGATGAGGTTGACGATCGGGCCCCAGACGACGGTGACGAAATGGGCCCACGGGGAGTGCGGTGGCGCGCAAAACGCCAAACCGCCCAGGGGCCACATCAGGATGTCGTTCGCGTCCCCCCTCATCCGCCGGCAGGCCATCACGTGCCCGAACTCGTGCAATAAAACACTCACGAACAAAACCAATAACATCCGCAGCGCCCAGAACAAATCTTCTGTGGTGAATAGGATATAGGCCGCGTAAACCAATAGCAGGATGTGGACCCGGACCCGGACCGCGAAGTAGACGCCGATAGGCAGCGACCAATTCAGGACGGCCATCAGCTTCTGTATCTGCTGGGCCGGCGAATTAGGCGGATCGCCCCCGCCATACCCGCCGCCTTGTGATCCGTCCCAGTTTCCCGGCGTCATCGTTAGCTCGCCCTAGCCTACCCGGCGTTTATCGTCCGTAGCGTTCTTAAGGTGTTTCTTCTCTTTCGCGGTCAGGCTGGCCAGGCCCTTGTCCCGGACCTTATCCAGGATGCGGTTGACCTCGCGCTCATCGACGCTTGGTTTTTTGGCCTTTGGCCGACGAACCGCCGGGCCGCCGCGGAACTTGGCTCGTGAGCGCCATTCGGCGAAATTGAGGCACGAAGGCCTGCGGATCAGCAGGTAGCCAAGGGCGCAGCCGCCTAAGTGCGCCGCCTCGCCCCCGGCATTCGAGCCGATCGAATGCCCCCTGAACAAAACCGTGTACGCACCGATACCCACCGCGACCCACGCCAGGGTTTTCAGCTTCATCGGGATCGGCGGGAACAGCAGCATCACCCGTGTATTGGGCGCGATCGCCGCGGCCGCCATCAGCACGCCCAGCACACCCGCCGAAGCACCCACCAGCGAGACGATCGGGCTGCTGACCACAAAACCCGAGAGCCACAGCGCGATGTACGTCACCGCCCCCGCCACGCCGCACAACAGGTAAAACGCCATGAACCGCCTCGAACCGAGGTAAGACTCCACCATCGGGCCGAAGAAATACAACCCGAGCATGTTGACGAGGATGTGCATGAAGTCCGCGTGCAGGAACTGGAACGTGATGAACCGCCACACCTGCTTGCCCAGGATCGCGGTCGCCGAGGAGAAGTAGCCGTACGATTCGATCTGATTGAAAGACCTCGGAAGCCGCTCGCCGCCGACAAACTCAAACACCTGAACGGCCTGACCCATCGACCGCGTCAACAGGTGGTCCAGCACGAACACCGCGATATTGATCACGATCAGCCAGAACACAACAGAGCGGCCCGAGAAAGCGCCGCCCAGCGCGGGAGCCGGTGAACTTCGGTTGTAATCACGGTCTTGCCAGCCCATCAGGTGCCCGTCCTTAAAAACGTCTGGTAATAAAGCAGTGTCGCGATCGTCTTCGCATCCCGGATGCGGTTGTCCCGCACCATCTGAATCGACTGATCCAGGGCCACAGCTTCAGTCGTGATCCGCTCGGTCTCATCAAGGTCCTGGCCCCGGAATGTGAGATCACGGGCAAGATACGCGGTCAACAGTTCGGTGCAAAAGCCCGGCGAGGGGTAGAACTCGATCAGCCGGGTCACCTCAGCCCCGGCGTAGCCGGTCTCTTCCAGCAATTCTCTGGCGGCGCAGAGGGCCGGGTCTTCCCCCGCCTCCAGCGTCCCGGCGGGCAGCTCCCATAGCGTCTGGCCTACCGCGAACCGCTCGTTGCGGATCAGCACCACCGTCTTGTCATCCAGCATCGGCAGCATCACCACAGCGCTAGCCGGCACCACCACCTCCCGCCGGATCGTCCCGCCGGATCGCTGGCTAAGCTCGACCCCGCGCACATCGAACCGCACGCCGTGGAACAAGACCTGATTGTCTGACGTGATGTCGTCGGGCATCGACACATTCTACGCCCGGACTGCGGTAGGGTTCGACCTGCCCCATATAGCCCGGCCTTTAAGCCGGGTAACCGTGCGATGAACGTGAACCGGCAGGTCACCCCGGGCAAGCCCGGGGCTATATGTGTGAGGTCATGCCACACCCGCCGGCTGCTCGTAGCCGCTGCGGACCGCGCCGCTCTCGGTGGTGCTGCTCTTGATATCACAGGGATGGGCATCGTCGCCCAGGCCGTAGTCGTCGGCGTAGAGTTTGGCGAGTTGGTCAAGCACATCCTGCGGCAAAGTCGAGCCGTCGCAGGCCGAAACGTATTCCTTGAGGTCGGCCTCGTTGACGATGTTCGGTTCGATCGACACCATCCCCGGCTGGGTAGCGAGCCACTTGGTCGCAAACTGTCGGATCGACAGGCCAAGGCCTTGCGCCATCGGTCGGATGATGTCGTTCTTCTTCAGACCGTACACAAGCCAGTTGCGGTCACGGAACTTGCGGTGGTCCCAGTCGGGGAACTTGTGGTCCGGGCTCTTGAATTCCTCATCGAGGATGCCGGAGTTGGTCGGAACCCGGGCGATGATCCCGCCCTTGCCGCGTTGCGCAGCGATCTCACAGAACTCCCTGCCGGGGCCCTGCTCATAGAGGTTATAAACCGTCTGCACGGTTGCGGCGTCGTGGTCGAGGAAGGATTGATAACCCTCCTCACGCCACCCGATCGCCGGGCCCAGCGCCACGCCCCAGGCTTTGATCTTGCCTTCTGTCTTGAGTGCTTCGAGCGTTTCGAACATGTCGTCGCTGAACTGCGAGAGCTTGAGGTTGTGGGCCTGGTAGAGGTCGATGCAGCCGATGCCCATGGTTTTTAGCGAGGTCTCCAACTCGAAGCGGATGAACTTGCCGGAGAAGTCCTGCTTGCGTTCGCGATGGCCGCCCTCTTCGCCAGGATCGGAGTAGAAGTCGTAGCCGAACTTGGTGGAGATGACCAGGTTGTCGCGCCCAGCGTACTTGATGGTGTCGGCCATGAGCTTCTCGGACCGCCCGTTGCCGTAGGCCGGCGCGGTATCGAAGAAGGTCACGCCCAGGTCGAAGGCCTTGTTCTGCAGCGCGATCCCCTCCTCGTCGGAGAAGTCGCCCCACCAGTTGGTCCCGAAGATGAAATTGCCGAAGGCCAGCAGGCTAAGCGAGACGTCGGTGCCGGGGATGGTTCGTTGTTGCATGGGTTGTGGGGGGTTCGGGGTTGGGGTTTGGGGATTGAGGTAAAAGAATACGTTAATCATAGCGTTGTGCCCGCACCGTGTCTGCTAAGGGATTTCCCCCAAATCCGAATCCCCAACCCCCAACTCCCCTACCTCGAATACTTGTGCTCCAGGCGCTCCAGCTCCTGCTTGGTCACTGGGCCGCCGAGGTTGGGGTCGGTCAGACGCAGTTGACGGACGCGCAGGGGGATCTCGCCGGTGCCCTCGTTAAGCCGGTCGTTGATCTGAAGCCTGCGCATCCAGGCGACCCACCATGCTTGAGGATACGGCGGGCCCAGCCCGGTGATCAGCCGGTCGAAGTAGCCGACCGCTTCGATCAAAGACGCATCCTCACCCTTAGCAAAGAGAATCTGGGCATATTCAAGCATCACTTGGGCGTCGTTTGGGTAGTCCAGAATCAACCGGCCCATGATGTCACCGGCGGGCTGGACCTGCCCGCTTAACCGAAGTGTCTTGGCGTGGATCAACTCAAAGGGCATCATCTGATCGGCGTCCAGGGCCTGGGTCTTCGCCCAATCCAGCAACAGCCCTGACAACATCGCCGCGGTCGACGCCAGTTCCTTGGCTTGATCCAGCAGCGACTGCCGGGCTACCGTGTCGGCGGTCGCCGCCTGAGCGCGCAGTCGATCGATCCGCCGATCCGTCTGCCGCAGCACCTCATCGATCACCGACGCCGCTTCGTCGGGGTAGTCCCGAGTCATCCGACGGGCCGCCTGGGCCAGATCCTCTTGTCGACCGGCGTCACCCAGAGCGACGATCCGGTCTTCTAGTGCGGCGGCGATCAGGTCGGACTCGTCGTGGTAGTCCCGTTCAAAGCCGTCGAGAACCTCGAGCGCCTTGTCGTAATCTCGATCACCCAGCGCCAGGTCGGCGGTCACCAGCCGCCC
>JAJDCU010000063.1 GCA_029260655.1 Phycisphaeraceae bacterium
TCGCGATGATCGGTTCGGTTGTAGCGGCGTACATCGCGGTGAACCTGCCGGAGGTCGGCGGGCTTTCGCAGCTGTTTGCCAATGAGGCGGTGGCGGGCAAGCTCTCGTTGTTGCCGGATTTCAGTAACACGGACATGGCGGTGTCGGTTTTGGTGATCCCGCTGGCGGTGCAGTGGTGGAGCGTGTGGTACCCCGGCAGCGAGCCCGGCGGCGGGGGGTATATCGCCCAGCGGATGCTGGCGGCCAAAGACGAGAAGCATGCGGTCGGGGCGACGCTCTTCTTTAACGCCGCGCACTACGCGCTTAGGCCCTGGCCGTGGATATTGGTGGCGCTGGCGTCGCTGGTGGTGTTCCCGGACTTGGATTCCCTGCGTCAGGCTTTCCCCGGGGTTGACCCGGATGTGGTCAGGCACGATATGGCGTACCCCGCGATGCTGACGTTCCTGCCGACGGGGCTGCTGGGGTTGGTGCTCGCTTCTCTGATCGCGGCTTACATGTCCACGATCTCGACGCACCTGAACTGGGGCTCGTCTTATGTCGTCAACGACTTCTACAAGCGATTCGTCAAGCCAGGTGCCAGCGAGAAGCAGTTGGTGCGGGCCGGGCGTGTCTCGTCCGTGTTGCTGATGATCCTGGCCGGGATGGTCGCGCTCTTACTTAGCAATGCCATGCAGGCGTTTAACATCCTCCTTCAGATCGGCGCTGGGACGGGGCTCTTGTTTATCCTCAGGTGGTTCTGGTGGCGGGTCAACGCCGCAAGCGAGCTGACAGCGATGACCGTATCGTTTCTGATCGCGGCGGGTTTTCTTGTGCAGGACAAGACCGACCTGCTGCCGATCGGAGCATTGGCTGACTGGCAGAAACTAGTCATCGGCGTGGGGGTGACGACGATCTGCTGGCTGGCGGTGACGATGCTGACCAAGCCCGCCGAGGAACAGACACTGCGCAGCTTCTACCGCCTGACCCGGCCCGGCGGCCCGGGGTGGAGGCGTGTGGTTGAGTCGGCACGTGCCGACGGAGAAGCGTTGGATCAGGACGGAGCCGCGTGGGCCCTGCCCCTGGGTGTCCTGTGCATGGTCATCGGTTGTTTCGCGGTCTACAGCACGTTGTTCGCCACCGGGTACTGGTTGTACGGCGATCCCGTGCCGGCCACGGTGTTGTCCGTCGTCGCGGGTGTTTCGGTGATCGTGTTGTTTGCGTTGTGGAAGAAGGCCCTGCGCGCTTGATCGCAGACTAGTCATCTTATTTTGGGAGTCAGTTATGCGTCAATCCGTGACCGTTCTTACAGCACTGCTAGCCATGGTCGTCCTGGTAGCCGCCGGCCCGTTATCTGCTGAGCCGGCGCGGGAGATCAGTGTCATCCCGCAGCCGCAATCTGTCAGCTACGGCGAAGGCCGGTTCGTGGTGACCGCGGATACGGTGATCGTTGCAGATGACGAGCTTCAAGCGATCGGGCAATACCTGTCCGAGTTACTTTCGGGCTCGACGGGATACGAACTGCCCGTGCGCACGCCGGGGGACGATGCGCCCGTGTCCGGCGTGATCCGTTTGGGGCTGAACCCCGGGCCGGAAGACATCGGGGATCAAGGTTATGTCCTGACCGTTTCGCAGGCGGGGATCGACTTAAGCGCCAAAGCCCCGGCGGGGGTGTTCTACGGCTGTCAGACGTTGCGCCAACTGCTCCCGGCGGTGCAGGCGCAAGGGCAGGCGGCGGACGGCGTCGAATACAGCATCCCCGCGCTTGAGATACGTGACACGCCGCGCTTCCCGCAATGGCGCGGGATGCACCTGGACACCAGCCGGCACTTCTTCAGCGTCGATTTCGTTAAGCAATACATCGACCTGCTGGCGATGTACAAGTTCAACACCTTCCACTGGCACCTCACCGAGGACCAGGGCTGGCGGATACAGATCAATAAGCACCCGTTGCTCACCGACATCGGCGCCTGGCGCACAGACAAAGATGGCAACCGCTACGGCGGGTTCTACACCCAGGACCAGGTCCGCGAGATCGTCGCATACGCCCAGAGCCGGTTCATCACCGTCGTCCCCGAGATCGAGATGCCCGGGCATTCGGTAGCGGCGCTGGCCGCCTACCCGCACCTATCCTGCACCGGCGGGCCCTTCGAGGTCTCCAATAAGTGGGGCGTGCATAAAGAGGTGTACTGCGCCGGCAACGAGCAGACTTTCGAGTTGCTGACCGACGTCCTGGCCGAGGTCATAGAGATGTTCCCCGGCGAATACATCCACGTCGGCGGGGATGAGGTCCCCAAGGACCGCTGGGAGAGTTGTGAGAAGTGTCAGTCGCGGATCAAGGTCGAGGGCTTGGCCGACGAACACGAGCTGCAGAGCTACTTTATTAAGCGGATCGACACGTTCCTGGCCGGTCACGGCAAGAAGCTTGTCGGGTGGGACGAGATCCTCGAGGGCGGCCTGGCGCCGGGCGCAACGGTGATGTCCTGGCGTGGTGAGAAGGGCGGGATCGCCGCCGCGAAGATGGGCCGGGACGTGGTCATGTCGCCTTATTCACACTTGTATTTTGATTTCAAGCAGTCGGACGACCCCGAGGAGATGGGCGCGACCTGGGGCGGGTATCCGATCCCGCTGAAGCTGGTTTATTCATACGAGCCGGTCCCCGCCGAGCTATCGGAAGATGAGGCGCAGCACATCCTCGGCGCACAGGCCAACGTCTGGACCGAGCCGATCGAAACACCCGAGCATGTTCAGTACATGATCCTGCCGCGGATGCTGGGGCTGTCGGAGGTGGTGTGGTCGGCCAAAGACCAGCGCGACTGGCCCGGTTTCGAGGCCCGGGTCATCGAGCACTACCGCCGGTTTGATGCATTGGGCCTGACCTACCGCGATCACCGGGACTAACGGATAGATGTCCGGCGAGGTAGGTAGACGGATCGGATCGCCGGGGGCTGTCTCGTATGATGATGCCATGAATTCTCTCCCGATCTACATCCTGGCGGGCGGTCAGAGTTCGCGTTTTGGTTCGGACAAGGCGCGTGCGGTGCTGTCGGGCGTGGCGATGATCCGGCGTGTATCCGAGGCGCTTGGGCCGGTGGCGCAATCGGTGACGGCGGTGGCGTCGGATGTGGGGGCGTATGAAGACCTGGGGATCGCCACGATCGCCGACCTGCGCCCGGGCCTGGGCCCGCTTGGTGGATTAGAAACGGCGCTATCGGATCGGGCGGCGCGCCACGGCGAGGGTTGGCTGCTCCTGGCGTCTTGCGACCTGGCGGACCCCAACGCCCAATGGGCCCGGCTGTTGATCGGCCGGATCAGTCCGGACGCCAAGGCGGTGGCGTTTAAGGGCGATCGGTGGGAGCCGCTATTTGCGCTGTACCACAGCTCGCTGCTTGCGGACGTCCGACAGCAACTGGACTTGGGCAGGGGGGCGCTTTGGAGCTTGATCGAAAGTGCCCACGGCACGGCTGTCGCGCTGCCCGATGGCGTCAGGCACATCCGGCAGATGAATACCCGCCTGGACTTTAAAAACCTCGGCGGCACGGGCGGATGACCTGCCGCAGGGCGGTCGGTTCAGATCAGCCAGCAACGGGCAAGAAAAGACCTGACTTTCACGCCCGATCTCCCCTTAGCCGACCGCAGATGTTACACTGATGCGTATGACGGACGGTGCGTGCCGCCCGGGGTTCTAGGCAAGCGAACCCGCCCGATAACCCGCGCCGCATGGCGGGGGCCGGGGCCGATATCAGATACATAAGAAGCAGGAGTTAACCCGTGGCAGACAAAACCAGACAGGTGCCCGTGCAGGGCGATACGGTCGAGGACCAGGCGAAGCAGCAGACCGGCAAGCAGGTCCGCCTGCGCGTCGACCACACCGGGATGGGGACCACCTACGCCAACGCTTTCAAGACCAACGCCACCAGCGAGGAGGTCATCATCGACCTGGGGCTGAACATGGTCGTCCCCAATCCGCAGGCTCAGGACGAGCCCGAGATCGCCGGCGACATCCTCTTCCAGGTCAACAACCGCTTGATCCTTAATTACTACACCGCCAAACGGCTGACGCTTTCGCTGGGCCAGCTCGTCCGCGGGTACGAAGAAAAGTTCGGTGAGCTACAGCTCAGCGCCGCGGACCGTGTCAAGGACGGCAAATAAGCGCCTTGACCCATAGCCCTCGGCATTGCCGGGAGATGGTGGCGGTGAAACCTGTGTGATGAAATGTCATCACACATATATGTTGGCACGAAGTGCAAAACGTATGACTCAGCACACACACATGGACGCCGGGCCGATGAGTCCGGCCGCGATCGTCGACGAGCTGGTGGCGTTTGACGGCCCGCCGGAGGTTTTTCTGCGCCGGCTCCTGATGGCGCAGTGTCAGCTCGGCTCGGCCGACGCGGGCGCTGTCTTGCGCGCCGGCGAAGGGGGGCGCCCCGAGGCCCTGGCTGTCCACCCCGAGCCCCAGGCCGGCGCGCCCGCGCCCGTCTGGCTGGCGCAGGCCGCCGAGGCCATGGCCGCGGTCGTCGCTTCGGCGCAGACCGCCGTCTTCCCACTGCACACGACCGAGGAACTCTACGGCCAACAGGCCCGGCAACACCTGGTCCTCCTGCCCTTGCGCGGCGGCGGGCAGGTGCGCGGCGTCAGCGCCTTCGTCCTGGCCCACGACGACAGCGCCGTGCTCGAGCAGTGCAGGGAACGCCTGGAGCTGACCGTCACCCTGCTGAGCCTGTACGAGATGAGGCTGTCGCTTCAGCGCCGCCAGGGCGACCTGGACCTTTTCGCCGCCGCGATGAGTGTGGCCGCCGCCATCAACGAGCACCAGCGGTTCAAACCCGCCGCCATCGCCTTCTGCAACGAGGTCGCCAACCGCTGGAAGGCCGAGCGCGTCAGCCTGGGGATCCAGCGCGGGGCCTACATCAAGCTCCAGGCGATGAACCAGACCGAGCAGTTCAACCGCAAGATGCAGCTCATCCAGGACATCGAGTCCGCGATGGAGGAGTGCATGGACCAGCAGGTGGAGGTCGTGCACCCGGCCCCGCCGGAGGCGCCTTACATCTGGCGCGCCGCCGAGCAGTTGACGACCAAGCACGGCCCGACCGCCGTATGCAGCCTGCCGCTGCGCCGCGGTGACGAAACGATCGGCGTGCTCACCGTCGAGCGCCCCGCCGATCGGCCGCTTAACCTCCGCGACGCCGAGGGACTGCGCCTGACCTGCAACCTCTGCGCCGCGCTGCTGGGCAACCTCCACGACTCTGATCGTTGGATCGGCGCCAAGCTCGCGCTGAGCGCCAAGCGAGCCGGCGGCGCACTGGTCGGGTCTGAGCACACCTGGGCCAAGCTCACCGCCGTTGCCGTGTCGGTGGTGGTTCTGTTCCTGGTCTTCGCCAAGGGCACTTACCACGTCGAGGCGCCGTTCATCGTCGAGGCCCAGCAGGGCCGGGTGATCGCCGCGCCGTTCGACGGCTACATCAAGATGGTCAACGTCGACCCCGGCGACGAGGTCCAGGCCGGTGAGTCTGTCCTGGCGCAGATGGAAACCGCCGAGCTGCGCTTACGGCGCGCCTCGCTGGTCGCCGAGCACCTTCGTTACCTCAAGGAGGCCGACCTCGCCCGGCGTGAGAACAAGACCGTCGAGGTCCAGATCGCTCAGCACCAGGCCGACGGGGTCGCCGCCGACATCGACGAGATCGACCACTGGCTAAGCCGGTCCGACATCATCCCCGAGGTTTCGGGCGTTGTGGTCGAGGGCGACCTCAAACGCCGTGTCGGCCAGGCCATCAGCAAGGGCGATGTCATGTTCGAGATCGCCCAGCTCGATGACCTGCGGGCCCGGCTGCGTGTCCCGGAAGATCGGATCGCCGACGTCGAAAAGGGGATGACCGGTGACCTTGCTACCGCCGCGCAGCCCGGGGTGTACATGCGTTTTGAAGTCGATCGGATCGAGCCGATGGCGCAGGTAGACGACCAGCGCAACGTGTTCATCGTGCGTGTTCGGCTGCTCGATGAGTCCGGTCGGCTCAAACCCGGGATGGCCGGGGTCGCCAAGATCGATGCGGGCAAGCGGTCCTACGCCTGGATCTGGACCCGCCAGGCCGTCGACTGGGTGAGGATGAAGTTGTGGTTCTAGTGGGATGTTCGATGTTCAATGGGCGATGTTCAATGTGAGCAAGCCGTGAGTTGTTAGCCATTAGCCGTTAGCTCGGACCTGACCCCTGACCCACCCATGCCCGTAGACCGTCCGACATTTTCCGAGAGCTGGTACCGCGTCGCGGAGCTCAAGCCCCGGCTGCGCTCGCTGGTGCAGAGCTACCGCCAGCGCTACCGTGGACGGACCTGGCACGTCCTGCGCGACTCGGCGAATAACAAGTACTTCCGCCTGGACGAGCCCAGCTACCACTTCGTCGGCCTACTGAACGGAAAGCGCGGCGTCGCCGACGCCTGGAAGATCTGCTGCGAGCAACTCGGCGACAGCGCCCCGACCCAGGGCGAGGCCATCCAATTGCTTGGTCAGCTCTACCAGTCCAACCTGCTGGACGCCGACCTGCCCGCCGACTCCGAGGGGATGTTCCAAAGGTTCCGAAAGCGCCGACGCCGCGAGGTCGGCGGGTACTTCATGAACCTGCTGTTTTCACGCATCCCGCTGATCGACCCCGACCACTTCCTAGACCGCTGGCTGGCCGTGTTCGGCTGGTGCTTCGGCCCGGTGGGGATCGGCCTGTGGGCGGTCCTGCTGGCGGTGGGCCTGTGGTCGGTCGCCGGCAGGGCGGGGGACCTGTGGGATCAGAGCTCGGGCGTCCTCGACCCGGGCAACCTCATCTGGCTCTACGTCTGCATGATCCTGATCAAGGCCGTTCACGAGTTCGGCCACGGGTTCGCCTGCAAACACTTCGGCAGGCAGAGCCACTCAGGCGGCGAGGTCCACACGATGGGCATCATGTTCATCGTCTTCATGCCCCTGCCTTATGTCGACGCCTCGAGCGCCTGGGCCCTGCGCAGCAAGTGGCACCGCGCCTTCATCGGCGCCGCGGGGATGTACGTCGAGGTTGCTATCGGCGCTGTGGCCGCCATCATCTGGTCAAACTCCACGCCCGGCACGTTCACGCACGCGCTGGCCTACAACATGATCTTCATCGCCGGTGTCACCACCATCCTCTTCAACGCCAACCCCCTGATCAAGTTCGACGGCTACTACATCCTCTCGGACCTCCTGGAAACACCCAACCTCGCGCAGCGCAGCAAGGACTACCTCTATTACCTGGTCAAGAAGTTCGTCTACGGCGTCCGCCGGCCCCGTGATCCGTCGCACAGCTCAGGTGAGCGGTTCTGGCTGGTCGTTTACGCGGTCGGCGCGTCGATCTACCGGGTCTTCATCTCGGTGTCGATCATCTTCTTCGTGGTCGGGAAGCTGCGATACCTGGGCGTGTTGCTGGCGCTGTCGGGGGTCATCGGGTGGGTGATTGTGCCGCTATTTAAGTGGGCTCACTACCTGCTTGCCAACCCGGAATTACACCGCGTCCGTCTGCGGGCCCAGACGGCGACCGTGGTGTTCTTCGTGGTGCTGTTCGGTGGGCTTGGCCTGATCCCCGCGCCTTATCACAGCCGCGGCGAGGGCGTGGTCGAGCCCGGCCGGATCGAGATGGTCTTCGCAGGCGCCGATGGGTTTATCGATGACATATTGCCTTCCGGCACGCACGCCGCGCCCGGGGGGCGAGAGTTGGTCCGATCAACTAACCGTGAGCTTGAGGTCGAGCGCCGACGACTGATGGCGCAACGCGGCCTGTACCAGGCCTATTACCGCCAGGCACGCTCCGATGAGCCGGCCCAGGCCCAGGTCGTGCTTGGGCAGATCCAGGCCCTGGACGAACAGATCGAACGTGTCGATCAGCAGCTAGCTTCGTTGCGCGTCGCGCCGCCGTTTCAGGGCGTTTGGGTCAGCGAGAAGGCAGACGAGCTGCGGGGCGCTTACGTCCGTCAGGGCGAGCCGATCGGTATGTTCGCCGATACCAGGCTGTTGGTGATCCGGGTCACGGCCGACCAGTACGTCGGCCCGAGGATCATGCGGCAGTCCGGCGTCGGCTCGACCGTGCAGATGCGTGTGCGTGGTCGGCCAGGTGACGTGATCCTGGGTCGGGTCGTTAAGGTTTCTCCCACAGCCCGGCGCGAGCTGCCGTCGGCGGCACTGGGTTACGCTGGCGGTGGGGCGATGGCGATCGACACAGAGGATCAGCAAGGCACCCGCGCTTCGGAACCGTTTTTCGAGGTCCACATCGAACCGATCACCGATGACGACACCCCCCGCCTGCACGCCGGGCAGCGCGTGATCACACGCTTTACCCTTTCGGATGCGCCGCTGTTGACGCAGTGGTGGCTGACCATCCGACAGGTGGTTCAACGACGGTTCCAGATTTAGATCCATGAAGGAAAGCTCTGGGAAAGAATGATCGCCGCGAGGATACCGCTTGCGGCATCGCGTTTGTCTAGGCCGTAAGTCATGAGCATCAGCACGAATCAGCAGCGCACGCCCGGCGAGTCGGGCCCGGTTCAGGCGGCGGCGATCCCGGCGTGGTCCGCGCCGGTGGGGACCTGGCGGATGCTCGCGCAGCGGCGCCACGCACCGAAACTCCCCAAGGGGCTGGACGCTGCCTGGGACTCGGCGGTAGGGCTGTTCGTCCCGTGGGTCCCGCGCCGCGGTCGGTTCCTGCGCAGAGCCGAGCGCATCCTGGCGCTGGAAAGCGACTTCACCGACCAGACCGATCCGGCGCTGCGTGAGATGGCCCGGGAGCTGCGTGGGGTATTTCGACTCGGACGTGAGCAGCCTGCTGATACCGACCGCGCGGTAGCGCTGGTCCGCGAACTGGCGCGCCGGGAGCTTGGGTTAAACCCGTACAGGGAGCAGGCGGCGGCGGCGATCGCGATGATCCACGGCTGCCTGGTCGAGCTGGCGACCGGCGAGGGCAAGACACTGGTGGCGACGATGCCAGCGGTGATCGCCGGGTGGCGCGGCCGGGGCTGCCACGTCCTGACCGTCAACGACTACCTCGCCAAGCGCGACGCGACGGGTCTTCGGCCGCTGTATGACGCCTGCGGTCTGAGTGTTTCCTGGGTTGATGGGCAGATGCCCCCGCCACAGCGGCGCGAGGCCTACGCCTCGGACATCACCTACTGCACGAACAAGGAGGCCGCCGCCGACTACCTGCGTGACCGTCTTCAGATGGGTCGGCTGCGCGGTCTGACCGATGCGCTGGTTGCCAAGATCAACCACGGCGGGATGGGCGGGGTCGACCGGCTTGTGATGCGCGGGCTCGAAACGGCGATCATCGACGAGGCCGACTCCCTGCTGGTCGACGAGGCCGTGACCCCGTTGATTATCTCATCCGAGGTGCCCAACGACGAGCAGACCCAGGCGTTTGAGCAGGCGGCGCAGGTCGCGGCGCAGCTTAAGTCGGCCGAGCATTACAAGGTCAACCTGAAATACCGGGACGCCGACCTGACCCGGGTCGGCAAGGCGCGGGTCGTCGAGCTGTGCGACGGCTTGCCGGGGATATGGCAGAGCCCGCGTATGCGCGACGAGCTGATCGTCCAGGCGATCACGGCACGCGAGTTATTCCTGAAAGGCCAGCAGTACGTCGTCCAGGAAGGCAAGGTGGTGATTGTTGATGAATCGACCGGCCGACTGATGCCCGATCGGAGTTGGCGCCACGGCCTGCACCAGGCGGTCGAAGCCAAGGAGCGTCTGGAAGTCTCACCGCCCAAGGACACGATGGCCCGTGTGAGCTTCCAGATGTTTTTCAGGATGTACCGCCAACTGTCGGGGATGACCGGGACGGCTTGGGAGGCTCGGCATGAGCTTTGGCAGGTGTACAAACGTCCGACCGTTCGGATCCCCACACACAAGCCGTGCGTCCGCATCCAGCACCGCGACCGCGTGTTCGGGGCGTCGGAAGGGCGCTGGCAAGCGGTGGTCGAGGAGATAAAAAAGATCCACAAATCCGGCCGGCCGGTGCTGGTCGGCACGCGCAGCGTCGAGGCCAGCGAGCACCTCAGCTCGATGCTCTTGGCGCTTGCGCTCGAGCACGAAGTGCTCAACGCGGTGAAGCACGAGGAGGAGGCGAAGATCGTCGAGCAGGCGGGTCAGCCCGGGCGGATCACGGTGGCGACGAACATGGCCGGGCGCGGCACGGACATCAAGCTCGGGTCGGGTGTCGCCGAGGCGGGGGGGCTGGCCGTGGTCTCGACCGAGCGCAACGAGTCCGGGCGGATCGATCGCCAGCTTTACGGCCGCGCCGGCAGGCAGGGCGACCCCGGGTCGGCGATCGTGTTCGTCAGCCTCAAAGACGAGCTTGTCCGCAAGTACGCACCTTGGCTTGCCCGACGCGCCGCGCGCAGGGCCGGCGACCGGGAGGTGTCCCGCTGGTGGGTTCACCGGTTGTTTAACTACGCTCAGGCGCGGAGCCAGAAGCTCGCTCAGAAGCAGCGCAAGAGCGTACTAAAAAGCGACGACTGGCTGGAAGAAAACCTGGGCTTCGCCGGGCGCGAACACTGAGCATTTCTATCCCAAGCCGCTGGCTTGGCGGGGCTTGAGATCGAATGCTGAGTGGATCCCTTTGCAGCGCGGGAGGTTGCCCGGACAGCGTTCAGCTATTATTCCTGTCACAGCCGGTCCGATCCTGCGTCTTGGTTATTAGACGCGACAAGGGAGCCGAGCCATGACACCGCTTATCAGCGATACTGAATTGTGCAGTGCCTGCCGATCAGGGCAGCGCGACGCTTTTCGCCGGGTGGTGGAGCGGTACCAGGGCCTGGTTACGAGCATCACCTACAACGCCACCGGTGACATCCCGACCAGCGAGGACCTGGCTCAGGACACGTTCCTGCAGGCGTGGCGGAAGATCGGGACACTCCGCGAGCCGGAAAAGCTGGCGGGCTGGCTCTGCACGATCGCACGGAACAAGGTACGCGACTGGCTTCGCCGCAACCGGATGAAGGTGGATCGGCAGGCGGTTGCCTTGGACGAGGCCGCGAATGCCTCGGTGAACGAGCAGGCGCCCGATGCACAGATGGAGCGTGAAGAGGAGACCGCCCTGGTCTGGCGCGCCATCGCGTCGATCCCCAGTGACTACCGGGAGGTGCTCGTCCTGCATTACCGTGAGCAGACCGAGGCGGCGCAGATGTCCGAGGCGCTTGGCATCAGTGAGTCGGCTGTCCGCCAGCGCCTTTCGCGTGCGCGGGCCATGGTGAAGCGGGAGGTCGCCGATGTGGTGGAGCGGGGCCTGCGTCAGACACGGCCCTCGCCGACATTCGTGGTGGCGGTGATGGCGGCGCTGCCGGCGTTGACCCCGAAGGTCGCCACCGCCGCGGTCGGCGGGAGCGCTGCGGCAAAGTCGGCCGGCTCGCTGTTTTCACTGGGCGTACTCATCGGTCCGATCATCGGCCTGCTCGGCGGGCTGTTCGGGACCTGGATGAGCATCAAGAACACAGACTCGACCAGGGAGCGAAAGTTCATGGTCCGCTATGCGGTGGTCGTCTGGGTGATGGTCTGCCTTTTTATGGCGGCATTAGCGCTAGCGTCCATGCTGTTGCGCAAGCGTCTTGATCCGCCGGCATTCATTGTGGTCGAATCGATGATGTTGCTGGTGTATGTCGGGCTGCTGGTCCCTGTGGTGATTTGGGGCAACCGTCGGCAGCGCGCGATCCGGCGTGAGCAGGGCTCACCCGAGCGCAGCACCCGCTTGCCTCGCGCCTGGTCGACGCCTGTAGGGATCTACAGCGGGATCGGCGGCGCGGTGTTCGGGTCGATGGCGTGGATGGTGTTTCTGGCTGTACAGGTTGGGGACTGGCTGTCGTCGGGGCTAATTACGGCGTCTGCTGTCGGGGTGTTTGTCATCGGCGCAGGCACACTCAAGCGGCGCGGTCCGGGCGCAGCTGGCCCGGTCATTTACTGTGTCGCTGTTGCGATCGCAGTGGTGACGGCGGTGGTCCTGAACACCCGCCTGCACGCCTGGATCGCTCACATGAACGGCCGTTCGGTCGCACAGGTGAGAGCCGACCTACCGTTCTGGACCGTGAACATGCTCATGATCTCGGTGTTCATCGTCGTCGTGACCGTGATCAGGCTGGGCAATGGACCAAGTCGTACGTCTACTCGATAGGTTCCAGGCTTTGCAGCCGGACGGGGAAGCCGGCGATCAGCTCGGCGTTGGGGTTGTCGATGGTGAATACGCAGCGGACGGTTTCGCTGGCGGTGTCGATGATCCGGTAGATGTGCTTGAGCTTGCCGGGGAGTGGGGCGTTGATCGGGTCGCCGGCGTCGAGCAGGTAGGTCCGGCCGATCTCGAGTTGGGCGAAGATGCTCACCGGCAGATTGATATGTGCCTCCAGCGGGCTCAGCGCCGCGACCGCCAGGACCGGGTCGGCGTTGGATAATGTCGCGCCGGGTTCTGCGGAGTGTTCGATCACCTCGCCGTCGAAAGGCGCTACCACGCGCAGCCGCTTAAGCCGGGTTTCTTCCAGCTCGAGGTTGACCTTCTCAAGGGCGCTGCGGTCCCTGGCGATCTGCAGGTCGGCCTCGGCCTGGTCGCGTTGAAGCTGCGCCCGGCGTACCTCCCATTCGCTGGCGGCGTCTCGCTCATACGTCTCGGTCGCACGCTCCAGCAGCACCACCGATTCGTCCAGCGCGAACTGCGCCCGGCGGACCTCCGCGTCGCTTTCGGAACGCAGACGCGCCGCCAAGACCGCTACCAACTGCTCGGCGTCGTCCATCTGCGCCAAGACGTCGCCTTGCTGCACGGTGTCGCCTTCCTCGAACAGGATGGTTTTTAGCTTGCCGTCGATCGGGGCGTTCAGGACGACCTGCTTGCTGGGGAACGCAACCCCTTCGAAGCGCGCCAGGTCCGGCGCATCGGTGTCTTGCGCCGCGGCGGGCAGGCCGACCGTGATGGCGGCAAGCGCCAGGGTCAGGGCCACTACGGCGACGTTTCGGGTGCGGTTGAGATCAAGCGGGTGTGGGCGCGTCATGCGGGGCTCCTGCGGTCGTGTTGTCGGGCTTGGCCTGCCCGGCTGGGCGGGGGCTGCCGTGCCATAGTAGATACATCAGGCTGGCGATGTCATCAAAGATCCGGATAAAGCACGGCAGCACGATCAGGATCAGCACGGTTGCCGAGATCAGGCCCATGGCGATCGAGATGGCCATGGGGATCAGGAACTTGGCCTGGAACGACCGTTCGAGGATCAGCGGGGTGAGCCCCAGCACGGTGGTGATCGTCGTCAGGAGGATCGCACGCAGCCGCGCCCGCCCGGCGGCGACCAGGGCGTCGTGGACGCTAAGCCCCTTGGCGCGCTCGGCGTTGTAGAACTCGACCAGGATCAGCGAGTCATTGACCACGATCCCCGACAGGGCGACGAACCCGATCAGGCTCAGGAACGTCAGCGAATACCCCAGCAGCATGTGACCCCAGACCACCCCGACCAGAGAGAAGGGGATCACCAGCATCACGACCAGCGGCTGGAAGTAGCTGGAGAAAAGCCAGGCGAGAATGACATAGATCATGACCGCGGCCGCGAGGAACCCAAGCGGCAGCGACCCGAAAGCGTCGGACATCTGTTGCTGTCGGCCGGCAAACTCGATCGTCACGTCCGGGTGATTCTGACGGACCTTGTCGATCGGGCTTGGGCCGTCACCTCGGGGTCGGTTGATGTCGGCGATGATGTCCTCGGGGCTGACGCCCGGGGCGACCGCGGCGGTGAGGGTGATTGCGCGCTGGCGGTTATACCGGTGGATCGTCGCGTAGGTCGAGCTCTCGTTGAGCGAGGCGACCTCGGTCAGGGGCACGGGCCTGCCGTCGGGGCTGACCAGCCAGGCGTTCTGGATCGCGTAGAGGCTTCGGCGGTTGTCCTCATCCAGGCGGACCCGCACATCGATGTCTTCCTGGCGTGCGGCGAAGACGTGGGCGTCGATCCCGTAGAGGAAGCCGCGCAGCTGCCGGGCGACATCGTCGTTGCTGAACCCAAGGGCCGCGGCGCCCGGGCGGAGGTTGATCTGTAATTCCACCTGCCCCACGTCGTTGTCGTCGGCGATGTCGTGGACGCCGGGGTATCCCGCCAGGCAGGCGTGCAGGTCGATCATCGCCGCGTCGAGCAGTTCGGCCGAATCCCCGCGTGCGCGGATCGTGATGTCTTTGCCGCCGGGGCCGCCGTTGATCTCGCTGAAGGTGATCCGCTCGACCTCGTCGAGTTGCCCCGAGAGTGATTCGCGGATCGACCCGATCACCTGAGACGACTCGCGGTCGCGCTCCTGAACAAACTTGAGCTCGATGAACATCTGCGCGACGTGCGGCGCGAAGGCTTCGGTCTCGCCGGTGTCGACGTTGGCGCGCTGCCCGATCACGACCCCGACCTGGCGCGTCTCGGGCTGCTCAAAGGCCGCGCTCTCGATGGTGCGCATCACCCGGTCGGCGGCCTCGATCGGCGAGCCGATCGGCATGTTGACATCCACGATGATCGTTTCGGAGTCGCTGGTGGGCAGGAAGGTGAACCCGACCCGGCCGCCCGCGACCATCCCCAGCGAAATAATCAGCAGCGCCGCCGCCGTAGACACCGCGATGTACCGGTACGTCAGCATCGTCGAAATCACACGCCCGTAAAGCGGGATGAGCCTGTCCAGGACGATGTGATCTCGCCACTTCTCGGCCCGGCGGATCAGGCTGACGGTCTTGCCCGGGTGTGAGTGGTCGCGCTTGACCAGGGTGTGGCCCATGTGGCTTGGGAGGATCAGAAGCGACTCGATCAGGCTCATAATCAGCGCACAGGCGACGACCATCGGCAGCGCCCCCAGCAGGTCGCCGATGTGTCCCTTGACGAAGGTCAGCGGCATGAACGCGACGATGCTGGTCATCACCGTGGCGAGGACCGGCCAGGAGACCTGCTCGGCGCCGTTGATCGCGGCGCTCAGTGACGGTTCGCCGCGATCGTGTCGGGCCTGGATGTTCTCCGCCACCACGATCGCGTCATCGACCAGTAGGCCCATCACGACGATCAGCCCGAACATCGTCAGCAGGTTCAGCGTGATATCCATCCAGGACATCAGCACCAGCGTGCCCATGATCGCGGTGACCAGCCCGACCCCGACCCACATCGCCACGCGCCAGTTCAGGAACAACAGCAGTGTGAGGAAGACCAGGACCGCGCCGTACTTGGCGTTGCGCAATAGCAGGTCGAGCCGGCCCTCGACGAAGCGCGCCAGGTCTGTGTTGGTCTCGATCGACGCCCCGGCGGGCATCGGGCGCTTGGAAGAAACGCCCAGTTCCCAGGCCGCCAGCCGGTCCAGCCCGCCGAGTTTGGTGCGCTGCGACGGGAATGCGCTCACGAGCCGTTCGCTGATCGATTGCGGCTTAAACGCCCGGCCGCTTCGGCCATCGACGTACGAACGGACCATCTCGGCGATCTTCACGATGTCCTGGTCGCCGACCTTGAATACCGTCAGGCTGGCGGCGGGTTCGCCGTTGAACCGGTAGATCAATTGCTCGTCGACGAACGACTCGCTGACCGTGGCGATGTCGCCGACACGCACGGCCCGGCCCTGGGTGTCAGACCTCAGCACGATCTGACGGATGGCCTGGGCTCGCTCGTCCACCCCCATCGTCCGGACCTTCACGTTCCCCGTCGTGCTGCGCACCGTTCCGCCGGGAACGTCCGCCATCCATCGGTGGATCGTGTCAGCGACCTGGGGCAGGCTCAGGCCGTGTTCGAGCAGCGCCCCGCTGCGCACATCCACACGCACCTCGTCGTCACGCACGCCCTCCAGCAGCACCTCGCCCATCCCCGGCATCTCGCGCAGGTCGTCCCGCACGCCGCGGATCGCCTGCTTCATCACCTGCTCGTCCATCTCGCCGAATACCGCGACACGGATCACCGGCAGCCGCGGCTCGAACAGGCGGACCTGGATCGTTTCGGATTCATCGGGCAGGTCGGTCAGGGCGTCGATCGAGCGCTCGATTTCGTCCAGCGCCTCGTCGGGGTCTGCGTCCTCGCGGAACTCGACCGTGATCCCGCCGCCGCCTTCGGACAGGGTCGACCGGATCTCCTTGACCTCGTCCAGGTCGATCAGGCTGTCCTCGACCTTGATTGCCAGCGTCTCTTCCAGTTCCTGCGGCGTCACCCCGGGGTAGGGCATCGTGACGGTCGCCATCTCCGGGTCGGACTCGGGGAAGAACTCACGCCGAAGCGTCATCGCGGCGAACGTGCCCGCCAGGAGGAACGCGACCATCAGCAGGTTGACCGGGACCGGCTTGCGGACCCCGAATCGCGCCAGACTCACGGGTCGGCCTCCTGCACGCGGGGCTGCACGGCGGTCTTATGATTACCTGTCACACTCGGCCGCACCGCCTTGCCGTCACGCAGCGAACGGGCGGGGTTCAGCACGACCTGCTCGCCTTCGTTTAGCCCGCCGGTAAGGACAGACCACTGGTCGTCCGGCAGGTCAAGCTCGGGCACCTCGCCCTGCAGCGCGAAAGCTTCCTCGACGGGTCGGCTGTGGATCAGCCCGTCGATGACCAGGGTGATCCGTCCGGTGCGGATCGAGCGTCTTGGAACGACCATTAACGGCGAGGCGTCCTTGGCGGTGACGGTCCCCGATACGAACGCGCCCGGCGCCAGCAGCTCGGCCGATCCCCCGGGGTTCGACCCCGTCAAAGCGTTAGCTTGATTCAACTCGACATACACCGCGAAGGTGCGGTTGGACGTATCGTCTTCCGGTGCGATCCGAGCGACATTCCCCGTCCAATGCGCGTCGTGGCTCCCGGTGGACGCAAGCTCGACGGGGTCGCCCGGATGGATGTCCGGCCTCGCGCCGGCGGGCAGTTGCAGGGGGACCTGGATACGGCTTTGGTTTACGACGCGCGCCACACGCTGGCCGGGCTCAAGGTTTTCCCCGACCTCCACGTCGATGAATTGGATGCCCCCGTCGATCGGACTGGTGATCGAGCAGCGTCCCAGGTTGAGTTCGGCCAGGTTGACCGATGCCTGCAGGCCGGCGCGCTCGGCCAGTTGGGCCAATCGGCGTGATGCCAGGCGGTCGAGGGTTTCCGAGATCAGCAGGTGGGTGCGCCTCACCGCCAGCACGGCCCGGCTTGCGGCGTCGACGTCTTTTTGATTGGCGGCCTTTTTCTCGAACAGGTCCTCGATCCGGCTCAGTTCGTCCTGCGCCAGTTGCAGGTCCTGGGATTCGATCTCAAGCCGCTGGGTGAGCAGCCGCTGTTCGGTGTCCAGTTGTTCGAGCCGGGCGTCTGCGGCGGCGAGGTTCTGCCGGGCGATCTGAAGCTGGTCCCGGTAGTCGCTGTCGTCCAGTTCGACTAGGACCTGGCCTTTTTTGACCGGAGCGCCTTCGAGGACTTTTTCGGGGATATGGCGGACGGTCGCCGTGATCCTGGCCGGGACGTTGGCGGAGTCGATGGCCTCGGCGGCGCCGAAGCCGCGCCACTGGCGCCTCACCGCCGCGCGCCGCGCGATGAACACCTCGACCCGCGGCCGGGCCAGGCCCGGGTCTGTCGTCGGGACCATCGGCTTGGTGGCGATGAGCAGTTTGAAGATCAGCAGGGCCAGCACGACCACAGCCACGGAGATCGCGGCGCGGGTGATGGTTCTCATACGGCGGTGGACGGGTTGGGCCATCAGTGGGTACCGTTGAATCGCTTGCCGGCGGGTGCAGTCTGAGGTCACCGGTTTGCACTATAGGCCCGGCGCTAAAGCCAAGCCCACCCCTTAGCCGGGCCCTGAACCTTCTTCGATGGTTTGGGGCCCTGACCTTAGCGCGGTTTCAGACGGTAATTAGTATAGCTCGCGGCGGTCAGCCGTTCTTGCTCTGGCCGGTCTTCCACACCGGGTCGTGGTGGGTCTCGTTTTCGGGGGCAAACCAGCGTGTGAGCGTGGTCTTTTGACGGGTGTAAAAGTGAACGCCTTCGTTGCCCTGGATGTGCAGGTCCCCGAAGAAGGAGGCGTTCCATCCGGCGAAGGGGAACCAGGCCATGGGCGCGGGCACGCCGACGTTGATCCCGATCATCCCGGCGTTGAAGTGCTGCTTGAACTGCCGGGCGGCGTAGCCGGAGTCTGTGAAGATCGACGCGCCGTTGCCATAGGGGCAGTTTTTGCCCAGTTCCAGCGCGGCGTCCAGATCGTCGGCGCGGATGACCGAGAGGACCGGCCCGAAGATCTCTTCCTGGGCGACGCGCATCTTGGGCTTGACGTTATCGATGATGCTTGGGCCGACCAGGAACCCGTCGCCGGAAACGCTCTCGCGCCCGTCGAGGCGTACGGTCGCGCCTTCCTGCTTGGCGATGTCCAGGTAGGAACTGATGCGGTTGACAGCGTCGGGGTTGATCAGCGGGCCCATGTCCGCCGCGCCGCCGTTGTCGGTCGGGCCGGTCTTCAGGCTCCCGGCGTAGTCGTTGAGCTGGTCGACCAGCGGGTCGGCGACGTTTCCAACGGCGACGGCGACGCTCCCGGCCATGCATCGCTGCCCCGCGCAGCCGTACGCCGAAGCAGCCAGCGCCTTGACCGACAGGTCCAGATCGGCGTCGGGCATGATGATCAGGTGGTTCTTAGCGCCCCCGGCGGACTGCACGCGCTTGCCGTGCTGCGTCCCGACCTCGTAGATGTACTTGGCGATCTTGGTCGACCCGACGAACGAGATCGCCGCGACATCCGGGTGGGTCAGCAGCACGTCGACCGCTTCCTTGTCGCCGTGGACGATGTTAAAGACGCCCTCCGGGCAGCCGGCCTCGACCAGCAATTCGCCCAGGCGGTTCGAAGACAGGGGGACTTTTTCAGACGGCTTGAGCACAAAGGTGTTGCCGCAGGTGATGGCGATCGGGAACATCCACAGTGGGACCATGAACGGGAAGTTGTACGGGGTGATCCCCGCGCAGACCCCGACGGGGTGGCGGATGGTGTCGGCGTCGACATTGGCGGCGATGTTGGCCATCGTCTCGCCCTTGATCAGGCTGGGGATCCCGCTGGCGAATTCGGCCATCTCGACGCCGCGCTGCACCTCGGCGCGCGACTCGGGCAGGGTCTTGCCGTGCTCGCGGGTGACCAGGGCGGCGAGTTCCTCAAAGTTCTGGGCCATCAGCTCGCGGAAGCGGAACATGACCCGGGCCCGCTCGACGACCGGGGTCTCACTCCAGGCGGGCAGGGCGGCCGACGCGGCCTCGACCGCTTTGGCGGTCTCCTGGGCCGAGCACAACGGTGCACGGGCGATTACCTGCCCGGTCGAGGGGTTATACACATCCCCAAACCGCTGGGTGTCGCTGGTCTGCCAGCGTCCGCCGATAAGATTCTGTACCGTCTGCGTGCCGTTTACCGTTTCCAATCCTGACATGACGCTTCCTTCTTTCGATGATTCTTTTGATTCGATGCATATGGAATCCCCCATTATATGGTAAACTGCGTAGTTTCATATGGGTTATTTCAGGAGCCAGACAAATGGCAAGAATCGTTCGCGGCGCGTTGATCCAGGCCACTTTAAGCGAGCCGGCCACCAGTCCGGTCGCCAAGATCAAACAGTCCATGATCGACAAGCACGTCGACATGATCGCCCAGGCCGCAGACAAGGGGGCCCAGGTCGTCTGCCTGCAGGAGCTATTTTACGGCCCGTATTTCTGCGCCGAACAGGATGTCAAGTGGTACGACCTGACCGAGCCGATCCCGGACGGCCCGACCACCAGACTTATGCAGGATCTGGCGAAGAAGCACAAGATGGTGTTGGTCGTGTCGATGTACGAGGAGGATATGACCGGGGTCTACTACAACACCGCCGC
>JAJDCU010000064.1 GCA_029260655.1 Phycisphaeraceae bacterium
ACCCCTAACCCCTAACCCCTAACCCCTAACCCCTAACCCCTAACCCCTAACCCCTAACCCCTAACCCCTAACCCCTAACCCCCAACCACCAACTCAATACTCTTTTCGTTGTCTGGCCGGGGGGATGCTCAACTGCTTGCGGTATTTGGCAACGGTCCGGCGGGCGATCTCAATGCCGTGCTCTTTGAGCTTTTCAACCAGCGCGTCGTCGGAGAGGGGCTTGGACTTGTCTTCTTCTTCAATGATCTGCTCGAGCTTGGCCTGGATGGCTGCCCAGCTCATGGCGTCCCCGGCGTCGGTCTCGGTCCCGCCGGAGAAGAACATCCGAAGCGGCAGGATCCCCCGCGGGGTCTGCATGTATTTCTCGTTGACCGCCCGGCTGACGGTGGCGACGTGGATGCCCAACTGATCGGCGACCAGGGTCATCGGCAGCGGCCGAAGCGCTTGGGCGCCCTGCTCGAAGAACTCACGCTGGGCCTCGATCACCACACCGATGACACGCAGCAGCGTGGCGTTTCGCTGCTGGATCGCGTCGATGATCCAGCTCGCCGAACGGATATGGTTGCTCAGGAACTCACGCGTTTTCTTGTCGACGTTCTTGTCGCGTGCATCGCGTTTGTAGTCGGGGCGGATATGCAGCGCCGGCAGCCGGCCGTGGGTCAGCGTGGCGGTGTAGATCTCGCTCTCTTCGTCGTATTCGATCACCGCGTCGGGGTAGATCATCCGTGGGGCGTCATCCGCCAGGAGCTTGCCGGGGTGCGGGTGGAACTGACGCAGGTGGTGGATCGTATGCTTGATCTGGTCGATCGACATCCCCGTCGCCTTGGCGATCTTCGGCAGGTGGTTGGTCTCGATGTCTTTGAGGTGGTTCTCGACCAGCACCCGCTCGGCGGTCAGGTCGGCATCGGGGTCGCTGCGCAGGCGGGCGTCGATCTGCAGAAGCAGGCACTCGTGGATGTCTCGCGCCGCCAGACCGGGCGGTTCAAGCGTCTGCTGGAGTTTGATCACCGCCGCGTTTAAGTCGTCTTCCGTCAGGCCCTGGTAGGCCTGGTCCAGCAGCGTCTTGTTATCCGTACGGAGGTAGCCGTCGGAGTCGATGAAGCCGATCAGGAATTCCCCGGCCTTGAACAGCTCGGGCGTCGTCTCGACCAGGTGCCACTGGTCCATGAGCTGGTCAAACAGCGACGCCGTCCTGGCCGCGGTGTTGGCCATCGCGTCCATCTTCTTGTCGCGCTCGCCCTGTCGGTACGTCGTGCTGTGGTAGCTGCCGCCGGTCTCGCTGGTGTTGGCGTCCCACGTCGAGCCGTATTCCTCGGACAGGTTGGTCAGCCGTTCGAAGTCGTCCTTGTTCCCGGTGTCCCCGTCTTTGACGACCAGCTCACGTTCGCCCTCACGGTTGTCGCGGTCTTCCTGGGTGCGTTCGGCCTCAAGGTCCTCGGTGTCAGCGCCAGGCTCCTGAACCTCCAGCGTCGGGTTGCTCGCCAACTCCTGCTCGATCCGCTCCTCCAGCGCCGCCTGGGGCATCTGTAGGATCTCCATCGATTGGATCATCCGCGGCGCCAGCTTCATCCGCTGGTCGATCCGCATGTGTTGTCCGGTGTCGATACGCATGGGGCTTGGTCTTGGGTTCAGGGTCTTTCAACGCCGGTCCTTAGCGGAGCGAAGGGCGGGCGGATTTCATGTCTCTCTCTGGCTGACAGCTAACGGCTAACAGCAACATCCAGCAGTATTTCACATCGGTTTATCCACTTAGGTTATCCATCCACCATCGCCCGTCGGCTCTGGATCGCGTCTGATAGTACCGCTTTTGACGCTCCTGCAAGCTGCGAGCCGGTCGGAATACCCCTTGCCAGGCGGGTGAGCTTGACACCCATCGTCTCGAGCTGCTGGGCCAGGTACAACGCGGTCCCATCGCCTTCGAGTGTCGGGTTCGTCCCCAGGATCACTTCTCGGACCCGCCCGCCGCGCACCCGCCCGATCAGCCGGTCGATGTTCAGCTCCCCCGGCCCGACACCCTCCAGCGGCGCCAGCCTGCCCATCAACACATGATAGACCCCCCGGTATACGCCGGTCTGCTCAAGGCTCGCCACGTCGCTGGGCTGCTCGACCACCAGCACCTGACCCGGGTCACGCTGCGGGTCATCGCAGATCGGGCAGGGGTCGGATTCTGTCACGTGCCCGCACGCGCCGCACACCTTCAGGTCGCGCTTGAACGCCAGCACCGCCTGGGCCAACTGCTCCGCTTCCTCCTGGGATGCCTTGAGCAGATAAAACGCGATCCGCTGCGCCGAACGTCTGCCGATCCCCGGCAGCCGGGATAGCCGATCGGTCAGCCGCTCAAACGCCGAATTGCCCCGTGTCTTCGCCATACCACCATTGTACGCGCCATCATCAACCAAAGCCCATGCCCTCTGGATATGGGACTATTCCACACATATTTCGCTACACCGGGTCCCACCCCCAAGCTACAATCCCCCCATGCACGACGACGATCATGTCTGCCTGTGTTTCCGCGTCTCCAAGCGCAAGATCGTCAGCTACTGCAAGCGCGAAAAGCCCCCGGTCCCCAGCCTCATCAGCGAATGCCTCTCCGCCGGCACCGGTTGCCAATGGTGCGTCCCGTTTCTTAAGAAGCTGCACCAACAGTGCAAGGACGACGTCGAAAACCCCGACCTTCCCGTCAGCCCGGAAGAATACGCAAAGAAGCGCGCCAGCTACCGCAAGACAGGCGAACGGGAGGACGACTAAATGATGACCGATTCCAAGGGGCCGGGCGAGACGGTATCCAACAGCGGCAAGACACCCGGCTGGGCATCAGACCAACGTTGGCGTGATGCGGTGCCTGCTGATGCGGTTGCAAACACCATCCGTGTCCGTGAGTTTGATTCCCGAGTTGTCTTTCAGTTTCACCCTAAAATTGGTCGGCGTGGCACGTTGTGGATGCTGGGGGTATGGGTGTTCGTGATCATGCTCTGTTTGATCATGGTGCCGGTCTTTACAGGGCAGGGTGAGGAAGCCAAGCATTGGTCATCCGCTGCTGGTATCACAGCCCTCGTAGTGATGGGTTTGCCCGGGCTGATTGGATTACTGGTATTGATCGCGGTGCAGTACACCCGCGAGAGCATCGTTGTTCATGAAGACGAGGTGTTGATCGACCAGAACGGCAGGCGAGTCGTTGTCAAACACCCTGACTTGCAGGCGGTCCGTACCGTGTTACGCGCGGAGCGAAGTTTATTCTTGAACCCATCCGTATTCAGTTGGTGTCCATGGCTGAAGGGTGAAACGGGTGCGATTGACCTGATTACGGTCGATGGGGCCTTGCGCGTCTTGAGGAACTGGAAGATGCACGACCTGCGATGGATCGTGGAAGCGTTGGTTGGGTTGACGGGGGTTGAGCATGGGGGGGAACTGGCGCTAACGGGCGCCTTACACGCATCCGAGGGTGACGGCCGACCTGTCCTCATCGCTCCGTGTACCAGCAACAATGACCGTGGTTCGTTAGCATGGTTGATGCTGGGGTTTGGTGTACTGATAACTTGTTTCTTCATCTGGAGTGCGCCCCTCGGGTTATCTACGTATGGCTGGCGTCAAACCACAGGTGAGGTTCTCCGGGTCGCTATGGAACCGAATGGCAAAGGCACACAGCGGGATCCCACCATCCAGTACCGCTACCAGATTGACGGGCAGTACTTAACCAATGACCGGTTCTGGTATGCGATGCGGAACGACACCGGTCGAATCAAGCAGATCGTAAACGACTATCCGAAGGGTTCGGCGATCACGGTGTATTACGATCCGTCAAGACCTTCTCGTTCAGTATTGATCAAAGGCATCGACCCCTATCTCTATGTTCTCATGCCGTTCCCATTGGCCTTGTGGGTGATGGCCTGGCGTTTGTGGGTGAGTCGAGTACCGTCGGAGTCGGCTGTGCTTTGCGATAAGTATGTGCTAACCCACCAAGCGCGACGTTGATCTGCTCGAGCCCGTCTTAAGTATCAGCAGAGTGGGGTGAGTATGTTAAGATGATCTGCCATGACACCCACCGCCCTGATTATCCGCACCGCGGGGACGAATTGTGATCGCGAGTTGGCCCATGCCTTCGAGCTTGCCGGCAGCGAGACGCAGACGCTGCATCTGAGCCGGTTGATCGACGACCCCGACCTGATCGCCGGCTTCGATCTTGTAGGTTTTCCCGGCGGGTTCAGCTACGGGGACGACATCGCCGCCGGCCGGATCCTTGCGAATCGTATCCGACATCGGCTCTGGCAACCGTTACAGGAAGCTGCGGCGCGGGGCGTGCCGATGATCGGGATCAGCAACGGCTTTCAGGTGATGGTCAAGATGGGCCTGCTCCCGGACCCGAAGGCCGGCAAACAAACAGTGACCCTGGCGGACAACACCTGCGGGCGGTTCATCGACAGGTGGACGCCGATGGTGGCCGACACTGATTCGCCTTGCATCTGGACCAGGGGCCTGACCGAGTTCGACATGCCGATCGCTCACGGCGAAGGCCGGCTTGTCTGCGCCGATGACGCCGTACTCGATCAACTGAAATCAAACGGTCAGGTCGCTTTAAGGTATGCGCCAGGCCACAACCCCAACGGCTCCACCGACGACATCGCCGGCCTGTGCGACCCCGCCGGCACGATCCTCGGCCTGATGCCCCACCCCGAACGCTTCACCGACCCGACCCACCACCCGATCTGGACCCGCCAAGGCGACGACTGGCTCACCCAGACAACCGCCGGCCTGCGCTTCTTCCAGAACGCTGTTGAACACGTTATGCAAAGCCAGCCCCAGACCGCGTAAAGCGCTTGCGGCTTCGCGATCCTCATTCCCGTTAAGTGATTTTGCAGGCGGCCCCGCTACGGTCCTTGTGAACCATATCAAGGCATTCTGTAGGCAAGCACGGCCCGCTGGCGTATTCCGGGGGGATCGCTACAATGGCCGATTCACCGTTTCGGCCGAGTTCTGCCCCGTGTGGGGCGGCGGCGAGCGGACACCAGGCGGGCGTCGGGCCGATCAGGCCTTGAGTCCCGCGACCCGTAACGCCCAGGTGCAACGCCTTGGCGGGGTAAGACACCAGATTGGCAGGACATGGTAGACCAGAACTTAATCGCGACCCTCGGGCTTGAGGATATCGAGGCGGAGCAGATGCTCGCCGAGGCTTTCGGTCAGAGCGTGGCGGACGGCGACATGGAGGGGCTGCTGACCGCGGTCGGCGACTTCAAGTCAGGCACGATCCTCGCGGGCAAGGTCGTCGGGATGGCAGGCGACGACTTCCTCGTCGAGGTCGGGCTCAAGAGCGAGGGCATCCTCGACAAGACCGAGTTCGATGAACCGGGCAACGTCGAGATCGGCGATACCGTCGAGGTGCTGCTCGAGGAGGTCGAGGGCACGACCGGGACGGTCAGGATCTCCAAGCGCAAGGCCGACCGCATCCGCGGCTGGGAACGGATTATCAGCGAGAACGATGAAGGCGACGTGATCCAGGGCCGGGTCATGCGGAAGATCAAGGGCGGGCTGCTGGTGGATATCGGCGTGCCGGTGTTCCTCCCCGCGTCGCAGGTCGATATCCGCAGGCCTAGCGACATCGGCGCGTTCATCGGCAAGACGATCGACGCGCAGATTCTCAAGATCGATACCGAACGAAGAAACATCGTCATCAGCCGACGCAAGCTCATCGAGGACGAGCGGGCCGAGAAGCGCAAGACCCTGATGGATCGGATCAACACCGGCGACATCGTCGAGGGCACGGTCAAGAACATCGCCGACTTCGGCGCGTTCGTCGACCTCGGCGGGATCGACGGGCTGCTGCACATCACCGACATGTCATGGGGCCGGGTCAACCACCCGTCCGACATCGTCAAGATCGATCAGAGGATCGAGGTCAAGATCCTCAACATCGACCACGAGAAGGAGAAGATCGCGCTTGGCCTCAAGCAGCGCGACACCAGCCCGTGGGAAGACATCGAGGCCAAGTACCCCGCCAATACCCGTGTCGTGGGCGCGGTCACGAACATCATGTCCTACGGCGCGTTCGTCTAGCTCGAAGACGGCGTCGAGGGGCTGGTCCACTTCTCCGAGATGTCGTGGACACGACGCATCAACCACCCCTCGGAGCTGGTCTCCATCGGCGAAGAGATCGACGTCGTTGTCTTGGATATCAACAAGGACAAGCAGGAGATCAGCCTCGGCATGAAGCAGACCGAGGTCAACCCCTGGGAGCTCGTCGCCGAGAAATACCCCCCCGGCACGGTTGTCGAGGGCAAGGTCCGCAACCTCACCAGCTACGGCGCGTTCGTCGAGATCGAACCGGGGATCGACGGCCTGCTGCACGTCTCTGACCTCTCATGGACCAAGAAGCTCACCCACCCCAACGAGCTTCTTAAGAAGAGTGAATCCATCAAGTGCGTCGTCCTCGAGGTCGACCGCACCAAGCAGCGCGTGGCGCTTGGCCTCAAGCAGATGAGCGAAGACCCCTGGCACGAAGCCATCCCCGCGCACTACCAGCCGGGCATGATCGTCCAGGGCAAGGTCACCAAGATCACCAACTTCGGCGTGTTCGTCGAACTCGAAGACGACCTGGAAGGCCTGCTGCACATCTCCGAGCTCGCCGACCACAAGGTCGACAAGCCCCAGGACGTTGTTCAGCAGGATCAGGAAGTCGAGGTCAAGATCCTCCGTGTCGATCTGGAAGACCGCAAGATCGGCCTGTCACTCAAGCGTGCCGCCTGGACCAGCGATCAGGACGCCGCGGCGGAGCGTCAAGAGAAGAAGGACGGTGGCGGTCAGCCCGACGCCGGCGCCGGCGCCGGCGGTGGCCTGGGTGGCCTGGGCGACGGCGGCGCACTGGGCACCGACAAGATCACCTTCGGACCCGCAGGCGGGAACTGATCGGCATAGGCCAATCAGTCAGACAATCAAAACCAAACCACACCCCTCGGCGAAAGTCGGGGGGTGTTTTAGTTGATGGGATCCGCGGTGCATATACGTCAGTGGGGCAAGGCACGTAACTGACTCATTATCAATATTTTTTGGCCAATTACTCGGCCGGTCGGGACGCTGTCTGGATGAGATCGATGACAACTGAAAGCCCCGAATCTCTAAGGCCTCCGCGTATGTTTTTAGGTGCGTCCTGTCCCCAGTATTCAGGCTGCTGATCTTGTCCTTGGACGATCGTGTATCTGCCCGAAGTCAGGTCTGCTTCGGAGGCGGCTTGCCTGACCTTATCGAACAGTTTGTTTCCACTCAAGATACGTTTACCGTCCTCATCACGATCCAATATTGAGCCGCGGACGGTGATATTGAAGGATACTCGTGGATACTCGGTTAAGATCCGATCCATCTTTTCGAAGACATGTTGGCAGACACTACCGGGGTCCCCGAGCAGCCCCCATCGGTCGTCGAGTGAAATCCTGACCCGGCTTCCTTTGATCTCGATCGCACCCCGTTCCGAGATTGAAAGTGGCATCTCAAAACGGCCGACCACAAGTGATTTGTCAGTAAGTAAAAGGTCGCTGAGTCGGTCCTGAAGGATGTCTGCTTGATCATCGACGCGCCAATTGCTGACGTTTTCGATGGCTGTCATCGCATCGCTCAGGCCGGTGAGGTCAAAGGTTGTGGTGGCGGGGGACGAATTGAATGGTGTGAACCGGAAAACAAGCTGTTGGGCTGAGGCCATCCGTCTGACAGCCTGCTCTGGTTTCTGCCAGAACAATGCTTCCCCGTCAGTGGACTTATCCATGCGTATGTTAACGGCTTTGTCTGAGTCGTATCTGAGCGTGGCGGTTGCTGTATCAATATCTTCCACGTTCGGTGTGAAGCCGGTCACGACGTACGCCACAAGCTTTCCCTCCTTGTAGCGTATCATCAGCGTAGGGGTGTGGCGTTTTTCCGGCCATCCCGTGATAGGGGTTTCGGCTTTTAAACTCAACGCCACAACGGGTTGGTCATCCATCGGTGAGGTGCTTCTAGACGTCTGCCACTTGCCGGCACGAACAGCTTCGGAGGTCTGTGATCCCACATCCACGAGCTTGTCATAAGCTGCGAGTCTTTGCGTGTCGTCAGTAATCGCTCGTATGCGTTGCAGTTCCCGTTCGTTGCCGTCATCCGCGATCAAGACGCCGCATGTTAGACACAAGCAAGCGACGGCTGCCATGGTTGTTTTCCAGTGGTGTCCGATCTGGATTGTCATGATCTGCCTCTTGTCCTGCGTGGCGAATCGAGCATACGGGCTAATTGGAGTACCCCGTCGGGGTTATATGCATGTTTTGTCTGATCGTCAGCGTCCGACCAGCCCGCTGGACTTGATGTTGATGCCCTTGAGCAGTGAGTCCAAGGCTTCGCGGTTGGGGGCGTAGGACAGGGCGATGCGGCGATCGATCCACAGGTCCTCGACCATCTTGGCCAGCGACTGGTTGAAGTTGTGCATGCCGGAGTTGGGGTTGGAACTGATGACGGCGGGGAGGTCGTTTTCCTCGCCGTCGCGGATCTTGTCGCGGACCAGGGCCGTGTTCAGCAGCACCTCGGTCGCGGGGACGACGCCGGCGGTGAAGCCCTCGAGCGCCGGGATCAACCGCTGGGCGCAGATCGCCAGCAGGCTGTTGCTCAATGAGCTGCGGATGAAGCCTCGTTCGCTCTGCGGGAAGAACTCGAGGATACGGCCGAACGCCTGCATCGTGTCGGCGCTGTGCAGGGTGGCGAAAACCAGGTGCCCGGTCTCGGCGGCCTGGATCGCCGCGATGATCGTGTCGTGGTCGCGCATCTCGCCGATGAAGATTACGTCCGGGTCCTGTCGGACGACGAACTTAAGCGCGTTGGGGAACCCGTCGACATCGATCCCGATCTCGCGCTGCGAGATGATCGCTTTCTTGGGGATGAACTGGTATTCGACCGGGTCCTCGACGGTGATGATGTTGACCGAGCGCGTGGCGTTGACCTGGTCGATCATGGCGGCGAGGGTGGACGATTTGCCGCTGCCGGTCACGCCTACGACCAGTACGAGTCCGACGGTGGACTTGCTGACCAGGTCGGCGTAGACCTTCGGCAGGTGCAGTTCATCGTAGGAGGGGATCTCGGCCTGGACGCGCCGGACGGCGACGCTGCGGTGGGCGCCGGCGCGGAACATGTTGATGCGGAACCGGTCCCCGTCGGGCAGGTGCCAGGCGAAGTCCAGGTTCCCCCCGTCCTCGAACCGCTCCTGCTGCTGATCGTTGAGGATCGTGTCGAGCATGTGGTCAGCTTCGTCTTCGGAGACCGGCTCACCCGCCACGCTGCGTAGCGCACCGTTGATCCGGTACGTCGGGGCGATGCCGACCTTGATGTGCAGGTCGGAGGCGGCTAGGGGCTTCATCTGCTCCAGCAGCTTGATGATCGAGAAATGACCTTCGCTCATGCCGTACTCCTGTGGTAACAAAAACAATCAGATGGGTTGAACCTTTATTGTATCCTGTCGCCGACCCGGATGTAAGCCCGCCTGCCGCAGGCCGGTTGCCACAGCGGCAAAACAGGGCCCGGTTGGTTGCGTGGTCGGGGGGTGATTACACTACGCAGCGCTTCGGCCATCCCGCCGAGGCCGTCCGGCTTGAGGACCGCAGATCATGAGCACGCAAGCCCGCTTGAACACAGGCGGCACCAACCCGTCGAGCAGGCCGATCTGGCGCTGGCCCCCGCAGCGTTTGGCGCTGGTGTTGGTCATCGCGTCGCTGCTGTGGCGGGTCGTGCGCTACGGTTTGGCGTTCCCGATCTGGGGTGACGAAGCGTTCATCGCTGTGAACTTCATCACCCGTTCGTTCGGCGAGCTCGCCGGGCCGCTGGACCACCCGCAGATCGTGCCGGTCGGCTTCCTCTGGGCGCAGTGGCTGGTCTCTCGTCTGCTTGGGACATCCGAGCTTGCGCTGCGGTTCCTGCCGCTGGTGTTCGGGATGGCGGCTGCGCTGGTGTTCTGGCGTCTTGCGCCGCGGATGCTCAATCGTCGCCAGGCGATGGCGGCCGTCATCCTCTTCGCCGCCTCGTACTACCCCGTGCGCCACAGCATCGAGGTCAAGTCCTACAGCCTGGACCTGCTGATCGCGCTGGGCCTGCTCTGGCAGGCGTGGGCGCTCTGGCATGCGCCCAGATCATATCGGCGGTGGGCGGTGTTCGCGGTCAGCGGCGCGCTGGCGGTCTGGCTCTCCTACCCGTCGGTGTTTGTCACCGGCGGGGCGATGATCGTGCTGGGGGGCCGGCTGTTGAAAGAGCGCAAAGCGGCGCTGCTGATCGGATGGGCCCTGACGGGTCTTGCGCTGACAGCAAGCTTTGCCTCGATGTGGCTGACCGTCGCCGCCGATCAGAAGGTTAACCACGCCGGCATCGAACAACTCCGCGGCTGGGCCAGCGCCTTTCCGCCCATGGATTCGCCGATCGGCCTGGTCGCATGGTTCTTCCGGGCCCACACCGGGAACATGGTCGCCTACCCCATCGGCGGAAACCACGGCGGGAGCACCGTGACGTTCTGCCTGATCATCTTCGGGATCATCGCGCTTTGGCGGACCGGCCAGCGCGCGGCGCTGTGTCTGCTGCTTAGCCCGCTGCCGTTGATGTTCATCGCCGCCGCGCTTAAAAAATACCCCTACGGCGACAGCGCCCGGGTCGAGCAGCACATCGCCCCGGCCGTCTGTATGCTCGCCGGCGCGGGGCTCGTCGCGATGCTCAACCACGGCTGGAAGCGCCGAGGCGTTGTCACCGGCATGCAGATAGCCTCGATCGTTATGGTCTTGATTGTCGCGTACGGGATCGGAAGGGATATCCATCAGCCTTACAAGAAAGAGTCCGACCAGATCGCCAGGCAAACCGCCCGGCAGTTCGCCGAACAGGCTAAGCCCGGCGACCGATGGATCGTCTTCGGATCGCTTGAAGAAACCGACCACGCGCCCGACTTCATCCCCTGGGGCGGCAGCCTCGCCCGCTTCCGTTACGACCTCTTGCAGTTCGGCAACGCGCGTGTCCACTGGGCACCGTTGCCGGAAGATGTCCCGATCCTCATCAACGCAGACACCTGGCTGGTCTTCTACCATGACAACGATCAAGTCAGTAACCCCTTCCCCGAAGACCAGGCAAAGCGTTACCTCGACGCACTGACAGATCGTTTGGGAGAACCTTCATCCCAGCGATTTATTTTCAAAGAGGACAACGAATCGGTCACCCTCTATCACTTTGTGCATACGGAGCGTCCGCCAAGCGGCGGGTGACAGAGGGCGCAGAGAAAACTACAGAGAGGGAGGCATCCGCAGATGACACAGATTCAGAACCTGCGCGCAAACATACGCCTTCCCATCTGCGCAATCTGCGTCATCTGCGGATCACGCTTCTTGATCTTCTCCGCCTTGCTTCCTCTGCGTTCTCTGCGCCTCTGCGGTGAATCCTGCTTCTTTTTCGTTCTTCAATTCATCAATCTCAAATCATCAATCCCCACGAGTCTCCGGCGGTAGCGG
>JAJDCU010000065.1 GCA_029260655.1 Phycisphaeraceae bacterium
GGTGCACGACCCCTTGGCGGTGGATCGCCTCAAGCGCCATCGCCGCCGCCGCGATGATCCCCATCGCCTGTTTGGGGTCCATCGGCAGCGGGTTTTGCGCGAGGATCTGCTCCAGCGACGGGCCGTCGATAAACTCGCTGATCAGCAGCAACCCGTGGGGCCCATCGACCACGTCGAGCAACTGCACCAGCCGTTTAGGGTCGGCCTTCGTGGCTGTCTTGTGGTGCTTCGCCTCTGTGCGGATCTTTTTCCGCAGCTTCTTGTCGCCTTCGCCGCCGGGCATCAGCACCTGTTTGACCGCGACGTAATGGCCGAGCAAATCGTCCTTGGCCTTGAAGACGACCGAACTGCCGCCTGAGCCGACCTGCTTCCTGATCGTGTACTGCTCGACCTTGTCGCCGCGTTTGAGCGGCGGTGACGCTGGCTGGGGACGGGTTGTGTCGGGGTCGCTCATGGTCGGGTCGTGCTGCGGTGGCAGCGGTCGGGTGGGACGAAGCCGGGGTGCCCGGAGTGTTACCTAAGCTATTTTAGGCGATCTGAGGTGTCGGCGTGAGCGGCAGGGTGTCTACGGAGACAGTGCGGCCCAGGGGGTGACCAGGTTCATCAACTGCTCGGCCGAGGCGATGATCCCGCCGACCGCGACCGCCGCGCCGAACGGGACCGTGTGCTGGGTGTTATTCAGGTCGGTCTTGCTGCGGGCCGCTGCGGACAAGGCCGCGCCCAGGATGCGCCTTAGTGTCTGCCTGACGATGCCCCGGTGGAACATGATGACGACCGCCATCACCATCGCGACGATCATGGCGTAGAACGCGGTGCTCAAGACGACCTGCCAACTAGCGCCCATCGCCCCGACGGCGGCCATGAGCTTGACGTCCCCGCCGCCGAGCCCGCCGAGCCTGGCGATAATGGCGAAGGGGATCAGCCCGCAGGCCAACCCGATCAGTGACGCCGACAGCCCCCGGTCGCCGCCGAGCAGGCCCGCGGTGGTCCACAGCGCCAGCCCCAGGAGGATCGCCGGGTATGTCAGTTTGTTGTAGACCTTGCCGTACAGGCAGTCGGTGATGGCCGCGATCAGCAGCACCACGGACAAAACGATGAACGCGATTAGGTTGGTTGTGATCACTCGCTTGTCACAGCAGCGGATGGATATCCGCGGAGATACGTTCGCGGCTAAGAAACACCATGTCGCTGGAACCAGTGATTCCCAGCGTGAGGCTAGAAGTTGGGGTCGTAGCTGTCCGAGTCGTCCTGCACATCGGACCAGAAGCTCTGCGTCCAGTCCGTGATCTTATCCCGGAAGACGATCAGCAGACCCAGCAGGGGGATGACGATTGCGCCGATGATCAGGAGCTTTTCGAGCCCCTCAGCGCCGCGCTCGTCACGGTGCAGCCATTGGATCGCGGCCAGTGTCCGTTTCACTCGGCGTCGTGTGTTGCTTAGCATCGTGGGTTTCCTCATGTCGGCCAAGGCGTTTCATGCGACGGCCGCTAAAGCGACCTCCGCCGGGGGCGGTGAGATCGGGGCGGGGGGTCAGGGCATGGGCAGGGCGTTTAGGGTGATGATCATCTGGTAGTGAGCGACCAGGGCCGACAGCGCCGCCTGGATGATGTAGTAGCTGGGGATCCCGATCGCGCCCAGCAGCAGGGCCCATTCCAAAGTCGTCGCACCCCGCTGGTCGCGCATCAGCCTACGCAGGAGACGCCTTAGGCGCGAGACACTTCGATGGCCCTCAGCGGATTCTATCAAAAGCCGGGTTGTGCGTTTCGTGGCACTCATTGCTCTCTATTCTATGATCGGTAACCGGCCTAATCCATCCCGAGAATCGGCTTGATCGTGTCGGTTATCTGGTCCTGATACTCGCCGCTGAGCCGCCCGGCCATGGCCGAACGCTCACCGGTCCATGTCAATTGCATCTGCTTATCGGCCTGATCGTCGCCGTCGGCCCGGCGGAGGGTGAACAGGTCCCGCAGGTTGTAGTGGCCGGCCTCGGTGGTGGCGTGGTCGACCTCGCTGATCTGGGTGACCAGCCTTCGGCCACCGATGTGCCGGCTCATCTGCACGACCAAATCCACCGCCGAGGCGACTTGGCCCCGCAGGGCGTGCAGCGGTAGCTCGACCTTGCTCATCAGGGCCATCGTCTCCAGGCGGTTAAGCGCATCGGCGGGGCTGTTGGCGTGGAGCGTGCCCATCGACCCGCCGTGGCCTGACGTCATCGCCTGGATCATGTCCAGCGCCTCGCCGCCGCGCACCTCACCGATGATAATCCGGTCAGGGCGCAGGCGCAGGCTCGAACGGAACAGTTCACGGATCGTCACCGCGCCGCTGCCGTAACGGTCGGGCTGTTGAGCTTCCAGCGAGATCAGGTGGTTTTTTTGCAGTTGAAGCTCGGCCGAATCTTCGATCACCACGATCCGCTGCTCGTCGGGGATGAAGCTGGACAGGGCGTTGAGCAGCGAGGTCTTGCCCGAACTGGTGCCCCCGGCGACGAGCATGTTCTGCTCCGCCAGGACCGCCAGGTTCAGGAAGTCACTGGCCTGGCGGGTGAGCGTGCCCAGTTCGATCAGCCAGTCGACGTCCAGCACCATCTTGCTGAACTTGCGGATCGTCACCGCCGTCCCGTTGCGGGCGCAGGGGGCCTTGGCGACGTGGACCCGCGAGCCGTCGGGCAGGCGTGAATCGACCAAAGGCTGGTCATCGCTCAGCGACCGCCCGGTGTACTGAAGGATATTATTGATCGCCGCCTCGAACGCCTCCTGGTCGGCAAACTTTGCGTCGGTCCGGGAAACCTGTCCGTCTTTTTCGATGTAGATCTCGTCCGCCCGGTTGATCATGACCTCGGTCACGCCGGGGTCGGCCAGGTACGCCTTGATCGGCGCCAGGTAGTGCTCGACGGTTTGGACGAACAACTCTTGGGAGGGCATGACACCATGTTACCACCAGCGGATCGGTGGGGGGGCCGGGGGATGCGAGCCCGCTGCGTGGGTAGGGTGGCCGACCGCTCGGTGCCGTGTAGCCAGCCGACCTCGCCGTGACCCGCCGTGTGTCGGAAGCTCATCGCGTGTGGACCGGATGGATCGTACTCACACCGCCTCGGCGAAGCGCTGGGGGCGGTCGTAACGTACGGCGATGTGCTGGGTCTGGCCGTGGCCCAGGCTGCGGACGATCGTCGCGTCGACGAAGTCCTCGGTCAGGAGCATGCCCTTGACAGGGCTGGAGACGATCCCGATCTGTACCGTCTGCCCGGTGACCAGCAACTGGGTGTGATCGAGCATGAGCATGGCCCCGCCGTCGGAAACGTTGTCGGTGGTCCCGGCGATATACTTCCCGGCGGTCTGCTCGCACTTGAGCTTGACCGGGTGGTTTGCGGGGATGCGCGGGTCTCGGCGTCGTTCGGGTGTGGTCATAGTCGGGTATCTTGTTGGCGGGAAGTCCGTAGTATCTTTATCGGTTACACCGGCCGCGTCCCATCAGCGGCGGGGCAAGCTCAAGGTCCGATAGTTCTTTCGCTATGAGGTGCTCAGCCATGCAGCCGGCTTCGACGGTCGTTTCGGTGACGATGAACACCGCGGTGGACCGGGTGCTGCGTGCCCCGGGCTTCGCGGTCGGGGCGCACCTGTTGGCCGAGCCGGTCAGCCAAACACCCGCGGGCAAGGGGATTAACCTCGCACGGGCGCTGGCGCGCCTCGGGCGGTCCAACATCGCCACCGGGTTCGTCGGCCAAGGAGAGGCCCAGGCGTTCGAGGCGCTGTTGCGCGAAAGCGAAGACGTCGGCCGGGTGAATAACCAACTGCTGACCGTCCGCGGCCCGACCCGGGAGAACATCACCGTCGTCGACCCCGACGCCGGGACCGATACCCACCTGCGCACCACCGGGTACGAGTTGATGGAGAACGATATCGCGAGGCTGACGACCAAGATCGGGCTTCTGAGCCGCGAGGGCGCGGTGGTCGTGTTTGCCGGCTCACTGCCAGCGGGGCTGGACGATTCGGCCCTGGCGAAGATGGTGCGCACGGCCCAGTGGGGCGGCGCGGACGTGGTGCTCGACCTGGACGGCCATGCGCTGGGCTCGGTCCTTGATGCGGTCGGCAAGGCGGTCTGGATGGTCAGCCCCAACCGCGCCGAACTGGCCGACGCTTTCGCAGACGGCCAAGAGATGAACGATCAGGCCTTGCTCGATGTCGCACGCGCCGCAGCGGAGCGCGGCGGCTGGGTCCTGGTCAGCCTCGGCGCAGAAGGCGGCATCCTGGTCACCGAATCCGGCGCCTGGCGCGGCGTCTGTGAGATCGACCACAGCCGGGTCGTCAGCACCGTCGGCAGCGGTGATTGCCTGGTCGCCGCGGTCGTCGATGCACGTCTAAGCGGCACTGCCCCCGCCGAAGCGCTTAAGCGTGGCCTCGCCGTCGCCACCGCCAGCACGACCGATCCCAACCCCTCGGGTTTCGACCTTATGTGCGTCGTCGAACTCGAAGCCAAGGTGCAGATCGTGCAGGTCTGATCCCACCCGCCACGTTTGGTTTGGATGCTTCCCGCTCAATGCTTGGGTGGTCTTTCTCAGATAATGTAATAAAGAAACGCCGCCCGTGGCGAGGCGGCGCTTCAAATAAAGCTGAATAAAATAGGGCGGGTGGTTATGCGGCGCTGCGTTTTCCTCCGCGGCGCTTGCGGCCGACGGTGCGCTGGCTGGGGGTCATCCTGCGGTCGGGGTGGGCGTTCATCTTCTCGACCAGCTCGGTCGGGTCGTTGGCCCATAGGTCCGCGCCGATCTCCTCGGCCAGGCCCTCGGCCCGGTTGAACACCCCGCCGCCGACGATGATCTGGATGTGCGTGTTTGCGCCGATCTCCTGCATCCGGTCGATCATGATTCGGGTCTGGGGCACGGTCGGGGCGACGGCGCCGAAGATCACCAGCTTGTCGGCCTTGAGTTCGGTGAGCTGTTCGACGAGCTCGTCGTTGGCGATCCCGCCCCCGGCGAAGAAGACGGTGTACCCGACCGCTACCAGAAGGTCGGCCGCCATCTGCGCCGCCAGCTCCTCGGACTGGTCCTCACCGCTGACGATCATCACGGTGATCCCACGGCGAGGCGCCTGTTCGAGACGCAGTTGCATCTGGTCGACCAGTTGACGCAGCAGCCGGGTCGCGAAGTTGAACGACAGGGGGCTGAGTTGATCCTTGCGGTGCAGGTTCTGAAACTGTTCGAGCGTCGGCCAGAACAGGTGGCTGAGGATCTTGGTGGTGGGGCAGTCGGCCTGAAGCGCTTCGTCGACCACGGCCCGGGCCTCCTCCCGCTGACCGCTGATGAGGCTGGTAAAAAAGCGTTCTTGGAGGACGTTACGTCGGCTCGCCATTCGGACACTCCCTAAAATACGGTGCCTTGAGCTGGTTCGTCGGCAGAACGTCCTTGTCACTGCCACGGCTTGATTGTCACATCGTTGCACCGGCTGAATCGAGCCGACTCCATCTTGTGGACCCCATGGGCGACGACCCCCTATTCATCGGAATCGCGGCGAAATTCCTCCAACCCTCAGCTCCGCTTTGAGTGATCGGACGGGCTTAGTAACTTACTGATTAGACGCTACTTATGTCATGCTGGCCCGTCCAATAAAATCGGCCCTGCGAGGCCTGTCGCGGATCGGATGGCTCCGGGGGGTTATCGGGTCAATCCAAAACCAACGATACAATCCACCCGCTGGCAAGCCCCAAACGTCGATCCCCGCCAATATCCTGGCCGATGCATCAACACACCCGGTTGATTCGTCTATGCTTACAGAGGAAATGACCCCAACGCCATGAGGCCCGACCATGAAACGATTCGCTCTCCTGATCCTCTCGGCCATGGTGCTGATGGCGCCCATCGCCGGCTGCTCAACCAACCCCGCCACGGGCGAGAAGCAGTTGAACTGGCTGAGCGTCGAGAAAGAAAAATCTCTCGGCGCTGAGGCCTCCCCCAAGTTCGTCAAGCAATACGGCGGGGACGTCCCCTCGCCACAGATCCTGGCCTACGTCAACGATATCGGCCAACGCCTCGCGGCTGTCAGCGAACGGCCGGACCTGGAATGGGAGTTCCACGTCGTCGATTCCGCGGTGATCAACGCCTTTGCCCTGCCAGGCGGCAAGGTCTTCGTCACACGCGGGCTCATGGAGAAGCTCGATAGTGAAGCGCAACTCGCCGGCGTCCTGGGCCACGAGGTCGGACACGTCACCGCCGAGCATATCGGACAGCAGATGACACGCGCCATCATCATCACCGGCATCGGCGTGGGTGTCGGTATTGCCGGCGAACAGTCCGACGACGACTGGATGACGGTCCTGGGCGTGGGCACCAGTGTCGGCGGCGGTCTGTACATGCTCAGCTACGGCCGGAACCAGGAGACCCAGTCCGACGAGCTGGGCGTCCGATACATGACGCGCCTGGGCTACAACCCGATCGCGCAGGTGCAGGTGATGAAGGTCCTTAAAGAAGCCAGCGGCGGCGGCGGTGGGGCGGGGACGGAGTTTCTAGCCACACACCCGTACCCCGACACACGCATCAAGCACCTGAACAAGCTCATCCGTGAGAAGTACCCGGACTATAAAGATAAGCAGAAATACCGGGTGTACCGCGACCGCTACCGTCGGACCGCACTGAAGGGGTTCAAGAATCTGCCCCCGCCCGAACACGACCCTGAAAACAAGCCGCCCAAGCCCAACGACGCCGGCCAGCCGTACCGATAGCGCATCTATTAATAGTAAGCTGGGGATCGCATGGACCACCACGCGTAGCCCCGCGGCTTGTCACGTCTGATAGTTATGTCTTCATCGCTTGATAGGCCAAGGCCGTTACAAACGTCCTGATGATTCTTTCTATTATGACGACCGAAACCGTGACCCCCGATAAGCCGGCCTGGACCGATGCCGATCTGAGTGACCCGCACGCCACGGCTGACAAGGCCCGGCGGGTCGAGGCGATGTTCGCCGCCATCGCCCACGCCTACGACCTGAACAACCGCCTGCACTCGATGTGGCGCGACCAGGCCTGGCGCCGCGCCGCGGTCAGGATGGCCAAACTCAAACCCACCGACACCGTGCTGGACGTCGCCTGCGGCACCGGGGACCTGGCGATGGCGTTCGCACACGGCCCGGTAAGGCCCAAGAAAGTCATCGGCCTGGACTTCACCGTCCCCATGCTCAAGGTCGCGCAGAATAAATTGCCTTCCCCAACCCCTAATCCCCAATCCCCAACTCCCAGCCTCACCTACCACGCCGCCGACGCGATGCGCCTGCCGCTGGCCGATAAGAGTGTAGATGTGATCAGCATCGCGTTTGGCATCCGCAACGTCGCCGACCCCGCGCTCGCGTTCCGGGAGTTCCACCGCGTGCTTCGGCCAGGGGGCCGGTTGATCGTGTTGGAGTTCAGCACGCCGACCAACCCGGTGATCCGATTTTTCGACCGGATCTACCGCGAGCGGGTCATGCCCATCACCGCCAGCCTGATCGCAAGGGACCGCAGCGGGGCCTACAAGTACCTGCCCAAGAGCGTCAACACCTTCCTGGACCGCGCCGGCATGGTCGACATGATGGCCGCCGCCGGCCTGACCGACCCGATCATCAAACCCCTGACCTTCGGCGTCGCGGTGTGCTACCGGGGGGTGAGGGTCTAGGTCCTGTAGCGGGGGAGGGACCGAGATGATGATCCCGATGAAGCGACGCAACTTGTCGTGTCCGTGCGGTTCGAGGATCGTGCTAGATTCTTACTGCCTGATTCCCCCACTGTATTCATCAAAGTGCTGCGGCAGTTCATTGAGCGGGCGTGATCTATCGTAGTATTTTGAGTCGGCTCCTTGAAACTCAATGGCCCCCAATTTGGTGGCGACATCGTATTCTCCCAAAGCTTCGTCCAGTAGGAGAAAGCCTACGGTCCCAAAGAAGTTCTTCTCGACCTCTGTAAAATCTTCGAAAAACACCATAATGCCGACCTTCTTACCATCCTTGAACAGGGCGTATCGCACCTCGTCGGTTTTAACTGTGTGGCCTCGAATCTCGATGTCCATTATGGGCGTGCGGCGGGGCCTGAATTTGATGAACTCCCACCTTTCCAGTTCCGGGGCACGCGCCCACAGCTTTTCGACATGAGGGAAAGCCTGCTTCATACCACCGGCGGAGATAATGAACTCGCGGCTATCGTTGTCGCGAATGGGTCCAAATTCGAAGGTCAGATCCTTATGGATCGTCCTCATCTGCGTAGTCAACTGGTCGAAGATCACTTTCTGATCCGATTCGAACGCGAACAGCCTTGCCTCGTTCTTGGCGAACCACTCCCAGAACTGCTCTTCTGGAGTATTGTTCTGGCACCCAAACAGTGCGCCGAGCATTCCCATTGCGAGTAATGTTTTATGCATCTAACCAGTAGATTGGACAGAATCCTAATTGAACCGAGACCGGAAACTCGTTTCTGACTTGAATCGGGGCGACAGGATTTGAACCTGCGACCTTTCGCCCCCCAGACGAACGCTCTACCAAGCTGAGCTACGCCCCGTTAGTGCGATAGCAGGCACTTTAGCGGACGCCGTCGGGGGCGGCAAACTGGATGGGTTGGGCTCTGTTCACCGGGGCTGCTACCCCCAGTCGGTCAGGTTCCCGTGGGCGTTGGGCCCGACGACCTGAACGGCGGCGGCGATGGGGAGCATGTCGCGGATCTGCTGGGCCTGTTCGGGGGTCAACTCGACGAACTCCAGGCCCATCTGGAAGCCCTTGTCTTCCTGCTTTAGCCAGGCGACCCGAGCAGAGACGGTGAGTTCGGTATCCAGGCACTTAAGGTCCAGGGGGAGGCGGTCATTCTCCGCGTGCTGGGCGCAGCCTTTGCAGCGGATCATCATGCCGGAGGCCGAGAGGTTGGCGACTTCGCCGTACTGGCATGAGAGCATCTCACACTGGACCCGGCCGTGACGCCGATTCTGGATGTTGGTTGGGTCGGCTGTTGACTTGTCGCCGGTGTCGTTGTGATCCGGGCGGAACTTGAACTGGTCGTCGATGCAGACCCAGCCCGCGCCGTCGTCCTGTGCGGTGCTGCGCAGGTAAAAATCAAGCAGCAGAGGCCGGGTGCGTGGGGGGACGCGGTTGCGCAGGCCGTCCCAGAAACCAAAGCGGTCTACCTCCTCGGCGACCTGATGCAAAGTCAGCCAGCCGCCTGGCCACTGTGCGGATTCGGCCAGCCGATCCAGGTCCTTGGCGAACCCGGTGTGGCGATCGAGGAAGTTGAAGATTTTTTTCAGCGGGTCCATGGGTCGGTCTCACCTGGATGCGGCCGTCTGGTTGAAGAGGCCTGCGCGGCGCATCGCCTGTTCGTTCGGCTCCCTGGTCGGTCCCTGCAGGTGATCAAAGGCCCGGTATCAGACAGGCCGTTGGGCCGATCACCCTTGGATTCATCGTCATAACCGGGCCCCCGCTTTGGTCCATCTAACTGCCGGGGACGGGCAAAATGGATTCTCATGCGCATGAGCGTGACCAGGGCGATTTGCCAGCAAGCCCACCGCAACCACGGCTGTGGCTTGCCCGGCGTAAGGCTCAGCGGCTTACATCGTGGCACTGATTATGGGGCGTCAATGGGATTCGTCTGCCGTCTGGATGTGGACGCCAAGCCGGTGAAATCGCACCTGTTTTAGGGCGCAAGCCCGCGGTGACAGGGCGTGAGAGCTCAGATCGGCCAATAAATCGTTCACAGCATGAATTATTGTTGACCTTGATCTAACTTCGAGGTATCTTCTGTGATATCTAGGTGTTATCTACGGGTTTGGAGTGATTGGGCTGCACCAGTCAGATGCGAATCCTGACGACACCGCGCGGTGGATGGCGTCCATGTGATGGCCCGATGGGGGGCGATCGTGGGTCCAGGGCTGGCCATTCAAGATAGAAACCGGTGCGCCGACACATTCAGCACACTTCAAGAAAGCTGCACCCGGGGAAAGCTTTTTACAAGAGGGCGTCATGAGAAAACAGATTGAAAAGCGCTCGGGGCGTCACCTGGCAAGTTACTCGGCCGCGGCGGGTTTAGGCGCGTTCGCGATTGGGTCGCACGCACAGGCGGCCATCGTCTTTACCGATGTGGATCCGGACCAGAACGTGACCTCCGCGTTCGAGGTCGACTTCGATGGCGATGGGTTTATCGATGCGGCGGTCATCAAGGCCGGTCTGACGGTCCAGGTCCGTTCGTTCGGCTTCGATGAACTTACGATGGGTGTCTGGCTGACCGACAACTTCACACTCAGCACACTCGAAGACCCCAGTGTCCCGGGTACTGCGTACTACGCCGCCTCGTTTGCTTCCGGTGCGCTGATTGATGGCGCGGCGCTGCAGGTTTCCAAGTTCGGCGCCAGCATCGGACTCAGAGAAACCGCAGGAGGATTCGTCTACAACTTCATTGGGACAGGCCAGTTCGTCGGGATCCAGTTCGAGATCGGCAACGACCCTGGCGAAACCGACGGCTCGGGCATCGACAGGCCGGCCGGCAGCACGACACACTTTGGGTGGATCGAGGTGGACGCGGGGCCGAGCGTTTCCGCGGTCGTCAAGTCGTTCGCCTACGAGACCGTCCCGAACGCCGGGATCCTCGCCGGCAATACGGGCGTGCTCGACGGCGACCTCAACGGCGACGGGTTCGTTGGGATCGAAGACCTGAACCTGGTGCTGGGCGATTGGAACGCCAGCCCGCCGACCGACCCCGCCGCCGACCCGACCGGCGACAACTTCGTCGGGATCGAAGACCTGAACCTGGTCCTGGGCAACTGGAACGCCGGCACGCCGCCGGCCCCGAGCGCATTGGTCCCCGAGCCGGCCACGCTCGTTCTGCTCGCCGCCGGTCTGGGCGCCGCCGCCCTGCGCCGCCGACGCGAGATGGTTTAACGAGCTTCACGGTCTAGGGGTGACGGTTTGGGATGTGGGGCGTACCGATGATGAAGGAGTTTGGGTTGATGAAGATGATGACACGGTTGATGGCGGTGGTGATCGTTTTGTCTGTGGTCGGCCAAGCCGACGCCGCGAACCGGTTCATTAACTTCGCAGGCGGCTTGTGGCTGGTCAAGGACAGCCCGTTTCCTTTCATATCCAGCCCCGGGCCCAACTACTTCGACAACTCCGCCGACAGCGTCTGGGTCGATGCCCAGGGCAAGCTGCACATGAAGATCCGCCAGATCGGCGGGGTCTGGCACAGCTCACAGGTTACGCTGCTGGAGGCGCTTGATTTCGGGGACTACCGCTTCCAGGTCGAGGGCAACCCCGACCTGCTCGATCCGAACGTAAACCTGGGTCTGTTCATGTTCACCAACAACACCGAGGAGATCGACATCGAATTATCCCGGTGGACCGATCCTCTGGACCCCGACGCCGGGCAGTTCGTCGTCCAGCCATACTTCAACAGCCCGGACAACCTCGAACGATTCTCGCTTGCGGGCGCGGGCAACCAGTCGACCTACCGTTTCAACTGGCAGACTGACTCGATTTTTTTCGAGGCCTTCAAGGGCGGGGCGGATGTGCCCCAGGCAGACGCCGACATCCTCCACCAATACTTCTACGACGGTCCGGACGTCCCGCCGCTGGCGCCGTTCGCACAGATATTCATCAACCTCTATCAGGTGGGCGGCAACGCGCCCGCCGACGGCCAGGAGGTTGAGATCATCATCAGCGACTACGCTTACACCGCCACGATCGACGGCGACCTCAACGGCGACGGCTTCGTCGGGATCGAAGACCTTAACCTGGTCCTGGGCGCATGGAACCAGTCCGCGCCGCTTGCCAACCTCCGCGCCGACCCGACCGGCGATGGGTTCGTGGGGATCGAAGACCTCAACCAGGTGCTTGGCAACTGGAACGCGGGGACACCGCCGCCGCCTGGCGCGGTCGTCCCCGAGCCTGCGGGGCTGGTGTTTTGGGGGCTGATTCTGCCTGCCATGCTGTACAATAAACGATGGCGGTAAGGGTCCCGTCTTGTGGTGAGAACAGCAGAGCTTATGAAGTGCTTGATCACTATCCTTGTCGCTGTGACTGCGCTGTCTGTGGCGGGCAGGGCGGATGCGAAGTTTATTAACTTCGCCGGTCAGTCCTGGAGCATCAAGCGTGGCGGGCCCAAGGGGCCGGGCCCCAATGAATGGTCTGACAGCGCCGATAGTGTCTGGGTCGACGCTCAAGGTCAACTGCACCTGAAGATCCGTCAGATCAACGGCGTCTGGCACTCCGCCGAGATCACCGCTCGCAATTCCACGGGCTACGGCAACTACCGGTTCAAGATCGCCAGCGACACGCACCAGTTCGACCGCAACACCGTCGTCGGGCTGTTCAATTACGCCAACGATTTTGAAGAGATCGATGTCGAGATGTCCAGATGGGCCAACCCGTCCGATCAGGACGTCGGCCAGTTCGTGGTTCAGCCCGCCAATGTTCCCGGGAACCTCGAAGGCTTCTCGCTTGCGCAGGCGGGCGCATTGACCACGCATGCGTTCAACTGGCAGCCCGATTCGATATTTTTCCAGAGCCACGTCGGCCATGCCGACGCGCCAGCCACCGCCGACCTGATCCACCAGTACCGTTACACCGGCGCAGCTATACCGCCACTATCCAGCGCCATGAAGACCCACATCAACTTCTGGCAAGCCTCTGGGCTGGCGCCCAGCAATGGGCTGGCGGTCGAGCTGATCGTCAGCGACTTCTCGTTCACCCCCGCGATCGACGGCGACCTCAACGGCGATGGCTTCGTCGGGATCGAAGACCTCAACCTCGTCCTTGGCGCATGGAACCAGTCCGCGCCGCTACCTGACCTCCGCAGCGACCCCACCGGCGACAGTTTCGTCGGGATCGAAGACCTCAACGTCGTGCTGAGCAATTGGAACGCCGGCACACCGCCGCCCCCGGGTGCGGTCGTCCCCGAGCCTGGGACGGCGGTGGCCCTGGGGCTCGCGGGCATGGCGCTGATCGGGCGTCGAACGCGATCCAGTTAACGGTCAGCCCAACAACCGCACACACGCTTAGCCGGCGGACTAGAACAAGGACCGTTTGGTCTTTATAAGCGTCGCCAGCCCGTTCAAATCGCCGAACTTACCTAGCACACCAGTCCGGCTGTGAATCCGTGAAACACAGCCGCTTCTTTTTTCTGGAATAACTTCCATATCCGACTACAATGGACGCTGGAGACTTGATGGCTCATAACGAGCCGGATCACATCTGAACCCTGCCGACACAGCGGGTAGTTGGCAGAGGGTGGGCGGAATCATTCATCGATCAACCAGAAGAGGGAGGTGCTCAGTGGGCTATCGTCTGATCCTTAGGCGTACGGTGTGGATGGCGGCTTGGGGTGTGGGTCTTTCACTGACGGTCCCCGCCTTGGCGCAACTCGGGACGACACAGATCATCGCCCAGGAAGGCGACGCGGCTGCCGACGGCAACGGCACGATCCTTTCGTTCGCAACCAATCCCGCCCTCAACGATGCCGGGCAGGTCGCTTACATCGTGGATTCATACCTCGGCTCGGCTGGCGGAACCTTAGACAACACATCCATCAATCTCTTTTCCGGCGGGGTCAACCAGATCATCTCCCGCGAAGGCGATGCCGCCCCCGACGCTAACGGTGTGCAGGGTGGGTTTTTTAGTGGTGACCTGGAGGGCCTGGGCAGCGGCGGCGCGGTAATGTTTTCGAATCAAATGACCGGCACCGCAGGAAGCTTCACCGACGACTTCGGCATTTTCCAAGGCACAACCAGCGGGGTCACCCAGCTCGCCCGAGAACTCAGCGTCGCCCCCGTCGCGACCGGCGACTGGGACAACTTCAACACCACCATGTCCGTCGGCGGGGCCAGCATCTACGGCTTCTCGGGCGATATGAGCAGCACCCCCGGTGGCACGGCGGACGATAACTTCGTAGCCCGGGCGATAGGCGGTACGACTTCGATCGTTACCCGGGAAGGCGACGCCATCCCGGTCGGCACCGGCACGTTTTTTATCTTTAACCAACCCTACGCCAACGCCTCCGGCCAGATGACGTTCAGCGCTGTTTTGAGCGGCACCACCGGGGGCACGGCGGACGACTTGGGTCTCTTCCGGGTCAACGTCGATGGCAGCGAGACCCAGCTTGCGCGCGAGGGAGCGGCCGCTCCCGACGGCAACGGGACGTTCAGCTTTTTTAGCGCAAATAGGATCAGCAGCTCCGGCCGAGCCGCGTTCCTGGCCGGCCTGACCAATACCGCTGGCGGCTTGGCGGACGATTTTGGCGTCTTCACCAGTTCCACCGGGTTTGTCACACAGATCGCACGGGAAGGCGACACGGCCCCCGACGGCAACGGGACTTTCGCCTTCATAGCCTCCTCGGGCCTGACGATCAACGATTCCAACCAAGTGGCGTTCTCCGGCACACTGATCGGGACCGCTGACGGATTGCTTGACGACAAAGGGATATTCGTCGGCTCGGGCGGATCTCTGACCCAGATCGTCCGCGAAGGCCAGCCCGCCCCGGACGGTAATGGGGATTTCCTTTCATTCGTTTCGTCGAGCTTTTCAATGAATAATCTGGGCATCGTCGCCGCGGAGGTGTTCCTGACGAACACGTCCGGCGGCACCGCTGACGACAACCTCCTGGCATTGGCGGATGGGATCGACACCGTGATCGTCGCACGCGAAGGCGATGCCTTGGCGGGCAGCACGATTACCAGCCTGGGCATCGACGATAGCACGAGCACGCAGTCCTCGTCGCTCAACGAGAAGGGCCAGCTTGTTTATTGGGCATCACTCGCCAACGGCGATGAAGTGATCTCGGTGTTCACCCCGGACGTGCACTGGCGCAGTGCAGGCAGCGGGTCGTGGTCCAGCTCCAACAACTGGACGCTGGGCATCAAGCCCGACGATTTTTACGACGTGTTGATCGATCCAAGCACGGCCATGACCGTCACCGGGCCGACTGTCAACACCACGGTCAAGTCATTCACACTCGGCGGGGCCGGGTCGGCGGTGGCGATCCTCCGGCTCAACGGCTCGGTCGACGGCGATCTGGCATCGACAAACGCCGCAAGCATCACATCCGCAGGGCAACTGGTGATGGACAACGACCGGACTTTCTCCGCACCGACACTTAGCAACAGCGGGATCATCCGGGGAGCCGGGGGCTCGGGCACGATCGACGCGGTGCTTACCAACCAGACTGTCGGCCAGGTCCGACTCGCCACCGGCGAAGCGTTGATGTTTAATCAAGCGGGCCACACCAACGCCGGGCTGATCGAAGTGATCGGCGGCTCGGTCGAGTTTAGCGGAAGCCTCACCAACGCCGCTTCCACCGGCCTGATGACCGGACGCGACGCCACGATGCGTTTCACCGGCGGGCTGACCAACAACGGCGCACTGGCTGTCAGCTTCGGCACGTCCGACGTCCACGGCGATATCGGCAACAGCGCCACCGGCAGCGTCGTCGTCTCCGGCAACGCCAACGTCACCTTCTACGATGACATCGCCAACTCCGGCGTCATCAACGTTGCTACCGGGTCCACCGCCGTCTTCTTCGGTGCACTGACCGGCAACGGCGTCGGGGGCGCGGGCACCGTCTTCCTGGAAGGCGATACGCGACCCGGGTTCAGCCCAGGCGTGATGAGCTTCGGCGGCGACGTCCACATGGGGTTCTTCCATAGCCTCACCACAGAGCTCGGCGGGCTCACCGCCGGCAGTGAGTTCGATCAACTCGCCGTCTCCGGGGATGTCAGCCTCGGCGGCACGCTGGACGTCGCCGGCTTCGGCGGGTTCACCCTCTCGCCCGGCATGGCGTTCGACCTGATCACCTTCGGCGGCAACCTCACCGGCGCATTTAACAACATCGTCAACAGCACCGGGCTGGCGGGCTTGATCCTCAACGTCACCTCCGACACCAACAGTGTCAACCTCGTCCTCGACGGCCTGGCCGGCGACCTGAACCTCGACGGGTTTGTGGGCATCGAAGACCTGAACCTGGTGCTTGGCAACTGGAACCAGAACGTCACGGCCGGTGTCTGGCAGTTGGGCGAGCCGACCGGCGATGGGTTTGTGGGGATCGAAGATCTGAACCAGGTGCTAGGCAACTGGAACGCGGGCACACCGCCGCCGCCGGGTGCGGTGGTGCCTGAGCCGGGGACGGCGGTGTTGTTGGGGTTGGGTGCGATGGGCGTGCTAAACCGCAAGCGGTGTTGGGCGGGAAGGCGGCGTTGAAATGCTGTGGGCCGGGGCGTGAGATCACAATTACCAGCCGTTTATTCGAGAGCATCCAGGTGGTTATCTAGACTACCGGTTCCGAGGTTCAACCCCGGTTTGTATATAACCCAAACATATCCTATGTTGGTGGTCGAACCTCACCGATCGTTTAAGGGGCCGGGCGGGCCTGCTCCCGATTCTTGGTGGGTGTATCGCAACGCTTAATCTGGAGATGATCGGCATGCAAAGCATCACACGCACCACCCTATTCCTGCGCCCCTGCCTCTTGGGGCTCGTCACGGCGGCCTTGATCGGACTGGCGCCAAGCCCGGCCCAGGCGCAGCACGCCAACTTCGTGCTCCTGGGCGATCCCAACCCCCGGGCGGCTGAGGTCCCCGCTGAGCAGAAGCACGTCCACCCGCTAACTTCGCCTTACTACAACGAAGACTCGTTTGTCACCACCGATGTCCGGGCGTGGTTCATCTTCCACGACTTCCCCAAATCCAGCGCGCTGGGCGGGGGCAGCGCCCAGATCTACGCCGCCCAGGTCCGCCTGGCGCTGACGGATAAGGTCCAGTTCGTCGCCTACAAAGACGGCTACATCGACTGGGACACGACGGCCGTGGCCGACTCGGGCTACAACGACATCGCCGCCGGGATCAAGTGGAACTTCATCCAGGACTGGGACAATCAGTTCCACGCCGCCGTCGGCGCCGGGTACGAGTTGTCTACCGGCAGCAGCGAAACCCTCAACGACGACAGCGAGTGGCGTTTCTGGGCCTCGGCCAACAAAGGCCTTGACCGGCTTCACCTGGGCGCCAATGTCAACGTGCATATCACGGACGATAAGGACCAGATCCAGGGCTTTGGTAACTCCGACTCGATCGACTGGCACCTGCACGCCGACTATTTCGTCTGCAAGGCTTTCAGCCCGGTGGTCGAGATCAACGGCTTCCACACGACCAGCCAAGGCTCGACGGCGCCGTTGCTGTTCTCCGGGCTGGACGTGGTGAATCTTGGTGGTGGCAAGAGTGAAGACGTGGTGACGATCGGCCTGGGCGGTGAGATCCGCCCGGCAGACAACATCGCGGTTCGGGGCGCTTACGAGACCCCGCTCACCGACCAGGTCGACCTGTTCGGCTACCGTTGGACGCTCTCGCTGGTCTGGTCGTTCTAGGCCTACGACAGGCAGGTAAGCCAACTTATCCACATGACCGCCCCGTGCTAGCAGCGGGGTGGTTGTGTAGATGACAGCCGATTTATAAAAAGATAGACTCGGGCCGAGATCCGTGCCGACGATAAGTCATGTAGCTGGGCGGACACGCCTCCGGGCGGGATGGACCCCAAGTTCAGGAGACATGCCTGGTGACAGCAACACACCCCACGGACCCCACGGCCGCCACGACGCCCGGCGGCCTCGAAAAATTCACCTACGACGACAAGATCGTTCGGATGTTCCTGCTGGCGACGATGGTCTGGGCGCTGGTCGCGTTCCTGGTCGGGTTGATCGTTGCGCTGGAGCTTGCGTTTCCGGCGGTGAACATGGGGATCGAGTACATCACGTTCGGCCGGCTTCGCCCGCTGCACACCAACGCCGCCATCTTCGCCTTCGCCGGCAACACCATCTTCGCCGGGATCTACTACTCGACCCAGCGCCTGTGCAAGGCCCGTATGTTCAGCGACCTGCTCAGCCGGCTGCACTTCTGGGGCTGGCAGTTGATCATCGTCTCGGCGGCGGTGACGTTGCCGCTTGGGATCACCCAGGGCAAGGAGTACGCCGAGCTGGAGTGGCCGATCGACATCGCCATCGCCGTGGTCTGGCTGGTGATCTTCGGCGGCAACTTCCTGATGACGCTGATCAAGCGGCGCGAGCGGCACCTGTACGTCGCCTTGTGGTTCTACATCGCCACGATCGTCACCGTCGCGATGCTGCACGTATTTAACAACCTGGTGATCCCGGTCTTCGGCGGGACGCTTATCAAGAGCTACCCGGTCTATGCCGGCGTGCAGGACGCCTTCATGCAGTGGTGGTACGGGCATAACGCGGTGGCGTTCTTCCTGACCACGCCGTTCCTGGGGCTGATGTACTACTTCATGCCCAAGGCCGCGGACCGTCCGGTCTTTTCGTACAAGCTGAGCATCATCCACTTCTGGTCGCTGGTGTTCATCTACATCTGGGCCGGGCCGCACCACCTGCACTACACGGCGCTGCCGGAGTGGGCGTCGACGCTGGGGATGATCTTCTCGCTGATGCTGTGGATGCCCAGTTGGGGCGGGATGATCAACGGGCTATTGACGCTGCGCGGGGTCTGGTACAAGGTCACGGTCGACCCGGTGCTGAAGTTCTTCGTGGTGGCGGTGACGTTCTACGGGATGAGCACGTTCGAGGGCCCGATGCTCGCGATCAAGAGCGTCAACGCGCTGAGCCACTACACCGACTGGACGATCGCCCATGTCCACGCCGGGACGCTTGGTTGGAACGGTTTTATGGCGTTTGGGATGATGTACTTCCTGCTGCCGAGGTTGTTCCAGACCAAGCTCTGGAGCAAGAAGCTGGCCGAGTCCCACTTCTGGCTGGCCACGATCGGGATCCTGCTGTACATCATCCCGATCTACGTCGCCGGTCTGACCCAGGGCCTGATGTGGCGGGGCTTGACCGAGCAGGGTCAGCTTCAGTACCCCGACTTCGTCGAGACGGTCGTGCGGATCATCCCGATGTACTGGGTCCGCGTGATCGGCGGGTCGTGCTACATGGCGGGCACGTGCCTGGGCGCGTACAACTATTACAAGACCTGGCGCAGCCGACCGTCGGCCTACGAGGAGCCGGTCCACGAGGCTCCGGCGCTGACCAAGGGCTACGTCGACCCGCCGCCGCCGCAGTCCCGGCTCAAGGGCGTGACCAACTTCGGGCACAGCCTGGACGTCTGGATGCAGATGAGCTGGCACCGCAAGTGGGAGCGTCTGCCGGTGCGGCTGACGGTCTGGGTGCTGATCGCCGTGGTCGTGGCATCGCTGTTTGAGATGGTCCCGACGTTCCTGATCCGGTCGAATGTCCCGACGATCTCGACGGTGTCGCCGTACACCCCGCTGGAGCTGGCCGGGCGCGATATCTATATCGCCGAGGGCTGTTACAACTGCCACTCGCAGATGATCCGACCGAT
>JAJDCU010000066.1 GCA_029260655.1 Phycisphaeraceae bacterium
AACCAGGTCAACGGATTCATCGTCAAAGCCGCTTGCGGCTTAGCGCCCCCCGCCGCTAACTGTTCGGTGTCGATCTCCCACCCACACTCCGGACACGTCCCCGACACGTTCCCCGTCAGGTCATACCCGCACTCGACACAATCTCGCTTACCGCGCTTAGGCAAAAACGTCGCCGCCAACTCCTGCACGACGTAGCGTTGCAGCCGGCAGGCCGTATCCAGCGTCGTCCCCGCGAACGACGCCACCAGCACACCCATCAACGCAATCGCGATCCCGCCCGGTATCCCCATCGCTTTGAGGAAGTTCGCCGAGCCGTCGACGAACGCGCCGACTTTTGCACCGAGGCCACCAGCAGCAGACCAAGATTGATACCGATACTTGAAGGCAGAACTCCCCGCCGCTATGCCGTCAATTGCATCTATACCTGTTACCTCTACGCCAAAAAGCTCGTGTTCTTGCGCCCAAATGTACTGTGAATCCTCATCGTACATTGCTCCAGCGTGAGTCGAGAACGAGCTGCCCAACCCCAACCCCGCCACGCACGCCAGGATCACGATCGTTGCTAAAAACCCTTCGGTGAGCATTGAGCCGTAACCGACGAATCTTGCGTCGGGTTCTTTTTCGAGTTGTTTGCTGCTGGTGCCGGAGCTGACCAGGCAGTGGAAGCCGGAGATCGCGCCGCAGGCGATGGTGATAAATAAGAAGGGGAAAATCAGCGGGGCCTCGGACGGATCGAAGTCGAAGGCGGGGGCGACGATCTCCAAGGGCTGACGCGGGGCGCCCTCGACGGGGGGTGCGCCGCCGGCGAAGGTGGCGTAGATAAGCCCGGCAACGATCAGGCCCAGCGCGGTCAGCAGTTGCAGGCTGTTGATGTAGTCGCGCGGCTGCAAGAGCGTCCAGACCGGCAGGACGGATGCGATGTAGGAATACACCAGCAGCAGGATGACCCAGGTCATGATTGACCAGGACGCCATCCATGCGTTGATGCTGCCTAACCAGCCGGTGTCGCCGTAGACCACGCTGAGGTACATCACACCCAGCGCAAGCAGTGACGGGATCGTGAGGTTGACGCCTCGGCGATGTAAGTACAGGCCGATGGCAACGGCGATGGGTATCTGGATCGTGCAGGGGAAGATCGAGGCTGGGTACTGCTTGAAGACGGCGGCGATGACCAGGCCGAAGATCGCCAGCACGATCGTCAGGGCCATGAACAGGACGAACAAAAAGAGCAGGCGCACGCGCTTGTTCAACAATCGCCCGGCGATGTCGCCGACGGTCTGGCCGTTATTTCTTAACGATACGACCAGCGAGCCGAAGTCGTGGACCGCGCCGATGAAGATGCTGCCGAAGACGACCCAGAGCAAGGCCGGAACCCATCCCCACATGACGGCGATGGCGGGCCCGACGATGGGGCCGGTGCCTGCGATGGAGGTGAAGTGGTGGCCGAAGACGATGGCCTTGGGCGAGGGGACGTAATCCTTGCCGTCGTTAAGCCGGTGCGACGGGCAGACGAAGCCGGCGGAGAGGTTGAAGACCTTGTTGCCCAGCCAGCGCCCGTATGTGTGGTAGGCAATGATGAAGGCGACCCCGGCCCCGACTGCGATCAAGAGTGTCTGCATGCGTACGCCCTGGATGGATTGGCCGCAATCGTGGCCGGATACCGATATCAGACTGTGATTATATCAACGGGCGGACACTGGGGTTGTATTCCAGTTAGACGGGGGTGCCGTGCCACGAGGCCAACTTAAATGCAGCCCTTCAGCCGCTTGGCCAGTTCCTCGCGCATCTCGCTGATCTCATGGCGCAGGAACTCCAGGCCGGCGTCGGCGCCCATGTCGATGATTTTCTCGGCGGGGATGGGCTTGCCGAACGTCACACCGATCCGGCCGTGGAGCTTGGGCCTGGCCTGGCCGATCTTCCAGATGTCAAACCCCCCGTCGACGGCAACCGGCACGATTGTCGGTTTGGCACGCTTGATCACCAGCATCGTCCCGGTCTGGAACGGCTCGACCTCCCCGGAATGCGTCCGTGACCCTTCGGGGAAGATCAGCAGGACCTGGCCATTATTGAGTTCCTCGATGCACCTGCGCATCGCGCTGATGTCGCTTTCGCCCTGAGTCACTGAGATCGCGTTGAGGTTGCGGATCAGCCAGCCGAACAGGGGGTTGTCAAAGAGTGTCGAACGGGCCAAGGGCACGTAGTGCCGGCGTGTGCAGCCCATCGCGATGATCGGCAGGTCCAGGAACGATTGATGGTTACTGACCAGCAGGACCGGCCCGGTCTTGGGGATGTTGTTGAGGTTAAACGCCCGGTACCGATACAGCGGCACAAGGGCCAGGTACCACATAGACTGGAAGAAGTACCAGAACACGATCCGCCAGATCGGCGAGCCGGGTTGGCGGTTACGTAGCCCCTTGATCACAGCGCCGCTCCGACCGCTTGCTTGACTTCGGCCTCAAGCATATCGACGACCTGATCGAGGGTCATGTCCGAGGTATCGATCCGCTGGGCGTCTTCGGGGCAGATCAGCGGGCCGAACTTGCGGTTCGAGTCCTTGCGGTCGCGCTCCGTGATGCGTTGGCGAACCTCCTCCAGGTCGACGGTCTTGCCCGCGTCGCGCAACTGCTGGGCCCGGCGCTTGGCGCGGACGGCGGGGGCGGCGTCGAGATAGAACTTGACGCCGGCATGGGGGAAGACGATCGAGCCCTGGTCCCGCCCTTCGGTTACCAGACGCGGGTGTTCCTCGCCCATCCGCCGCTGCTCACGGACCATGACCTGGCGCACGCCGCTGATCGCCGACACCTCGGAGACCTGCCCGGTCACGTCGCTGTCCCGCAGGCGGTCGGTCACGTCGACCCCCCCCACGTGCAGCCTCGGCGGGTCCTGGGTCCAGTCGAAACGCATCTCGCTATTACGTGCCAGTTCGACCACGGCGTAATCCTCGGCCACCGGATCGATCCCCCGCTCGACACACCGGGCGCTGAGGCCGCGGTACATCGCCCCGGTATCCAGGAACTCCAAGCCCAATAAACCGGCCAGACGCCTGGCCACAGTGGACTTGCCGGACCCGGCCGGGCCATCCAGGGTGATAATCAACCTCTGCATGGGTGCGGAGTGTACGGGAAAAACAGTTCGGCGGCACGGCAATCGTTCGCGTCCATCGTGGCAATGACGCTTGAGGGTTACTGCCCGGCCATCATCCGGTCGTGCCAGGTCTGGACGCGGTCGCGTTTCAGCAGCAGGTAGTACATGCGGCCCTCGGCGGCCTGGCGTCCGGCGGAGGATTCGGCGGCGGGCCCGATCCCGAAATAGATGTCCGCCCGGCCCGGTGCACGGATCGCTCCGCCGGTGTCCTGGTCGAGCATCAGTTGGCTGCGGGACAAGGCCCAACCCCCTGTCGGCGGGGCGTCGGTGGTGACCAGCACGGCGCAGCCGCGGGGGAAGATCGATTTGTCGGTCGCCAACGAGCGGCCCTGTGTGACCTTAAAGCCCAGCGACCCGGCCGGCCAGGTGTCGCCGTCGTATTCACGGAAGAAAACAAACCGCTGGTTCTGCTGGATGTACCCGTCGAGTTCACCGGGGTGGCCTTGGAAATAGCTGCGCAGGGTCGGCAGGCTCAGTCGGTCGGGGCTGATCTTGCTGTCTTTGACCAGGAGCCGGCCGATGCTGGTGTATTCCCTGCCGTTGTTGCCGGCGTACCCGACGTACATGGTCGAGCCGTCGGTCAGTTCCAGCTTGGCCGAGCCGTTGACGTGGATCAGGTAGGCGTCCAGCCGGTCGGGGAGGTAGACCAGTTCGGTCCCGGCGAGCATCCCGGATTGCTCGATCCAGCCCCGAGCGGGGTAGGGCTCGATGCCGGCGGCGGTCTGTCGGCCGTGGACCTCACCGGTCAGCGGGTCGGCCATCAGGTCTGCCGGGCGTTGGTAGAGGGGGTATTGGAACGGGCCGGTCCGTGTGCGTGAGGCCTTGAAGACCGGGCTGTAGTACCCGGTGAAAAACACGCCCCCCCCGCCGTCGTAGCCGACCGATTCGTAGACGTCGAACTGGGCTTTGAGCTGTTTCAAGGCGTCTGCCGGGTCAGCCCCGCCGATCTGGCTCATCGCGTAGGCCGAGGTGTGGGCATGAACGTGGCTGATGCCGGCGACGGGGAAGAGCTTTTGCGTCGAGGGGATCAGGTACCACTCGAGGCTGCGCCCAAGCGCCTGGCGGAATCCGGGGTCGCTTAACTGCCTGGAGGCGGGGCCAAGCTCGGGCATCTTCAAAGGGTTGGTGATCCGCCGAAGCGCCGAGGCACCGGGCGGCAGCGGCCTGCTGTAGTCCGGGGGCTCTACCTCGGCGAGCTGGCAGCCCGGCAGGATCAAAACGGCCATGATCAGCGAAGCCGCCCACCGCCACCACACATCGGATCGGGTTTGTATCATGTCTGGGCCTCACCAGGATTCACAGGTGACAGGTCAGCCGGCGGTCTCTTTTACCGCCCAAGGTGTGTAGTGTCGCAGATCACAAGGCCGACGGCCAGAGGGCGTGTATACCGTGTTTGAGAACCTGTTTGTACTCAAGGCGTTCGAGCCGGAGACCCAGTTCTTCTTCTTCGCCGCTGTGCTGAGCGTGGTGATCAGCATCACCCTCCACGAGCTGGCGCACGGCTGGATGGCGATCCGTCTGGGCGACCATACCCCCGAGCGCAGCGGTCACATGACCGGCAACCCGCTGGTGCACATGGGGCCGTTTTCGATCGCGGCGCTGTTGATTGCGGGGATCGCCTGGGGTCAGATGCCGATCGACCCGACACGGATGCGTGGCCGGTACGCCGAAGCAAAGGTCGCGGCGGCTGGCCCGGCGATAAACTTCCTGCTGTCACTGGTGGCCTTGACTGGGCTGGGGCTGTGGTGGCGGTTCGGGACGTTCTCCGACTCACTCGTGCAGCACAACGCGATCAGCTTCCTCACCGCGTTCGGGGGGATCAATGCCCTGCTTGGGGTATTTAACCTCTTCCCCGTCCCGCCGTTGGATGGCTCACACATCCTGGCCAACCTCAACCGCAAGTACGCCTTATTCATCGGGGACCCGGCGCACCAGGGGTTCATGCTGCTGGCGTTTATCTTTTTCTTCTCGATCGCCGGGGTCATCCTCGGACCGGTGTTCTCCACGGCGGCGGACTACACCACATGGGTCGCCGGAGACCCTTACTGGACCGGTTACGTGAATTTCTTTCACTAGAGCATTCTCAATCCATCTCTAGCGGGTCTTGATAGCCGTCATCTTACAGATGGCGGACCGCGGCCTGTAAGCCCTCGGCTATCACTACGATCACCTCTACACTTGGATTGAGAAAGCTTTGACCCCGTGCCCCGGTCCTACCCCGCCTGTCGCAGGTCGTAGCTGCGGCGCTGCTGGGTATCGGACAGGATTTTGTAGGCCTGGCAGATGCTGATGAACTTCGCCTGCGCGTCCGGGCTCGTGTTGGCGTCCGGGTGGTACTGCCTGGCCAACCGACGGTACGCGGTGTGGATCTGCTCAGGCTCGGCGTCGGGCTGTACCCGAAGGACCGCGTAGTAGTCCGGCAGGTCGATACTGACGCGGACCTTCTTACGGTTCTTGGGTTTGGGCTTCTCACGAGCGGCGGCATCGGGGGCAATGAACCCAAACGTCACCAACGAATCGATCGCGGCCATCACGTTCGGCGAGGTGTTCACAAACTTTAGACCGAGCTGGTAAGCACGCCACCCACTGCGCCGACGCCACCGCTCCTGAACGGTGACATGGAGATGGCCGCCTTGAAAACTCAGCTTGACCGTGCTGACCCCCCCGACTGCAAACGGCGGCTTGCCTTGGCACCGAACCCGCATCCCTGAGCTGGAGATATCCAGCAACTCCCCGAGCAGACACGTCACCGACTCGGTCGCGTGCCTGGGATCGGCGCGGCGGGGGTCGTCCCCGATATCAGTGGGCGCGGTGAAAGCCTCGGGTTTTTTACGGCCGAACCACATACACGGTTGCATCGGCCCGACGGGCACCCCCCTTTAAGGAGGGCCGCCATGAGGCCGTAAACGCCGGTTATTATGGGGCGGCATCGGACATCACCGCTGCTACAGATTATTTTCCATTACTTAGCACCGCCTGTGCCGCGGCGAGGCGTGCGATCGGGACGCGGAACGGGGAGCAGGAGACATAGTCCAGGCCGACCTGGTGGCAGAAGTTGACCGATGCGGGGTCGCCGCCGTGTTCGCCGCAGATGCCGCACTTCAGGCCCTTCTTGGTCTTACGGCCCTTGGCGACCGCCATCTCCACAAGCTGGCCCACGCCGGTGGTATCCAGCGACTGGAACGGGTCCTTCTCAAGGATCTCTTGGCCGATGTAGTCAGGCAGGAAGGTGTTCACATCGTCTCGGCTATACCCAAACGTAAGCTGGGTCAGGTCGTAGGTCCCGAAGCTGAAGAAGTCGGCGCTCAGAGCGACCTCATCAGCAGTCAGCGCTGCACGGGGGATTTCGATCATCGTGCCGATGGTGATGTCCAGCTTGCCGGTGTACTTCTTATTGGCCTTGACATCCTTGATGGTCTGCTCAGCGAGGTCACGCAGGATTGAAAGTTCCTTGCGCGTCCCGACCAGCGGGATCATGATCTCGGGGATGGCGTTGACTTTCTTCTTCTTGCAGACGATGGCGGCCTCGACGATTGCGGTGACCTGCATCAGCAGGATCTCCGGGTAAGTGATCGACAGCCGGCAACCGCGGTGACCCAGCATCGGGTTGGACTCGTGCAGTTGTGAGACCCGGTCCTTGACGACCGAGGTCTTGACGCCGAGCACCTTGGCGAGATCGGCCTGGCTCTTGGCGTCGTGCGGGAGGAACTCGTGCAGCGGCGGGTCCAGCAGGCGGACCGTCACGGGCAGGCCCTTCATCGCGGTGAAGATGCCCACGAAGTCCTTGCGCTGGTACGGCAGGAGCTTGGCCAGAGCCTTCTCCCGATCGACGCGCTGCTCTGCGAGGATCATCTGGCGCATCGCCAGGATCCGGTCGCCCTCGAAGAACATGTGCTCGGTGCGGGTGAGCCCGATACCCTCGGCCCCGAAGTCGCGGGCGCGCTTGGCGTCGGCGGGTGAATCGGCGTTGGTGCGGACCTTCAGCTTGCGGTACTTATCCGCCCACTTCATCACCTTGGCGAAGTCGCCGGACAGCTTGGGTGTTCGGGTAGCGATACGCCCCGCGAAGACCTCGCCGGTCGAGCCGTCGATCGACAACTGGTCCTCATGGGTATAGGTCTTGCCCTTGACCTTGATCTTCCGAGCCTTCCCGTCGATGTGAATGTCACCCGCACCGGCGACGCAGCACTTGCCCCAGCCACGGGCCACGACGGCGGCGTGTGAGGTCATCCCGCCGGTCGAGGTCAGGATGCCCGCCGCGGAGTGCATGCCATCGACGTCCTCCGGGCTGGTCTCCTTACGGACAAGCAAAACGGTTTCGCCGGCCTGGGTTCTCTGCACGGCCTCCTCGGCGGTGAACGCGAGCTTCCCGACCGATGCCCCGGGCGAGGCGGGCAGGCCCACGGTCAACGCGCTCTGCTTCTTCTTGGCAGTGGGGTCGAAGCTGGGCAGCAACAACTGCGTTAAGTCCCCGGCGGGGATCCGCATGATCGCTTGCTTCTCCGTGATCAGCTTCTCCTTGACCATATCGCAGGCGATTTTCACCGCCGCGGCGCCGGTACGTTGCCCGGTGCGGGTCTGGAGCATGAACAGCTTGTCGTTCTCGATCGTAAACTCGATGTCCTGCACGTCCTTATAGTGCTTCTCGAGCTTATTCTTGATCGCGATCAGTTCCTTGTAGACCCGCTTGTTCCACTTGGGCATCTGATCGACGTGCTGGGGGGTGCGGATGCCAGCGACGACGTCTTCGCCCTGGGCGTTGATCAGGAACTCGCCGTAGAACTTGTTCTGCCCGGTCGAGGGGTCGCGGGTGAAAGCGACGCCCGTGCCGCAATCGTCACCCATGTTCCCAAAGACCATGGTCTGGACGTTGACAGCCGTGCCCTTGAGCCCGGTGATCTCCTGGATCTGCCGGTAACGGATCGCACGCGGAGCGTTCCAACTCCTGAACACCGCCTCGATCGCTAGCTCCAACTGCTCGAACGGGTCCTGCGGGAAGGCCCGGCCGGCGTGCTTCTTGATCGCCTTCTTGTAGGCGTCGCAGAGCTGGATCAGCCCTTCGAGGTTGACGTCGTTGTCTTCCTTGGCCCCCTGCTTCTTCTTGATCTTGTCGAACTCAGCTTCGAAGTAGTGGTGGTCAACGCCCATGACCACGTCGCCGTACATATTGATCAGCCGGCGGTAGGCATCGTAGGCGAAGCGCTTATGCCCGGAAGTCGTGGCGAGCCCGGTGACGGCCCGGTCGTTCAGCCCCAGGTTCAAGACGGTGTCCATCATCCCGGGCATGGACATCGCGGCGCCGGAGCGGACGGAGACCAGCAGCGCGTTGGCGGCGTCGCCGAACTTCTTGCCGCTCTCTTTTTCCAGCATGGCCACCGCCTTGTGGACCTGGTCCATCAAGCCCTTGGGCATCTTCTTGCCCTGCTTGTAGTACTGGTCACAGACCTCGGTGGTGATCGTGAACCCCGGGGGGACCGGCAGGCCGATGGACGTCATCTCGGCGAGGTTGGCGCCCTTGCCGCCGATCAGTTGTTTCATCGTGCTGTTGCCGTCGGTCCGGAGCTTGCCGAAGTAATACGCCATCTTCTGCTTGGCCGGTGTTTTCTTGGTGGAACGCTTCTTGGTCTTAGCAGCCATGGTGTTGTCCTGGGCCTTTCTCATGCGTGTGGTGGTTCGTATGGGGTGATCCTGCCCGTACTGATCGGGCCGCCGAGGGTCCGCTTCACGCCTGGGCGGGAGCGGGTGACCGGGGGGAAACCGAACCGTTGCGGGTGTTGTCCGCCAGCGTTGCCGGGGCAAACGACGGACCCAGGGGGGCACGGCCAAGCCGCGGACCTGGTTAAGATCGACGATTCTAGTGGCTGCTGAGGTAGCGTCAATCCCGGCGGTCGTGCGGCGGACAGCGACGCAAACCCAGGGGGGCGGCTTTTGATCAGGATGGGCGGGAGCGGGCCGTGCTAGCGTCTGATGAAGACCAGGACCTCACCGGTAAACAACGTTTCAAGGTTGCTCCAGTGCACCAACATCGGCCCGTTGATCGGATCGGTAATTCTCAGCCCGTTGGAATCCACCCGGGTAATGGTCACCATATGCTTGCGTGTCTTCTCGTATTGCAGCGGGGTGAGGGCCGGGCAAGGCAAGGTTCGCAGTTCCTCAAGCGACGGCTGGATCAGCTCCACGCTGTAAGGTGAACCTTCGAGACGCTGGGTCAGTCCCTGCATCGCGCGGAGGGTGGTCGACCCGGTGCCGGGGCGGGTCTGGGTGAGCTTGGCCATCTGACGTTCACTGGTGGGCAGACCCAACAGGTCCAGGGCCTGAGCGCAGGCAGCAGGGACGCAGGCATACTCCTGGCTCTGCTTGACCGGCTCCTGGCTGATGGTCCCTGCGAAGCTCTGCTCGGGGGTGGACTGGAGCATCCACAGCCCGCCGTTAAGAAAGAAGACCGCGCCGAAAACGACCGCCCATCCGACCAGCCGTTTCTGCCTGGCCACATGGCTGCGAGACCAGGCCAGGCCAAGCAGGAGCATGAAGAAAGGTACGCCGCCCACACCCTCAATCTGTGCGAGGACGCTCAGCGGGATCATCTTCACCGCCACCGCCGGGTGGTAGTGCAGCCAGACCCATATCCCCGTGCAGGCGAGCCCGCCAATCAGCACCGCGCGGGCATGACCCGCCGACAGCCGCCCCATGTAATAGCCCCCCGCCCAGGCGAGCGAGGACAGTGAAGCGATCGAGACAAACCAGCTGACGGTCGGTTCCATGAGCATCGCCACAAGCCGGCGGTGCGGTCAGAACGACCCGACCCGCCTTCAGAATGGACAAGACCCGCCACAGGGCGGGCCCATAGCACTCATGTCGGTCTCATACACATGGGGGTTTTGTGTCCGAGGATGTAAGTAAAAGCGGACTTGGCCTTTGGGGTTACCTACGTGGTACAGGCCGTCGTCTACCCGGAAATAAAGGGTCAAAAGGTGTCGCTTATCGGATATCAGACAGACCGGAGACTGATGGAAGCAGGCTCGACAGGATCGGCCGAAGCCGCGTGCCACACTTTGGCCCAGGGGATAATGGGCACATGATTCAATCCCAGGTATTCATGTCACCGATACCAAAAAAGACAGGGCGGAGTCACACCGGAGCGTTCGAATACACATGCACCCCCCACCTGGATACACA
>JAJDCU010000067.1 GCA_029260655.1 Phycisphaeraceae bacterium
AAGCGGTGGGAGAAGTCGTGGAAGTCGGCGTCGGTCAGGGGCTCGGTTAGCCGGGCACCCCGGCCGTCGGCGTTTTGGCCGTGACAGTCGGCGCAGTGCTGCTTGTAAACCACCGCGCCGCGGCTGACGGCCAGGGGGTCTTTCCGTGCGTCGAACGGGTTGCGGGTTGTGCTCAGTGCTAAGTCTCGTGCCCCAGCCTGGTCCAGGTCGATTCCCAATTCCGAGGCGCGCATCGTCAGGAACGCCTTAGACGGGTCGCTCTTGTTTTCCGCCAAGGCCTGGGTATAGGCCGACTCATCTGCCGGCGCGATCGCACGATCAAGCGGCTGCGGGCCGCTGCAAGCGACAAGCGCCCAGCCCAGGGCGGCCAGGGAGACGAAAGAAAAGGCCACAGCCTTGATCGGACGCCGATACTTCATCTTAGATTCCTGTCTGGGGGTGAAACTTCAGGCGGGAGGCGTTTTGCCTCACAACTTTATATCGGCTTGAACATCGAATTGTTTGGTTTTATGCAAACATTGCATGCTGCAAACCTTGCAGAGCAGCTGCTATTGGGATGGCTTCTGGCCCCAGGAGTATCCAGCGCACGGTAGTTATGTAGATAGAGCTGTGTTTGCCGGACCGCGCCGACCGCATGTGCATCCGGCTTATGTCCCGGGCAGTGCGGTCCGTCGTGGGTGAGCAGTAGGGCGTTTGGGGTTCGTGCCGAGAGGATGCATGGCGCGGTTTTCTTCAGCGCCGGATCGCATCGGCCACGCCTACGATTTGCCTTGCTTCGGGTATCGATCGCGCAGCTTTGCCGCGCCCTCTGCGCGCCCGGTGTCTTCCAGGCGTTTGAGGTAGCCTTCCCACGACCAGGGTCCGCCCGCCGGCCCGGGGAAACGGGCGTGCTCCGGCCCGCCCTCACGCAAGACCGTCCACATCGGGTCGACCGAGTCGCTGGCGTGCTCGGTCATCTTGAACATCTGATCGTCGTGCCAGCGCGCCAGCCGCCAGCCCGCCTCGCGGATCACCAACGGGTGCTGTTCTGCAAGGTCGTGTTGCTCGTACGGGTCGGCCTTGAGATCGAACAACATGTCCCGGGGGAACAGGTGGTACCCTTCGTGATAGGTCCGGATGTAGAGCCAGGCGTGCTTGCCGTCATCGAAGCGCACCGAGCGCTGGCAGACGTGGCAGCACTGGCTGAGGATCAGCTCATCCCGCCCGGCGGTCATCCCGTTGCGCACCGTGGCGGCGAAAGATTGCCCGTCCCAGAGCACGGGTTGGTGCTCGGCCCGCCCGATCAGTTCCAGGCAGGTCGGGGCCCAGTCCAGGTGGTAGTGAAGCGCCTCATCGACCACGCCCGCCGCGCCGCCAGGCCAGCGCACAATAAAGGGGAGGTGGCAGGTCCCCTCGTCGGCGGTGGCGTGTTCGCCGTAGATCCCAAGCTCGCCCTGGTTCTCCCCGTGGTCGGCCGAAATGACGATCACGGTGTCGTCGTAGACCCCGGCGTCCTTTAGCTTCGCCACGACCCGTGCGATCATGTCGTCGACGTAATGGATCGCGGTGTCGTAGCCGTCCAGCCACTGCTTAAGCGTCGCACGGTCGGTGATCCGTTTTGGCAGGCGAGGGTATTTCTCGATGTCGTTGTCGATAAACATCCCCAGGTCCTGCGCCGAGTGCGGCCCGACCCTCTTGACGTGGCGCTCGATGATCTCGTCGGTGAACCAGTCGGGGATCGGTTGATCCTTAAACGGGTTGCCGTAGTCCATCGGCACGCGGTAGGGCGTGTGGATATCCCAGTAATTAATGTGCAGGTACCAGTCATCCCCTGCCGCGTTTCCGTCGAGCCAGCGTTCGACGACGGGCTGGACCTGCTCGGCCGACTCGGTCCCGCACCCGCCGGTGTTGTGGATTTCGCTGAACCCGGCGTAGTAGTGGTGCGCCGCGTGCCGCTGGCCGAACGGGGAGATCATCGCGGTGTGGTAGCCGGCCTTCTGCAGCTCGCGGGGGAACGACTGCTCTTCATAAACCGAGCGGAACGCTCTGCCCGGGCCCTGACGCTTAGGGTCCGCGGCGGTGCCTCCGTGTCCGACCACGCCGGTCTGGATCCCGAACCGCCCCTGGTAGAACGCGGTGCGTGATGGCAAACAAGGGGCGTCGCAGCAGTACGTGTTGGTGCAGCGCAGACCCTGGCGTGCAATGGCATCGATCGTCGGCGACGTCTGGCGGGGGTAGCCGTAGCACGAGAGGTGCGAAGGCGAGCAGGCGTCCAGGTCGATGTAGAGGATTCGCATAACCGAGCATCTCTGGGATTGGGTGACGTTCCGGCCAAGTGTAACGGTGTCACCCGCCGGCTGGATTCTCTCACAAACCCTGGATCAGGTTTCTAAGAGGGGACCACAGACAGCCAGACACGAGCGAAATTGTGCAATATCCCCGGATAATGCGGTTACACGAAGCGAATGTAAGCTTTGCAATGCAAAACGCTTACATCAAAGCGGAGAGGGTGGGATTCGAACCCACGGTAGGGGAAACCCCTACACTGGTTTTCGAAACCAGCTCCTTCAGCCGCTCGGACACCTCTCCAAAGGTCAGGTCGTGTGATACGGCCTGGCGGGTCGGACATGATACCCAGATCGGCGGGGGTTGGCGACGGGCTTGAATCGATCAACAGCCGTGGTCGTTGGCAGGTCCCGCAGGGGGGGTGGCAAAGGGGCGTGGGCACGGCTTGGCTTTCGCTTTCAGGGTCGATGCGATATGGTTTTGGCAACAGGAGTCCACTGAGCATGACACAACCCAGCGAGGCATATAAGGTCGGCCAGCGTGTCGCCGTCACCCAGCAGATCCCCCGCAAGCAGGCGGTCTGGACCGGCCGGGTGGAGGGGCAGGTTGTCCGGACCGAGCAGGCCAAGACCGGCTCTTGGTATGCCCACGCCAAAGACGACAAGCTCTGGCTGGATCGTCTGGTGATCCGCAAGGACGACGGGGAGGTCGTGGTCTGTAACCTCGATGGGTACACCCGCGTGGACATCCTTTCCGACGCGGGCTAAGCGGCGGCGGTCCGGCCGAGTGGTTTCACGACCGGTCGGGTTTTTCTTGGGCGGGGGCGATGGGTTGTCGTTTACTAAACCATGTTGTGTGGGCGGCCCGATACCCCGGGGCACGATCCGGTTGATCATCGATTCCAAGGACGAAGTATGGCTATCACTGACTGGCGTACACATCATGGCGACTTCTTTAACGGCGCCCTTGCCCTGGTGACCGGCGGGGCGGGTTTCATCGGTTCGCACCTGACCGAGGCCCTGATCGATCTGGGCGCATCCGTCACCGTCATCGACGACCTTAGCGGCGGGGATGTCGAGAACTTCGACACCTACCGGCAGCGCGCCGGGGACAAGCTCAACTTCGTCGAGGGATCCATCCTCGACGCCGACCTGTTGGCGAAACTCACTGACGGGTGCGGCTACGTCTTCCATCAGGCGGCGCTTGGCTCCGTGCCGCGCAGCGTCGAGCAGCCGGTCCTCTATAACGAGGTCAACACCACCGGCACGCTCAACGTCCTGGAAGCAGCGCGAACGGCGGGGTGCAAGCGCGTCATGTTCGCCGCCAGTTCGTCTGCCTACGGCGATTCCGAGACGCTGCCGAAGATCGAGTCCATGCCGGTCAAAGCCAAGAGCCCCTACGCCGCGAACAAAGTCGCCTGCGAGGCACTGATGCGGGCCTACGCCGGGAGCTACGGGTTGGATACCGCGTCGCTTCGCTACTTCAACATCTTCGGCCCCAGGCAAAACGCCAACTCCGCCTACGCCGCCGTCATCGCCGCGTTCGCATCCTCCTTGATCGCCGGCGAGCACCCGGTCATCTTCGGTGACGGGGAGCAGTCGCGCGACTTCACGTTTGTCGATAACGCCGTGCATGCCAACCTCCTCGCGGCGCGGTGTGATCAGCCGATCAACGGCGAGGTGCTGAACGTCGCGGTGGGCCAACGTGTCACCGTCAACGAGCTGGCCGAGCTCATGGCGAAACTGCTTGGCAGGCCGCACCTGTCGCCCGAGCACAAGGCCGACCGGGCCGGCGACGTGCGCCACTCCCTGGCGGACCTGGCGCTTACGAAAAAGACGATCGGGTACGAGCCGGTCGTCGGCTTTGAGCAGGGCCTCGAGCCCACCGTCCGCTGGTACGAGGCGGTCACGGCCTGAGCCCCCGGTTCCCCCGGCCCGACGCGACCGGGTTTTCCACAAAACCAAGCGAAACACGGAATTAACCCTTTACGCCGACCCGGTGGGTCGTCTAGGATATAGCCAACATGTCCCAAGCGCCGGTGAGCGATCAGACCGCACGCGGCTTCGAGCCGCCGCGAAACACCCAGTTCAGCGTCTTCGTCGACAACCGCGTCGGCCGATTGCTGGAGGTGATCGAGGTGTTCCACGGCAAGCCCCTGCTCCTGGCCGGGCTCAGCGTCGTCGACTCCGCCGATCACTCCGTCGTCCGCTTGATCACGTCCCACGGCGACCTGGCCCGCAGGCTCCTGGAACGGCACCAACTGCCTTTCAGCGAAGTCAGTGTCCTGGTGGTCGAACTGGGCCAGGGCAAGACCCTCGCCGAGTTGTGTCGGCACCTGCTCGCCGCCGAGCTGAGTATCCAATACGCCTACCCGTTGATGGTCCAGCCCCGAGGCCTACCCGCGATCGCGATGCACACCGACGACCCGTTGCTGGCCGCACAGATCCTGCGCCGAAAACTCTTCACACTCCTGGCTGAAAACGACCTGGGCGACAACGCCCCCCGCAACACCCCCAATGGCTCGGGCGGGCCGTCGGAGAATTGAGTACGGAGAAGATTTGCCGCTGAGGCGCGGAGGGCGCAGAGAAAACTACAGAGAGGGAGGTATCCACAGATTGCGCAGATGACGCAGATTAAGAACCAGCGCGCAAACTCATACGCCTTCCCATCTGCGCAATCTGCGTCATCTGCGGATCACTTCTTCAAGACCTTCTCCGCCTTGTCTCCTCTGCGTTCTCTGCGCCTCTGCGGTTAAATCTTCTTCTTCAAATCATCAATCCCCACGAGTCTCCGGCGGTAGCGGCAGCCACGGGATCAGCGGGACCTGGTCGGGCCCGTGTACTGAGTT
>JAJDCU010000068.1 GCA_029260655.1 Phycisphaeraceae bacterium
GCCGAGCAGTTCCAATGCCAGGGATTGGCCCAACGCACCGGCGATGTCTTCGTCCGAAAGGTTCAGCGTGTAGGTCGCGCTGAACGAGCCGACGATGCTGGTGTCGAAGCTGGCGCTGAAACCATTGGACGCCCCGGCGGCAAGGCCCGCAAACCCCGCGAGGTTGCTGCCAAGCGCGGCGGTGTCGCCCGAGCCAACGATCGAGTCGAGGTCAAGATCGGCGGTGAAGCCGAGGGTCGCGCTGAGGTTGTTGATGTCGAAGGCGCTGTTAAGCGTGCCGCCGACGCCGACCGTGCCGAAGTCGATGGTCAAGAGGTCCTGGTCGAGCCCGGAGGCAAACGACGCGTTGGCGTGGTCCAGGACGTCGAGGTTGACGGATTGGCCGAAGACGCTGTTGGCTGCGGACTGGCTGGCGCTGGTGACGTCGACCTGCCCGCTGACGGCCCCGGCCGCGCTCGTGTCGATCGAAACACTGTGGACGTTCCCGGCCGCAAGTGCGTTCGCCACGCCGACCGCGTTACCCGACACACCGCCGGACCCGCTGACGCTGTAGTCCAGTTCATCCGCGCCGTTGGATGTCGCGACCGGCGCGGTGTTGGTGACGGTCACGTCGGCGTTGACTGTCGCGCCTACGATCACGGTTAAGGGGGTCGCCGAGACGCTCACCCCCATCTTGGCGGGCAACTGATAGTCGGCGACGACCGGCAGGTGATCGCTGACATGGGCGAGGTCATCGAGGATGCTTCCGGCCAGCGGGTAGGTGTTGCTGCCGGAGTTGACGGCCTGGTTGAAGGTCGTGCCGTTGTTCCCGAAAGCGTGGTACGACCCGGAGATGTAACTGAGCCCCTCGCTGTCCATCAGTTCCCCGGTAACGAGTTGGAAGTCGAATCGATCGTCGATGCCGCCGCCGACCAGCCCGTCGCTGCCGTCGTGGGGGCTCTGGGTGTGGATGTCGGCGAATCCGCCGTTGTTGTTCCAGGTTCCGGGCGAGCTGATCGGATCGAACGCCTGGCCGTTACCTGCGCTTAGGAGGGTCTGGTACATCGCTTCGCTGCTGGAGCGGATGTTGAAGTCGCCGGCGTAGATCGCGTTGATGCCTTGGCCCAGCGCATCGGAATCGGTGCGGATGGTGTTGGCCTCGAAGTCACGGCGTGACTCGTTGGTCCCGCCGGTGCCGGCCTTGTAGTGGCTGTTATAGACGTAGAAGTCGGCCGAGGCGTCGTACCCGACGGGTCGGAGTTGGAAGCGTGCGGTCTGACGTGCGGCCTTGCCGGAGCCCGTTTGACCAAACGCTATCTCGCCGATCAGGTTCAGTGTGTTGGTGTTGTAGACCAAGGTCTGCCGGATGTTGTCAGTGAAATTAGGCAGGGTGATGACCGTGCTTCGGCCGTAGGTCCCCGCGCCGTAGATCCCGTCGAGGAGGTCGACAAATTCCTGTGTCGTGGTGGACGGGTCGTCGTGCTCCTGGAAGACCAGCACGTCGATCGGGCGGGAAATTCCGTTAGTGACTTCGTTTGCGATGGCCTGGAGGACGTTGTCCATCCCCGTGCGTGGGCTGGGGTTGTTGCCGCCGGGGAACGTGCCATTGGCCGTGTTGTAGGTCACGATCCGTAACTGCGCCGACGCCGGGCCGACACACACCAACAGACCCACAAACGCCAGGTAAACCGGTAGCTTCCACTTCATGGATAAATAGTCCTTCTCCCGGAACCCTTGATGATTTACACGAATTATACCCCATGGAGGGCGGAACTCAGAGGGTAACCACGTATTTTGCGGTGAAAACACGGTCCCGTCTGTGCCAATGAGGCAGGCTTGGGGAGCTGGGAAACGAGGCATGTGCCCGTACAAGCCTTGGGGCGTGTGATGCGATGTATCCATACGATCAGGCCGGTGCGTCATTCAGCCTGCGGGATCGCGTCTGGCTCGTCGTCCGGCGCGATGCGTGTGACGATCCGGGCTCCGACGGCATCGCCCCAGACGTTGACCGTGGTGCGGCACATGTCCAGGATCCGATCGACCCCGATGATCAACCCGACCGCCGCGATCGGGATGGTCGACGTCGTGGGGTCGGCGGACAGGACGTTCTGGTTCACAGCGGCGATGACGATGACCATGGTGACCAGGCCCGCTTCGGGGATGCCGGCGGCGCCGACCGCCGCGAGTGTGGCGGTGAGTGCGACGATCACGGCCAGTTCCAGACCCAGTTCAAGGCCGTAGACCTGCGCCAGGAAAGCGACGGCTACGGCCTCGTACAGCGCGGTGCCGTCCATGTTGATCGTCGCGCCCAGCGGCAGGACAAACCCCGCGGCCTTCTTCGAACAGCCGGCCCGATCTGTGGCGCATTCGATCGTGACCGGCAAGGTGGCGGAACTTGAGTCCGTCCCAAACGCGGTCAGCAGCGCCTCGCGCATCTTCGACGCGAAACGCAGCGGACTTGTCCCGGTGAACAGCCACAACACCATCGGGAGGATCACCAGGCCATGGACCGCCAGCCCGAGGATGACGGTCCCCATGTACCAGGCCATCGCGCCGAGAAACACGCCGACCCCGATCCGCGCGACGGTCCAGGCCAGCAGACAGAAGACCCCCACCGGCGCGAGCATGATGACGATGCCGACCATCTTCATCATGACCTCGAAGACGGCCCGGAAGAAATCAGCCACCACCTTGCCGCGCTGACCGATCGTGGTCAGCACCACACCGAAGAACAGCGAGAAGGTGATCGTGGGCAGCGCGGCGATCCCGGGATCGGCGAAGGCGGCGATCGGGTTGGTCGGGATCATCTGCGCGACGATCCGAAGCAGTGCCGGGACGATCCCGGCGGGGCCTTGTTCGATCTGCTGCTGGCGAGCGCCGTAGGCGTGTTCTGCGGCCACCTGCTGCGCCTCGCCCAGGGCGAACCCCTCGCCGGGACGGATCAGCGTCACCAGCATAAGACCGATCGTGACCGCGATGAGCATGGTGGCGAAGTAGTAACCAAGCGTGGCGATCCCGACCCCGCCAAGCCGGCGGACATCACCCAACGACGTCACGCCCACGATCACGCTGGAGATGATCAGCGGGACGATCAACATCTTCAGCAGGCCCATGAACAGGGTCTTGCCGACGAAGGCGAAGTAGAACAGGGACGTCCCGTGCGCGTGCGCGGTATCGGGGTCCACGGCCGGGTCGAAAGTGGGATCAAACAGCCACTGGCCGACAACCACGCCGAAGGCCAGACCCGCGATGATGCCCAGCGTGATCCAGGTATGTGCTTTCATAGGGTGTCTCTCATGCGGATGGACTTGATCGGGCATGACACAACTACGAGCCGGTAGTGTACACCCTCCACCGGCTGGGTCTGCCGGGTCGCCCGGCGGCGGCTATGATGGCAGGGCCTTCTAACCACTGTTCAGGGAGCACGACCGATGTTTGACCAGTTGAAGAACCTTAAGGGCCTGGCGGGCCTGATGGACAACGCGGGAGAGATACGTGAGAAGATGCAGCAAATGCAGGAGGAGCTGGGCCGTCTTACCGCCGAAGCGGACGCCGGCGCTGGGGCGGTGCGCGTGGTGGTCAACGGGAAGATGCAGGTCTTGAAGGTGGATCTGGACCGGGCGATGCTCTCGTCGCTTGCCGGGGAGGGCCCGGATACGGACAAGCAGATGATCGAAGAGCTGATCACGTCCGCGACGAACGAAGCGCTCACCCGGGCACAGGAGTTGGTCCGTCAGGAGATGACGAAGCTGACCGGGGGGATGGACCTTCCCGGGATGGACGGCCTGCTGGGCGGGTGAACCGGAAATGCTTAGCCACTGCGGCGCGTTGCGGGCGTAGCCGCCCGGGCTAAACCCTTGGCAAAACGCGGCGAACAAAGAAAAACGGCTCTAATCCCCCAATCTCAATCCCTAAAGACCGAGCCGCGGAGGTTACCAAGGCACCCCTTCAGTGTTTGAGGGTCTGACTTCACGTCAGAAGGGCCGGTTCGGTCCGCGGCTCGATGACGGGGGATGTGTGCTGTTCAGGCCGGCTGTGCTTGCTCCAGGGGTTCGACGACGACGTTCCTGTCCGTGGGTCCAAGCCGTGTGCCGGCCAGCCCGACGGTGCCGCAGTTGAAGTAGGTACTGCCCTCGACGACGAAGTAGGTCATCCGATACCGCCCGGGCCTTAAACCCACACGCACGTCCCAGTTGCCTTGTCCGCTTGGCTTCATCAGAAGCCACGACTTGCCCGTGTCGTTGTATTCCTTGACCAGGTACACCCGCTCCGCGTGTGGGCAATTGACTTGGAATCGCCACAACTCCCCAGGCTGATCGTCCATGCCGCACCACCTTCCTTGGTATGCGTCCCCACAGAAAAACGTTCAGATACCTAACGGCACCCTCGACCCATTGAACAATCATATCCCTCAGCCCCTCTATTACAATAGTAAAAGTAGGGGGGATGGGAACTTTTCGACGTCGGCCTGCTGGGCTAGCCGCTCAGTTGGTTGATGGGTCTACCCGGTGCCGATCCGGCCGATGACCGGCCCGTGCGGTGGGTCCGGCTGATCCGGTGGAGCCTGATCGTGCCCAGGTTCAGGTATTGGCGGGTCGGCCAGGTGATAGGCGTTGTCCACGTCGCAAAGGGGGGTGATACGCCTGGCTCTCGATCGCCGGTTGTGCCACAACATCCCTATGAGGCTGAGGTTGTAAAGGCCGATGATGATCGCCAGCCCCAGCAGCGCCATCTCCTTAGGCTGGGCGTCCAGCGAGCGATGAAAGAAGAACAGATCCCCGATGCTGTGCAGCCAGACTTCCAGGTCTTTCGAGCCCAGGGCGGCGGCGAACGGCAGGGAAGTGAAGTCTTCCCGCCAGAGCCTGGGGGCATCGGGGATCAGGGCCAAGCACCCGCCGAGCGTCATCGCGAGGGGGATGTGCCGCCAGCCGCGGCGCAGGATCAGGCAGGGGACAGCCATCACGGCCGCGCCGCCACACATCCCCATGGCAAAGTGCATCGAGGTCCACGCCATCAAGGGTTCCTTTGGGCGGATGCGAATTGACCAGGCCTATGCGGCATGACGCAGCGCCTCCTGTGTCACGCAGATGGACGCTTTGGCGAAGCTGTTAATGAACGCGGTGAGTTGCTTTGCCGCCGCGGGCCAGGTGTGATCGTCCTGGACCCACGACCGGGCGTCATGCCGCAGTCTTGCCGACAGCATGCCGTCATACCAGACGCGCTCGATCTGATGCACCCAATCATCGGGCCCCCTGCACAGCCGTACCGGTGTGGTGTGGTCTGGCCAGCTCAGTCCCTGGACGGCTTTATGTGAAGCCAGGATCGGCAGGCCCATCGCCGCGGCCTCCAGCAGTTTGTTCTTGATCCCGCCGCCGCAACGCATCGGCAGGATGGTCGCCGCGGCTTGGTGTGCGTAGGGCCTGATGTCCTCGACCTCCCCGACGAACTCGATACCGGGGATAGCTCCAAGGCTGCGAACCTTCTCGCCGGCGCCTTTGCCGACGATCTGCCACTTCGCCTGGGGCTGGCGCTCAAGGAGTTTCGGCCAGACACGGCGGGCAAACCAGCGGACGGCATCGGCGTTGGGCTCGAAGTCAAGCCGGCCCCAGAACACCAGCGAGCCGCTGTGAGGCCGGGAGTTAGCGGGCTTGAAGTATTCGGTGTCGACGCCGTTGGGGATGGTAACAGTCCGGCGCACTTGGGAGGTGAGTTTCAGCAGGCGTGTATCCAGAGGGCTCACACCGATCGCGCCGTCCAGGCCACGGGCGAACAGGGTCTGCAACACCCCGTAAAGCCCGGCGAGGTAGGCACGGCGCTTGATGGCGGTCACACCCTCGCGGCGCAGACATGAGAGCTGAAAAAAGATCGGCTCATCGGCGGCGTACCAGACAGTGGCGACCTCGGGGAACGCGCTGCGCATGCCGCGCAACATCATCGGGCCGTGCTGACCCAGGGCGATCACCGCTTTGGGGTTAAGCTCGCGCACCAGCGGGATCAGCCCGGCGAGTTCGCGCGGGTCGATCGCCTGATGACCGGCGAGCTTGCGGCGTAGTCTTGCGCCCGGCCCGGACCAGCCTTGCATGAATCGTTCGTGGTCACAGTCGTCCGCTGTGGGCCAATCGGTGAGCATCTGGCCAAGCCACGGCCGAACGTCCCCGGTCGTCGGACGGAGGCTGGCCATGCGGACGTTTACCCCGTCATCGGCAAGCGCTCGGGCCATCTGGCAGCCGTGCACGCGGAAACCCTGGTCCAGCGGCCACAGCGGCAACTCGCTGATAAACAGGATATCCGTGTTGTTCGGCTTCGGCGTCATAGCGTGTGGGTCAAGCCGCCTTACCTCTTTTGCCTTTGGTCGGGGGCCTGTCCTGTTGGTCTGATTGCTCGGCAAACTCCACCGCCTGGGCGAATCGCTCGGCGGCCTGGCGCCACGTGAACTGCTTCATTTGCGTCAACCCGCGCTTGATCAGCTCCCGGCGGTAGACCAGGTCGGTCAGCAGCTTGGTCAGGCCTTTCGTGATCGCGCAGAAGTCCTCGGGGTCGACCATCAGCGCGGCGTCGGCGGCGACCTCGGGCAGGCTCGTGCGGTTGCTGGTCAGCACCGCCGTCCCCGCCGCAAACGCTTCGAGGATCGGCAGGCCGAATCCCTCGGAAAGGCTCGGGTACGCCAGCACGTGGGCCAGCCTAAGCAGCGCCGGCACGTCCACCTCGTCGGCGAACCCGTGCAGGACCACGCTCGACTCGATCCCAAGCCGGGCGGTGCAGACGGCCAACTCCTGCTGGGCCTGAGCGTCCAGGCCGACGACCAGAAGCTTGACCTGGCTCTTGAGCTGTTTGCGCAGACCGGCCCAGGCCTCGATCACCCGGCGGGTGTTCTTGCGCGGCTCGGTTGCGCCGAAGTGCAGGACGAACGGCGGCTCGACGCGGTACTTTTCAAAAATATTAATCCGCCATGCCAGGTCGACGTGGGGGGCCTTGCCGAAGTCGGCCCAGGGGGTGACGAACACGCGCGCTGGGTCGGCGTCCATGTCCTGGATCAGACACGCGCGGGTGTAGTCGCTTGGGCAGGTGATTGCGGAGGCCTTCTGACAGGCGGTGCGGACCGATCGCTCGAACCGTGGGCCCAGACGGGGGTGACGCTCATCGGGCATCTGAAGCGGGATCAGGTCGTGGATCGTGACAACGGTGGGGATCGGCATCCATGTCGGGCAGTGGTTGGCTGGGCAGTGCAGCACATCCGCCCCGTCGCGCCGGCAGGCCAGCGGCAGGCGGAAGCGGTCCCAGGCGTTGAACCGGTCGCCGGGCATCTCGATCATCCGGGGCTGGACGAAAGGTTCGGGCAGCAGCGCCTCGACCTCGCCGGGGCTGCGGTGGTAGGCCGTCACGCTCCAGTCCGGCCTGACCAAAGCCAGGTGGCGGTACAGCTCCAGCAGGCTCTTGCCGATCCCTCGGCGCTGCGGGGCGTAGATCGTGCGTGCGTCCAGTGCGATGCGCATACGGATAAACCCTGTGAATAACCGGCCGTCTTCGCAGGTTTCATCGGGTGGTGGGGGGTGCGTATTAAGCCCTGGCCCCGCGCAATCGGCATAATCGCTACAGTCTGACGGCCCGGGCGAGCGTGCCCCCTCTGGCCGCTTAGAATCAAGGCGTTTATCGGCCTGCTTGTTGGATGCTGTTATGGACCGTGTGATGCAACTACTTGAAGTAAATGTCGATGCGCCGACCGCCGGGCCGGGGACATGGGCTCAGTTGTTAGCTGACTGCATCCGTTGCGTCGCCCCGCAGAGGGAGCATCTCCACCAGGCGGGGGTAACCGATCCCAAGGCGCTTGAGTTATCTGACAAAGCCTGCGCCGCGGCGATGCTGGCCAACCTCTGGCGCGATGTCCGGGTGGACGTCATCGAAAACGGACTTATCTACCTGCCGGGTGACGTCGCCGCACGGCACGGGCTGGACCTGCCGTTGATGCGCAAGGCCGTCAGCCTGGACACCGATCGGGGCTGCGACGGGCGGACACACACCGGCTCATGCGACTGCGCCTCGATGCCCCAGGCCGGCCTGCGCGCGGTGATCAAACCGTTCTGCGCCGCCATGCGTGAACTGGTCGGCCAGACCCACGGTCTAAACAGAACAGGCCGAGACATACTCTCGAAAGCGTCGCCGGGGCTGCGTTGCTCGTATCGGCAGATGACCCTCCAGACCGATGCCGTGCTCCGGTCGATCGCCGGCCAGGGATACGACACGCTGACGGTGCGCCCGCAGCTTGGCGGCGCGACCCGCGCCATCCTCGCCGGACGCCTGCGCCTGGCGAGCTGGTTTGACCGGTGATCCGGCCATCGGGCTCCAATACATGTACTACAAAACCGGCGATGGTATCACCGGTTTTGTATGAAGTAGCTGAATCACTTAACGGGCCACATCATCACTGCGCCTTAGGCACGCGCTTGATCGAGCAGCCCTTGCTGGTCGTCTTGGTGTACGGTAATTCCTCCCCGGCGAACAAGGCAGCCAGGACCGGTTCGATATAGTTTTCTTCCATCTCGCCGGCCTTCTCCGGGCTGGTGGGGATCTGCTCGATGCCGCCGATGTAAACGAGCGTCTGAGCTTCGTCCGCGGCCACCACGTAGATGTGCGGGGTGGTCTGGGCGTTGTACACGTCGGCGATGAGGTTGTCCGGGTCCTTGAGGATCGGGTAGGGCAGGCCGTGCTCTTCGTGGTACGAAGCGAGCTCCTCGGCCGACTCGTTGTGGTTCGAGTTGATCGCCAGGAAGACGGCCTCTTCCTCGTCGAACTGCTGGCTCAGCGGCGCGAGGTAGCGCTCGTAGCCGCCGCTTTCACGCATCACGTTCCACGGGCAATTGATGCTCTGGAACGCGATCACCACGACCTTGCCCTGGTGGTCGGCGAGGCTGATCGGCTCGCCGGTGACGACATCGTTGAGGACGAACTGCGGGGCCGGCTCACCGATCGCCGGGTCCTGACGCTCTTCTACTTGTTCAGCGAACACGGCCGAGGTGGTCAGTAGCGCCGCGGTAAACGTGGTGAGGATACTCAAATGTCTTTTCATGGCGACTCTCCCTTTGAGGGTGGTTATGGCGATCCGGTGCTCTTGTCCTCCTGTACGACACGCACGTTCAGCGGTTCGATTGTATCCAGGTGGACGTCCCGCTGGGGGAACGCGATCGTGATTTTGTTTTCTCGGCACAGCTCATCGATCCGGAAGCGCACGTCGCTCTGGATCTTACGCAGATCCATCGGCCGGGAGATCCGCGACCAGAAATAGGCCTCGAAGGTCAGGGCGTTGTCGCCGAAGTCTTGGAACAGCACCAGCGGCTCGGGGCGTTCGTGGATCAGGCTGTGCTCGTCGACGGCCTGCCGCATGAGACGGGCGACCAGATCCGTCGGTGAGCCGTAGGCCACCCCGACCACGACCGAGCCGCGCACGTCCCGGTTCGACAGCGTCCAGTTGATCACCGGCTGTTCGAGGAACTGGCTGTTGGGCACCAGCACGTCGACCCCGTCGCTGCGCCGGATATAGGTGCAGCGGTTGCTGATCGCCTCGATCGTGCCTTCGTGATCCCCGACCTCGACGATGTCGCCTAAGCGGATCGGGCGTTCGAGCATGATGATCAGCCCGGAGATCAGGTTGTTAAAAAGGTTCTGCGCCCCAAAGCCCACGCCGATCGCCACGGCACCGCCGAGCACCGTGAAGATCGTGGTCGGGATCCCGGCGATCGGCATCGCAGCCAGGATGATGACCACGACCATCGTGTTGAAGATCACCGTCTGGATGACCGCGGCGGCGTGCGAATCGATCCGCGAGATCTTCGCCAGCCGGTAGCGGACCAGCCGCGCCACGCGTTTGCTGACCCAGACGCCGACCAGGATGATCAGCAGCGCCAGCACCAGTTGGTTGAGCTTGATCGGGCTGCCGCTTGCGCTGAAAAGCTCGGCGTTCCAGATCGTCAGGAACATCCCCGTGAGGCTCCAATGGTCTGTCTGGTCGGCCAGCGCCTGTGGGTTTTCGGCGGGTAGGTTGTCGCCGGGCGTCGGTTCGGTGACCTGCTCCAGGACCGGGGGGGCCTCGGTCTCGGGTCCGGCGGGGTCAGTGGGTTGGCCCCACGCACCGGCTGCCGAGGTCAGGATCACCCACAGCCCAAAGCCCAGCAACCAGCCGGACCGATGGCCAAAACGTGCAAGTTGTGCCGGGCGTGTCCACATCGGCCCTGTTTATAGCCGACACCGCCGCGGCGTGAAAGATTGGGCGTAGCGGTGATGTGCCCCGCCGGGTGTTAGAATCCCCCGATGCCTACGGTCGCTGTCGAAAATCTGAGTAAGACCTTCCGGGTCGCCGACAAGCAGCCGGGCCTGGCCGGGACGCTGCGCCACTTCGTCAACCGCCGCCACCGGCTCATTGACGCGGTCAAGGATGTTTCCTTTACGATCGAGCCCGGGGAGGTCGTCGGGTTCCTTGGCCCCAACGGCGCGGGCAAGACCACGACCCTCAAGATGCTTACCGGGTTGATCCACCCGACCGCCGGCTCGGTCCGTGTGCTCGACCAGGTGCCGTTTAAGCGCAAGCCCGATCTGCTGCGTCAGATCACGCTGGTGATGGGCCAGAAACAGCAGATGATCTGGGACCTGCCCCCGATCGAGTCCCTGCGGATCAACGCCGCGGTTTACGGCGTACCCGACAGCGAAGCCAAACGCCGGATCGACGAGCTGGCGGACCTGCTCTCGATCTCCGACGAGCTGACCCGCCCGGTGCGCAAGCTGTCTCTGGGCGAGCGGATGAAGTGCGAACTGATGGCGGCGTTGCTGCATCACCCCAAGGTTCTTTTTCTTGATGAGCCGACGCTGGGGCTGGATGTCAATGCCCAGACCGCGGTGCGCAACTTCCTGCGCGACTACAACCGCCAGCACGGCGCGTCGATCCTGCTGACCAGCCACTACATGGCCGACATCACCGCCTTGTGCGACCGGGTCGTGATGATCCACAAGGGCGGGCTGATCTACGACGGCAGCCTGTCCGGCGTCGTCCAGCGGTTCGCACCGTTCCGCGAGGTGAAGGTCGAGCTCGGCCATGAGTTCGATCACGCCACGATAAGCCGCTACGGCGAGGTCGAGTCGATCGACGGCCGGGTCGCACGGCTGCTGGTCAAACGCGACGGCCTGACAGCCGCTGTGAACCGGTTGCTCGCGGAGCTGGACGTCACCGACCTGACCGTAACCGACCCGCCGATCGAGGAGGTGATCGGCCGGGTGTTCGATATGGACGCGGACGACTTGTCATCCGGGGGCCCGGCCCGTGAGGCGGCGGCGCGATGACGCAGTCGGCAGAGAAATTCTCCATTGGCTGGCCGCACAAGCTGCGGGTGATGCTCGGCGTGCAGGCCGCGGAAATGGCCCAATACCGCGCAGAGATCGCGCTGTGGGCGATCGCGACCATGCTCCCCTTGATCATGATGGGCCTCTGGGCGCAGGCGGGCGAATCCGGATTGTTTCCGTTGAAGCGCGTCGAGATGTTCCGATACTTCATCGCCGTGTTTATTGTCCGGCAGTTCACGATCGTCTGGATCATCCATCACTTCGAGTTCCTGGTTGTGACCGGCCGGCTCAGCCCTCTGTTGCTTCACCCGATCGACCCGGTCTGGCGGTTCATCATCATGCACATAAGCGAGCACTGGGTCCGTGTGCCGTTCGTATTTCTGATCATCGGCGGCTTCCTCTGGCTTTACCCCCAAACGCTGACAGGCGGGACGGACGGGACGGCGTGGTGGCCCGGCTTGGGCAACCTGGCGCTGGCGGCGGTGGCGATGTATACCGCGTTCCTGCTGCGCTTCTTCATGCAGTACACCCTGTGCATGGCCGCCTTCTGGCACGAGCGGGTCGCCGCGATGGATGCGATCATCTACATGCCATACCTCTTCCTCTCGGGGCTGCTCTTCCCGTTCGAAGTGCTCCCCGATTACGCCCGCGAGATACTGCTGTGGACCCCGTTCCCCTACATGGTCTGGTTCCCCGCCACCCTTGTCGTCAACGGCGAGGGCCCGATCCTGCGCGGCTTCCTCACCATGATCGGATGGATGATCCTCTTCTTCATCCTCTACCGCTGGCTTTGGCGCAAAGGCCTGAAACACTACTCGGCGATGGGCGCATGACCCGATACCTCAATGCAATCCGAATCTTCTGGTCCGCCTCGATCTCGGCTGAGATGGAGTACCGCGCCAACTTCCTCATGGCCACGCTCTCCAGCGTCATGACGCTGGCCGGGACGATGTTCATGCTCTACCTGTTCTACCGCACCGGGTACGAGCTGGGCGGTTGGCCCTGGCGAGATGCGCTTGTTGTCGTCGGTGTGTTCACCTTTCTCGAAGGCATGCAGTCGACTTTCATGACCCCCAACCGCACCCGCGTTACCGAGCATGTCCGCGAGGGCACACTGGACTTCGTGCTGCTTAAGCCGATCGACAGCCAGTTCTGGCTTTCGGTGCGCACGATCTCACCCTGGGGCATTCCTAACATCCTGCTTGGACTTGGCGTCGTAGTTTATGCCGCACTGACTCGGGATCGTCTACCGGGGATTCTTGATCTGCTTCCCGCAGCCGCCACGCTCATCTTCGCCGTGCTCATGCTCTACAGCCTCGGGTACCTGCTGAGCACCTTCTCCATCTGGTACGTCAAGCTCTACAACATCACCATGGCCATGCAGACCCTGGTCGAGACCGGCCGATACCCCATCACCGCCTACCCAGCGGCGTATCAGGTCTTCTTCACTTTCGTCCTGCCCGTCGCCTTCATGACCACCGTCCCCGCCCAGTTCATCACCGGCCAAGGCACCGCCGGCTGGCTGCTGGGCGCGGCACTCGTCGCCGCAGTGCTGCTGATACTGTCCATCGCCTTCTGGCGCTTCGCGCTGCGGTATTACACCAGCGCGTCGAGTTGAGTGGTGGTTTGTTTGACCTTGCGATGCCGACCCTCGATGATGGCAAGCCATGATGTTGTTCAGTGCTATCCTCGGCATACTATTTCTGATCATCCCGCTGGCGTACCTGCTGACATCCTTGGTGGGGTTGACGTACCTGTGGTACCGGGTGTTGAAGGGGAAGCGGGGCGGGGATCTGCCGACGTGCGCCAAGTGTGGTTACGCGGTGCGCGGGTTGCCGGGACTTGACTGTCCGGAGTGCGGGGCGGACCTGCGCGAAGTCGGGATCGTCACGCCCAAGCAGCGCGGCGCTGTTTCGCCGGTGTTGTTTGTGCTGGTGTGGACGCTGCTGCTGCCCGGGCCGTCGTGTCTGGTGTCGGGGCTGCTGGTGTGGGTCGGGCCCAAGACCAAGGGGCAGATAAATGACACGCTCGACCTGACGCCAATCGCCTCGGGCGAGTACCAAAACGCGAATATCAATCAGATCGGTGGCATGTCCTGGTATGCCGGGACGAACTACACGCAACTGAACATTCTGGGCAACACGTCCCAGTTTGAGAATCTTCAGATCGATCCGGTGGCGATGACGTATGAGGACCAGTCGAGCATATCAAGCGGAAATACGACGGTGTACACGGGCGCGACCACCAAGCCGCTGGATCGCCAGGCCTTGCTCGACATGCTCAAGCGCGCCGGGGCGGACATCACCCGGCAGGACGTGATGGATGAGGCGGATGAGCTGCTTTCGATCATCCAAGGCATCCCGACCCAGGGGCTAGGCGGCCTCACACCGACGCACTTTACTCAAAACTACTACAGCAACAGCTATGACCAGCCGGCGGGGTGGTTCATGCTTGTGCTGCTGGGGGTCTGGGTGTTGGTCTGGGTAGGGGGGCTCGTGTGGTTTTTCCGGATCCGCAGCAAGCAGATACCCACCGTGCAGCAAGGTCTGTCCGACCCGGCCCGATTCGCGCCCTCCAGCCCAAGCGGCCCGGCGGGTCCACCTTCGGCTTTCTAGGTCACCCGAACATCTCCCGAATATTTTTTCGATTCCGTTCAAGAAACCCCTTGACAGATGCCAAACATCTCCTAACATGGCCGGTGCCTGACATTAACCGAACACATTGACGAAAACAAGGAGCATGACTATGGTAACAGCCTCAACACTATCCACGGGCTTCGGCAAGCGAAACGGGGCCGCCAAGCGAGAGAGAGGACTATCCATGGCCAAGACACAGCCCCCCGTTGACAAGTCCGAGGCCGGCCGAAAGCAGGCCCTGGAGCGGGCGGTGGCTCAGATCGAGCGGAACTTCGGCAAGGGCTCGATCATGCGGCTGGATGACGACCCGTCCAACGTCCCGGCGGGGATCTCGACCGGGGCGATCAGCCTGGACCTGGCCTTAGGCGGCAAGGGCATCCCGCGCGGCCGGGTCATCGAGGTGTTCGGCCCGGAATCCTCCGGCAAGACCACCCTGAACCTGCACATCATCGCCAGCGTCCAGAAATCGGGCGGCATCGCGGCCTTCATTGACGCCGAGCACGCCCTGGACCCGTCCTGGGCCAAGCGTCTGGGGGTCAACATCGACGACCTGCTGGTCAGCCAGCCGGACACCGGCGAGCAGGCACTGGAGATCTGTGAGCTGTTGGTCCGATCCAACGCCGTGGACCTGGTCGTGATCGACTCGGTCGCCGCCTTGATCCCCCGGGCGGAGATCGAAGGCGAGATGGGCGATACCCACGTCGGACTTCAGGCCCGCCTGATGAGCCAGGCCCTGCGAAAGCTCACCGGTGCGATCAACCAGAGCAAGTGCACCGTCAGCTTCATCAACCAGATCCGCGAGAAGATCGGCGTGATGTTCGGCAACCCCGAGACCACCCCAGGCGGCCGGGCGCTGAAGTTCTATTCCTCCGTCCGTCTGGACATCCGCCGCACCGGCAGCATCAAGGACGGCGACGTGGCGGTCGGCAACCGCGTCCGGGTCAAGGTCGTCAAGAACAAGGTCGCCCCCCCGTTCCGCATGGCCGAGTTCGACATCATGTTCGATGAGGGCATCAGCGCAACCGGGGACCTGCTGGACCTGGCGGTCGAGGCCGAGGTGGCGCAGAAGTCCGGCGCGTGGTTCAGCTTCGGCGAAGTCCGGCTGGGCCAGGGCCGGGAGAACAGCAAGCAATTCCTCAAGGACAACCCCGACCTGTTCGAGGAGATCAAACGTAAGGTCCTGGAGGCCAAAGGCATCGGCGAGCCCACCGCTGAGATCGCCGACGACGACGAGCTGGTCCCCGCCGAGGCTGACGACGAATAGAGGCGACAGGCAACGCGCGAGGGTTGACGGTGAAAACGTCAGGTTTAGCTGTGAGCCCGTCCGGCTTAGCGGCCTGCCCGATGCGGTGACGACCGCGTCTTGTGGAGAGCAAGAGGATGAGATTTCGTGCTTTGGTGCCGGCAGTAGTGCGGATTAACGCTCTGGCAGTCGGCCCTATGGCCAAAGCCCTCGCCTTGGTTGTCGCTGTGACTGTCGCTTTTCTATCCGTTGTTGGCACGGGTTCCGTAGCGTGCGCGGATACGGTTCACGAGCCCGAGCCCAAGTCCCAGCCCGGGCCTGGGGGCGATGTCGAGACATTCTTGCAAGATGTGACTTCCGTGGCGCACCCGCCGCTCAGCGAGATCAGTGGGATCGTCCGCAGCCGCACTTATCCAGGCGTCTGGTGGGTCCACAACGACAGCGGCGACGAGCCTCGCCTGTTTGCGATCGACGCCCAAGGGCATGTGGTCATGCCGGCCAGGCTGCGCAACAGGTACTATGCGCAAGAGTTCGAGGAAGGCAAGGAGCCCTGGCCGGGCATCTCGATGCTCAACAGCGCCCATGTCGACTGGGAAGACATCACGATCGACGACGGCCGGTTGTATATCGCTGACATGGGGAACAACGGCAACGCGCGGCGCGACCTGGGCTTCTACATCGTCAATGAGCCCAACCCGCAGGCGACGGACCGCGGGGCTCGTCCGATTTCTTTTATCCCCGTGGCCTACCCCGACCAGGAGAGCTACCCCCCGGAGGATTGGCGTTTCGATTGCGAGGCGGTCTTTGTTTCAGGTGGCCGGCTGTACCTGCTGACCAAGCATCGGGCTGAGGGACGGGTTGACCGGCTCACCTACGGCACGAACCTTTACCGTCTGGACACCACCCACAGCGACCGCGAAAACATACTCACACTTGTCAGCGCTGGCGGGGAATTGCCGTTGGTCCCGACCGCGGCCGACCTATCCCCCGATGGCAAGCGGCTGGCGGTGCTTAGCTACGACGGGGTATGGATGTTTGAAGCACCGGACGCCAGCGACGACTGGCTGGGGGGCAAGGCGTGGCGGCTGGCGATCTCCCCGATGCGTTTAAGGCAGGCCGAAGGGATCTGCTGGGACGACGAAACGACCGTCAGGATCGTCAATGAGCAGCGCGATCTATTCACCCTGGATGTCAAGCATTTGAAGCCGGCGCCCTGAAATCGCCGACTAGTCTATTGACATGGCAGGTCCGGATTACATCGTGGATATCGACGGGGTAGGGGCTCCCTCCTCCCGTGCCGGTGCAAACGGCGATACGCTGGTTGGCCGGCCGTGGCTGGCGGTGCAGTGGAAGTGCTGTGGGACCTACAGCCGGATCTACCGCAACAAGGTCGGGACACTTTATGAGGGCCAGTGCCCCAAGTGTGGCAGACCGGTGACCGCCCGCGTCGGGCCCGGGGGCACCACCCACCGCTTCTTCGAGGCCAGTTGAACCGTCGGGTACCTGTCGGCCGCTCGCAGGGGTCACGCCAGGGAGAGGGTTAAGCCAGCTCGACACATCGTAGATGCCCCTGGATGTCGGGCGTGGCCATACCTCTCATATAGATTCCGATCCACCCTCGGGACAAGCTCAAGCACAATTCCTACTCAGCCCAACTCAGCATTCCCGTGTTGGGATAAGTACGTGCCGCAATCACGAACTGTATCCTGCCCGCGGTATTGTCTGTGGCCCCATCCCAACAGTCATCACGCGTCGGGACCGTGTCCGACAGCCCCTGGGGCCAGGTATTGAGCCCTTAACTGGGCGATACTTTCAGGCAGGCCGACGATGGTGAGGCGGTCCGCTCCCTGCAGGACGGTGTCGCCGCGCGGGAAGATCGTTTCCCCGGCCCGGTCGACGATCGCTACCAGGCAACCGTCGGGCAGGGAAAGCGAGCGCAATGGCTTGCCGACGAGTTGGGCGGTCGGGCCCTGGTCACTCAGCACCAGCGACAGGTAGCGCGCCTCATGGATCAGGATCTCTTTGAGCTTGTGCTCGTCGTCGTTCGCCAACCACCTGGGCATGAACTGCTCGTCGTCGACGTGCTGGGCGACCTGGGCGAGGATACGCAGGTGCAGTGCGGCGTCGTCATCGGGGCTGATCAGGAAGATCACGGCGTAGATCGCCTGGTCGGTGCCGTGGACCGCCAGTTGTTGCTCGATCTCGATGCGTACGCCACGTGGTATCCGCGCCAGCACCATCAGGGCGTGTTGCAGGCCCGGCAGGCGTACGTGGGGCAGCGCTACGCCCTTGGAGACCGGTGTTGCCCCGACGCGCGTTCCTTCCAGAATACTGTCCGCCAATTGCCCGGCGCTGATCGGCAGATGCACCGCCAGCTTGGCCGAGGCCTTGTGGACGACCTTCTCGAACGTGGTGGCGTCCAGGATGTTGATGACCGAGGCGCGTGCGACGATCTGGTCGTAGGGGTCGTCGGCGCGGAGGCCTTTTTCCTTGAGGATCCCGCGCAGCTCGCGGTCGAGCCCGGCGTACTGGCGCTGGCCAAGCCGGGCGAAGAGGTGGTAGATCGCGCCGCCGCGTTCGACCCGGCTCTTGGCGTAGTAGAAGTACCAGATCACCCCCACCAGGATCAGGCCCGCGGAGAACAGCATCGGCATCGGGCCCATCATCGCGATATACCCCAACGGCGCCGCGATCCCCGCCAGGTGCAGCCAGGGGTACCAGGGCGAGCGGAAGCCCGGATCGTACGAGTCCAGCCGGCTCTCACGCATGACCAGCACCGCCAGGCAGTTGAGCGCAAACAGCAGCAGGATGAATGCGCTGGCGAGCTTGGCGATCTTGGTCGGGTCAAAGAAACACACACACAACAGCACGGCCACGACGGTGAAGATCACGGCATGGTGAGGCGCCTTGTGGCGGTTGAGCTTGCGGAGCGCCGACGGCAGCAGGTGGTCCCGGCTCATCGCCAGGGGGTAGCGTGAGGCGCTTAAGATCCCGGCATTGCCGACCGACAGAAACGCAAGCACGGCCGCGAAGGTCATCACCGCCGCGCCAGGCACGCCGGCCATCACCTCTGCGGCGTCGGCGACGGGAGTGAGGCTAGGGGTTTCTCCCGCGTAGAGCTGCTCGGGCCGGACCAGCCCCACGATCACATAGGTCCCAAGGCCGTAGACCACCACCGCGGTCAGCATGGCCAGGAATATCCCAAGAGGCAGATTGCGCTCGGGGTTCTTCACCTCCTCGGCGACGCTGGCAACCTTGGTGATGCCCATGTAGCTGATGCAGACCATCCCCGAGGCCGCGAAGATAGGCGCCCAGCCGCTTGCGAAGAAGTCGGCGAAGTAGTTCTGCTCGTGGGTGTGGATGTGGCTGACGCCGCTGGCGGAGAACCACAGAAGCAGGATCAGCAGCCCGACCACCAGCCATGTCTGCACGGCACCGGACTTGCTTGCGCCGAAAAGATTCAGGACACCGAACGCGACCGCCAGCGCCGCCGCGAGCGGGACCATCGGCAACTCCGGGAAAAATACATCCACGTAGGCGCCGATACCGATCAGCGCAAAGGCGGTCTTAAGCACCAGCGAACTCCAGGTCCCCATCCCGGCGATCGTGCCGGCCAGGGGCCCGAGGCTGCGGTCCAGGAAGTAGTACTCGCCGCCCGCCCGTGGCATCGCGGTCGCCAATTCGATCTTGGCCAGCACCCCCGGCAGCAACGGCAGCAGCGCCAGCAGGTAGCTGAGGATGACCGCCGGGCCCGCTTCCGCCGCCGCCAACCCGGGGAGCAGGAAGAAGCCCGAACTGAGCGTCGCCCCTGTCGCAAGCGTGTAAACGTTGAAAAGCGTCAGGCTTTTCTTGAGTTGTCTGGAGCGGTTCAAGATCGGCATAGGTGTCCTGTCGGACACTTTACCAAAGCGCCGCGAGTGTCACAGGTCACCGGCCAGGGGTTTTACGCCCGGGAACCTTCGCCGGGGATCAGCCCGGGTCGGGCCAGGTCATCACACCGGAGTTATGCCCTGTGCCGGTCATGGTGGTTGGGACGGGTAGGAAATGAGCCGTTATCAGGTGTCTGCGTCGCCCAGGCGTAAGGGTGTGCTAAAATACGGGCATGGCGGATGGGCCTTCTATGAGCCTGGGGACACAAGGATCGGGCACACGCTGTGTGGTGCTGGCCCCGCAGGGTGGATTGGCGCCTGCCGACCTGCTTAGCGGGCTGTCCCGGCGCGGTGTCAGCACGGCTGTGGTCGCTGACCCGGCGGCGGTGATGGTCGAGTTGGCCCGTTTTGCGACCGGGGCCCTGATCGTGGTCCAGCCGGATCTTCAGCCGGATCTGCCGGAGTTGATCCAAGCGGTGAAGGCCTACTACCCGCGGACCGTGCGCTGGTGCTACCGGGTGGATCAGGCTTCGGGCAAACCGCAGTTGGGCAAGCTTAACGGACATGTCTCTGACGCTGGGCAAGGGAACCTGGCGCTGACCGAAGCGGGCAACGACGGCCGGCTGGCGGCGCAACGTCAGTCAGAACGCACGCCCCTGGCCCGGGTCGATCACGGCATGCCCAACGAGCGTGTACGTTCGCTGATCGTGAAGGTAGACGCCCTGCCTGGGGGGGACCAGCCGCTGATCAGTGAGGAAGAACTGTCGATGCTGCTTGGGCCTGTGCCCGAGCCCGAAGCGCTGGACGATCCCAAGGGGGGGCAAGGATGAATCCCCCCGCGACCGATCCCAACCCGCTAGCCAATAGCACGACAGACCCGCTTGGGATGCCAGACGGCCCGCGTGTATTGGTCGTGGGAGAGCCTGCGCTGGCGCGTCGTTTAGCGGGGTTGATCGATCCAAAGGGAAAAAGCAGTCCACGTTGCATGGGGGTGCCCAGCTACCTCTCGGCTCTGGGCGAGGCGTCGACCGGGCCGGTGGACGTGGTGATTGGTCCCGTGGACAGGTTCCCGGGCTCGGCCGAATCGGTCGTCCGCGGCCTGCGTGCGCTGTCGCCGGGGGCCAGGCTGATCGCTCTGTGCAACCAGGATTCGGCCGCGCGTGGCAAGCAGGCCGTACAGGCGGGGTTTGACCACTGCCTGGTGGAGCCGGTCGAAGCCGGCGAGCTATCTGAGTTGATCGGAGCCACAGGCGCTTCGGCATCGGCACGCGCGACCGGCGAGATCACAGACAACGGCAACGGCGAGCAGCTAGATCAACACACGCAGGCCAACCCGCCGCCAGACGCAGACAACCAGGACCTGGGGGATATTGATCTGGTTGAGTCGTTGCTGACGTGCGATGGCGATCTGTGCGGCGTGGCGGTGCGTATCGTCTCAGCGAACTCGGGGATCGCCGGGGTGGGGCTTTGCCTTGTCGACGGGCAGCCGCCAAAGACGGATGTGTCTGTTTCGGTTGATTATCGCGGTCGGTGTTTCGGCCGATTGCACGCCCCAGCTCCGGCGACGACTCAGCAGTTGGCCGCTTGGGCCGGCTGGCTGGGCAGGTGGCTTGCGCTGCAAAACCAGGTTGCTCAACTCGGTGACATGGCGTTACGCGACGAGCTGACCGGGATCTGGAACCGCCGATACTTCAACCGCTTTCTGGATCGGATCCTGCGCCGGGCCTCGGTCGACCGTTCCCCGGTCACCCTGTTGGTTTTCGATATCGACGACTTCAAGGTCTACAACGATGCCTACGGCCATGGGATGGGCGACGAGGTGCTCTGCGAAACGGCCCGGATGATGGCCTCGGTCGTGCGCGAGCACGATGTGGTCGCACGGATCGGCGGGGACGAGTTCGCGGTCATCTTCTGGGATAACGACAAGCCACGAAGGCCCAACAGCTCGCATCCTCAGGATGTGGTCGCCGCCGCCCGGCGTTTTCAGGAGGCGATCTGCTCGCACCGCTTCCCCAAGCTGCTGGATAAGGCGCCGGGCCAATTGACTGTGTCCGGGGGGCTGGCCAGCTTCCCCTGGGACGGGCGGACCCCCGGAGAACTGATGGCGCGGGCCGACGCGATGGCGATGCAGTCCAAACGCCAGGGCAAAAATGCGATCACCTTCGGCACCGGCGCCAAGCGGCGTTGCCCGGATGACTGATCCCCGACCAACGACCTCCGCCCGCGATGGGCTTTGGCACTGGCCTGACGGGCGGAATCCGCCTCAGCGTGCAACGAGGTGAGCCACCCGTGGTTAGCCCAGCAGGCCACGGCCCACAGCAAGCCGCGGGACCGGGGGTGAACGTCCAAACCCTGCTCAATTTCCGGTGAATCCCATAGAATTACCCCGGTCTTTCCCAGGTCACCGCCCAAGCCGATGGCGGAAGGTGTAGAGTAGGGGCCGTGGGCGTTGCCGAAATGGGCAAACTGGTTGATAATCCCCCGCTCGCACCGAACACACCCGAACATCCCAAGCCAAAAAGGGCCAACCTCTATGTCGTTTGATTCTACCGTTCACGCCAAGGCCATTGAGCTGACCAAGCTGAGTTACGAGATGACCGCGGCGTCTGGCTCAGGCCATCCCACCACCAGCGCGAGCCTGGCACACCTCGTGGCCGTGCTGATGTACCAGCACATGCGTTACGAGCCGGCCAACCCAAGTCATCCCAGCAGCGACCGGCTGGTCCTGTCCGAAGGCCACGCCGTCCCGATCGTTTACGCCGCCTGCGCGGGCCTGGGGATCCACATCGGCAAAGACAAGGACAACCTCAGGGCGATGACCCGCGACGACGCGATGGCGCTGCGCGAGATCGGCTCGGTCGTCGATGGCCACCCCAACCCCGCCGAGGGGTTTCCCTTCTTTGATACCGCCACCGGCTCGCTGGGCCAGGGCCTGTCACACGCCGCCGGCCTCGCCGCCGCCGCCAAGCTCGACGGACTGGACAAACGCATCTTCTGCATCATCGGTGACGGCGAGTCGCGCGAAGGACAGATCTGGGAAGCGGTCGACTTCATCAAGGACCACGCGCTCGGCGCCGTCTGTCCGATCTTCAACTGCAACGTCTTCGGCCAGTCCGACGAAGTCAGCGAGCAGCAGTCGGCGGACACCACCGCGAAGAAACTCGAAGCCGCCGGGTACGCGGTCCTGTCGATCGACGGGCACAGCCCCTCGGCGATCCAGGATGCGCTTTCCCAGCACGCCCAGGCGCAGTTCGACCCTGACGCTAAGCCGATCGCCATCGTCGCCAAGACCCAGAAGGGATGGGGAAGCCCGTCCCAGCAGGGCCACGGCCACCACGGCAAGCCCGCCGCGGGTGACGAGTTGACCACGGCTATCGAAGAACTCGAAGCGACCGGCCGATCGCTCGGGGCGGCGGGGGACACCCCCTTAAAGATCGGGATGATGTCTCCCAAGAAGCCTGACGGCCAAGAACCCCAGCCCGTGATGAGCTTCAACGACGCGATGCAGCAGTTCGGGCTTGGTGACGCGATCACCAAGGGCAAGTACGCCACCCGCCGGGCCTACGGCGTTGCGCTTAGAGCCCTTGGGCTGGCCGACCCGCGCATCGTCGCGCTGGACGCCGACGTCAGCAACTCGACCTTCGCCGACATGTTCAAGAACGACGAGGCCCTGGCCGAGCGGTTCCTGGAGTGCCGCATCGCCGAGCAAAACATGTTCTCCGCCGCCGCCGGCCTCAGCGCCGCCGGGAAGATCCCGTTCTGCTCGACCTTCGCTAAGTTCGCTGTCCGCGGTTACGACCAGATCGAGATGGCGGTCAACAGCGGCGCGAACTTCAAGATCGTTGGCTCCCACGCCGGCATCAGCCTCGCAGCCGACGGGCCCAGCCAGATGTCACTGCCGGATGTCGCCTGGTTCCGATCCTTCGCCACCATGAAGCGTCAAAACGACACGCCCGGGTTCTACGTCCTCCAGCCAAGCGACGCCTACCAGGCTTACGCACTGACACTGGAGATGGCCAAGTACCACGGCCCGTGCTACATGCGAACCCTCCGGCCCGACACCGAGTTCCTCTACGGTGAAAACGACACCTTCACCCTCGGCGGTCACGAGGTCCTCACCGAAGGCCGTGACCTGCTGATCGTCGCCTCCGGTTACATGGTCCACGAGGCCAACAAGGCGCTTGAAGACCTCGACGCACAGGGCATCGACGCCACGCTGGTCGACCTGTACTCGCTGCCTTTCGACGCCGACGCGATCCTGGACCTTGCCAACGAAAACAACGGCATGATCCTGACACTCGAAGACAACTACGGCGGGGGGATCGGCTCCGCGGTCGCAGACGCCGCCGCCGAAGATGGCGGGGGGTTCACCGTCCAGCAACTGTACGTCCGCCACCCCCCCAAGTCCGGCCGGACCACCGCCGACGTCATGGACTACTGCGGCGTCAGTTCAAAGCACATCGTAGCCAAGGCCCTGTCGATGCTCGAATTGTCCGCGACGTAAGACCTGCTCCGTCATACGAACCACCGAACCCATGCATCTTCTGCATGGGTTTTTTCTTTGCCTCTTTTGGTTGGACCCGCGGCAGCTTCGCAGCTCTCGGCCTGATAGGGGAGGGCGTTTGGGTTGAGAGGTGCGGGGTGTGTTATGCTCTTGGTGTGATTGAATTCATCGCTGAGACATTCCGTGACCTGATCTCACGCGGCGGCATGGTGATGTGGCCGTTGTTTGGGTTGAGCCTGCTGTCGGTGACGCTGGTGTTCGAGCGGTGCTGGTTCTTTATCCGGTCGAACAATTCAGGCCGGCTGGCGCGGGTGTCGCGGATGGCGTACCTGCTGCGCCAGGGCGACCGGGGCAGCGCCAAGCAGATCGCCCTGGCGGATCACAGCCTCTACAGCCGGGTGGTGCTTCGTCTTTTGGATGAACCGCCCAGCGAGGCGGCGGCGCTGAGCGCGGTCGAGTCGCAAAGGCCACGGCTTGAGCGGTTCATGCCGACGCTGTCGACGATCATCACGGTCGCGCCGCTGCTTGGCATCCTCGGAACGGTGCTGGGGATCATCTCGAGCTTCGAGCTGCTGTCTGATCAGGCGGCGACGGCGGACCCCAGGTCGGTTAGCCAGGGGATCGCCGAGGCCCTGCTCACCACCGCGGTGGGGCTGGTGATCGCGATCATGACGTTGTTTCCCTACATGATCTTCCGTGTCCAGGTCAATCGGACGCTAGCGGGGCTTGAGTCTCTGGCGTTCGGTTCGATGACAACACCGCCGGCGGAGGCAGGTTCGCCCAAGGGGCAGGCGGAAAGTGGGGCATAAAAATCCGCCCGGGTGTGCAGAAATCCGTTATCGGGGCTGTTTGGCGTGGGGCGTTGGCCGATATATAAGATGGCCGGTTATGGCGAGGGGCGCGATCCCTGCTTCGGATTTTTGACCGATAAGACCCAAGGACCCGACATGCTCAATCCCAGTCAGGCACGCATCCGTTCGTTCGAGGTTGTTCCCTCGCTGCCCAAACCGTTGCAGCCGTTGATGGAGATCGCCAACAACCTGTGGTGGACCTGGCACCCCGAGGCGGTGGACCTGTTCGTCCGTCTGGACCGCGACCTTTGGCACACCAGCCACCACAACCCCGTGAAGATGCTGGGGATGATCTCGCAGGACACGCTGGATAACGCGGCGAAGGACGAGGGGTACCTGGCGTCGCTGTCCGTGGCGGTGGAGAACCTGGCGAGGCACCTGGGCCGACCGTCCTGGTTGAAGTCGATCGGGCGGGACGCCAAGGACTGCACGGTCGCCTACTTCTGCGCCGAGTTCGGGATGACCGAATCGCTTCAGATCTACTCCGGCGGCCTGGGCTGCTTGGCGGGCGATCACCTCAAGAGCGCCAGCGAACTTGGCCTGCCCCTGGTCGCGGTCGGTCTGCTGTACCGCAACGGCTACTTCCAGCAATACCTCAACGCCGACGGCTGGCAGCAGGAGTACACCCCGGACCTGGACTTCTCCAACCTCCCGGTCGACCCGGTCAAGGACGACGCAGGCAAGCAGGTCATCGTCAAGGTCAAGCTCCCCGGCCGGGAAGTGAAGATCGGTATCTGGAAGGTCATCGTCGGACGGATCCCCCTGTATCTGCTGGACACGAACCTGCCGGAAAACTCCGACGCCGACCGGCAGATCACCAGCCAGCTCTACGGCGGTGACATGGAGATGCGGATCAAGCAGGAGATCGTGCTGGGCATCGGCGGGGTGCGCGCCCTGGAAGCGGTGGGCGTCCGCCCGGACGTCTGCCACATGAACGAGGGCCACTCCGCATTCCTGGCGCTGGAGCGCATCAGCCGGATCATCAAGGACAACGACGTCAGCTTCGATCAGGCCCGCCAGCTCGCCGCCGCCAGCCACGTCTTCACCACCCACACGCCCGTCCCCGCGGGGATCGACCGGTTCCCACCGGAGATGATCCAGCGATACTTCAAGCGTTACCACCAGGCCCTGGGCCTGGATATGGAGGGATTGCTCGCCCTTGGCCGGGAGAACGTGTTCGACAAGGAAGAGTTCTTCTCGATGGCCGTACTGGCGATCCGCACCAGCCGATGGGCCAACGGTGTCAGCCGGCTGCACGGCGAGGTCAGCCGGCACATGTGGAACGGCATCTGGAGCAAGTTCCCACAGGACGAAGTCCCGATCACCCACGTGACCAACGGCGTACATGCGCGGTCCTGGCTGTCCGGGGACCTGATCCATCTGTTTGACCGGTACCTGGGAGCGCGTTGGCAGAACAGCCCCGCAGACCACGCCGTCTGGAAGGCCGTTGAGAACGTCCCCGATGAGGAGCTCTGGCGTGTCCACGAGCGCCGGCGCAGGCACCTGATCAACTGGACAGGCCAGAAGCTGCGTGAGCAGTTGACCGCACGCGGTGCCAGCCCCGATCAGATCCGCGAGGCCTGCGATGCGCTGGACCCCTCGGCGTTGACCATCGGGTTCGCCAGACGGTTTGCCACCTACAAGCGCGGCACCTTGTTCCTGCGCGACCTGCCCAGGTTGCAGAAATTGATGAGCGACGCCGACCGCCCGATCCAGTTCCTGATCGCCGGCAAGGCCCACCCGGCCGACGGCGGGGGCAAGGACCTGATCCGTCAGATCGTCCAGCTCGCCGCGCAGAACGACTTAGGCCACCGCATCGTCTTCCTTGAAAATTACGACATCCACGTTGCGCGCAACCTCGTGCAGGGATGCGACGTCTGGCTGAACACCCCGCGCCGCGGGATGGAAGCCTCGGGCACCAGCGGGATGAAGGCCGCGCTCAACGGCGTGTTGAACTGCTCGATCATGGACGGCTGGTGGGACGAGGCCAGCGAGCCCGAGCTGGGCTGGGCGATCGGCCGGGGCGAGGAATACGCCAACCCCTCCACCGCCGACCAGCTCGAGAGCCAGGCCCTGTACGACCTTCTGGAAAACAGCATCGTCCCGATGTTCTACGACAGAGACAGCCACGACCTGCCGCGCAGGTGGATCGCCAAGATGAAGGCTTGTGTCACCGCTCTGGCGCCGCAGTTCAACACCAACCGGATGGTCCAGCAGTACACCGAGAAGCTCTATCTGCCCGCCCTGGATAAGACCCGTCAACTCGCAGAAGACGGGGCCCACGGCGCCTGTGAGCAGGCGAATCAGATCGGACGCCTAAGATCACATTGGGCGGCGCTCCGGATCGACGAGGTCCTGGCAGATACCACCGAACCGCTTGGCGTGCGTCAGTCTTTGGACGTGACGGCTACGGTCCACCTCGGCGAGCTGACCCCGTCGGATGTCCGCGTTCAACTTTACAGCGGCATGCTGGACAATGAGTCTCGATTGATCGACGCCAAACCTGCGGACATGGCTTATCAGCAGGAACTCGGTGACGGCAAGCACCGCTTCACGGGCAGCATCAGCACCTCAACCAGCGGCAGACATGGCTTTGCCGTCCGTCTCCTGCCAGGCGGAGAGATGTTCGATGACCTGATCGTCCCCGGGCTGATCCACTGGGATGCCCAGGAGGTCCCCCAACACAAGCCCAAGGCCATGCCCAAGCCCGAAAAAGTTGCCTCCTGACCACGGCCACGAGCATCGGCATCACGCGCACAGGACGTACCTCGGCTCACGGGCAACATCAGCGCTGCGTCTTTGACCGCACGCTCTGACGTGGTAGCCTCTGGCTGATGAGTCAGGATGCGCTATTCGAGACTTCCGGAGACGAGCTGTTGATCAGTGTCTACACCCGACAGGGCCGGACGCTGGATGATTTGCCGTACACCTGTGAGTTTGAAGCGATCTACACCGCGATAGCCGGCGACGATGAATCTCAGGCCGCGCTGCCTCGGCAAGCGTTGTTCCACCGCCTGCACAACCTCCGTAAGGCGGGCAAGCTCCCCCGGCTGGGCAAAGCGCAAGGCGAACGCCCGCGTTTGGATACCGACCAGGAAGGCATCCTCGCCGATCTGGTTTGCCGGCAGGTCGGCCAACTATCCAAGCGGGATCAACTGCTCTACACCGAGACCTTCGACACGGTCGTGACCACCTTCAACGCCCGCGCCGGTCTGAGCCTCTCCGCCCACGACGCCTGGCGCATCATCGCAAAGCTGGCGAAGTGACCGGGCTAACAGGGGGGACCTCTCACCATCGACTTCCCGCCGCATCAAAGCCACTTGCGGCTTAGCGAGGCATCACCCCATGGTCTGAGGCTGACGCGCCTCGGTCATGTGATGATGTCTACCCTTGCCTACAATAGCGCCCATGCGTGAGCTTGACCTGCTGTCTCACATCTACCGGTCTAACGCCGGGCTCCCCGCGGGGGTGACGATCCCCCCGGGCGACGACATGGGCGCGGTCACCCTCGCCGGGGCGAACATGCTGGTCACCGTCGATCAGGTCGCAGACGGGGTGCATGTAGACTTGGCGAACACTCCGATCGAGAAGGTCGGCCGCAAAGCGATCACGCGCAACCTCTCCGACGTCGCCGCGATGGCGGCCAAACCCGTCGGTGCGGTCGCGGCGGCCTGCCTGCCAAAGGGGTTTGGCGAAGAGCGGGCCCAAGTGCTTTTTGACGCGATGCGTTCGACGGCCGAGTACTTCGGTTGCCCACTGATCGGCGGGGACATCTCGGCCTGGGACCAGCGGCTTATTTTGACCGTCACCGTTTTCGCCGAGCCGGCCGGGATCGACCCGGTGCTCCGCAGCGGCGCGCAGGTCGGGGATGTGGTTTACGTCACCGGCGCCTTGGGCGGCAGCCTGGTCACCTTGCAGGACCCGCCGGGGTACATACATCACCTGGATTTCACCCCACGGCTTGATCTGGCTCGCACGCTGGCGGGCAACCCGGCGACCAGGCCCCACGGGATGATCGACCTCAGCGACGGCCTGGCAAGCGACCTGACCAGGCTCTGCGAACAAAGCGGCGCCTGCGCCCGGATCGACGCCAGCCGATTGCCCATCAGCGCCGCCGCCGGGCTTGCCTCCATACAGTCGGGGCATCCCGCATGGCGGCACGCCATCGGTGACGGCGAAGACTACGAACTCTGTTTCGCCGCCCACGGTGAAATCCCCGGCGAGGTCGACGGCGTTGAGATCACACCCATCGGGGAAATAGTTCAGCGCGGGTCGGGCGACCAGTCCCAGGGGAAGGTTACGATGCGGCTGCCCGATGGATCGTTGCTCGATGTGGCGGGCCTGGGCTGGGAGCACAGCGGATGAGCGCAGGCGATCAAACCCTTCGGCTCATGTCCCACAGCGTCGAGCAAACCCTGGCGGTCGGCGCGTCTGTCGCCAAGGCGGCCATGGCCGGCGACCTGATCGGACTTGTCGGCGAACTGGGCGCAGGCAAGACCCAGTTTGTCCGCGGCATGGCCCAAGGTCTTGACATTTCACCCGCCCGGGTGTCCAGCCCGACGTTCGTGTTCCTTCAGGAGTACCAGGCGGATGAGGATGATGAAGGGTCGTTGGTGCTTGCCCACGTCGACGCCTACCGGCTACATGGGCCCGATGAACTTCACACGATCGGCTGGGAAGGTGACGGCCACGAGCTGCGCCGCGGCGCGGTGTTGGCGGTTGAATGGGCCGACCGCATCGCCCACGCCCTGGGTAACGACTGGCTCGAGGTCCGCCTGCAACACCATGCCCAGGGCCGGGCCGTCACCCTCTCGCCTCACGGCAACTGGTCGGCTAGGATGCAGGCGCTGCGTCAGAGCCTTGAGCCGCACGTCTCACTTAAAGAGCCCGAGTAAGCGATGGTCGCCAACGCGAAAGACAGTTCCGAGAGCAAGTGCCCGATCTGCGATAAGCCGACCGGGCCTGACGCCCCGACGTTCCCTTTTTGTTGCGAACGCTGCCAGAAGATCGACCTGGGCAAGTGGCTCGACGGCAAATACATCATCAGCCGGCCGGTCGAGCAAAGCGATCTGGAGGAAGGCGAATAAAGGAAGTGTCGAAGTAGGAATGATGAGTGTTGAATGAGGCACGGTGCGATTGTCACCCGGAACTCAACACTTAATCATTCCTAATCCATCACTCATCACTTTTCTTCCTCTGCCTGTTCGGCCTTCTGCGCCTCGGGGCTTATGCCGTAGATCACGAAGCGGTGGCTGACCGGCTCGAACCCGTGCTCCTTGCACAGCCGGTCGCGCAGGTCGGTGAGCTCGGCGGCGGGAAACTCGATGATCTGGTTGGTCTCGACGCAGACCAGGTGACCGATGGGTTCTTTGCCGAAGGATAGCCGGTAATGGGCCTGCCTCGAATCGATCAATACCTCGGAGATGATCTTGGCTTCCAGCAGGTGCTTGAGGGTGCGGTAGATCGTGGCCTTGCTCACACGGTGGTCGGCGGCACGCATCTCCTGTAGCAGTTCATCGGCCTCGAACACGCCGGGTTTGGCGAGCACCGCCTCGAGGATCAGCGCCCTTTCGGTGGTGAACTTCAGCCCCTGCCGCTTGAGGAACCGCCGGAAGATCGCGCACATCGGCAGGATCATCTGGTCGTCACCGGCGGCGGGTTGAGTGTGGCCCATGCCCTGATTGTAGCCGACCGCCCCCCGGCGGGACAGGCCGGGTGGCCGTTGGGCGCCCCGGGTGTTATCTTGCCAGACCTGCCATCGTGTTTCTGCTTAGGAGTACAGATCGTGACGGAATCGGCCATCGGCGTAGGTTTAATCGGATGTGGGACGGTCGGCGGCGGCGTCGCGAAATTGCTGCGCGAGCAGGCCGAGGTCTACGCGCAGCGGACCGGCCGGCCGATCGTGTTACGGCGTCTGCTGGACAAGGAAAAAGATCGGGTCATCCAGTCGGGGCTGGTTGACGCACAGATCGTCACCGACGATGTCGATGCGTTTTTCGATACGCCGGATATGCAGGTGGTGATCGAGTTGGCAGGCGGCACGGGCGCGGCGAGCGTGTTCGTCCGGCGGGCCCTCGAAGGCGGCAAACACGTCGTGACGGCGAACAAGGCCCTGCTCGCGGCGCAGGGGGCCGAGCTGTTCGCCCTGGCGCGCAAGCACAAGGTAAGCATCGCGTTCGAGGCGTCCTGCGGCGGCGGGATCCCCTGCGTGACCGCCTTGATGTTCGGGCTGATGGCCAACCGCATCGACGCGCTCTACGGGATCCTCAATGGCACCTGCAACTACATCCTCACGGAGATGACCGGCAAGGGCAAGACCTACGACAAGGCGCTGGCCGATGCTCAGGCGCTAGGCTACGCCGAGGCCGACCCGACGCTGGATGTCAACGGCAAGGACACGGCCCACAAGCTGGCAATCCTCGGGTCGCTGGGGTTCGGTGCCCACATCGCGTTAGACGACATCCCGGTCACGGGCGTGGACGGGCTGGACCTTGGTGACATCCGCTTCGCTGCGGAGATGGGCTACGACATCAAGCTCCTGGCGATCGCCGAGCGCGCGCCCGGGCAGCAGGCCGTGAGCGTCGGTGTCGAGCCCTGCTTCATCCACGACGACGAACAACTTGCGCAGGTCGGCGGGGCGTTCAACGCGCTGTCGGTGTACGGGCACGCGGTGGGGCATACGCTGTATTTCGGCGCAGGCGCCGGTCAGATGCCGACCGCCAGCGCCGTGGTCAGCGACCTGTTGAACATCGCCGTGGGCTGGTACCCGCAGGGGTTTGAGCGTATGAAGCTCACCCCGGACCTGCACCCGCCGGTCAAGCTCGCCGACCCCGACGATCTTGTGAGCCGACACTACATCCGCATCAACGCCAAGGACGAGCCGGGCGTGATCGCTAAGGCGACCGGGGCGCTGGGCGACCAGAGCATCAGCCTGTCGGCGGTCTTGCAGCACGAGTCCCACGACGGCAGCTACGTCCCGATCGTGATCGTCACGCATTTGGCCAGGCGAGGCGACGTGTCCGAGGCGGTCAAGCGCATCGGATCACTCGACGCGATCCAGGGCCGGCCCGTGGTATTGCGGATCGTAGATATGCCCGCTTAATCGTCGTGCCCGTGATGGGCGGCGGTCTGACCAGACAGTTCTATGAGGAGTTCGGGCAGTTGAGCGGAAAAAGCGCCTCGATGCATCACCCGATGGGCGCCGCGTTGCTTGGCGGTTTCAAGCAACTGCTCCTGCACATGCGGGCCGAACGCGACAACCACCGGCGTCGTCTCATGCCGGCTTGCCTGTTCGATCAACCCCATCGCGGCATCGCCCATCGTCACATCCACCAGCACGGCGCGGACCGTGTCGTTGGGTTTGCCGTCATCGACCCGGTCAAGACGGTTCCCCAGCGCGGCCTGGTCACGCGCCGGGCGGCTCACGATCCCAAGCGCCTGGGCCGTCGAGTGGATCTTGGTGGCGAAAATAAGGTCCGAGCAGCTATATACGATCATCCATAAATCATACCAGCCGGCGCATTTAGCCGTTGGGGTATATGTAAACCTTAGTTCACGCCCGCGGCAAGCGAATGAGATAAGCAGGGAATCCGACATGACCGCCTACACGAATGAGTCCGTCCTGACCGAGTTGGGCTTCCGTTACGACCCGTCGGACCTGTACCAGCAGGTGATCGGGCTGGTGCTCAAGTCGGCGGAGATCCTCGACGCGCCCCGGCACCTGCGGCTGATCATGGCCCAGCCCATGAACGAACTGATCGTCCACTTCCCGGTGAGGATGGATGACGGGTCGTACAAGCTCTACAAGGGCTACCGGGTGCAGCACAACAACATCCTCGGGCCGTACAAGGGCGGGATCCGCTTCCACCAGGATGTGAGCCTGGATCATGTCAAAGCGCTGTCGGTGCTGATGACGATGAAGGCGGCGCTGGTGCGTTTGCCACTCGGCGGGGCCAAGGGCGGGGTGCAGGTCGATCCGCGTGCGATTTCTCAGGACGAGCTGATGCGCCTGACCCGCCGGTTCACCAGCGCGATCGGCGACAACATCGGCCCGGACCACGACATCCCCGCGCCCGACGTCGGGACCAACGCCCAGGTTATGGCCTGGATGGCCGACACCTTCGTCAACTTCCTCCCCGGCACGCAGCGCTGGCTTGGACAGGCGGTCGTCACCGGCAAGCCGCTGGAGTTCGGCGGGTCGTACGGCCGAGAAAAGGCCACCGGCCAGGGGCTGGTCTACGTCCTGGACGAGCTGCTCCCGGAGTTGGGCCTGCGGTTCGATCAGACCACGTTCAGCCTGATCGGGTACGGCAACGTCGGGTCTTGGACCGGCCGACTGATGCAGGACCGAGGCGCCACGCTCAAAGCCGTGATGGACCACACCGGCTCGATCTACAACGAGAAGGGGCTGGACACCCTCACGCTCGCCCAGCACGTTGTCTTCACCGGTGGCGTCGCCGGATACCCCGACTCCGAGCCGATCAGCGATAAGGACTTTTACGGCATGCAGGTCGACCTGCTCATCCCCGCCGCGCTTGAGCAGATGATCGACGTCGAGCACGCAGAAATGATTAACTGCAAGGCGGTGGTGGAAGGCGCTAACGCCCCGACCACCCCGCAGGGCCAGCAGGTGCTTACCGACCGGGGGATCGCGGTGCTCCCGGCGGTGCTGTGCAACTGCGGCGGCGTGACGGTCAGCTACATGGAGTGGAAGCAGAACCGCGCGGCCGAGACCTGGGACGCTGAGACCGTTGACGAACGGCTGCGCCAGCACATGACCGCCGCCGCCGGCCGGGTCAAGCTCGCGTCACACCGCTACGGCTGCGACATGCGAACCGCCACCTACTGCGCCGCGCTGGAGCACATCGGCAAGGTCTATCAAATCCGCGGGATATTCCCCTGATTCACCCGGATGGCGCTACGGTTTGTACAGGCCGTGCTCACGGATGTAGCGCTTGACCGCCGGGTTCACCATCCCCGTGATCGACTCGCCCCGCGCGACACGTTCCCGGATACCGGTTGAACTGATCTCCACCGCGGGGACGTCGATCAGTCTGGGTGCCCAGGCCTGGCGCGCCGCGTCGTCCTCAAGCGACGCCAGCAAAGACTCCCGCGTGTCCGGCGGACGCACCATCACCAACGGCTGGGCCAGTTCGATCACCCGCTCAGGCTCGCGCCACTTGTCAAAGATACGCACCTGGTCCGCGCCGATCAGCAGCCGCATCCGGGCCTGCGGAAGCAGTCTCTCGCGCAGCGTCTCAAGCGTGTCCACCGTGTAACTCGGTTTCCCGTCGGCCGCGCGGTCGAGCTCATCGGTGACGATCGCCGCATGCTCGGCCCCCTCAAGCGCCAGCCGCAACATCGCCAGCCGGTGGGTGGAGTCTGTCTGTACCTTGTCCAGCTTGTGCGGCGCTTTCGCCGCCGGCACATACGCCACCAAGTCCGCGCAGATCGCTTCCCTCGCCGCCATCGGCAACGCCACATGCGCCACATGCGGCGGGTCAAAGCTTCCGCCGAAGAGAATGATGTGCTGGGCGTCTTCTAGCTGCATGGGAAAAGGGATCAGGGTTCGGGATCAGGGATCACAAGGCGAGGCGTGCTTCAGCACACCGGTATGCATCCTTTGCTAACGTCAAAAAAGCTCATAGCTAACGGATCAAGAAACCACATTCACGGCTTCACCTTTCAGAAACGCGCGGATATTGCCCGTCACGATGTTCATCAGCCGATGGCGGGCTTCCCGCGCGGCCCAGGCGTTGTGGGGGGTGATGATACACCGCGGGGCGGTCAGCAGGGGGTTGTCGTCGGCGGGCGGCTCGGCGCTGAGGACATCCAGCGCCGAGCCGGCGATCCGGCCTTCATTCAACGCCGATGCCAGCGCCGGCTCGTCGACCAGCGGGCCGCGTGCGGTATTGACCAGGCAGGCCGACCGCTTCATCAGCGCCAGCCGGCGGGCGTCGACAAGTTGGTAGGTGTCGTCGGTCAACGGGCAGTGCAGGCTGACCACGTCCGATTGCTCGAACAGTTCATCAAGCGTGGCCCACCGAACCGGGACGTCGATCTCGCGCTTGGTTCGGCTGGCGACAAGGATATCCATGCCAAGCGCATGTCCGATCCGCGCGACACGCAGACCGATATCGCCCGCGCCGACAATTCCCAGAGTCTTGCCCGTTAGTTCCGTCAACGGCGAGAGCGTGAAACAAAAATCAGGACAGCCCGCCCAGTCGCCCTCGTGCACCGCGCGGTCGTGTTCTGCGACACG
>JAJDCU010000069.1 GCA_029260655.1 Phycisphaeraceae bacterium
GGGGGGTAGATATGTAGTGTGCGGTTTGTGTTTAGCGGGCGATCGTAGATCGCCGGGTGCTGTAGTTCGACGCGCGGATCTTCGATGCGCCGCTAAGCGGGGGTGGGCCTTGGTGCGAAGGTTGATTGGGTGCGCAGGCAGTAGCGCACGAGCATGAGCATGACGGGGACCTCGATCAGGACGCCGACGACGGTGGCCAGCGCGGCGCCGGACGACAGGCCAAAGAGCATGACGGCGGTGGCGATGGCGACCTCGAAATGGTTGGACGCGCCGATCATGGCAGACGGTGCAGCGTCGGGGTAGGAAAGCCCGATCGCTTTCGCCAAACGGTAAGTCAACGCGAAGATCAGGACGGTCTGGATGAACAAGGGGATCGCGATCCAGAGGATGGTCAGCGGGTTGTCGAGGATGACAGCGCCCTTGAAGCTAAACAGCAGCACCAGCGTGACAAGCAGCGCTACGATGGTGACGGGCGTGAGCAGGTGCAGGAACCTGGAGTCAAACCACACCTTGCCTTTTGTGCGGATCAGCAGGGCGCGGACCATCGCGCCGGTGACCAACGGCAGGGCGACGTAGATCCCGACCGACAGCAGCAGCGCTTCCCACGGCACTGGCAGCCTGCCGACGCCTAATAGCAGCCCGCCTAACGGCCCGTAGAGCAGCAGCATGGCGAGTGAATTGATCGCGACCATGACGAGGGTGTGCCCGTCGTTGCCCTTGGCGAGGTAGCCCCAGACAAGGACCATCGCCGTGCAGGGCGCGATCCCCAGCAGCACGCACCCCGCGAGGTAGCTGCGCCAAAGCGGGACCTGCAGCGCTTTGATGCCGTCGACCATGACGACCGTGCCCGCCCCGTGCTCCGCGCCGACGGGAAGGTCCAGGCCCAGCGGCATCTTGATGATGTCCATCGCATCCGGGCCGATCAAACCGTTAAGAAGCCAGCCCAGAAACAGCAGCGAGATCGCGTACATCGTGAACGGCTTGACCGCCCAGTTCACGATGAGGGTGAGCCCGACGGGTTTGAGGCTCTGCCCGGCCTTGAGGACCTCGGCGAAGTCGATCTTCACCATGATCGGGAACATCATGAAGAACAGGCACGCCGCGATCGGGACCGAGACGACCGGCGCGCCGTGGGACGTGATGGCCATGGCGTCGAGCTTCTGTGCGACCTGCGGGGCGAACCGGCCCATGAGGATGCCCACGATGATGCACAGCCCGACCCAGACGGTGAGGTAGCGCTCGAAGAGGCTCAGGCCCTTAGGCTGCTTGTCGATGCAGGCGGCGGCGTCCTGGGTCATGCTTTTTGGTCCTGCGTCTAAGGGCGTGGCTTTCGGGGTCTCAGGTCCCGTAGCAGGCGCAGAGGTCGCGCTTATCTGTCTTGATCGTTTTGGCTGCCACCTGGGCGTCATGGCGGATAGCGGGGTCGTCACAGTGGCAGGCACGTGTCCATTTCAGGGCGTCGCGCACAGCCTTTTCGGCCGAATGATCGGGCAGGCGGTAGTAGTGCCATGTGCCTTCCTTGCGACGCAGCACCAGGCCCGCGTCTCGCAGGATCGACATGTGCCGGGAGACCGTTGACGGGGCCAGGTTCAGCACGTCGATGATCTGACACAGGCACATCTCGCCTTGGTCAAGCATCAGGACCGCACGCACGCGGTTCTCGTCCGACAGGGCTTTGGCGATGTGTGTGAAGGCTCGCACCGTGTATTACTTCCATAATTCCAATAATAACGAAGTATAGGCCCCCGGCTGTGGATACGTCAAATAGACTTGCGTTAGGAGCTTGGGATGGGCGATACTTATTGCCCATGAGGATCGGTGTCATCAGCGATACGCACGATCGGCTGCCCACCTTCTCCAGGGCCATTGCGTTGTTCAAGCGGCTGGGGGTTGATGCGGTGTTTCACGCCGGGGACTACGTCGCCCCCTTCGCCGCCAAGCTCATCGCGCCGGACGTCTTGCCGGTCCCCCTCTACTGCGTCTACGGGAACAACGACGGCGAACGCGCCGGGCTCAAGAAGCTCCTGCCCAACATCGTCGACGGCCCGCTGCGGGTCGAGCTGGGCGGCAAGACGATCCTGATGCACCACTGGGTCGACCAGCTTACCCCCAGGGATCTCCTCGGCGCGGACGCCGTGATCACCGGCCACACCCACGAGGTGGTCAACGAGGTCCGCAAAGGCGTATTGTTTCTCAACCCCGGCGAGTGCTGCGGCTGGGTCAACGACCGCTGCAGCGTCATGCTCCTGGACCTCGACACGATGAAGGCGGACGTGATTGATGTGAAGGGGTGAGGCGGGGTTCGGGGTTGGGATTTGGGGGGATTCAATGATTGCGGTTTGTGTATTGAGGGCGATCGCAGATCGCCGGGTGTCGGTGGGTATACCACGCGCGGATCTTCGATCCGCCGCTAAACGGTGTTGATTGTGGCATGTCGACGTTTCGTGATGCTTTCAAACCAGCCGACTAACCCCCAATCCCCGTCGCCTTTCCCCTGCCTATCCGTCACGCTAAGATGCGGCCGGTTTTGGCCACTTTGGCCTGTTCACCGCTCACCCCATACGCGCCTAAATCATGCCTAAGCGAAGTGATATCCGCACAATCCTCATCATCGGGTCGGGGCCGATCGTGATCGGGCAGGGCTGTGAGTTTGATTACTCGGGGACCCAGGCCTGCAAGGCGCTCAAGGAGGAGGGCTACCGGGTCGTGCTGGTGAACTCGAACCCGGCGACGATCATGACCGACCCGCAGTTCAGTGATCGGACGTACATCGAGCCGATCACGCCCGAGGCGGTGACGAAGATCATCGAACGCGAGAAGGACGGCCCGTACCACATCGACGCCCTGCTGCCGACGCTCGGTGGGCAGACGGCGTTGAACTGCGCCTGCGAGCTGCACGACACGGGGGTGCTCAAGCAATACGGGATCGAGATGATCGGGGCTTCGCGTGAGGTGATCTACCGGGCGGAGGATCGGCTTCAGTTTAAGCAGATCGTCGAGTCGATCGGGTTACGCTGCCCCAAGGCGGATGTGGCCCAGACGATGGAGCAGGCGTTTGAGATTCTGGAAATGGTGGGTTTGCCGGCGATCATCCGTCCGGCGTTCACCTTAGGCGGCACCGGCGGGGGGGTGGCGTACAACCGCGAGGAGTTCGCCGACATCTGCCGACGCGGGCTCGACGCCTCGATGAACAGTCAGATACTGATCGACCAGTCCCTGCTTGGCTGGAAAGAGTACGAGCTGGAGGTCATGCGCGACCACGACGACAACGTCGTGATCATCTGCTCGATCGAGAACTTCGACCCGATGGGCGTACACACCGGCGACTCGATCACGGTCGCTCCGGCCCAGACGTTGACCGACAAGGAATATCAGCGGCTGCGCGACGCCTCGTGTGCGATTATCCGCGCGGTCGGGGTCGAGACAGGCGGGTCCAACATCCAGTTCGGGATCAACCCGGACAACGGAGACGTCGTCGTCATCGAAATGAACCCCCGCGTATCGCGCTCAAGCGCCTTGGCGAGTAAGGCGACCGGGTTCCCGATCGCCAAGATCGCCGCCAAGCTGGCGGTGGGGTATTCGTTGTGGGAATTGCCTAACGACATCACGGGCAAGACGGTCGCGTGTTTCGAGCCGACGATCGATTACGTGGTGACGAAGATCCCGCGGTGGACGTTCGAGAAGTTCCCCGAGGCCGACGAGACCCTGACGACGCAGATGAAGTCGGTCGGCGAGGCGATGTCGATCGGGCGGACGTTCAAGGAGAGCCTGCAAAAGGGCATCCGTTCGATGGAGGTCAAGCGGTTTGGTCTCGGGCTTGACGCCAACGACAAGTGGCTCAACGCCCGGCGCGGCGTGAAGAACGCCGACGGCTCGGATATCGAATGGCCGATCGACGAGACCAAGCTCAGCCGAAAGCTGACGGTCCCGTCGCAGGGGCGGATGTATTACCTGCGGTACGCCTTCAAGATGGGCTGGTCGATCGACCGTGTCTACGAAGCGACGAAGATCGACAGGTGGTACCTCGATCAGCTCAAGCAGCTGGTTGATTTCGAGGATGTGTTGGCCGGGTACGACAAGCTCGAAGACGTTCCTCGCGAGATTCTTTTCAAAGCCAAGCAGCTTGGGTATTCCGACCCGCAGTTGGCGAGCCTGTACCTGGGGGCTATCAACACGGAGACGATCCTGCGGGTGAGGGCGCACCGCAAGTCGCTCAGTGTTACGCCGGTGTACAAGCTGGTCGACACCTGCGCCGCGGAGTTCGAGGCGGCGACGCCTTATTACTACTCGACGTATGAGACGCCGGTGCGTCGGGTCGGCGATGGCGGCTTGGCCGAGGAGGTCGCCGACGACGAGGTGCGCGTCACCGACAAGAAGAAAGTCATCATCCTCGGCGGTGGGCCCAACCGGATCGGGCAGGGCATCGAGTTCGACTACTGCTGTGTGCAGGCGGCGTTCGCCGCGGATGAACTGGGCTACGAGTCGGTGATGGTCAACTCGAATCCGGAGACGGTCTCGACCGATTACGACACGTCCGACCTTTTGTTTTTTGAGCCGTTGACGTTGGAGGACGTGTTGAACCTCTGCGAGCGGCTCAACGGCGGTGCGTTCGGCGATCGAACATCGAAGAATCTTGTCCACGGGGTGATCGTACAATTCGGTGGGCAGACGCCGTTGAACCTGGCGCACGGCTTGGAAGACGCCGGCGTCCCGATCATCGGCACGACGGTAGACTCAATCGACCTGGCCGAGGACCGCAAACGGTTCAGCAAGCTGATCAATGAACTGGGTGTCATGCAGCCGGCGAACGGGATCGCACACGACGTCGACGAGGCGATTAACATTGCCAACCAGATCGGGTACCCCGTCCTGGTTCGGCCGAGTTTCGTTTTGGGCGGGCGTGCGATGGCGACGGTGTTCGATGACGAGCAACTTCGGTACTACATGGCGATCGCGCTGGGCGCATCGGACCTGGCGGGCCAACCGATCCTGATCGACCAGTTCCTCTCCGAAGCCGTCGAGTGCGATGTGGATGTGGTCGGGGATTGGGGATTCGGGAATGCGACCGATCCGGCGCCCCAGCCCCCAACCCCCCAATCCCAATCCCTAATCTGCGGCGTCATGGAGCACATCGAAGAAGCCGGGATCCACTCCGGCGACTCGGCGTGCACGATCCCGCCGTACTCATTGCCCGCGGAAGTGGTCGCCGAGTTAAAAAGCCTGTCTCGGAAGTTGGCGGAATCTTTGGCCGTGCGTGGTCTGATGAACGTGCAGTGGGCGGTGCGTCGGCCCGGCGGTGGTCGGGACAAGCACGAGATTTATGTGATCGAGGTCAACCCGCGCGCTTCACGGACCGTCCCGTTTGTCAGTAAGGCCTGTGGCGTGCCTTGGGCGCTGATCGCCGCGAAGGTGATGATCGGCAACCAGCTAGATGAGCTGGGTGTGACCGAGGAGGTCATCCCGACCCACACGTCGGTGAAGGAATCGGTCTTCCCGTTCAGCAAGTTCCCGGGCGTGGACGTGATCCTGGGCCCGGAGATGCGGTCGACCGGCGAGTGCATGGGCGCCGACAGGGAGTTCCCCCTCGCCTTCGCCAAGAGCCAGATGTCCGCCGGCGTGTCACTGCCGACCGACGGTAAGGTCTTCCTGTCGGTGCGCAACAGCGACAAGCCCGCGGTCGAGACGATCGCGCGCGGCCTGGTCGATCTGGGCCTGAAGGTCTTCACGACAGGCGGGACACACGACCATCTGGCGCGCTGCGGCGTCAAGACGACCCGGCTACACAAGATCAGCGAGGGCCGACCCAACGCCGCGGACATGATCACCAACGGCGAGCTCGCCCTGGTCATCAACACCCCCACCCGAAAAGGCCCGGCCACCGACGAGGGCAAGCTCCGCGCCACCGCCATACGTTTCAACGTCCCGATGATCACGACCCTCACCGCCGCAACCTGTGCCGTGGAGGCCATCGCCGCCCTGCGAGAGAGCACGTGGACGGTCAACGCGCTGCAGGATTATTTCCCGGCGTCGGCAGAGGTTCGGCCCGCTGTAGTACGTTCGTGAACAAAGCATGGGGTCGAAAACGAAAAGCCAATGAACGCGAATAAGAGCGTAAGGTTACGCCTGCCTTCTTTATCTGTGTTCGTTGGCGTTCATCCGTGGCTTTTGTGGCGATCGATACTGGGCATAGAAAAACCCCGCACGGTTGCGCAGGGTCTTGATAGGGTCTGGATGGGTGTGAGCCGCTTACGGCACGGGCCAAGGGGTCAGCCGGCTGTTGCGGTGCAGGAGCATGAACCGGTCTATGTCGTCCCAAGCACCGCGGGTGTTGTTGTCACGAATGCGGGCCAGGTCGTTCTTGTGCAGTTGGCTGGAGCGGTTGGTGGTCGCCAGCTCGGGGGTCATGTTGCTGCGGATCTTGCTGGCGGTGACGCGGTTGCAACCGGTCAGCACGGCCAAGGACACACCGAGCACTACAAGGCACAACATCTTGGTCATGGTTCGCATGAGTTCCCACCTAAAATCTGTTGAGGAATGAACGGTCATTATCTGCGGTAGGGCGGGAAAAGTCAAACGGAATCGGGGCTGTGCGGGAGACGATCAGGGCTCATCGGGGCTTGGTTTATCGGACGGCCCGTCGGGGTCAGCGGGGGTCTCCCCGGGCTTGGATACCCGTATGCGCAAGGTGAGTTGCGAGCCATAAGGCAAGGCCTCGGCTTCGTTTATCTGTAGCTGCTGGAAGTCGCTGTCCTGGGTGGTTTCTGTCTGGCGGACGACCAGATCGTCGCCGAAGTTGACCAGGGACGCGACGCTGCCGGCCTCGTCGGCCATGTAGTACTCCCGGCCCTGCCATTGGCGGAAGACCGACCCGGCGAACAGCCAGGTGCAGGCGGGCAGGGGTTCGCCGGTCTGCTCGTCAAGCACCCATTGATGGGCCGGGGTCTCATGGGTCTGGCCGTCTTTGTCGTAGACGAAGAATAGCTCCAGCTCCGGGCCGGTCGGTGGATCGCTGACGATCTGGTCGCCTTCCCGTCGGTTGCGTATCGGGTGGCCGGGCTCCAGGCCGAGGGTTACCAGCGCCAGGTGGATATGGCTTGGCTTGGCGGCGACGGTGACGATAGCTTCGTGCTCGCGTCCGCCTTGTGTGGTGGCGATCAATTCCAGCCACTGCGGTTCAAGGGCGACCATCGTGGCGGCGAGATCGATCGTCCCGGCTTCGCGGTCGACCGTGATCGCCGGACGTTCGTCGGCGGGCCGGTCCGGCGCGGTCGCGGGGGCTTGCGGGGTCTGTGCCTGGGCCCCGGCGGCGAGGGCCAGCAGCCCGGCGAGCAGGATCAGCCTGACGGGGGTTAGGTTCATGGCTATTGCGCCTGTCTGTTCTACCCGGGCGGGGTCATGGGTTACACTAGGCGACGGGTTTTGAGCGTTCACATACATGATACCTCGCGGGGGTAACGAAGGAGACGGGCTGGTGGGCGACGACACGATCGGCATCGGCTTCATCGGGGCGGGGGGGATCGCCCGGCAACGGCATATCCCCGGGCTCAAGGCGACCCCCGGGGTCCGCCTGGTGGCCGTATCTAACCGGACCGAGGCCAGCTCGCGCAAGTCCGCCGATGAATTTGGGTTCGAGCACGCCGAGCCCGACTGGCGGACGCTGATCGGGCGCAACGATGTCGACGCGGTGTTCATCGGGACCTGGCCCAACACGCATAAAGACATGTCGGTCGCGGCACTTGAGGCCGGCAAGCACGTGTTCTGCCAGGCGCGGATGGCGATGGACCTTGGCGAAGCGATGCAGATGCTCGCCGCCGCCCAGGCCCGCCCGGACCTGGTAAACATGCTCTGCCCGCCGCCGCACCGCATGCCCTACGAGCCATTCGTTCGGCACATGGTCAAGTCGGGCGGGATCGGCGAGCTGCGCGAGGTCGAGGTTGCCTGCCTGGACGCCTGCAACGACGCCCCGAACATGATCGGTTGGCGCGAGCGTGTCGAGTGTTCGGGCCAGCAGGTGATGCAGGTCGGGATCTGGGCGGAGGTGCTCAACGCGTGGGTCGGCCCCTACGACGTGCTCAAGGCGGTCACCCACACCCCCGTCCCGACCAAGACCGACGCCGACGGCAAGCCGTACCACATCCAGATCCCGCAGGTGGTGCTGATCGAGGGCCGGCTGACCAACGGGGCGGGGATCAACGAACAACATTCAGGGGTCAGCCAGGAGCCGCCGATGAACTCGGTGACGATCTACGGCTCTCAGGCCCGGCTCCGCGTCCCGGTCGGGGGCACGCTGCTGTTCGGCAAGACCGGTGACCCGCTCAAGCCGGCCGTGGTCCCGGTTGAGTTGACCTGTAGCTGGCAGGTGGAGCAGAGCTTCATCTCCGCCGTCCGCGCCGCCCGGGCCGGGGTCCCGCCAAAGCAGCGCCGCGTCAGCCCGGACTTCGCCGAGGGGGTCGGGTATATGAAGAAGGTTCAGGCCGTCCACCTGTCCGCCCGGACCGGCAAAGCCGTGATGTTGGGGGCGTTATGAGCGGGTTGCCTTCGCATAATGGGCGTACCGCCGTGCCGGACAGCGATGACACCGGGTTGTCCACTGAGCCTGTCGGCGAGGACCTATTGACCTGGCACATCCTGCTGGGCCGGTGGATCGAGTTCGCACGCAGCGCGGTCGCACTGCCGCAGGAAGGCGACGCCGGGCTCGTGCGCGAATCGGTCGCGGACATCATCGCCCTCCAGGCGGTGTGGTTTGCGCTGCAGCATCTCGATGAGTTGAACAACGATCAGCGTGCGCTCGGCGTTGCGCGTTCGCAGGTCTTGATCGAGCGCCACGCCCAGGCGATTCGGGCAAGGTGGGCCGGCGACCAACTCCCTTCGGAACTGACAGCGCTGATCGACGACGCGCAACGGGCCGTGGCGTCGTCGGGTGACTGAGACTGTTATTATAGATCTAACGCCGGACGCGCCGCTTGCGACACGGTGACGACGGATGCCGAAAAAAATAGATTAATTTTAGACGTGCCGCCCCCACAAACGATCGGCGGTATGGTATAGTGCATGCAGCATCCTGTGGAACGGATTACGCCGGTTGCATGCACGTCGTTTGTCATGTTTTTTCGTTGAGGCTTGTCTGCCAAAATAGGATGGAGGTCGGAATCCACGCGGCGCAACGGATGCTTTTAGCCGCTTAAGTCCAAGGTGGGACACACACGCCGTCCCCCAACTGCAAAAACTAATCGAATCACCCACGATCCGTACCTTAGCCGCCGTCTGCCCGGGAGGGGAGAGCAGGAGGCGGAGAAACCTCGGCGGCTATACGGATGCGGATGCCCACCGCGGTATCCGCGAGGGGAGAAGGAATCGCACCCCGGTAGAAACCGACCGGGGTGCTTTTTTTTCAGGAGTTAGGATCGTAAAAACAGATCTATCGCCCTGAGAAAGTCGCTTGCGGCTTCGCGAGTTCGGTCTCGTTTTGAGGGTCTCTACTTTTTCGCTCAAAACTGATTGTGCCCGGGGTCGGCGTGTGCCTAGATCAATCGCTGACGGCCCGCTTGGTGAACCCCAGGCGCTCTTGATAGGTGTTAAACGCCTGGCACATCTGCGGGGGCAGGTGGATCTGATCCTGTTGATGGCCGCTTGCCGGCCTGAAGAGCTTGACCGCTTCTTCCAGCCAATCAGACGGTGCGTCGACGCCCAGCCAGGCGCACAGGTCAACCAGCGCTTGTCTGGGATCGGCGGTGAGGCCTGCGTAGTCGATCTCATACAGCCGCTCGCCCAGCGATTCACGGAACCGGTCGACCTCGCGGAGGCTGACCAGCCATTCGTATGCGCCTTTGGCCTGCTCGGTTTGCAGCGACGCCACCTCATCGCGGAAGTACCCGGCGGCCGCGCCGTCCTGCGCCAGGGTGCGCCACTTCACACCGCCGACGCCCCACCACTGATTCAGCGTCGGCTTGCCCGCCATCTTGTAGCCGGAGGTGCTGGCGATCTTGGCGATCGATTGCGCGACATCGACGCCGTCGCGGATGATGTGGACGATCTTAGCGCCCGGTGCCAGGCTTTCGAGGTAGCCCAGCCGCATGGCGTTAAGCGGGGTCTTCTCGATGACCATCTCCCCGCCGTGTTGGCGCAAGTGGTGCGCGATCTGCCGGGTGAACCGCTGACGCGCCGGGTCGGTGCAGTGCTTAGCATCCAGGAGCAGGCTCGGGTCGATCCGGCGGTAGAGGTTCAGCACGTCGGTTACGGGATCGACCGCGGCCCAGAGGTGGTAGGGCTCGAACAAAAAACAGACGGATGGATGTGGCGCCAAGGCCTTGCCCAGGATCGATGTCCCCGAACGCCCGCAGGCGATGATGAATGCCATCGTCGGCAGGGACGGCTCGCCCGATGCCGGCTTGCGTGTCGCAACCCTCTCGGCCCGGCGCGCAAGCCGGTAGCTCTTCAGCGCTCGGCCGTAGGGCTTCAGTAGGTTCAACATCGGGTCGTTTGTCCGTTCTTTAGCGGGGTCAACCCGCCCGCTCGATCGCTCGCTGGTAAGCCGCCAGCGACTGTTCGGCGACCCGGGGCCAGGTGAACCGGTCTTCGATCAGGGCGCGGCCGGCCCGGCCCATCTGCTGACGCAGCGTCAGGTCCCCCAGCACGCGCGTGAGCGCCTCGGCAACGTTCTGGGCCGTCAACTCGACCACACACCCCGCCTGGACCTCGGCGACTTCCGGGAAGTGGCAGTTGCGGGTGATCACCACCGGCAGTTGACAGGCCATCGCCTCGGTGATCGCCATGCTGAACCCTTCCTGCCTGCTGGGCAGGCAGAAGCAGGCGGCGTCGACGATCAGTTCGAGCTTGTCTTGGCCGTAGATCGGACCGATCACGTGCGTTCGGTCGTTTAGGCCCAGGTCGCTGATCCGCTGCTCAAACTCGGCCTGCACCCCGCCGTCGGGGCCGGCCACCACCAGTTGGGTCTGATCGTCCGTCTTGGCGATCAGCGCGAAGGTGTCCGCCAGGTAGTCAAGGCCCTTCTTGAAGTGCAGCCGGCTGATGAACAGGATGAACGGCTTGCCGTCGAGTTTAGGGTGTTTGGCGTAGAACCCGCCGGGCTCGGGCAGGGGCTCGACCTCTTCGAGGAACATCCCGTTGGGGATGACCTCGCCGATGCAGTTGAGTCTTAGCGGGCCGATGAGGTTTTCTTCGTCGCGGTTCAATAGGTGCAGGAACCCCACGCCCCGAAGCATCGATCGGTACCCAAGCGCCAGCGCGAGTTTTTTCTTCAGCGCCCGTCGGCTCAGTGACCATGGGTCGAGCATGCCGTGGGGCGTGACGGTGTAGGGGACGCGCAATTTCCGAGCGATCTTCGAGGCTCTAAGCAGCAGCGGCTCCCAAACACCGTGCAGGTGCAGGAAGTCACAGTCGGCCAGGCACCGCCTGACAGGTGGCCCGCACGACGCGGCGGTGATCCGGCTTAGGCCCGTCGTTATTGGGAACTGAACCATCTTGACCAATTCGATGCCGGGGATCCCGGCGAGGGATTGCTGGACCTTGTCCTTAGTCGGGCCCGGGTCGTGCGCGCCGATGGAGACCTGGTGCCCCAGCGCGGCCTGCGCCGCGGCGAGCCTCAGCGCCACCGCCACCGGGCCGCCCGTGGCCGGGTCGAGCGACGCGATGATGTGTGTGATCTTCATATCGACTCTCCGCTACGCCCCCGCCGTCCCCCGCCCCCGGTGGGTACGGTGAGGTATTTTAATCCACCAGGGCATCGGTGTCGGTGATCGGCTCGGCACCTCGGCCCAGCCCCCGCCGCAGCACCCGGCCGATCCGTCGGCGCTCGGGGCCGGTGAGCACCAGCGGCAGGCACACAAGCCCGTAGGCCCCGCCGAAGACCACCAGCGCCGCCGCCAGTTTTATCAGTGTCCATTGCTGTATCCAAAAGACCTCGACGATCAACAGCGGCACACAGATCGCGGTCGCCACCGCGGGCCGGATCAATGGGGTAAACATCTTCGCCGTGGGCAGCCCGACCGCTTTGGCGCCGATCACCGGAAAAATACCCGTGTGGACCACAAAGATGACCACGGAGAATGCGGCCGCGGCGCCGTAGAAACGCATGCCTTCGGGCAGCAGCCACAGGGACAACCCCGCGAGTATCGGTGTGGCGAGGCCGCCGACGAGGATCGTCGGGGCGTAGCTGCGGATATAGCCCGCGCCGTAGAGGATGACCATCCAGCCATCGGAGATGCTTCGGCAGGCCATCCCCAGGCATAAGACCTTGATGAGGTTCGCGGCCATGGGCACCTCGACCGCGGCGTTTTCCAGCCTGTCGCCGACCCACACGTCAACCAGCGGCTGGGCCAGCACGAAGACGGCGGCGATAGCGGGGAAGATAACCAGCCCGTGCAGGCGGGTCCCCTGGTAGATCAGTTGGTGCATGACGTCTTCGCCGCGGGTCGAGCTGATCCTGGCGGACACCGCGTCCAGCCCGACGGTTACGCCGGTGGCGATCATGCGTGTGTAGCTGGTCAGTTGGTTGGAGATCCCAAAGAGCCTGCCCGCCAGCGGCCCGAAGGCCAGGAACATCAGCAGGGCGACGATCCTTTCGTGCAGGTTCATGGCGAAGACGACCGCCGCGTTCCACCCGCCGATCTTCAGGATCGAGCGGATCGCCTTGCCGGTGAACAGCCACGGGCGAAACACCATCCGCCGGTCCAGCCACATCATCGTGATGGTCGAGGCGATCAGGCCCAGGATGATAAGCACGGTTGACCAGAGCCCGTAGAAGAAAATCCCTTGCGCCGGGTCGTGGATGCCGAATACGACCAGCCCGATCGCCGCGGTCAGCCACATGACCCGGTCGACGACGATCCAGAAGTTGAAAGCGACCATCCTCTCGGACACGACATAGCCGTTGAACGCCGGCGCAACGGCGATGGCGAAAAAAGTTTCCACAGCCTTACAGACCAAGAACCACCGGGTCGCGACCAGCAGGTGTTCGGGGATGTTGAACAGGCCGATCACGGCCAACAAGACGCCGAAGAGCCCCAGTGTGAGGGCCCCGACCAGTGTGGTTAATACCAAGGCGGAGTTGTAGACCTCGATGAAGTAGCGGTCGTCCCCGCTGTGGTAGGCTTCTCCCAACTCGCGGATCATGCTGCGGTTGACGATGTCCCGGAGCATGGCCGTCAGGCCCACAGCCGAGCCCAGGAACGCGATGACGCCGAAAGCATCGTCCCCGACGGTGCGCAACAGGATACGTACAAGGGCCAGCCCGATCAGCAGTGTGATCCCCAGACGCACGTAGTTCGAGATGATCCGCAGGAGCCCGCGCTTCACTTCGCTCAATCAGAGCCTCCGTACCCCGGGGCCACCGGTTTGTGATTGCGGTCGATCATCTCAGATGCCCGGGCCACGGTAGAGCTTAACCAGGAAAAGGAATCCGGTCAGCAAGCCCACCACCATCAGGAAGGACACCTCGAACGATCGGTACGTATTGAACAGGCCACGCAGCATTGCGCTGTAGGTCATGACCAGCAGCAAGGTGTAGAGGTTGATGAATTGATAGACTTGTATCAGCCCGGTATTCACAGACGAGGCGCGGTCCAAGCCCCAGCTTGCAAGTTGATGCACCATCCGATACCCGATCCCGATCGGGATAAACCAGATGAAGCCCCAATAGCGGAAATGGGCGTAGGTGTCGCCGAAGAGTCCCAGCGTATACCAGAACGGATGGGTCAGATACATCGTGCCGAGCGATCGGGACGGGTCCGTGGTCCACTCCGGGAGCCCAAAGGAGCGAGGCACCGGTGTGAGGTTGGCGATCCATTGCAGCGGCGTCAACTCATGGATGTCGGTTGTTTCCACGCCGAGCATGGTGACCGTCAGGGGGGTTAACGAGTCGCCCGCTTGCATCCCGGCCTCCAACGAGTCCAGGGGCACGGTGAGCGAGTAGGTGAAAAAGTGTTTGAAGAAGAAGAAGCTGCCGGCGTAGTGGCCGTAGACCGCCCGCCCGGTCAGCGCGGTAAGGGCACAGGTGGCGACGAGGTAGAAGATCAGCAGTCCGAAAAAGATATTAACCTTTCTGAACCTCACGGACGCGGCCCCGTAGGCCAGAAGGAACGGCATCCCGGACGCCCGGCTAAACCGGCTCATGAAAACGTTGGCCGCCATCATCAACGCCACCACACCCAAGCCGACGCTGGCGAAGTTGCGCTCGCCCTTGGCGGGCCAACTGTATCCCACCATCACCGCGCCGATGATGCCTAAGATGTCCACGATGATCGACAGGTAACGCCCGATTGTCGGGCCCACCATCAGCATACCGCGTGTGGCCAGCCCCCCCCCGGGTGAGTAGAACACCGCCGGCCCGTTGACCACAATCTGGATGATAAACGCGATGGCCAGGAGGTACATCCCCTGCTTACGGAGTTTGTTGGGATTGACGTACAGCCCAGACGGTAACGTCGAAAAGATTTTGGACAGCCACCGGCCTACGGGTAGCGCAAACCCGAGCCAGAACCCCAGCAGACACAGGCAGGTATAGAACATCGCCGCGGCGTCCATTTCCGTGTGCTGTTCTTCATAGATATCCCACCGACCAGCAAAGAGCAGGTGCTGGCCGAAGATCGCGGTCCAGAACATGGCGGGTATGACAAACCGCGGGCCCAGCAACTCGCCCGTGCTCTTGGGCCATTTCAGGAACCCCGCCAGACACAGCAGGGATCCGAGGATGAAGTAGATCGTCTCTATGGATATCGCCTTAAGTGATTGGCCGGTGATCGGCCCGCGGGCTTAGGCCTGACCTCGGAGGTGCCGGGGCTAGGCGGGTTTGGTGAGTCAACTGACCCTCGAATCCAGGGTCCTCTTGGGCTATTAAAGAATCGGCGTTTGGCTATCAGCAGTCGAAAAAAAACCCCAGCGGCCCCGAGAAGTCTCCCCGGCCGCCATCGATCTGGAAGAACGCGATGTCGGGCCTGGCAAACCCCCCGCCAGCGCGTATCGGTTCACCTCACGCACACTGTTGCATCGGGAGACGACTGGGTCGTGGTTGGCGTGGGGATCGGGCTTTTGCTTGATTTTCTGCGGTACCGCCTGATCGAATTGGTTTTCTGGCAACCGGGCGTCGTCCGGCAGGGCGTTTGGGGCGTGTGCAAAGAGGCTCGGGATCTCCTGGGTTGTCGCGTCGGGTTCCACCTCCGAGAGTTCCCCGGCCATCGCCGAGACTACGCCTGTGTATCCCATCCGCCGGCCGATACCGACTCCGCAGCCGATGTCAAGCACATTTGGGTTGTTTGGGCCTGGTCCTCCTTGGGCGTCATCTGTGTAAACGCGGGCCGGTAAGACCTCTGCGGCATCATGTTCATCCCGCCGATAAAAATGGTCCAAAGCCATACGCTTGGTTTGTACGTCACTGTCGTGGATCGGTTCGTAGATCGGCCGTCTGGAGCCTGCCTTTGTCGAGCCCGCCGTCATGAGGCTAACCCCTGAAATTACCGTGTGTAGTGCCGTCCGTGATCGGCGGGGTGCGGTCATTGTAGCGTCCGATGCGCGCTCTGGCGTCGGCAGGTTTCGGGCCAGGTGGTCATGGCTCTACTGGAAATAGTGCGGGCAATCTGGTGGACCGTTATTATTGGCGCTCCATGCATCGATCGGCTAGATCGTGTGGATATGCCGGGCCTGCCTGTCGCTTCGCGATCGCCGGGCCCGTCACAGCGGCCATCTCGCTCCCCGCTTACGGGTCGACCCTGATGGTGACGCGCAACGCATTCATGCGCTGTCCACGAGGTCGGGGTTGGCGCCGACCGGTCAGCCCCGCTTCAGTTTGGCGACATACATGTGGTTTACGCAGATCAGGCGCAGCAGGCGGGAATGAGTCATGCTCTTTTCGTATCGGAAAGCCCGCTCGTACCCGAACAAGGCGGCGATCCTGGAACTGAAGACCCCACTGCCGATGACGCGCTCGATCTCAAGCCCCGCCTCGTCGGCCAGACGGACGACTTGCCCATGCGTCAGGTAGTTGCCTTCGGGCAGATAACCCTTGCCGCGCCGGCGAAGCGCGTGCAAAGGCCACAGCAGCAACTTGTGGCTGAACAGGTTCCCGTGGTTGTTGAAGATCAGCCGGCTGGAATCGTCCTTCAGCCTCGCAGCCAGCGCCTTGATCCCCGCCAGCCGCAGCGAAGGCTCGGCGTTAAGGATAAAACGGAACGTCGTGATCAGGTCGTACTTGCCTTCTACCTCCGAGTCGGGATTGGTGATGTCCCGGCAGACCATCCGGCCCTTCTTGAGTTTGCTATCCGCCAGGTCCACCATCGCTTGTGAGATCTCGATCCCGGTCGCGGTATCGACCAGGTCTTCGACGAACGAGATAATCCGGCCGGTACCGGCGGCGAAGTCCAGGTAGTCGATATGGCTGTGCGTCTTGCGCACGTCGGCGATGAACTCAGCGAGTTGCAACTTCTCCAGTTCCCATAGCAGCTTGCCATAGGACCCCGGTTCGTACAGGGTCTTGTCGTATGAGACCGCCATGCCCGGGTCTTCGAATTGCTCTTTATACGTCTGTTTCATGGGCTGATAGGCTCCGAGTTCCCCCAGTTTTTCAAGAAGAGGATCGCGTCATCCCTGCCCAATGAGGCAAGGAAGGCCAGAGACACTAAGACGGAACATTGCCGCTGGTTGGAAGCGTCTCGCAGAAATCGTTGACGGAAACGCCCCAGTTCTTGCCTAGGATCGGTTAGAATCCGCGTGAAGTTAAGGCCCATATAATAACCGATTTCGTCCGCAAGCGCCGGGGCATCATCGCAGTAGCTTTCCCAGTCGTACACCCACAAAGTATTACCGTCACGGAGCAAGTTGGCGGACCCCATGTCTCCGTGCGCGTTGCCGATATCGATCCCCTGGTCCATGCAGCGCATTAGGTCTTCATGGAATCCGCCGTCCGTGTTTTCGAGCGTGTTCCTATAAGAGGCCCACCAGGAAAGTCCCGTAACTTCCTGCAAGCTCACGTGGCGTGGAGGGCCGGCATATTCACAGATGCACGCGCGAGGGAACGTTTCGATCCGTGACGGCACGGGCTTGGCAGATACGGGGATGGGTTCGGTGATGAGGTACACGTGCCCGCCGAACCGGCCGGCGGAAAGCACGCGAGGCACGCGGGATTCTTTGAGTTTATCTGCGTGCAGTTTTTCGAGAGCTTTGGTTTCCCTTTCAAGGGAATCATCGTTTTCGGTGTCGAACGACACCTTGACAAAACCGACCGGGGTCAGGTCTGAATCAAACAGATGAACGTATATACGGCGGCGGCTTGTCTGGGGCGGCCAGTAGACGACGCCGCTTAACTCGCCGGCGCCCAGGTCATCTTGAGCCTGGCGCATCCACAGGTAGAAATCGAAGTCGATCACGCCGGCAAGCGGCGATACGGCCGGTCTGCTGAAACACCAGTCCAGCCCAGTGTTGATACTGGCCCAGATCAGTCGACGAAAAATTTTACGCTTTAAGGTGAACGGTTGATACCGTGCCAGACCTGCCAACCGCAGCCTTCGTGATGCCGCGGGCATCGCCAAGACACGGCGCCCCAAGAACGAATAGATCCGATAGCTGGGATGGGTGTCATCGGTCATAAGATTGGATCGGTCGGATGGCCAACGTTGACCGACGGTCTGAGGGGGTAAGATCGCATGACGCGATAGTCTAAGAACCCTGCCTGGGTATGCCAACCCTACGGCGGGTGGTCAGCCACCGTGCGACCGGCCGCACGCCACGGTCGAAATCAACCTTGCGATGCGGGCCGTGGCCGATCGGTGAGGGCTGACAACGCACCCAGCGGACATCTCAGCCACATCCCGCTAAGATCGGCTAGCTGGGATCGGACGCGACGGCGCCCGGCCCGAAGACCGCTTGGCCCATGGACTGTTGGACCCGCGTTTGTGACGACTGAACACCACCCCCCATCCACTTACCTCCGACGGCGCATCGTGCTGGCTGTTTACTGGTTGGCGCTGGCGGCCGGGTCGCACTGGCCCAAGCTCGAGCTGTTCCCTCCGCCCGAGCACGAGCCGATTTTTCAGCTCGACAAGGGGATGCATGTCCTGGCGTTCGCGGGGTTGGTCTGGCTTCTGATCCGTGCGCGGATCGCGGGGCCTGGGGCTACCCGTGCGTGGACCGTGGCCGTGGCGGGGGCGGTGGCGATCCTGTACGCCGGCGTAGACGAGTTGACCCAGCACTGGACACAGCGGGACGTCACCCTCAGCGACTTCGCCGCCTCGGCCGTCGGGGCCTTGACCGTTGTGCTGATGGCGACCCCCGCGGCCCGTCAAGCCCCCTCGCTACGGCGGGTCAGGGCGATGCGCCTGGCCTTCCTGGTCTGCGCCGCGGTGGTGTTTGTGCTGTCCCTGCCGCCAATCGTCAACGACGTGATCGACTGGTCTGTCCGCCTGTTCACCCGCCCGTGGCTGGGGATGGACAAGGCCGGGCACTTCGTGATCGCGGCGGGGCTGACCTGGCTGTTGGCATCGTCGTTCCCCGCCGGGGTCAGCCGGCCGTCACGCGGCGTGCTGGTGACGATTCTTGTCATGGGCTTGTCCGCGCCGATGATGGAGTTGGCCCAGGCCTATTCCGGACGCGGTGTGGAAGCGGCCGACGTCCTGGCTCACGAGTTGGGCCTGCTCGCGGCGATGACCGTATGGGCCCTGATCTCCACCAGGCGTGCACTGCGCCGCGTCGGCCTCACCGAGCGAGCTGAATGAACAGCCCGACCCAAGACACACCGCCGACCCCGACCCCGTCCCATGACCAGGACGGCGCAGTGTCATGCAGCGACGCGCCGCGCTTCGTCGGGCATGCCTTGCTTGTCGCCACGCTCACCCTGGCCTCTCGCGTCACCGGGCTGGTCCGTGACGCGGTGCTGTTCGCTTCGTTTGGGCGCGGGCCCGTCGCCTCGGCATTCCTGATCGGGTTCATGATCCCAAACCTCTTCCGCCGGCTCTTTGGGGAAGGGGCGCTGGCCTCAGCGTTCATCCCCGCCTACGCCGACCTGACCCGAAATGACCCGGCGATCGCCAGGCGCTTCGCCTCACTTTGCATCGCACTGCTGCTGATCGTCACCGCCGGCCTGACGCTGTTGGGCGAGCTGGGCCTGTGGTGGCTGAACGCGCAAGGTGGTTTTTCCGACGACACCCACCTGGCGATCCGGCTGACCATGCTGATGCTGCCGTACATGCCGATGATCTGCCTGGTCGCGTTGATCGGCGGGGCGCTGCAGGTCCGAGGCAGGTTCGGGCCACCCGCGGCAGCGCCGATTCTTCTAAACCTGACGATGATCGTGGCGGTTCTCTGGGCGACCCGCTCAAGTGTGTCAGTCGGCGAAGACGGGCAGGCGCTGCGAAACGCGATCCGCCTTGTCTCGTTGAGCGTGCTGCTGGCGGGCCTGCTCCAGTTGGTGTGGCAACTTGTGGCGCTATGGCGGGTGCAGCGCCTGACGCTTGACTTCTCCCGTACTGCTGCGCCGCTTAAGAAGATGCTTTGGGTGATGGGCCCGATGGTGCTGGGCCTGGCGGTGTTTCAGATCAACGCGGCGATGGACACGCTGATCGCCTGGGGGTTTGCGCCCAAGGCCGGGGGCGCCCAGATGCTATCGCTGTTCGGCCGACAGATGGCGTACCCGATCGATGATGCCGGGCAGGTCGTGTCGCTGGCCGGGGCGCAGCGGCTGTACCAGTTCCCCCTAGGCGTCTTCGGGATCGCGATCGCCACCGCCATTTTCCCCGCGCTCGCGCACGCCGCAGCCGACCGCTCCGACCGGGGCAAAACAAGTTTCCAGACGATCCTGCACCACGGCCTGCGCCTCTCTTTCTTCATCGGCCTGCCAGCAAGCGTTGGCCTGATCCTCGTCCGCGTTCCGCTGACCCGTGTCATCTTCGAGCACGGCCGGTTCGAGTTGCAAGACGCGCTGCGCGTCGCGACCATCCTTGCCGGGTACGCCTCGGCCGTCTGGGCCTACTCGATGACGCACATCCTTACCCGTACGTTCTACGCCGTCGGCGACGCGAAGACCCCGCTGCGCGTCAGCATGACGATGGTCGTCTTTAACCTCGCGCTGAACCTGACGCTGATCTGGCCGTTGGGCGCAGCCGGGCTCGCCTGGTCCACCGCGATCAGCGCCGCCTGTCAGGTCTTGATCCTGTTGCTGCTGGTTCGCCGGCACGTCGGGTCACCGGTGGACGCATCGGTGATCAGGGGCTGGGCACGCACCGCCATGCTCACCGCCGTCATGACCGCGGCGCTTGCACCGATGCTGCTGCGCTACCCCGCACATGAACTGTCCTGGACCGGTTGCGCCTTGTTACTCACAGTGATGGTCGCCGCCGGCGCAGCGGTCGTCCTGATCGGCGCCTGGCTCAGCGGCGCGGAGGAGCTGAGATGGCTAAGGCCGGTAAAGCCGTCTCAGTGACGCTCGACTGACGCGCCGTTCTTCCTTCACGAGGCTGTGCGGCGCCGAACCGGATGGTACGGGCAGGCCTAGCCGAGGTAGATGGGGTCGCGCATCGCACGTAAGCGGACTTCGGCTTCGGTTTCGGAAGCGCCAGGGTTGAAGTACGCGGACTTGACGCCGACCGTCGGCACGCTCAGCCAGTCCTGCGAGCCAATCTGCATCGTGGTCGGCAGGATCGAAAGCGTCACCGGCGAAACCCCGGATACAACTACATTGCCCTGCTGCTGCAAGGCCAAGCGGACACCTTCTAGCGGGTCGTACGACACGACCCAGTTCAGCCGGCCGTCGGGGTTCAGCCAGGCGTCATTGATCCGGATCGCGTCCGCCATCAGGCCGTCGACCCAGATCTCCAGGGACCACTGTCTGGCTCCTCGGTGATGCCACAGTTCGATCTTGTTGTTGGCGTCCGCGTAGATCGAGCCGTAGTTGGTCGACCCGTTCTGTGACATGTCGCGCCCCCAGACCGAGTCGATCCCATCGCCGGGGATGGAGAGGGCGACGGCGGCGACGAATCCTTCGGTAGATGGGGTCGGCAACTGCCACGACAGCCGCTCGGGCTCCCCTGTCGGGTTGACCGTATCGCTGGGTCCGATCGGATACCCGGGTGCAAGTGTCGGCCGCAGGTCCCGCTGGCCCCACTTGGCCAGCACAATGTTCAGGTCTTCGATCCCGACTTTCTGATCCCCGTTCAGGTCGCCACGCAGCGGTTCCGTGGGGGGTATTTCACCGATATTCCAGTTCTCCAGCACGCGGCTGAGGTCGGTGATCCCGACGAATCCATCACCATCGGCGTCTCCCTGAAGCAGGTCACCCGGAGTCACGTTGTTGTTCCAGCTTTGGAGAACAACGTTGAGGTCGGTGATCCCGACGAACCCGTCCCCGTCCATGTCGCCGGAGATAAGCGGCGGCGTCATACCACGGCCCCATTCGCCCAGCACGATGTTCAGGTCGGTGATCCCGACAAACGCATCCCCGTCTATGTCGGCATGGATCTGGTTTCCGCCTGACAGATCGGTCTCGTTCAGGAGCAGGTCAAACGCGAGGTAGAGCGATACGCGTCCCGGATCGCTTCTAAACGACGAGCGTATCCCGCCGACGATCTGGTAGTCGGCGCCGATCCCCGTGGGGTCCTGCGTCACCCAACCCATCGCCGGGATCCAAGAGTCGTTGGCGACAGGGCGGAGTTCCTGGGTGACCAGTCCCTGGCCCGGCGAGCTGGGGCCGTACCACAGGATCGGCGCGAAGCCCGGGGCATTCATGAGCCAGACCTTGTAGGCCAGGCCCCCGGCGGGGAAGTTGGCCGATCCGCCGGCGAGGTTCAGCCGAGTCAATAACGTTTGCAGCGGCTCGTCCAGCCTGTCGATCCGGATAACCTGCCCCAGGGAAGGCGGCTGGACCGATAGCGGTGCGCCGTTGTCTACCCACAGCCCGCTCTCCTTAGTAAGGAAAGAAACGGTTGTATCGGCGAAGCTCTGCTGCGGTGTCAGGGTTTCGTGCAGTCGCTGCGTGCCGCCGGGTGCAATCATCAGGGGTTGAACAGCCTGGGTGGCGGGCACGGGCGCGCGGAGGATGCCATCACCGCCGAAGGAACTGGCCATGACCAGCGTGTCGTTGTGGAAGATCACCCGTCGGTTGTTGGGATTGCTGGCGATCTCGGTCCACGACAGGCCGTCGGGGGAATAGCCGATCGTGATCGCATCATCGGGGACGGGCCCGGACACAGTGCCCATGACCACGGCGTAGCCCGATCGCTCCCAGGGTTTGGCCAACTGGATCTGAGTCACCAGTGTCAGCGCGATCCCTGTTTGGGCGTCCGATGTGCTGAAGCGCACGCCGAAGGCTTCGCGCACGATCGCGGGCTCGTCGATCGCGCGGGGCACGGTGATTTCGATCACCGCCTCGTCGCGCCCGTCCGTCGCGGCCAGGATCTTGTCCGGTGCGGAGCCGACCTGGAACGAGATCAACTGCGGGGACATCTCGCCGGTCTGCCCGAGGAACCCGGTGCTTTGGACGGTCAGGCTCGACGTCTCGTAGTTGACAGGGTCGTTGATCCGGAAGCGCTTCACGAACGAGTGGTCTGGGTTGTCCCCGGAGGCAACGATGACGTCCACCTCTCCGGTTTCGTGGAGTACGACGATGGCCGAGTGCCGATGTTCGAAGGCTTCCGCTTTGCCTAGCGGGTCTTCCTGCTGCTCGATCAGCCGGGGCTGGCGGACCGTGTAGGTGTTCGCCCCGGGGTCGCGGGTCGCCTTGAAGACCCAGGTGCTGCCCCCGGGCTTGGCCGGCTCCTTCGTCGGGTCCTGCATGTAGTCGGTGACCGCCCACCACACCGCCTGCATCTGGCCGGACGCGTCAACCACCGGGGTCATCGACATGGCCCATTCACGCCCCCGGACGTGGGAGAAAGGTTCGCCGGTTGTGCTGTCGATCAGGCCTTGCATCCTCGGCGTGTCCAGCACCTGGCGCTGCTGATCGAATACGTTGTTAAAGGTGATCTCCTGCGCGATGCCGATCGACGTGCCGACGGGGACCCAGTCCCGCCCGGCCGACGGGTCCTTGTCCTGCTCACGTTGGAGGTAGACCGTCCAGAAGCCCCCGGGGACGAGCCGGCCTGTGACCGGGACGAACCGCTCGTTGGCCTGCTGGTCGGCGGGCTTGAGCCAGGACAGGCCGCCGTCGCGCGTCCAGTCGATCGTTTTGGATTGTGAGAAGTCTTCGTTGAACGCGATGACCGAGCGGTCGTTGGCGTTGTACCAAACGCTGAGCCATTGCCCGTCGGCGCCTGGGCCGAAACCGATGTTCTGGTAGAGAACGTTGGTCCCGAACGCGACCTCCCAAGGCAACACCGTGCCCGATGCGACCGGCTCACCCCATCGGGGCTGGTCTACGCCCACGGCTTGGCCAAATGGATCGACGGTCTCCAGGTTGCGTGTGAAGGTCGGGGTCCAGTTGCCGGTGATCGCGCCGTTAAAGTCGGTGAATAGCGGCTGGGAAACGGTCTGCTGATCGTCGACCAGGGCGGCGGAAAATCCGACGGCTTGGTCTTGCGTTGGCACCGGGGTGGCGAGCAGGTCGGGGCTGCCCAGCACGAGGTTCAGGTCGTCCAGGCCGACGTATCCATCACCGCTTAAGTCTCCGGTAAGCGCGTCGGCACCGGCGGCGGACTGGTTCCACTGCGACCGGATCAGTTGAACGTCGGCGTCGTCTACCAGGCCGTCCATGTTGGCGTCGCCGATCGGGCCGGTGGCGCTGAGCAGCAGACGCGGCTCGAGCGGCTCGACAGAACCTGCCGCAGGGGCAGCAAGGGGCCGACCGGGCTGGTGGGCACCGGTACGACGCCGCATCGCCTTGAGTAGGCGGCTGAGGGATTGGCACTTGGGCATGTGTGTCCAGGGTCGAGTAATACTTGTTTCACCGCTGCGGCACGCATCCGCATCCTCCAATTGTTGCACAATTAACTGGGTAATCAAGGGATGGGCTAAGACCAAGGCTCATAATCAGTTGTCGACAAGGGCCCGCTCGTGGCATCGAGTGATTCTGGGCGGTCCGGGCATGATGGGGGGTTGCCGTCGTTAGTCTGGCCGCTTCCGCCAGTCATTTCTCCAGCTTCACCGGGTCTTCCAGCACTGTCACCCGGCTGCCGTCCTCCGTGGCTTCCAGTTCCACCACCGCGCCGATCGGCAGCGTCGCGTTGAACTTGTAGTGCCCGACCGGGAAGTCGTAGATCACCGGGATGCCCAGGTCGGCGAAGTATTGCTCAAACACCTCATTGACACTGAACGGCGAAGGGTCTTCGCCTTCTTTCTCCGTGCGGGTGAACTTGCCGAGGATCACGCCGTTAAGCTCTTCGAGCTTGCCCGCCAGCCGCATCGTCGAGAGGAAGCGGTCGATCCGGTAGGGGGCCTCGCGGACGTCTTCGACGAAGAGGATCTTGCCGCGTGTCTGGATCTCGTAGGGTGTGCCCATCGTCGCGGCGACCAGCGAGAAGTTCCCGCCGACCAGCCGGCCGCGCGCCTTGCCGGTGGCCAGCGTCTTGGGGGCCGGCACATCCTCGGGGAACGCATACGTCCAGCCCGGGGCCAGACGCTCGCCGTCTTCATCGAAGTAGCTGGACTTTAGCAGCGCCCGCCAAAAGTAGGTCGCCGAGAACTCGCTGAAGTTGCCCTCGCTGCCCAACCCGTACTGCGGGTTAGGCGAGTGGAACGTGACCAGCCCGGCCCGACGGTTGATCGCCAGGTGCAGCCCGGTGATGTCGCTGAACCCGATCAGCATCTTCGGGTGCCTGCGGATGCTGCGGTAGTCAAGCATATCGAGGATCCGTGTCGTGCCGTAGCCGCCTGTGCCGGGGAAGATCGCGTCGACTTCCGGGTCTTCGAACGCCGCCATGATCTCTTCCGCTCTTACCTCATCGGGCCCGGCCAGGTACCCGTGCTTTCTAAACAGGTCATCGCGCTGCTTGATGACAAAACCCATGTCTTCGAGGCGCTGTTTCGCCAGCGTCATGCGCTTTTCGTTGAGTTCCCCCGCAGGCGCAATGAACATGATCGTGTCCCCCGGCTCAAGCGGCGCAGGCTTGATCGGCCCCGTGGTCCACGCCGGCAGCGCGTGACAACCCCCGCAGAAGCACACGGTGGTTGACAAGACCAGGCGGGCGAACATGTTCGCTACTCGGGCGGGCTGATTCATTGCCGGCATCCTCCATGGGGTTAGGTTGGACGGCAGTGTACCTTGCGGGACATCGCGGCGGTACAATGGCGGCGGTGTGGCTAGGCTGAGATGGCGTGAGAGTCTCCTGGATGAAGGCGGATTCGTCTTATGCGTGGGTTGTCATCTTTGGTTTGTGGAGTGGTTGTGATGAGCGGTCTGATCGGATCGGGCGGTGTGCTGGCTGGGGATGCGAGCTATCCCGGTGCGGCGCTGCTATGGACAAGCAGCCACCCAACCATTCAGCAGGTCCGCACGCTGATCGATGTTGGCTCATTCGCCGATGCCGAGGCGTTGCTGCGTGACGACGCTCTTTATGTGAACGACGCCGACCGCCGTGCGCGTGACGAATCACTCGAAACGATCCGTCGAATCCGCCGTGACTTCAACCAGACCGAAAGCGAACTGGTCGCTGATATCCGCAAGTCGATCGGGGACTTCACGGCAGACGATCTGTTGCGGCTGGTCGATCAGGGGCAGGTGACCTGTCGGGAGATCGATGGCGAGGTGCATTACTTCCGCCGAGAGCCGGGGGTGATGTACCGTTTCTCTGACGAGATCAAGCGCCGCCGTGACGAGTGGAAAGAGCGCCGTCAGGCCGAGGGACAGAACTCGGACGGGTCATCGGGACAGTCGCTGGATGAAGACCGTTCCAACTTCACGCTCAACGGCCACCTCGCCGAAATCGCCAGCGCCGGCAGAGCTTCTGCGCACGCCGGTGGGTCGCCGGTCGTGTCGCCGCGCCGTTTCCGGGTGCGTTACACGCTGACCGTCAAGCCCGCCGCCGACCAGCTCGACCCTTCACTGATGCGCGAAGGTTCACAGCTATCCGTCTGGCTCCCGTTCCCGCAGGCGTACCGTCAACAGACCGATGTCGCCCTGGTTAGCGCGACGATCGACGGCCAACCTTACCAGCCACAGATAGCACCCAACGCCACCGACTTCGACGGCCCGCATGCCATTGGCGGGGCGCCGCAACGCACAGCCTACTACCAGAGCACCGTCGCCGATCCGGGCAAACCGGTCGTGTTTGAGGAGGTCTTCGAGTACACCATGGCCGGGCACTACCCGGTGATCACCCAGGACAACGTCCGTGAACTGACCCACGGCGAGCGGGCCGACTTTGCGCATTACCTGGCCGAGCGACCGCCGCACATGGTCTTCAACGACGAGTTGGTCGGCCTCTCCAGGCAGCTCGTCGGCGACGAAACCAATCCGTACCTCAAGGCCAAAGCCCTCTTCGACTGGTGGGACGCGAACATCCGTTGGCTGCCCGAGCTCGAATACGCCACGATCCCCAGTTTCGCCAACCTGTGCATGAAGCGTAAACGCGGCGACTGCGGTGTCCAGGCCGTTACCCTCATCGCCATGATGCGCAGCGTCGGCATCCCCGCCCGCTGGCAGTCCGGCTTCACCACCACCCCCGGCAAGGAAAACCTCCACGACTGGGCAGAGATCTTCTTAGCGCCCCACGGCTGGGTCGTCGCAGACCCGTCCTTCGGCTACCGCACGTCCGACGACGATGATGTCCGTCACTTCTACTTCGGCCACATGGACGCCTACCGCATCATCATCAACCTCGACTACGGCCGCGACCTGTCCCCGACCAAACACGCCCTACGTTCAGAGCCCGCCGACTTCCAACGCGGCGAGGTTGAAGTCGACGGCGTCAACCTCTACTTCGACGACTGGAAGTGGAAGTACGTAGTGGAGAGTGCACAGTCAGTCCAATAGAAGTTCGCAAATCCACCCACGCAACTTCAGCTCCAGCCAGCGGTTTCAACGATGATCTCAGCCTCTGTCTTGTTTTTGATTATTTCGGTCAATCGGGATATCGCTTCCGTCCTAAATTCGGGACGGATGTAACCATCATCATCAGAAAACTTTTCACCTGCATTCAACACAACCGAACCCAAAGTGCCCATGCACGCTGCCATCGTAACGATGTCGGGATAGAGTTCACAGGGTTCCCAGCCACCCTCACCGTGATGGGCGAATAGAATTCTGCCATGGCAATAGATGAACGGGTCGGCTCCCTCGTCGGCGACAACGATCCGGTCTTTGTCCCAATCGGCAATTGATTCTCCTGTGAGACCATTCCAGCGGTAGCCGGTCTGACGGGGCCAAAGTTGTGATAGACTCGGAATGAATATCGGGTCTCCGTAGCCATCAATGGTGATATTTACCGGACCTACTTCACGATAGAAGTCGGCGATAGCGTCTGGAAGCGGGATGTCGCCGGTCCATTCCGAAGCATCTTGCGGTTGGCACGTGCCATGGGCTTCGAGCAATTCACGGGCTTGGTTTGCTGTGGGCATGTGATTCTTACGCACGTGTTATGGTCTGTTACTACGGCCAAAGTTCCTGCCTTGGTACGACGGGGTTGACGCCGGGTCTTCGTTTGTTTCTTGCCCAGCGTAGGGCCATACGCCAGGCGTGGGGGCGCCAGCACCCCCAGATCAGGGGCAGGACCTGTTTGATCCGTCGGTCGCGCAGGCGGAGGATGGCGCGCATCAGGCGGGTCTGTTGCTTGATGGTGCTCAGGCTAGGCGGTCTTGCGCCGGATTGGATCATGGGGCGCAGCAGTTCCTTGAGCCGGTAGATGTCCTTGTCCATCAGGTGGGGGTTGTCCTGCATGGCGGTGGTGCCGGTCTCGTGTCCCCAGTGCTGGTCGATCAGGGGTTCGTTTAACAAAAGGACGCCGCCGCGAGCGATCAGGCGGTAGAGCCACCAGGTGTCGAAGGCTGAGCTCATGTCGCCTGGGTTTTCCCACAGCACGCCGGCCTGGATGTCTTCGCGGCGGACCAGGCACTGCACGGGCGTGCCGATCTCCAGGTCCTGGAGGTAGCAGGCGAGCAGGGCGTCGTCGGCGGGGAGGTATTCCAGGCTTGATGCCTTGCCGCGCAGCCCGGGCTTGCGGAGCTTGCCGTGGAGGAAGTTGTCCGCCAGGCAGCAGATGACCGAGGCGCTTTGCTCTTTGATCGTGGCGACCATCATCCGCTGGAGACAGCCGGGCTTGAGCGCATCGTCGTCGTACAAAGGCTTGATCCAGTCGGCGCGGGCTTGTCCCAGCACGAAGTTGTTGTTGGGGATCTGCCCGTGGTCCTCGGGGTTGCGGACGATGCGGATGCGTTTGTCCTTTGCCGCGAGCTTCTGGAGGTACGCCCAGGTCTTGCCCGGCGGGTCCTCGTCGTCTGAGATGATCAACTCCCAATCGGTGACCGTCTGCTTGAGCACGCTGTCGACCGCCCGGCGGATCAGGTCCGGTCGCTTGTAGGTCGGCATGACGATGCTGACGCTTGGCTTGGCGTGGGGGTTGTAGCTTTGGTTCATGGCCGGGCTGGACCTTTGTTTAACCGCGGAGGCGCGAAGGGTGCGAAGAAGAATCCACAGATGGGCAGGATAGACAGGATAAGAGATCGGGTTGAGTCTGACAGAAAGATCATCCTGCGCATCCTGTCCATCTGTGGATCCCCTTGGGACTTCAGCCATTCGGCAATCGGTCGGCGTCGTGGTCGCCCTTGAGGATGCGTTCGCTTAGGAGCATCGCCCGGGCGATGGCCTGGTCCATGTCGAAGTATCGGTACTCTCCCAGCCGGCCGCAAACCAGCACCCCCTGGGTGTCGTCGGCCATCCGGCGATACCGCTGGTAAAGCTCGGCGTTGGCGCTGTCGGGGAAGGGGTATTCGTACCCCCCGGGGTCGGTCGGGGTGTAAGGCGTCTCGGTCGTCAGCGCCGTGCCCTTGATGCGCTTGGCCTGCTCGGCGGGCATCATGTGCTTCCATTCAAGTGTCCGGATCGCCGGGCCCTGGCTGTGCATCGGGGTGTTCACCTGCCCGCAGGGCTGGGCGTAGTCGGTGTCGGTCAGGTATTGGTGGGCGCGCTGCTGGCCTCGGTAGGCGAGCTTGCCAAGCTCGAAGTCGAACCATTCGTCGATCGGCCCGGTGAAGATCGTGAGCTCGCTCGCCTCGACTTCCCCGCGGCGCTTGAGGTAATCGAAATCCAATTCAACCCGGACGCCCTCGATCATCTGCCGCATCAGGTGGGCGTAACCCATTAACGGAATCCCCTGATGCTTGCAGTTGGGCTTGAGCCTGGGCTCATCGTCCTGCCGGACGTCGAAGCGTTTGCACAGGTCGGCCGAGAGCGAGCTGGCCGGGACGCCCCATTGCTTCTCGTTGTATTCCTTGATGAATTTCTCGTAGATCTGCCGGGGCATAAGTGACAGCGCGGCCTCTTCGAAGTTGCCGGGCTCGCCGGTGAACTGGGGCTTCCAGTCTTTGCCGATGTGTTTGGCGATGTAGCTGGCGGCGATCGGCCAGTTCTCGTGTTCGCCATCAACCAGCGATTTCAGACACGCCTCGTACTTGTAGAACTCGGCGAACCGCGTGACGAAATCCCAGATGCGGTCGGAGTTTGTTCTAAAGTAGTGCGGGCCGTAGGTGTGTACCCGGACGCCGGATGCGTGGCTGTGGTCGTGGACGTTGCCGCCAAGGTGGTCCCTGCGATCGACAACCAGAACGTCCCGCCCGGCATCGGTGAGCGTGCGCGCGATCACGCTACCGGTCAGGCCCGAACCGACGATGAGGTAATCCGTCTTGAGCAAGGTGTTTCTTGATCCATCTCTAAATAACACGGCCGGCGACATCATAGGGAAAAATCCCGAACCGCCGGGGCATCACCGGCGCTAGATTGGGTACGTCTGGAAATCCCCCACGGTTCCCCGGCCGGCGGGCCCAAGCGTCCGGGTCGATCGGGCCGATACTCAATGATGGTGAATGATCTGCGTAATACCCTTCTTATCGGCCTGACGGTGCTGGCGCTGGCGTCTGCGGCGTGGTGGCTGGACCCCCAGCGATCCGCCGCGGACCAGCAGGGCGCCGGTGCTACGGCCGTGACCCGGCCCGCAGAGCCCGACAGCCAGGCGCCAAGCACTCAGCCAAGCACTCAGCCGGGCACTCAACCCGACACCGCCGCCACACGCCCCGCCCCGCGCCCGCCATCGCTGCGCCACCGGCTGGGGATCAACGCAGCACACATCAGGCTCGGCAAACAGACCCCCACCGGGGTCGGCATCACCGTCGGGCATGTCGAGTTTGGTCAGGGCCAATACCTGCCCAACACCACCGCGCCGGTGTTCAAAGGCGTCACCTTCGTCAAACGCTCGGGGGTGTCCAAGGTCTCCGGCCACGCCTTCGCCACCGCGCGCGTCATCTACGGCCGCCAGGGGTTTGCTCCGGGCGTCAACGTCGTGCACTGCTTCGAGTCGCGCGACTGGATGGGTAAGGGCTATCTCGGCGCGGATACCGATCGGCCTCCGGTCGGCGGGCCGATGCGCGTGTTGACTCATTCCTGGGTCAGCGATGCCCCCTACGCCGCCGAGGTCCTGCGCCGCGCCGACTGGCAGGTCGACACGCACGACACCGTTATCTGTGTCGGGGTGAACAACGGCCGACATTCCCCCGTGCCGTACCTGCTTGGGACGGCATACAACGTGATCACGGTCGGGACGCCGTATCAAGGCGGTGAGTCGTCCGGTGGGTATACACGGATCGAGACCCCCGGCCGATGCAAGCCGGACATCGTCGGGCTCGGCGGGCTGACCAGCTTCACGACCCCGGCCGTCGCCGCGATCGCCGCGCGCCTCTTGCAGGGAGCCGACGAGATGACCGACCACGCCCACCGCGCAGGCCGGGCCGAGGTCATCAAGGCCGTACTTCTCACCGGCGCGGTCAAGCCCCCCAATTGGCAGCCCGCGCCCGGCAGACCTCTGGATGAGCACCTGGGCGCGGGCGTCGTCCACTTCGATCAAAGCCTCCAGGTGTTGCAAGCAGGCCCCGCCGACCCAGGCAGGCTGCCCAAGCGCATGGGCTGGGACTTCCGCGCGATCCAGCCGGACCAGACCCTCGCCTACACCTTCGCCACCGCCGCCGAGATGGGCGAGACCTCGATTGTCCTCACCTGGCACCGCCGGATAACCGCCTTGGCGGACGCGGAAAGCTCGGTCCCGGCCGGGCGCTGGGTCGGTCTGTCACGCACCACCGACCTGAACCTGCGGCTTATCCACATCGACGATGCCGGCGAAGAGCACGACCTGGCGGTCAGCCAAAGCCGCGTCGACAACGTCGAGCACATCTACCTCAAACAGCTTCCCCCCGGCCGATACCGCCTTGAAGTTTCCCGAAGTGACGCTGTCTACGACGAGCCTTGGGACTACGCCCTGGCCTGGCGCGTGGAACTGCTCGAAGATTCAGCCCCGTAAGCAGGCCGACCCCGACCACCGATCCAGCACGCCGATCCCACATCCCAAAGCACGCGGCGGGGGAGAGGATCCGGGGGGCTTGACACCTATACCTCGAACTGTATAGTATTGGTTGGTTCGATGTATCAGCGTGGGTTCCCGACCCTGGCGAGGCAGGTGAAAAAACCGATGGCACGATTAAAAAAAAGCACACTGGATGGCAACGTGGAGACGATGCTATTGGCCCTCCTGGCCGAGGGGCCAAGCTATGGGTACCAGATCGTCCGTGACCTGAACCAGCAGGGCTCGGGCCTATTAAAACTCGGCGAGGGCACGGTGTACCCGGTGCTGCACCGCCTGGAGGAGCGTGGCCAGATCGCCGGCAAGTGGCGGCAACTCCAAGGCGCTCGGCCGCGCAAGTACTACCGGTTGACCCCCAAGGGCCGGCGTGCGCTGGCGGGTCAGCGCGAGCAGTGGGCCGGGCTCGTCGAGGTGATGCAGAAAATGCTGGATGGCGATCAGGCCCGTCCCCCCGTTTCCCAAGGAGGTGTCGCATGAGTGAAGCCATCGAACAATATCTGGACCGTGTGATGCTTTACGCCCACATCGCTGAGCCGTCTCAGGCGGCGTGTGTGCGCGATGAGCAGGCGGACCACCTGGGTGAAAAAATCGAACGGTTCCTGGCCGAGGGTGTGCCCAGGGAGGACGCCGTATTCCGCGCGATCGAAGCGCACGGCCGACCCAAGGTCGTGGGCTACGGGCTGCGGCCCAGGTTCCCGTTAATCGACATCCGCACACACGGCACGGCGCGGGGCGTGATCGCCATCGGCCCCAGGGCGGTGGGTGTGTTCGCATTTGGCGGCGCGGCGTTTGGTGTCTTTGCTGTGGGCGGAATGGCGGCGGGGGTCGTGAGTTTCGGTGGCTTGGCGGCGGCGTTACTGTTCACCTGGGCCGGGGTGGGGGTGGCCAGCTTCGCTTATGCCGGTGTCGCTGTGGGGCTCGTCGCGGCAGGCGGCATGGCTGTCGGTGTGGTGTCAGCCGGCGGTTATGCGTTCGGGATGTGGGTACCAGATGGGGGTATTGGGCTGAGTTATTTCAATGCGGACGGTGTGCCTCACTGGCTGCGCGCACTTGACCCCTTCTTGACCAACGGGCACCTTTACTTATCAGTGACTACGGGGCTTGTGCTGTCTTACATCCCTCTGCTGGGCCTGCCTCAATGGCTGTTGTTCAAGGAGCGTCGGCGTCTGCGTGAAGCAGGGTTTTAAGGCTTGCACGCACGCCAAGCCCTTTCGGTCGGCACGGATCTGAAATCACCTCGAAACGCAGTCTACGACCAGCCATGTGACGACGCCCTGGCCTGGCGGGTGGAACTGCTCGACGCAGCGGGCCCGTAGTCTCTGCCGTTCGAGTTGGGGTACTGCCCCGAGCCTTCTCATCCCTTCCAGAGCCTTCCCTTTCGCTCTGGCCGTCATAACCCTTGCGACCGACCCCGGCGGACCGGGGTATGCGCTTGACCGCTTGAGCCTTTGATCGGACCCGCCGATGGATAACTCATGGCGGACGTGATCGGCTGCGCCCGGCGTCCATGCATGGAGGCGCGGAGAACCCGCGATGGTGGATCGTAATGATGACTGTGATCGTCCAGACACGCTGAGCGTGGGCGCGGCCGCGCCGCTGCACATGGCGCAGCTGCTGCTGATTGACGGCGAAGACGGGACGCGCTTCCGGATCGCCGCGGACCTCCAGCGGGCCGGCGCGTCGGTTGATTTGGCCGGCGACGGTGAGCAGGCCCTGTGCCGTCTGTCCGATGCTCAGGCGTGTCAGGAGCCCTACGACCTGGTGCTGATCGACCTGGCGGGGCTGGGGCCTAAGGGGCTCAAGGCCGCGGCGATGCTGCGAGACGCCGAGTACGCCGGCCCGGTCCTGGCGCTAACCGACAAGCCGCCTCGCCGTGACGGTCGGCGGTGTGTGCAGGCCGGCTGCGATGAGCTGATCCGCAAGGCCGACGATCCTTCGCTGCTGATCGAAGTGTCTACGTCGCTTGTCAACCGTGAAAAGACCCGACGGTTTGGGCTCGCCCGCCCCGATGACGTGACCAGCGAGCTGTCGACCTACCCGGAGCTATTGATGATGCTCCGCCGATTCGTCGGCAACCTCCCGGACACGATCGAGTCGGTCCTGGCGGCGCAGCGCCAGCGGGACATCGAGGAACTCCGCTCGACACTGGACGAGCTTAAGCGCAGCGCCACCCGCCACGGGTACCTGTCGATCAGGGCCTCGGCGGTGTCGGCTCAGCAGCAGCTCGAGCAAACCCGAAAGCCCGAGGCTCAGCCGGTGATGGACGCTATCGGTGAGCTGGTCGAGCTTTGCCAGCGCGCCACCGCCAGCCCGGCCGACCCGCCCCCGCCCAGCGGTCCGCCGTTGCCGCCGTCGGGGTAAGCCGGCAGGCCGACGATCCAGCCGGTCCTGTTCGGCTCGGCTACGGCGTGCGATCCTTGACGCTTAGAATCCCCCGCGATACCGTCGTTTATTCACCGCTGCGCAATACCCGCGCAGCGGGTCTGGATCAGGAGGCGCATTATGAGACGCAGGATCACCCTATCGGTCATTCATTGGTTAGCACCGGCCTTGCTGCTGGCTGTCGGCTTTGGGCAGGCGGCGGCGCAGGAGGTCCCTTTTACCGGGATCGTGACCCAGAGCCAGACGGATGTCCGCGCCGGCGCGGCCGACCGGTTCTACCGTGTGGGGGAGCTTGACAAAGGCCAACTCGTGCAGGTCCACGAGGTGCTCTCTGGCTGGAACAAAATCGTCCCGCCCAAGGGCGTGTTCAGCTACATCTCCAAGGCGTTCGTGGACGCCAAGGGCGACGGCTCCGCGGGGGTGGTCAACACCGACGCAAGCAAGGTCACCGCGGCGGACTTGAACGGCCCGGCGGGGAGCTACCGGCCGCAGGTCCTTCTCAACGAAGGCGCCGGCGTGCAGATCGTGGCGGAGGAGGGCAGCCATTACAAGATCGTGTCCCCGCCCGGCGCGTACGTGTATCTGCCGCCGGGTTCGGTCCGACGGGCGCTGGCGATGGAGGCGGCGACCGCCGAAGACCCGGCCGATGCCCCGGACGAGACACCGGACGAAGCCGATGAGGACGAACCCGCCCCCGTGGCCCAGCCGGCTGAACCCGTGGTCGAAACGACCCCGGCTCCCGAGGTTGCTCCTGACGCCCCGGACGAGCCCAGCGCAGACATCGCAGATGCCCCCGTCGCCCCTGCTGCGGACGATCAGGCGGTGGCTGACCTGGTGGACCTGCTGGACGCCAGCAAGAGCGCCGAGCCCGAGCCGGCGATCCAGGCCGCGTCCCTGGCCGATCTTGAGAGGCGGATGGCGCTGCTGTTCGTGCTGGATGTAGAGGCCCAGCCTCTGGACGAGATGATCGGCCAGTACCAGGCGATCCAGGACGACCCGGGATTGTCGGCGTCGGATCGTCTGATCGTGGCGAAGCGGATCGCGGCGCTTGAGAAGAACAAGCAGATCGCCCAGGGCCTGACCAGTATCGCCGACGCCCGCGCAGCGACCCAGCCGGACGGCACCGCCGAGCCCGATCGACCACAGGTCCATTACGACGCGGTTGGACGCCTGCTTGCCAGCAGTATCTACGACGGCAAGACCCTCCCGCGGATGTACCGGCTGGTGGACCCGACCACCGGGCGCGCGGTCGCGTACCTTCGGCCCGGCGGCAACCAGGCGGGCTCGGTGAGCACCACCCGGTTCCTCGGCAGACTCGTGGGCGTCACAGGCCAACGCGCGTACGACCCGGCCCTGAAACTGGGCGTGATCAACGTCCAGCAGATCAACGCCCTGGAACCCGCCACAGACTGACTCAATGGTCCTTCGGGCCCACGCTTTTTATAGTGTGTGAGACTGTGCCGGCTGTAACGGATACGTAAGCCACGCAAGCTGGCCGCGTCAGGCGAGGCTCTCCGCCTCACATTAAGGCGTCGGTTGTTCATATACGCCCGGATTACTTAACTTCTCATCGGTTTTTTCCTCGGGCCCGACTCGCGCCCCTCACGTCTGGCGCGGCTGTCCCTGCCACGAGGGGCACTGGGCCAACTCAGCCAAGAAACAGGCCTTGAGGACTAACTCAGCCGCCTAAGCCAGCCGATGCACTCGGTGGGTCCGCTATGTATCGGCCCGACTAAGGAGGAGCAGGTGTCCAAGGATACGATCAAAATCGGGGAAATACTCATTGAGCAGGGCGTGCTCAGCGAGCAGCAGGTGTTTGAGGTTCTTCAAGCACAGAAGCAGCAAAAGATGCCCTTCGGCGTCCTGGCCGAGCGGATGTTTGATGTCACGCTCCACAGCATCGAGCACGCCTGGGTCGAGCAGTATCACCGCTTCACCGGGACGATCGATCTGGCCCATGAAAAGTTCGACGCCGAGGCCCTGCGCGTGCTCAACCGCCGACAGGCCTGGCAGTTCGAGCTCTTGCCGATCCGCACCGAGCCGAGCGGCGAGATGTTGATGGCCGCCAGCGCCAACCGCCTGGCACGGGCCGTCACCTTCGCCGCCAACCGCATCGACCGGGCCGTCTACTTCCGCATCGCAGAGCAGGACCAGCTCCGCGAGTTCCTGCAAGAGCACTACCCGATGCCCGAGCTCTCACGCGAGATCATCCAGAAAGCCCGCGACCTTGCCGAGTCGGCGTAAGCAAGCTGTAGTTTCGGCGCGTCAGCAAGCTTTGGATCAAGCGACACCATGATAAATCCGCAGCAACCCCAGGTTTCCGCCTGGGGCTGTTTCTCAGGTGATGCGCCCACGCACTCTCATTCCCATAGCCTCGGGCAGAAGCTGGAAGTGACCCCCGCGGTCGAGCTAAACGATGCCTCGCTACGCTTGGATTGTGAACGCTCTGGTGGCGGGCAATCGCCTGCACTTACCAGACTGTCAACCAGACATTGCCACATAAGACTCGACCGGTCCGAGTCAACACCGCGAGGTGTCTGCTCATGTGTGTGTCCGTTGCGACCGGCGCAGGCCGACCAGCGTCCCCAGGCCGATCAACGCCAGGCTCGCGGGCTCGGGGATCGAGATCGAATCGAACACGACCTGATCGAGGCTGACGCCGCTGGGGACCTGCACCTCGAACGTTTCGAAGTCGGGGTTGGGGCGGATCTCCCAGTCCATGAAGAAGAAGAAGGTATCCAGGTCCACGTTTTCCGGCGTGGTCACGAAGGTGTTGATGATGCCGGAGGGGTTGACGGCATTGCCGTTATCGGTAGCGGAAAGGTTCGCGATAGCCGGGACAGGGAAAGAGCCGTCGCCGGCGATCAGATCGGTGTAGGTGATCTGAATCCGCAGTTTCTTCAGCGGCAGGTCATCGATCCAGTTGGGCATTGTGAACAGGTAGGTGGTAAAGGGGTGTTGGGGGTCGGGGGTGAAGATCTGCAGGCTCGGGTCAACGGCCGTGTTGGGCGTGATGGGGCCGGTGAGTCCATCGGGGTCGGGCCCGAATCCGAAGTCCACGGGGTTCGCGCCCGTGACGCCGAAGTCCCAGTGAACGAACGTGCTGACGGGTTGGCCGCGGTAGTCCGGGGGTGCGATATCGTCGCCGAGCGCGACGGCGGTGCATAAACCGAGGACGAGGGCGGCGACAGTCGTGGTGGCAAACTTCATTGTGTTTCTCCTTCTCCTGGTGAAGTGGGTTTACCGGCTTACGATGGGCCGTATATGGTTTTATCAGGGTGCCCCGGAGAGATCCCGTCGGGTTAGGCGGATGTGTCCGTTGGGGTCTTCACGTAAGACATGTCCGACGCCCGACGCGATCCGTTCGTTAGCCATTGAAGGACCGGCGTAAGAAATGAAACAAGCACCCGGTACTACGGTGGTCGATGAGATCGAACGCATCCGCTAGACCCTCCCCACTGTCGGGAAGTGTGGTTGCGCATGAGTATGTGAGGTCAGCCCGGTGCGGCCAGACATCTTCCCTTTTGATTGATGCCCAATCAATCGCCAGATCTAGAACTTAACGCACATGACCAGTGAAATCAAGACTTATTACTCCTTATACGTCGCATAGCTCAATCGGTGAGATCAAAAGATAAAAAGTGTTAGCATCATTATGGACACGTCGCCGTATCAGCCGCAAGCGTTTCGACCGCCCGACCGCTCCAAACTTCAGCGGTGTTCTGTACTTCCGCGCTTCGTTGACGCTTTGGTGCTTGTGTTCGGGTTATGGGGATGGTGCGAGGCGTCTTAATACCTGGATGATCGCGGTCTGCCACGTTCATTAAGGCTTTGATCGCGGCATCTGTGAAATCCGATCCGTTCGGAGGGCTGGTGGGGAGCAGGGATGGCGGTTGGGGCGGTCGTGCCTAAGCGGGCGCTTCCGCCGTAAACTATCCCCATGCCGCGCGACCTGACCGACAAACTCATCGTCATCACCGGCGCCAGTTCGGGCATCGGGGCCGCGACCGCGCTGGCCTGCGCCAAGGCGGGGATGGATGTCGCCGTGTCCGCGCGGCGCACCGATAAGCTCAAGCAGGTCGCAGACGAAATCACATCATTGGGCAGGCGTTCCTTGGTAGTCGAGTGTGATGTGACTGTGGACGCGGACGTGCAAGGCTTGATGCGGCAGGCGCAAGAGGCCTTCGGCCGGGTCGACGCCGTGTTCGCCAACGCGGGCTACGGCATCTTCGGGACCGTCCTGGATACCGACCTGCAAACCCACCGGGACATCTTCGAGACCAACTACTACGGCACGCTCCGCACGATCCGCGAGGCGGTCCCGTATCTGCAAAAGACCGGCGACGGGCTCAAACACCTGCTGATCTGCTCATCGGTAGCCAGCGAGATCGGCGTGCCTAAGTTCGGTGCCTATTGCGCGACCAAGGCCGCGCAGGACTCGGTCGCAGGCGCGATGCGTGGGGAATTGGCCGATGAGGGGATCGTCGTGACCAGCGTCCACCCGATGGGGACCTCGACCGAGTTCGGCGAGCAGGCGAGGGCGTTATCTCCGGACAGGCGGGCCGCCGAGCGGGGGTCTACCCCTAGTTCATTAATGCAGACCAAAGAACACGTCGCCGCCGGCGTCGTCAAAACCTTACGTCGTCCCCGCCCGGAGCTCTGGCCCTCAACCCTGATGAGGTTCACGGTCGCGCTAGGCACCGTCAGCCCGCGCTTCGCCGCCTGGGCCATGCGCCGATACATGCGCAAGGTCAGCAAAGATTAGCGCTATCCTCAGACCCCGGCTGCCGGGGGAATTGCTGACCACCAGGTCATTTCAGACGCCACATGCGCAAAATCAGCAGGGACTGATCCCTGCTGATTTTGCGAAGACGATCGCGGCCGGGCCGCTGATTTTTGATCAACCGTCAAGCCCGTCGGCGTCGGGTGGTCTGCAGCGCCAGCGCGCACAGGCCCAGGCCGGCCAAAGTCGTGGTCACCGGCTCGGGGATCGGCGGTTCCTTTTGTTCCTCTTGCTGGAACACGGCGACACCCACGGGCCGACTGAAGCTTGTGCCCGTCCCGTTCAGGGAGTCCGACAGGATCGAGCGATCGCCTGTCAGGGGGTCCACCTTGTAAAGCGCATCCTCTCGCTGGTCGGCCACCAGGATCTGGCCCAGCAGGTCCAGCGCAATGCCGCGCGGCTCATTGAAGCCGGGCCCTAAGCCGGTCAGGGCATCCGACAGGATCGAACGGTCGCCCGTCAGAGCATCGATGAGAAACAGGGATTCATCATCCCGGTCCGACACGATCAGCTTGCCCGAGGCGTCCATCACCAGCCCGAAGGGATGGCGCAGGTCGGGGCCCAGCCCGTTAAGGGAGTCTGAGAGGATCGAACGGTCCCCCGTCACGGGATCGATGACGTACACGGCCTCTTCATCCGAATCGGTGACAATGATCTTCCCGGTGGCGGTCACAATCAGCTCTTCTCCATCACGGAGGTTGGGTCCGCTGCCGACGTTGGCGCCGAAAGGATCACCCGAAATGATCGTGCGGTCCCCGGTCGCGGGGTCGACCTTGAACACGGCGCGCTTGCTTCTATCAACCACATAAACGCTCCCGCCATACCGCGCAAGTCCCCTTGGGTCATTGAAGCCGACTCCACTGCCGACGTTGGTGCCTAAAGGATCACCCGAAAGAATGACACGGTTGCCCGTGAGGTGGTCGACCTCAAAGACGGCCTTGCGGATTGAATCGGACACCAGGATGTAGCCCATGGCATCGATCGAGATGGCTCGCGGTTCGGAGAAGGTCGTCCCCAGCCCCACCAGACCGCCTGAGAACTCGGATCGGTTCCCCGTCAGCGGGTCCACCGACACGAGCGCATCGGCATCCTTGTCAACCACCAGGATGTCACCTGCCAGCAACGCCCATGACGGGCACGGCATCGCCAGCAGCACGGTCACTACACCCAGCCATACAACAGCAGATCTTCGCTTCATCGAATTGTCCTCCTCAATGCGGTCGAACGACCCTAGTCAGAAATGCACCCACCTCGGACAAACCAGCACATACCCACCTGGCGCTTCCAAGCTTATGTGGCGCGCATTATAAACATAAGCACGGTCAACACAAGGAAAAAATCTGATTTGGCTTGACCGGTGGGTAAGGCGTGGTCCAGCACATAGGGCGGGCGTAAACTGTGCGGAGGGTCATCTTTCCCAACGGATGTCGTATCTGGTTATGAATACGTCTCTTGCGGCTTATGTAGCGCGTTTGCCCGGCCCCAGCGGGATAAGCGCGGCTGTTAGCGCGACCGCGATGAGCAGGCCGGCGAACAAGATCGGTAGCTGGGCGAGGAGCTTGGGCTGGGCGATCGCCAGGGCAAGCCACAGCGCGGTCAGGGCGTAGCGGGCGGTGACCAGCCTGCCCAGCGCAGGGGACACGGCGGTGGTTTGATCGGCATTCGTTTCAGGACTGACCAGCGCTTCGAGCATCATCATCGCGATCACGGCGAGCATCAGCGCGGTTGTCCAGCCGGTCAGTTTGTTTAATCGCTGCGCTCGGGCCTGCTGGTGTTTTGCTTGCAGCACGACCTGCCTGTCCTCTAGCCGGATGAGATGTTCGGGGATGGCGGCGTCGGTCGCGCCGATCTGCTCGAGGTCCCGGATCTGTTTATCGACCAGCGCCTGGTCCTCGGCGATCTGTAGCGCGATGTCCGAGCCCCCGACGAAGATGTTTTCATATAGCGCCGGTGCGGCTCGGCCGAGCACCCCCGGACTCAGCAGCACGCCCAGCAGGATGCCGGCCGCGAGCAGGTACAGGCTCGTGTGGTCAGGGAACGGGCTGACGCAGTCGGCGGTGGGTCGATCGGTGGTGTTGATGGCTGACCTCCAGAAGGGCGGTGTCTTTGCCCGCGCACCATCGCACACCGGCGGGGTTATGGCAAGGGGCGAGGCGGGCGGTGAGGAGGAACCGTCTGGGTGTGCTGTGATTTGATGCCGGGCTAAACCGCAAGCGCCATCCGGCTCCGGTGTATTCTTTGAGCGTTGCGCTTGCTTGCGCGGGGTTACCCGAACATCTGCGGTGTGGCGGGTGCGTCTGACCACTCGCCCTTTTCGTGGTCCTCAAGCCGGACGCGCTCGAGCACCCGGATCGTCAACTCGACGTATTGCTCGGTGTGCACGTTCAGGTGTGGATCGACGATCGAGTCGCCGCCGAGGTCTACGAACTCCTGCTCGCGGATCAGCCGGTCGATGGTCGGGCGGAACTTACTGATCGGCTGATCGTGGCACTCGGACACCAGGCGGATCAGCCCGGGCAGGACGGCGATAACCGGCGACAATTCGACGGCGTACTCGGCCGTGTTCGGGTCCGTGCGTGCGCGCCGCGCAGGCTTCTTGCGCTTTGTGAGGGCCCGCTTGGAAAGAGCGTGCCATTCTTCTGCCAGGAACTGATGCGCTGCTTGCTCCAGGTCGAAATAGTGGGATTGCATGAGATGCCTCCCAAGTCCGTTTGGGACCGGTGCGGGGTGTTGGGTCAAACCTTTCGATATCACGACCGGGCGATCGTGCCCGGAGACCCTGGTCCAGTGGGGGCACGCCAGACGGCGCTCCAATACCTCTACTTTATCGGTCCCTCCACCGCGGTCAATGGTTGGTGGAAAACATAATCACACGCATTTTGATCATTACGCGTGCGTTCATCCACGGCGATATTCTCACGCTCGGGGGACTTGCCCCGTTGGGCTAACGCGCGGATCTACGAGCCGACGCTAAACGGCAAGTCCGCACGTCGGGGGGATGGTTGATCTGCGGTGAGAACGTAGACTTCGCAGACATACGAGGACTAATCTGGAGGCTCTCGCAGACCAGGACCGACGGCTACCCCGGGCGCATCGGACTTGCACAGATGTTTAGCGGTTAGGGGACCAGGAAGCTGTCGTCGGGGCTGGAGGGGGTTTCCCGGCCGGTGTAGAAGTCGACCCCGTTGATCGTCCAGATGTTGTCCGCATGTTCGGCCCCAAGCGGATCGAGGGTTGGTCGAAGTCGCCAGGACACGGTGCCGTCGGCGGTCAGGATGTTCTGGCCCAGGCCGCGGTGAGCCCGGCTGGCGGCGTCATGTGGGGCGGTGGGGTCGTAGAAGACCCGCCCGCCGCGCACGATAAACAGCGGGTTTCGGTCCGCCAGCACCGCCATCCTCGGCACATCTTCAAGCCGAATGGCACGGAGCGTGTACTGGTTCTGGTAGCTGTAGGACACCGACTGAGGGCTAAGCCAGTCGTGTTTGTCGGTGGTGAGGTGTTCGTCGTTGGCGAAGGGGTTTTCCGGGCAGGCGAGGGTCTGAGGTGTGGCGTAGCCCAAGCGGACCAGCAGGTACAGGTGGGCGGAGTTAGAGCGGGCGCCCTGGCCTGCGACCGTATCGGGCTGACCGACATCCCACCAGACCGACCCGGGCTTGACCTGGCCCCTGGGCATCTGGCCGTTATTGGCCAGCGCGTACAACTGCATCGCCTGCCCTGCTGCGCGGAGGTGGCCGGCCCCGGTGACCCGCAGGGCATCGGATTGCTGACGCTCCATCACCGGCATCAGCAGCGACGCGCCGATGATGAACACCGCCGCCGCCGCCAGTAACTGGTGCCAGGCGACCCCCAGGGTCCGCCTGGGTTCTGAGAGCATCTGCACCTGGCTGGTGAACCGCTGACGCTGCTGATGGGCACGGATCTGTTCTAGCGCCCGCCCGGTCAGGTCCGCCGGCGGGTCCTGGGGAGCGTCCAGATCCAGCAGCCCAAGCAGTTCACGCATCTTCTGGGCCCGCTGGGCGGTATCCGCCGGTACCGGGCCGGTGTCCGCGCCCCCGGTTCGGGTTGCCAGCACAGCGTCCAGCGCCTGGCCGTCCAGCTCACAAAGGCGGTAGATCGGCTCAGGAGCCTGGTGAGGCGTCCCAGTGGGGTCAGATTCAGGCGGGGTCGGGTCTGGCATGGTGTCAGGGCTGGGGGTTAAGTTGTTTCCTTCGGGCTTAATCGTCAAGCGGTCCGGCCTGGGCCTTCCAAAGCTCGGCAAATGTGCCTACCGCCGCGTGAAGCCGGCTCTTGACCGTCCCCAGCGGGATGCTCAGGGATTCGGCGATTTCTCGGTAGGCCATCCTGTTAAAGTACGCCATTAAAAGAACTTCGCGGAGATGATCGGGTAATCCGGCTACCACCTGGCGTACGATCTGACGGGTTTCGTGTTCCTGGGCTTTCTCCTGAGGCAGGGGTAAATCCGCTTCCAACAGGTCGATAAACGCTCGGCCGCCATCCTGGCTCTGGTCCACCATGGCCGAGAGGGATGCGGCCTTCTGTCTTTTGTTCTTACGCAGGTAGTCCCGTGCTTTGTTCGCCGCAATCGTAAAAAGCCACGGTTTAAATCGCCGGGATATGTCGAATGTGCCGGCCGAGATGTGAACCTGGAGAAAGGCGTCCTGGAAAATGTCATCCGCCGCCGTGCGATTACCCACAAATCGGGCCAGGAAATGGAACAATTCCAGCCGGTACCGCTCGATCAGCACCTCGAAAGCCTGTTCATCACCGCCACGGTGCCGCCCCAGCAACTGCTCGTCGGTCAGCTCCTCCAAGGGTTGTGTGGCGTCGGGCTCCGGCATGGGTCCAGATTGTACGACAAGCGGTGGGAAAGGTTTGCAAGCGGCCCCCGTCCCCCGGTCGTCCCCCAGCCTCCCTCAGCGTATTCTTGAGGGATATGATGTTGGGCTGAAGTTGGGTCAGGCGGTGTGGCTGGGCGGGGGCCGGATGGGATATGCCAGATAGACAAAGCCGATGAGTCTCGTCGGTGGTTGTGTGTATTTAGGAGACGAAATCTGATGAAAAAAACAATGATCGCCGTCACAGTTCTTTGTGTGGCTTCGATGCCGTTCGTGTTTGTCATCGCGGGTGAAGATGCTGGGCACGCGCAGCACGGGGCGGATAAACAGTTGCACGAACACCACGGGCAAGCAGAGGCAGAAACCAGCACAACCGGGGGAGCAGGTGCAACCCAGGGGTCAGAGACAGCGGACCCAGCCGAAGCGCTTTCGGCGGAGCTGCGCGATCTGCTGCGTCAGGAGATGACAAGCCTTGACCGTGCGATGGGCACGCTCGGCTCCGACATCGCGCAGGGCCGATGGGAGTCCGCCTCCAAGACCGCCGCCCAGGTCCGCGACAGCTTCATCCTTAAACAGGCCCTGACCCAGGAGCAGGCCCACGAGTTGCACGCCAAACTCCCCCAGGCTTTCATCGACCAGGATGTCCGGTTCCACACCCAGGCCGACAAACTGGCGGACGCAACCCACCGCCGCGACCCCGAGCTGAGCGTGTTCTATTACGCCCAGATGATGAACGCATGTGTGCAGTGCCACACGACCCAAGCCCTCAACCGCTTCCCGGGGTTCCGTCTGGATGTCCCTACTGGGGACGGGCATGAGTAAGGGGGCGTGTTGGCGTTGGGCATAGTTTAAGCACGGTCACTTACGGCCGAGACCGCGGCCTCCGCGCAGCGCGCCTTGCGTGTCCGGCGTGACGCCTGCGGTTGCGTGGGTTCAAGCGGTGCACCACTACTAATCCGACAGCCTGGGCCGGGCGGCGGGTGTTATGGCGGACTTGGCTGGGATCGTTCTGGCTTGGGCGGCGTAAGGCTGCTAGAGTCGAGGATTGTTACACGGCCCTTCGCCCATCAGTTAGCACCGAACACCGATCATGGCACGTACCTCTGTTGAAGACGCCGGCTCGATTCCCTGCAAGATCCGTCTGCTTGGCCGGGAGATCACCGCGTGTTCGGCTCGCTTGCTCGAACCTTTGGATCTGACACCCAGCCAGTCCGAATTCCTCTACCACCTCACGCATGGCCAGACGTCCCCGTCGAAGATCGCCCGCATGATGGGGATCGATGCGTCCAACCTCTCGCGGATGATTCGGCAGTTCGAGCAGCGGGGCCTGATCAAGCGCAAGGCCGACGAAGACAACCGCACCCGTGTCGCACTGATCGCCACCGCCGCCGGCCGTGCGCTCGCCAAAGCCTCGGACCCGCACGCCTATCTGATCAGGGACACGATCAAGCAGACCCTGTCCGACTCGGAGACCAGGTCTCTGCTGCGGTCGATGCGCAAGCTTAGCGACGCCTTGGCGGACTTGGACGCCGGGGACCTTCAAAAGCCCGCCCGCCGCCGCCGATAACCCCCGCCGACACAGCGGACTTTTTTCCGGGCCCCTAATATTGATGGAATAGTAGTTGACTATACCACTGTTGTTTTCTACAGTGTTAAGGTTGACTATACCACTATTGCGTATATCAGCATATCCGGTCGTGTGCCCGGATGCCCTCCCCCGCGATCCATTAAGGAATCTCCCCATGAAGACATGTCGATCCCATCTAAGCCGGATACCGACGCCGGTTATCGCCTTTGGCCTGGTTCTGGTCGGGGCCCTGGGCGTTGGCGGCGCTGCGCAGGCGCTGCTAGCCGACACCGCCACCCAGGTCGTCACAGACGATTCGGGCTCCGAGGCCAAGCCCGGGACCAAACCCAGCTGCGTCTGCGAGAAATGAACGCCACCCCCTGGCCCCCTGCCGGACAACGGATTTGTTCTGTGGGGGGCCGTTTTTGATTGCGACCCGTGATTGACCCGCCTCCGCAGCGGGTGTGGTTGATCTCAAGCAGATCATCAGACCCGCCCAGTTTGTCCCGTTCTTTTTTTGTTTCTGACACCTACCATTTTTTGGAGAACCTGTTATGCAGATGAAGTTACCGAGTTTCCCGCAGCTAGCCTGCCTTCTAGTCGTCACCCTGAGTCAGCCCGTCATAGCTCAGGACACACACCAGACCCAGCCGGAAGTCCGGCAGACCCAGATCACCTTTGAGCAGGGCAAACTCATCGAGGCCGCGTTTATCAAGATCACCCCGGGGATGGAAACGCGGCTCGATGAAGAATATTTCAGCAAGGCGATGCCGCTTGCGATGTCCTACGGCATGAAGCCCCTGGGCCTGTTCAAAGTCACCCGGGTCGAGCTGGGCGAAGACGACGCGGGTCTGTGGGGCTTCTTCGAATGGCCCAGCCTGGAAGCCAAAGAGCGGTTCGACGCCGACCCTCAGTTCGTCAAGCTCCGCGCGATCCGTGACAGCATGCTGGACTCGGTCAAGATGATCTATCTCAGCGTCGCCGAGACCACGACAACCACCATCCGTGAAGACCGCCTCTACGAGTTCTTCGGCGGCTGGATCAACCGGCACAACGGTGCGCACCTTCAGCAGTATTTCGAGATCGCCGGGCCCTGGCTCGCCAATCACGGCGTCGTCTTCCCGGTGCGGTTCAACATTGTCGGCTCGCCCGAGGAGTACCACTTCCTGCCCGACACGGTCGGCTTCGTAGAGTGGCCGAACCGCTCTGTGAAGCAGGCGTGGTTTGATTCTGATCAGTTCAAGGCCGTGGGCTACCACCGGGCACTGGCGGCGGACCGGCTCTATGCGGTCGAGTCCAAGTTTGTCTTCAAACAGTAACCGCCTCGATTGAATGCGGCGGGCTCGGTCGGGGAAAAAGTATGCCCCGCTCGGCACCTGGTCGTGCCCCCGCATTTTTCGGGCTTTTTGGCATGCGAGCCCGGGATGATTTTGCCCGGCGATCACCCTTGCGTATTCGCCCCACGGTTCGGCCGCCGGTACCTTAAGGCCGATGACTTTGCTGACCGCACCGATCACCGTCCGCGATCTGGAACAAGCCCTGGCCGACAGCGCCCGCGCCGGGGAGCTGGGCGCGGACCTGGTCGAGTTCCGGATCGACACCTTCACCGACGACCCCAAAGCCGTGACCGAGCTGGTTCAGCTCTCGGCGTTGCCCTGCATCATTACCTGCCGGCCGACCTGGGAGGGCGGGGCGTATGACGGGGACGAGCAGACACGGATCGCTGCATTGGAGCACGCAGGGATGGGGGCGCGCAAGCCGGTGTATATCGACCTGGAACTGGCCGCCTATCAGAAGTCGGCGAATCTTCGGCAGAAGGTCGGGTTGGTTGTGGATGATCCGGACCGTCCGCGCCAGGTCGACACCGGGCTGATCCTTTCAAGTCACGACTTTCAGCAAAGGCCAAGCGACCTGCTTCGGAAGATCAAGGACATGGCCGACGCCCCGCGCTGCCGGGTCATCAAGGTTGCCTGGCAGGCGCGTTCATTGCGAGACAACCTGGAGGCGTTCGAGTTGATCGGTCAGCAGGTCAAGCCGACGATCGCGCTATGTATGGGCGAGTTCGGGTTGGCTTCACGGGTGCTGGCGAAGAAGTTCGGGGCGCTGTTGACGTTCGCCTCGCTCGATGAAGATTCCGGCACCGCGCCGGGACAACCGACGCTGCGGGAGATCAAGAACCTTTATCGCTGGGACGCGGTCGACGCCCTGACCCGCGTGTTCGGGGTGATCGGGTTCCCGGTTGGGCACTCGATGAGTCCGCCGACGCACAACGCCGGGTTCGACGCGACCGACACCAACAGCGTCTACCTGCCGATGCCGATCCCGCCTGAGTACGAACACTTCAAGGCGACGGTGTCGAGTTGGCTGGCCTCGCCGGCGCTGCACTTCGGCGGCGCGAGTGTGACGATCCCACATAAAGAAAACCTGCTGAAGTTTGTGAAGGAGCAGGGCCCCCGGGGTGAAGTCGAGGAATTGGCCGAGCGGATCGGCGCGGCAAACACGCTGGCTGTGCGTGACGACGGCTCGCTGTACGCCTGCAACACCGACTACGCCGCGGCGCTGGACGCGGTGTGTGATGGGTTATCGATTGCACGTGAAGGGCTTGAAGGCAAGCGGGTCGCTGTGATCGGCGCCGGGGGCGCGGCCCGCGCGGTCGTCGCCGGGTTTGCGCATTACGGTGCAGATGTCACGATCTACAACCGTACTGCCGATCGCGCCCAGGAATTGGCGGATCAGTTCGGCGCCAAGGCCGCGCCGCTCAACGATCTGTCGACTTGTGAGGCGGATGTCTACATTAACTGCACCCCGATCGGCATGCACCCGAACATTGACGCTTCGCCGATCCCAGGCGACACGCTCCCCGTGGGTATTGGGCCGGGCACGGTCGTGTTCGACACGATCTACAACCCGGTCGAAACGAAGCTATTGTCTCTGGCCAAGGCGGCCGGTTGTGTGACGATCCCGGGGACGGAGATGTTTGTCCGGCAGGCGGCGGCGCAGTTTAAACTGTGGACCGGCAAGGACGCGCCGCTGGGTATTTTCAGGGACGTCCTCGCCGAACACTTGAAAGCTCATGGCGAGTGAGTTTTTATACGCGTCGGATCAAGTAGCTCATCGACCCGGACGAATCGGTAGCCGCGCTCGCGCAGCGCGTCGATCAAATCACCGAGAAGCCGGTACATCTTGTCTTCACGTTCTCCGCCTAGGTGTAGTAGCAGCAGGTGGCCGTTGAGCCCGTCGGGGTCGGTCTGTTCACATTCGAGGATGTCTGCAAGGATCTTTCGTGACGGGCGAAACGTCTCATGCCCTTCCGGGGCCCAGTCCCTGTGCGACCCGCTGCCGGTCGAGAAGTTGAACAGTATGCAGTTGAGATCATGCGCCCAGATAGCGTGCCGGGTGTTGTACCACTCGTACGGCGGGATGAAGTAGATCACTTCCCCCATCGGCATCGCGCCGTACCCGCGCAAAGAATCGATGTTTTTGCGCAGGTCGTCCTTGAACTGTTCTTCGGTGACCAGTGTTACCCGCCGGTCATTCCATGGGGCGTACAGCAGGTGCCCGTGCGAATGTGGCCCGAGGTAGTGGCCCTCGTCCACCATCCTGCGCAGCCACACGCCGTACCCTTGCGCAGCCACATAGCCGCCGGTCACGAAGAAAGACGCCTTGACACCGTTATCCAAAAGCGTATCGAGGATCAGTTCGGAGCCTTCGCCCTTGTCGCCGCCGGTGAAGATCAGCGCCAATTCCTTGCGTGTCCGGTCGCCTCGCGTGACGCCGCCTTGGACGAAGGTCCAGGCCGGGTCGATCGTAAACGGGTCTGACCCGGCGCAGCCGACGCCCGCGAGCATTGCTACACCGATCATGACCGCCATAAGCTTCCCGTGAATCATTCCCACACCTCGATCAGCAATAGCAGCGACACGGTCCCGTCGATGATCGGCTCGTTGGTGGAGAAGTCTGCGAACAGGTCGTGGTAGACGCCTGCGTCGGATTGGAACCGTGCGAGGGTGTCGTCACCGAAGTCTCCGAACTTCAGCCCGTCGTTGATGTCCTTGTAGACCGGGCCGTCGACGAGCCCGCCGACGGGCAGGTGCTTTTTCAGTTTCCAGAAAAGGTGATGCGGCTTGCTCGACGCGACGCCGTCTTCGGGCACGCCGATCACCATCGAGACGCCCCAGGGGTTTCGGCCGAAGATCCAGTCGCGTGCCTCGGCGGCGAGCATGCGGTAGGCCGTGTCGCCGGTCATCTGTTCGTAGAGCTTCGCCTGTGTGGCGAAGGCGATGACGTCGTTGGTCGAGCACCAGACCAGGGGCGTTCCCAGGCGGTAGGGGTTTTTCTCCGCCTCGATGCGCAGGCGCTCCAGGCCGTCGCGGTAGTAGGCCGCGAGCCTGGCTTTGGTTGCTTCGTCGGCGTGCGGGTACAGCCGCCAGTGCGCGAGGTTGACGTAGGGGAAGAACTCGTAGTGCCCGTGTCGGCCCTTGCCCATCCACCGGCTGGCCCCGGCGGGTTGGGCGAAGCGAAGCGCGTCGTCGAGGTACGCCTTGTTGCCGGTGGCGATGAAGAGTTCGGTCGCCGCCCACTGCAGGTCGTCGTGGTAGGTGCTTTCGCCGTAGTAGTAGGGGGCTCTGACGGGGACGGACATGGCGCAGCCGGGCTTATTCTTGGCGAGTTGGTACATCGACCTGGCGGTGTCGAGCTCGCCCGCCAGCGCCATCGCGGCCGCGGCGCGTCCGGCCAGACTGGCGAGGCCGGATGATTCGTTTTTGTGTTTGGGGCCCTCTGGTTTTCCGGTTGCGCGCCACGCCGAGCGCGGGCCGCCTGGGCCGTGGCCGTAGTCGGACTGGTCATCGTGCCAGAGGGTGTTCGGTGGCAGGTGATCGCGGTCGTCGCCGATCTGGACGTAGATCGTTTCCGCATCCGGGTGGATCCTGCGCATAAGCTGCGCACCCCAGTCGGCCTCGTCCTCGTGCCCGGCCAGGTACAGCGCGGCGACGCAGTAGGTCGTGGTGATCATGTGCTTGAGCCGGTCGCCCGCATCGTGCCAACCGCCGCGCAGGTCCACGCGCTCGCCGGTGATTGTGTCGATCCCGTCTTCCTGGTGGCAACGTTCGCCGGTAACCGGGTTTTCACCACAGCGCTGCAGTTGCATGAACTCGATCAGCTTCCCGGGCACGCTTTCGTACACATCTTCGCCGATGCCGAACGGCAGGGACTCGACATCTTTGAACACCACACGGTATTTCCCGGACGTGGCCAGGGCCGAGAAGTTCAGCCGGTAGTTGTGCGCGAACGGCCCCCATGCGCCTTGATCCTCACCGATGTCGGCAGAGAAAGCACCTACCTGGAACGTTCCCTCAAGCGGCTGAGCGCTTGAGAGTACCGCAATCTTCGGGTCGTCAGGCAGGTAGCCGATCTGGTTGGCCCGGATCCAGACGCTTTCAGCGCGGGCGGTCGCAGTCAACGATACAGCGAACAGAAAAGTCAGCGTTGCCACAGACAGGCGCATGGATGTGCTCCCTGGACCGGTGTCAGTCCCCGGTGATTGTACCGACCGAGGCCGGGGTCAGACGTGCGACTCGAACGCGGCCTCGTAGTGTCGCAGTTGGGGTTTTTCACCGGCGGGCAGGTTCACGCCGACGACATCGAACCGGATCGGTTGGTTTTGCAGCTTGTAGCGCCTCACGATCTGCGCCGCCAGGGCGGTCAGGCGGCGCTGTTTGTGGTGATCGACGCGGAGTTCGGGCAGGGCGTTTACATCTTCGGCCGACTTGACCTCGACGATCACGACCGTCCGCTTATCCGGCGCCAAGGCGACGATGTCGATTTCACCAAAACGGTTGCGGAGGTTGCGCGCCAGCAGGCGGTAGCCTTTGCGTTTGAGCATTTTAGCTGCGGCACGCTCGCCTTTGCTGCCGACGACAGACCGGCTTTGGGCCCACCGCCGAAACCGGTCGGCGTGTTCCAGCAGGCTTCTGCATGCGCCGCGGAAATTGGCCACGACCCGTTACCGCGCCGCCTGGGCGTAACGGTCCACCGTGATATCCAGCAGGGTCATGGTCATCTTCTCGATCGAGTTGTAGCTGCCTTGTTCGAACAGCCTGTCGCGGTACCGGGTGGATTGCTCTCGGAACTGCTGCTCGAACAACAGCAGGTGGATCTGTACCTGCATCTGCATCAGGGGTTTGCCTTTAGGCTGGTTGATCTGCTGGACGTGGACGAACCACAAACGGTCGGCGACCGGTATCGGCCCGGCGGTCTGGCCGGCGTCGAGCTTAAGCGTGGCGGCGTTGACCTTCGGGTCGGCGAAGAGCTGGTCCCCGGCCATCTCGCCCATCAACCCGCCGGTGTCAGGCCTGAAAAGGTTCACATCGTCCGCCGCGGCCTCTGTGAACGGCATCCCGCTATCCAACAGCGTGCGGATGTGCTCGGCCTCTTCGTCGGAGTCGACCTGGATCACGCAGACCGTCCGCGTGGCGGGGGGGTTGAACTGGTCGTTGTGTTCTAAGTAGTAGCGTTTGACGTCTTTGCGCGTGACGTTGACCATGGGGTAGAGCTTCTGGCGCATGTAGCGTTCGACGACGGCCGTCTGCCGCCACTGCTCGAGGGTCTGGTCCAGGTTCAGCCCGGTCTTCTGGATGAGGTTGGCCTGGGCGAGGGCGGGCGAGCCCTGGCCGTATTCCCGCAGGAGGTTCTCCCGCTGGCCCGCCATCGCGCCTGCCAACCCGCGGCGCTCCTGCTCTGAGAGGTCGCGCTGGGCCTCGCCGTAGATCAGCGCGTCGGTGACCATGCCGTTGAGCCTGGAGGCGATCAGCACCGCGGCGCGTTTGCGGAAGACGTCTCGCGGCAGCTCCCTGCCCAGGGCGGCCAGTTGCTCCTGGATCGGCTCCAGCACGACGTTGGTGTAGATCGCCTGGCCGTTGACCTGCCCGACCATGCCGTCGACGTTGTAGGCCTTGGACCAGACGACCCCCGGCCACGCCCAGACGGAGATCGCCAGTATCCATACCCAACCGGGTCGATTAAGCGGCTTGAAGTTCATGCGTGCAGTGTAAAGTCCACGGTTTGGCCGAGCAATGACAGCTACTGACGGCCGCGTGGGTCGTCTTGGCTCATACATCTATCCCCAGGTCTTCGACCCGTCTCAGCGATCTATAGAAGACTTGATCCAGGCTGTGTCTGAGGACCAGCTCGCGAATCATGCGGTGGGTTCGGGCAGGGCGAATTGTCATATAAAGCATGTCAATAACAATGCATATAGATTCGCATCGGTCGGTGTCTCGGGTGATCTGTCGGCACCGGTCGTGCGTGATGGTTTCTGCCGGGTCGTCGTAGATCAAGAACCGGATGGCGTGTCTAGCGAAGGTGGATGACGGCCGGTGGTGTGGGTGGATGAGGCTTAGTTGTGCTGTGGTAAGCGGTAAGTCAGACGGGCTAGCCTCGCCCGCGTGTGTGGTTTTTTCCAGTGCCCATGTCTGACAGGTCGAAAAGTTAGCGACGGCGCTGTGTTCGCGGGTTTTCCGCGTGGAAAATCTGATCGATCACCTGTCGCTTTTGTCAGCGGGCGGACACTTGGTTATTGTTTCGCATCAAGAGACCCTCGGTGCCTTTGGCCGGGGGGATGGACCGGTGTAAGGACACGACCGGGCAGACACAAGACGGACCCTGTAATCTCGCTATGGCTAACGAGCAGACCCAGCCGAACAAATTTGTATTTCCGAAGTGGGCGAATTATTTGCTGCCGGCGATCGTTCTCAGCGTCGTCGGGGGCGGGTTGTTGGTGCCGGTGGTCGTTGGGCTGGGTTTGTCCGCGAACACCCTGAACGTGGGGTATGCCCCCGTGCAGCCCGTGCCGTACAGCCACGCCATGCACGTCGGCGAGCTAGGCATGGACTGCCGGTACTGCCACACCACGGTCGATGACGCCTCGTTTGCGGCGATCCCCCCGACACAGACCTGCATGAACTGCCACGCGACCGTCCGGGCCGACAGCCCCCGGCTCGCGCCGCTCGTCGAGAGCTATGAGACCGGCCAGCCAGTTAGCTGGGTCAAGGTCCACGACCTGCCCGACTACGTCTACTTCAATCACTCGGCCCACGTGAACAAGGGCGTGAGCTGCGTCAGTTGCCACGGCCGGGTCGACAAAATGGAAGTCGTGCAGCAGATGAAGCCGCTGAGCATGGCCTGGTGCCTGGATTGCCACCGGACCCCGCAGAAACACCTGCGTCCGCTAGACAAGGTCACCGACCTGGCGTGGACCCCCGCTCAGCTCAGCGGAGAAACACCCGCGCAGGCTCAGCTACGGATCGGTTTGGAACAGAAAAAAGCGCTACAGATCAACGACACGGCCTTTATGACGAGTTGCTCCACTTGCCACAGGTAAACGACAAAACGACCGGGCCCGCGTACTGGCGCAGCCTCGAGGAATACGCCGGCGACCCGCAGGTCCGCGAGCTTCTTAAGCAGGAGTTCGCCGGCTACGACCCGGACCAGATGCTTTCGGTGTCGCGTCGGCGTTTCATGCAGTTGATGGCGGCGTCGATGTCACTGGCGGGATTGACCCTGGCCGGTTGCCGGCGTTGGCCCGAGGAGAAGCTCGCGCCGTTTACCGCCCGGCCGGATGGGACGACCCCCGGCGTGGCGACGCATTACGCCTCGATGACCGAGCGCGGCGGGATCGCCACGGGCGTGCTGATCGCCAGTTTCGACGGCCGACCGATCAAGATCGAAGGCAACCCTGAACACCCCGGCTCCCTGGGCGCGACCGATGCGTTCACCCAGGCCGACGTGCTTTCGATGTACGACCCGTACCGGCTTCGGCAGATCGCCCGGGGCAAGGACGCCGGCGACGGGACCAAGCCGACTTGGGCCGACTTCCAGGCGTTCGCCAAGCCGCATTTCGAGGCGCTTCAGAAGAAGGCCGGCTCCTTCGCCGTCCTGTCCGAGGCCAGCAGCAGCCCGTCGCTTGCGCGGATGAAGGCCGGGCTGTTGGCCGCGATGCCCGGGGTCAAGTGGTACGAGTACGAGCCGATCAACCGCGACAACGAGCTGGCCGGGAGCAAGCTTGCGTTCGGCAAGGCCGTGCGCCCGCAATACCACCTGGACCGTGCGGAAGTGATTGTCTGCTTCGACAGCGACCTGCTGGGCGGCCACCTGAACCAGGTGCGTCACGCCCACGACTGGGCTTTGGGACGCAAGAGCGCAGACAACGGCAAGATGAGCCGGCTGTACGCCGCCGAGAGCGCGATGTCGGTCACCGGCGGCGTTGCCGACCACCGCCTGCCGATCCGGTCAGCGAAGATCGGGGAGCTGGTCCTGGCGCTGGCCGAAAGGCTCAAGCTCCGCCCGGCCAAGACCACGGTCAACGGGTCAAGCGACTTCATCGAAGCGGCGGCGCGCGACTTAAGAGACCACCCCGGCAAGAGCCTGGTTGTCGCCGGGCCCAACCAGCCCGACGAGGTCCATGCCCTGTGCTGGGCGATCAACGATGCGCTGAACAACATCGGCAACACCGTGGATGTGACCGAGGAGCCCGCCGCCGACAGCGGCGCGGGTGGCGGCTGCTTCCAGGACATCGCCGAACTTGCCAACCGGATCAACACCAACAAGGTTAAGACGCTTTTGATCCTGGGCGGCAACCCGGTCTACGACGCCCCTGTGAACCTGGGCCTGGCTGAGAAGCTCGCCAAGGTCGAGCACACGATCCATCTGACGCAGTATTCCAATGAGACCTCGCGGCTGTGCGAATGGCAGTTGCCCAAGGCCCATTACCTGGAGTGCTGGGGCGACGGCCGGGCGTGGGACGGGACGCTGAGCGTTCAGCAGCCGTTGATCCTGCCGATCGCGCGCAAGGGCTCTGAATCCAAGTCGCCGATCGAATTGATCGCGACGCTGTTGGGCGAGCCGGCGACCGATGGGTACACGATCGTCCGCCAGACATTTGCCCAGTCACTGCCGACCGTCGGGTTTGAAAAGGCCTGGCGCCGCGTGCTGCATAGCGGGTTGGTCGAGGGTTCTGCGTACAAGCCGTTGAAAGACCGCCCCAAGCCCGCCGGGAGCCTGCCGGTGCCACCCTTGGCCGAGACGGTAGGGTACGAGCTGACGTTCCAGCCCGACCCGGGAGTCTACGATGGCCGCTACGCCGACAACGGCTGGCTTCAGGAGCTGCCCGGGCCGTTGACGAAATTGACATGGGACAACGCCGCGTTGATCAACATCGCCGACGCCAAAGAACTGGGCGTGAGCCACGGCGATATCCTGAGCATCACCGTCGGTAAACGGACGCTAGAGATCGCGGCCTACCTGATGCCGGGTCAGGCCGCCGGGTCGATCGCGCTATCGCTGGGTTACGGCCGAACGGCCGCGGGCCCGGTCGGGACCGGCGTGGGCTTTAACACCTACGCGCTACGGACCAGCAAACGCCCCGGGATCGCCCGAGAGGCCCAGATCGTCAACACCGGCCGGCGCCACGACCTGGCGCTGACCCAGAACCACCACCTGATCGACGGGATCGGCGCCGACATGATCCACCACCGCATCGGCGGTAAAAGCCAAAGCGGCTCGATCATCAGGGAAGCCTCGTTCGACACGTACCAGGAAGACCCGCATTTTGTCAGCAAGGGCGAGCACGGCGGGGTGAGCCTGCAACTCTGGGACGGGCCTTACCAGAACGAACCGAAACGCCCCGGCGGGCCTGAGGCGTTTAACCACCCCCACGCCTGGGGGATGACCATCGACATGAACGCCTGCATCGGCTGCAACGCATGCGTCGTCGCCTGCCAGGCCGAGAACAACATCCCCGTCGTCGGCAAGGACCAGGTCCTGGTCAGCCGGGAGATGCAGTGGCTTCGGATCGACCGGTACTTCAAGAACGATCCCGAAGCAGACCCAAGCGCCGAGCGCCCCGAGGTCATCCACCAGCCGATGATGTGCCAGCACTGCGAGAACGCGCCCTGCGAGCAGGTCTGTCCGGTCGCCGCGACCATGCACGACGCCGAGGGACTGAACGTGATGGTCTACAACCGCTGCATCGGCACGCGGTACTGCTCGAACAACTGCCCGTACAAGGCCCGGCGTTTCAACTACTTCGACTTCCACGCCAAAGACCCGCGCGGCTCGGCCAAGCCCTGGCTGCAGATGCCCGACACCCAGCAGCAGGCCGTGGTCGACAAGATCAAGCGGATGGTCTTCAACCCCGAGGTCACCGTCCGGATGCGCGGCGTGATGGAGAAGTGCACCTACTGCGTCCAGCGGATCAAACGCAGCACCATCGATACCAAAAACCGATGGGCCCGCGGCGAGCGGGACAAGCCGACCGTTGACGACGGCGCGATCAACACCGCCTGTCAGCAATCCTGCCCGACCAAGGCGATCGTCTTCGGCGACCTGAACGACCCCGACAGCGAAGTCACCCATTCCCAGCAAAACGACCGCGGCTACATGGTGCTTGAGGAGTTGAACACGAGGACCCGCACACGGTACCTGGCCAAGCTCCGCAACCCAGGCCAGGCTCAGGCGCACGCGACCGGCCGGAAAAGCCCCGCCAACAAGGGGGCTCACAGCTAAACCATGGCGACGATCACTACCCAACACGAGATGGACCGGCCGTTGGTCGACAATACGATCGACGACCCCACACAGCGCGCGCAGCTGGTCCTGGGCGGCAACGACTTCACCACCGTGACCGACAAGGTCACCGGCATCGCCGCGGGCAAGCCCCCGATCGGCTGGTGGATCGCGTTCGCGCTCGCCCTGAGTCTGCTGACCATGCTCGGGGCCCTGATCGGTTACCTGTTCACGACCGGGGTGGGCGTGTGGGGCAACAACCAGCCGGTGAGCTGGGGCTTCCCGATCATCAACTTCGTGTTCTGGGTCGGCATCGGCCACGCGGGGACGCTGATCTCGGCGATCCTGTTCCTGTTCAGGCAGAACTGGCGTACCGCGATCAACCGCTTCGCCGAGGCCATGACGATCTTCGCCGTCATGTGCGCCGGGCTGTTCCCGGGGATCCACGTCGGCCGGCCCTGGCTGGCGTACTGGCTTGCGCCGGTCCCCAACCAGATGGGGATGTGGCCTCAGTTCCGTTCGCCGCTTCTGTGGGACGTCTTTGCCGTCGGCACCTACGCGACCGTGTCGCTGTTGTTCTGGTACGTCGGGATGGTCCCGGACCTGGCGACCCTCCGCGACCGCTGCAAGAACAAGTACGGTCAGATGGCCTATGGCCTATTCAGCCTCGGGTGGACAGGGTCCAGCCGGCACTGGCACCGATACGAGAAGGCCTACCTGCTGCTGGCCGCCTTGGCGACCCCGCTGGTGCTCTCGGTCCACTCGGTCGTGTCCTTCGACTTCGCCGTCGCACAACTCCCGGGTTGGCACACCACGATCTTCCCGCCCTACTTCGTCGCCGGGGCGATCTACGGCGGGTTCGCGATGGTCATCACCCTCGCCGTCCCCGCACGCTACATTCTGGGCCTAAGAGATCTGATCACCGACCGGCACATCGAGAACTGCTGCAAGGTCATGCTCGGGACCGGGATGATCGTCGCCTACGCCTACTCCATCGAGTTCTTCGTCGCCTGGTACTCCGGGCACCACTACGAGAAGTACGCCTTCCTGAACCGCGCGCTTGGGCCCTACCAGTGGGCGTATGGCACGATGATCTTCTGCAACATCATCGGCCCGCAGATCCTCTGGTTCAAGTGGTGTCGGCGGAACGTCTTTACCATCATGTTCGCCGCGATGTGCGTGAATGTGGGGATGTGGTTCGAGCGGTTCGTGATCGTCGTGACCAGCCTGCACCGGGACTTCCTGCCGTCGAGCTGGGCCATGTTCAAGCCGACCTGGGTCGACATCGGGATGCTGGTCGGGTCGTTCGGGCTGTTCTTCACGTTCTTCCTGCTGTTCTGCAAGTTCCTGCCGGTGATCGCGATGGCGGAGATCAAGACCGTGATGCCCCAGGCCCACGACATCGTGCACGAGCCCGGCGAGCCTTACAACCCCGACGAAGACCAGGCCGACTACCGCCCCGACCACCCGATCACCGACAGGGAGGGCCGTTAGATGGCACAGGACCCGTCCACGATCGAATCGGCCACCGGCAGCGAGCAAATTCTGCACGGGGTCATCGCCGAGTTCGAGACGGTCAACGACGTCATGCACGCCGCGAAGAAGACCCGCGATGAGGGCTTCAAGCACTGGGATGTGCACAGCCCGTTCCCGATCCACGGGATCGACGCCGCGATCGGGATCCGCCCGACGATCCTGCCTTGGATCGTGCTGATCTGCGGGCTTACCGGGATGTGCGCCGGGCTGGTGCTGGCGATCGGGACGATGGCGACGGACTTCGACGTGCCGGGCCTGCCCGGCGCGGCCGCGCCGATCCACGGGTACACCTTCATGATCTCCGGCAAGCCGTTTAACAGCCTCCCGGCATACATCCCGGTTGTGTTCGAGTTGACGATCCTGCTGTCCGCGTTCGGCGCGGTGTTCGGGATGCTTCTGCTCAACCGCCTGCCCAAGCTGTACAACCCGCTATTAAAAAGCGTGAACTTCAGACGCTCGACCGCGGACCGATTCTTCATCGAAGTCCAGGCCCGCGATCGGCGGTTCGATCAGGATAAGACCGCCAAGTTCCTTGAGGGGCTGGGCGCTGTTTCGGTCGAGTTGATCGAGGACTGACAAGACCCAAGCCCGGTGGATCGGCCGTAGCGCCGACGCCCGGCTGACCGAGCCCGACTGGTTAGATGTAAGCGTGAGAGACCGATGCTCAAGAGGATCACCGAAGACCTGAAACTGCCCGCCCCGCCGTTCTGGCTGATTGCTGGGCTGCTGATCTTGCTGAGCCTGCACCTGGTGCCGCTGGCGTTGATCGCCCGGGCACGGGTCTCTTCGTCGACCAAGCCCCGCCCGCACATGATTCTGGACATGGACAAGCAGGCCAAGCTCAAGGCCCAGCGTGCATCCTCGATCTTTGCCGACGGCCGGGCGATGCGTCCGCCGGTGCCCGGCACGGTCGCCTGGGGGCCTGGCGCTAATACCCCTGACGCCGACCACCTCGCCGAAGACGACCACTACTTCCGCGGGTACAAGCTGGTGAAGAGCCCGGCTGGCGGAGGGACGGACATCGAATATTTCCAGGGCTTCCCCGACCGCGTGACGGTCGACGAGGCGCTTCTCCTGCGTGGCCAACGCAAGTTCAATACCTACTGCTTCCCCTGCCACGGGTACGGCGGGCAGGGCGACGGCCCGATCCATCAGCGAGCGCTTAAGATCGGCGCCGGCACGACCGGGTGGGTCCCGCCAAGTGACCTGACCGATGCCGAACGCGCCGCCCGGCCGGAGGGGCATCTGTTTAACTCGATCACCAACGGCATCCGTAACATGGCCGGGTACGGCAGGCAGATCCCGGTCCAGGACCGCTGGGCGATCGTCGCGTATCTGCGGGCATTGCAGCTACGTCAAAACGCGCCGCCGGAGTTGGCCGGCGAGATCCAGTAAGTAAGCGTAAACCGGCCCCGCGCCCAACGGCGGGTGGGGCGACGAAACGAGACGAGACCAGACTTCAACATATACCGGAGCGATACACCTTGGCTCACCATCCAGAGCCCCAACTCAAAGACGCCGACAGACGCCGACTGGGCGCAGGCGCGCGGTCGTTCGGCTGGACGGCGATCGTCGTCGGTGTGGTCGCGCTGATCGCCGCGGCGCTATTGGCGAAGATGGGCGATGGCGGCCTGGAGCGGTTCGGGTTCGCCTATGTCCTGAATTACGCCTACTTCCTGAGCATCTCGCTGGGCGCGTTGTGCATCGTCCTGGTGACGCACATCTTCCGAGCTAGCTGGGTCGTGGTGATCCGCCGGATCGCCGAGGTGATGGCTGCGAACATGCCGGTCATGGCTGTGCTGTTCATCCCCATCCTGCTGTACGTCCTGATGGGCGACGGGATGCTGTACCCCTGGGCGGCGAAGAAGTTCGATAACCCGTCGGCTGGTGGGCATCACGCATCGGTTGAAACCCACGAAACACAAATCGTCACCGTCTCGACTGAGCCCGCTGCCGAAGAACACGGCGGGCATCAAGCGGCCCACGCCGTCGAAGGTGATGCGGCCCACGCCGAAGTTGGACTGGCCGCGTCGCGCGATGCCCACCACGGGGAACTGGTCGACGTGCTGGTCCCCGGCAAACGGCCCTACCTCACACGCTCGTTTTTCACCGCACGCTGGGTGTTCTACCTTGTTCTCTGGTCCGGGCTTGGGCTTTTCTTCCTCAAGACCTCGACCGCCCAGGAGTCCGGCGGCGATAAGGCGAAGCTGACCCGCAAGATGGAGGTGCTGGCTGCGCCCGGGACGCTGCTGTTTGCCCTGACCATCACGTTTGCGGCGTTTGACCTGGTCATGTCGCTGGACCCGGTATGGTTCTCGACGATGTGGGGCGTGTACTTCTTCGCCGGTTCGATGATGGGGGCGTTTGCGACGCTGATCCTGGCGTTGATGGCCCTGCAACGGTTTGGTTACGTTCCCAGCGTCTCGGCCGAGCACTACCACGACCTGGGCAAGCTGCTGTTCACGTTCGTGTTCTTCTGGGGCTACATCGCGTTCAGCCAGTTCATGCTAATCTGGTACGCCAACCTGCCGGAGACCAACTACTGGTTCGAGCTGCGTGGGATCACCTCAGAGGCCGGCTCGCCTTACATCGCCGGGTGGACCTGTGTCGCCTGGGTATTGTTGTTCGGGCACCTGCTGATCCCGTTTGCGGGTCTTTTATCGCGTTGGATCAAGCGTAGCCGGAAGCTGCTGGCTTTCTGGGCGATCTGGCTGCTGGTGATGCACTGGGTGGATCACTGGTGGGTCGTGATGCCCCACTACGCCAGCCCGGCTGTGACGTTTGGGCCCGTCGAGGTGCTTTGCCTGATCGGCGTCGGCGGTGTGGCGATCGGCGGCGCGGTGTTGTGTGCGACCCGGCAGGGGCTGATCGCCGCGGGCGACCCCAGGCTTGGCGAGTCGTTGTCGTACGGCAACATCTAAAGGATCAAGACCGATGGCTTCTGGCTCTCACGATATCAACGTCAAGCTCCTGGCCCTGATGGGCGTGCTCAGCGCGATCCTGGTTTACGCCCTGATCATCTCGACCCAGGCCTGGTTCAGGTACGAGTTCCAGCAGGAGTACGACCGCAAGTTCGTCCAGACCCCGTTCGCCGAGCTGGTGGAGTTGAAACAGACACAGTTGGACGCGCTCAACGCGCCGGCGCACCACGCCGACCCGATAGAGCGCGACCGTGTGGTCATCCCGATAGACGATGCGATCCGGGGCGTGGTGGCGAAGTACGGCCGGCATAGCGGCGCGGGGCAGTAATACAGATACCCGCCACGGCTAAGGTGCCGGAATAGGCGGGTGAGGCAATAAACAGTGCGACGGTGGCCAGGCGGGCGACCCCGTACAAGGTGAATCATGAGACGTGTCCGATCAATCCGAGTGTTGCCCGCGATCGTGGGCCTGTGTCTGACGGCCCTGATGGGTCCGGCGGCGCAGGTGGCTTACGCCCAGGCGTACGCGCCCCAGGCTTCGCCCCCGCCGGCCGATACCGAGTCCGGGCAGCTCGATGGCGTCGACATGGACTACCACCTGGGCGCGCAGGTTTCCCAGGATCTTGTTTTTACCGATTCCACCGGCCAGCGCGTCCGGCTCGGCGACTACTTCGACGGCCGACGACCCGTGATCCTCCAACTGGGCTACTACCAGTGCCCGATGCTCTGCGGGATGGTCTTCCAGGGCGTGCGCAAGGCGGTTGCAGAGGTGGACCTGGCGCCGGGCGAGGATTACCAGATCATCACGGTCAGCATCGACCCGGCCGAGACACCCTCGCTGGCGAAGATGAAGAAGGAAACCTTCGTCAAGGGGCTGTACCCCGGGGGGGACGAAGACGCCGCCGAGGCCGGCTGGCATTTCATGGTCGGCGAGTCGCACATGATCGAGCAACTGGCCGACGAGGTCGGGTTCGGTTTTAAGTGGGTCCGGGCCCAGCAGCAGTTCGCGCACCCGGCGGTGATCATGATCCTCTCACCCGACGGCACGGTCACCCGGTACCTCTCCGGGGTCAAATATGACCCGCAGACACTTCGTCTGTCACTGGTCGAGGCGTCGGAGGGGAAGGTCGGCTCGTTGATAGACCAGTTCCTGCTGACCTGCCTGCACTACGACCCCAGCGTGGGGACGTATTCGGCGACGGCGATGGGGATCATGCGGCTCGGCGGGGCGGTGACCGTTATCGCGATGTTGATCGCAATCGGGTTTTATTTGTGGCGGGATCACCGCCGACGCAACCAATCGCACACACACACCGCGGCGACACCCGCGGCGCAGGGCTAGACGCCTAAGGGATAGGAACGCGGATGCTGGCGATCCTCGCACAAACAGACAAGACGTTATTCCTGCCGCCCGGGAGGTCGACCTTCGCCGGGACGCACGACGGGCTTTACAACTTCGTGCTGTGGATGAGCGTGTTCTGGCTGGTCCTGATTGCCGGGCTGCTGGTCTACTTCGTCATCAAGTACCGCCGAAAGAGCCCCCACGACGTGCCGGAAGGCCCGACGCACTCGACGGCGATCGAGCTGGGCTGGACCCTCCCGCCGTTGATCCTGGTCATGATCATCTTCGTCTGGGGCTTCCGCGGGTTCAGGGACATGAACCAGGCGCCCAACGGCGCGTACCAGGTCATCGTCAATGCCTCGAAGTGGAACTGGTCTTTCACCTACGGTGAAGGCGCCAACGCCTCGCAGCTTCACGTCCCGGTCGACACCCCGATCAGCCTGGTGCTTACCTCCAGCGACGTGATCCACAGCTTCTTCGTCCCCGAGTTCCGCGTGAAGAAGGACGCGGTCCCCGGGCGGTACAACAAGGCATGGTTCCAGGCGACCCAGGTCGGCGAATACAACCTGTTCTGCACCGAGTATTGCGGCAAGAGCCATTCGCAGATGATCTCGAAGGTGGTCGTCCATACCAAGGAAGACTACGCCGTCTGGCTGGAGAAGCAGATGCGGTGGTGGGAGGGCGAAAAGCCCGCCGACGTCGGCATGAAGGTATACACTCAGCGCGGCTGCAAGCAGTGCCACTCCCTGGACGGTGTTGACGGCGACGGCCCGAGCTGGAAGGACCTTTTCGGCAGCACCCGCAGCTTCGCCGACGGCACGACCCGGGTGGCCGACGAAGACTACATCCGCGAATCGATCCTCAACCCCGGCAGCCAGGTCGTCGCCGGGTTTGACAACGTCATGCCGACCTTCCAGGGCCAGATCAAGGACCCGGAGGTCACCGGCGTGATCGAATACCTCAAGTCGATCAGCACGCATTACGAAGGCGCGGTGCTTGAGGTGATGCCGGGCGCCGCCGAGGCCCCGCCGGCCGAATAACGAGATTTACACGCCGCCTTAAGAACACGGCGGCAAGCGAGCAACCGCACACAGCGCGGAGCAAGGATAAGCGATGTCGGTGATACAAGACCCGGTCAACTCGGGCGTCTACAGCGGGCAGGATCAGCCCGGCGGGACGAACTACATCAACCACAGCAAGGGCGTGATGTCCTGGCTGCTGACGCTTGACCACAAGCGGATCGGCTTGATGTACATGGTCTCGGTCCTCAGCGCCTTCGCCTTGGGCGGGACCTTCGCGATCATCCTTCGGACGATGCTCTTCACCCACTCCAGCCCGGAGAACCCGATCAGCGATTCGGGCCAAGAGCTGTACAACCAGATGTTCACCCTCCACGGGGCGGTGCTGGTGTTCATGTTCATCATCCCGGCGGTCCCGGCGATCCTGGGGAACATGATCCTGCCGTTGATGCTGGGCGCCAAGGACGTGGCGTTTCCCCGGCTGAACCTCTTGAGTTGGTACTGCTACATCGTCGGGGGGCTGTTCTTCCTGTTCGTGCTGCTTAGCGGTGGGCTGGATACCGGCTGGACGTTCTACACCCCGTATTCGACTTCGACCAGCACCAGTGTTGCCGCGGCGACGCTCGGGGCGTTTGTCCTCGGGTTCAGCTCGATCCTCACCGGGCTGAACTTCATCGCGACGATCCACATGCTCAGGCCGCCTGGGATGGGCTGGTTCCAGCTGCCGTTGTTCCTCTGGGCGCTGTACGCGACCAGCCTGATCCAGGTGCTGGCGACCCCGGTGCTGGCGATCACGCTGCTGCTGCTGTTAGCCGAGAAGGTATTGCACATCGGGATCTTCGATCCGGCGCTCGGTGGCGACCCGGTGCTCTTCCAGCACTTCTTCTGGTTCTACTCGCACCCGGCGGTCTACATCATGATCCTCCCGGCGATGGGCATCATCAGCGAGCTGATCTCCACGTTCAGCCGGCGGCACATCTTCGGGTACAGTTTCATCGCCTTCAGCTCCATCGCCATCGCGCTGCTGGGTTTCCTGGTCTGGGGCCACCACATGTACACCTCCGGCCAGTCCGGGATGGCCAACGCCGTGTTCAGCCTGATCACCTTCTCCGTCGCCATCCCCTCGGCGATCAAGATCTTCAACTGGCTGGCGACCATGTACAAAGGCAGCATCAGCCTGGCGACCCCGATGCTCTACGCGCTGGCGTTCATATGGCTATTCACCATCGGCGGGCTCACCGGCGTGTTCCTCGGGTCGCTGGCGCTGAACATCCACGCACACGACACCTACTTCGTCGTCGCCCACTTCCACTACGTCATGGTCGGGTCGATGATGACCGCGTTCCTCGGCGGGATGTACTACTGGTGGCCGAAGATGTTCGGCAAGATGTACAACGAGCCGGTCGCCAAGGTGGCCTGGTTCCTGATCTTCGCCGGGTTCAACCTCACGTTCTTCATCCAGTTCATCGCCGGCAGCCAGGGCATGCCCAGGCGCTACGCCGACTACCTCCCCGAGTACGCCTTCTTTCACAAGTTCTCGACGGTCGGGTCCTACGTCCTGGCGGCCGGGCTGGTGCTGGTGCTGTTGAACTGGATCCACGCCCTGTTGAAGGGCAAGAAGGCCCCGCAGAACCCCTGGGGTTCGAACACCCTCGAATGGCACACCAGTAGTCCGCCGCCGCACGAGAACTTCGCCGAGACCCCGACCGTCAGCGACCCCTACGTGATGGGGGCCTGGGACTACGACGAATCGATCGACGGCTACGTCCACAACCCCCAGAAGGCACAGGAGCTTGCCCAGCAGGGACATCACTGAAGACCGTCACGACGCCGACCCCCGGCCCCGAGACATCACGGATATGAGCAGCGATAGCGCCCCACAACCAGATAAGGCCCACGGCGGACACGACAACCGCCCGCCGCACTTGGCGCACCATTTCGAGACGCCCAAGCAGCAGTTCGAGTCCGGCAAGCTTGGGATGTGGCTGTTCCTGGCGACCGAGATCCTGATGTTCGGCGGGCTGTTCTGCGCCTACGCGATCTACCGGGGCAACCACCAGGACGTTTTCCTTTATGGGTACGGCGCGCTGGACAAGATGTGGGGCGCAACCAACACGGTCGTCCTGCTGGCCAGCTCACTGACGATGGCCTGGGCCGTCCGCGCGGCGCAGAAGGGTCAGCAGAAGCTGCTGATCGCGATGCTCGTCGCCACATTCATGGGCGGCGTGGGGTTCATGGGCATCAAGGCGGTCGAGTACAAGGCCAAGTACGACCACAACCTGTTCCCCGGCCAGCAGTTCAACGCCTTCTACTACGAATCGGGCAAACCCAAATATCCCGAGAAGCTGGCCCACGCGATCGAATACATTGATGGCCGAAACGCCGGCCGCGGGGGAGCATCTCACGGCACTGACGGCCAGGGCGGCGAGCACTCGGATGCCGCCCCCGCCCCCGGAGAGGGGCAGGTGCTTCAAGGTGCCGGGCACCAGCAGGCGGAAGCTGACGCACAGGCCCCGGCTGCGGTGATCGTGACCGCTTCTTTTGCGCCGCCCGCCGATGTGACCAACCTCGCCCCCCCCGCAAGCCCAGCCGACGCCGGGGTGCTCGATTCGGCGATCGATCACGCGGGGGTTGTTCAGACGCCGCACGCCGGGCACACACAAATCCTGTGGGAAGACCTTTCCCAGACCGAGCGGGGCAAGGTCCACATCTTCTTTGAGATCTACTTCCTTATGACCGGGCTGCACGGCCTGCACGTGCTGATCGGCATGGGCCTGATCGGCTGGCTGATCCTCAAGGCCAGGGCTCGCACCTTCGGTAAAGAGTACTTCACCCCGGTCGACGTCATCGGCCTGTACTGGCACCTGGTCGACCTGATCTGGATCTTTCTGTTCCCCTTGCTGTACCTGATTCACTAAGCTGTTAGCCTCGGATATATAATCACACCGATACCCTGAGCCCACGACATGAGCGATGCACATACGAACGACGACCACAATCACGGGATCGGACACATCACCCCGGTCAGCCTGCTGGTCGGCATCTTCGCGCTGCTGATCTTCTTTACCGTCCTGACGGTAGCCGTGACGTATGTCGACCTGGGCCCGGCGAACATCTGGATCGCCCTGGGCGTGGCGGTGGTCAAGGGCGCCCTGGTCGGGCTGTATTTCATGCACCTGCGATACGATTCGCCTTTCAACGGCCTGATCCTGGTCACCGCGTTCCTGTTCCTGGCGGTCTTCATCGGGATCTCGTTGATGGACACCGGCGAGTACCAACGGAACATCCCGCCCCCGCCGACCGTCCGCCCGGTCACGGGTTGATGCGCTTGATCGGCGACTTCACGACGCGATGTGCCGGCACTTCCTGGATATCGCCTGGGTCAGCCTGTTCGCCGGCTTGCTGCTGATCGGATAGCCGTGCGTTGCCGGGGGCCTGCGGATAATCAGGCCCGCCGCAACCTTTGATCTCACGGACGCTTACGCCATCAACCCGCGTCACAGCCTGTTTCCGGCGAAAAAACACTGGTTTTTCAGCCCCTCCCGCGGTACGATGGATGGGTCATATCAGAGGTGGGCGGAAAAACTTTCATACATCAACATCCGCCCGTGTCATGCCCGGCAACCACCCTGCCGGCGCTGTATCGGGAAAGGAGGGCAGCGACTTAGGAACAACCCCGTCTCCGGGTGATTTCATTTCATTGTTCATACTTTTTCAGAGAGGTGAGAGTGATGACGAGATCATGTCCGTGTATGCGTTTCCTGGTTTGTTCTGCTGTTGTCCTTCTGATGGGTGTGTATGCCCGGCCGGTGTCCGCGGTGTTGACGGGGGACCCGATCGTTCATGAGACGTCGTTCCCGTTCTTAAGCCCGCCGGATACCTTCACCGGGCCGGGCGTGCCGACTGCGCCGATGGCCGGTCCGTTGATCGTCGACATCAGCACGTCGACGATCGTACCCGGGGCCGAGTACTGGGTGACGTATGACTTCGGGCTGCCGGTAGGTCCTCCGCCGACGCCGGGCCCCGGGTTTATTGAGACACACGACCTTGAGTGGGTGGGCGTGCCCGCCGCGCTGCCGCCGGTCATTAAGTTCTGGGGCATCGGTGGTGCAATAGCGGCGTTCGCCGGCCCGTCGTTCCTGCCCGTCAGCCCGATCGACGTCGAGCCTTCGGGCGGGGGGTTCACGGTCGGGGTGTTGATCACAGACACCTTGTTGCTTGGCTCAGGTGACGGGTACCTGATCCAGATCGGCGACCCGCACGGCCCGGGGGGCGGCGCGCTGCCACCGCCGCCGGGGTACAGCTTCCTGGGTGAGATCATCATCCCCGAGCCCGCGGCCCTTAGCTTGCTGTCGGTTGGCGTGTTGGCCTTGCTGCGACGCAGGGCGTAGCCAGATCGTTTTTTCTTCTTATAAGGAGCCAGGCCCTCATGCCTTTGTGTGTGGGGGCCTGTTGCTTGTGTCGGCCGGTTGAGAGCCCGGTTACGACTTCTGTCCGTTGTCCATCGCCGCGACCGCCTCGTCGACGGTCGATACGATCTGGTACAACGCGCGGTGTTTGGGCTTGGCGAAGTTGTTTTCTATGAAATGCTCGAACAGATCGACCAGCGGGTCGTAGAACCCGTGGCAGTTTAAGATGACGATCGGCCGGTCCTGGTATTTGAGCACTTTCAGGACGATGACCTCGGCCAGCTCTTCGAGGGTGCCGAACCCCCCGGGGAGGATGACGAAGGCGTCGCCGCGTGTGAACATGGCGGTCTTGCGCTCGCCCATCGTTTGGGTGACGATCAGTTCATCCGCCCGGTGGTAGGCGATCTCGGCGGTCTTCAGTGATTCGGGGATCACCCCGACGACCTTGCCGCCGTGATCGTGGCAGGCGCGTGCGACCTCGCCCATGAGCCCGACGCTCCCGCCGCCGTAGATAAGCGTGTCGCCGCGTTTGCCGATCGAGGCGCCCAGCTCCTGAGCGATGTCGAAAAACCGGCGGTCGATGGCGTCACTGGACGAACAATAAACACAGACGTTCATAGGCATGACCGGGGGTTATACCAGAGGCCGACGCAGTGAGCGAGACAAAGCGTAGACGACCGAGCCGTTTGCTGACGGCCCTGCTGGGGCTGGCGGCCCTGGGCCTGCTGGCGGGGAGTTCGGCTGTGTTCCTGGGCCGGTTCTACTGGGCCGTGGACCTGCTGGCTCATTTCCCGACGTACTACGCCCTTAGCTGGGCGGTGCTGGCGCTGGCCTCGCTTGGATTGAAGCGCAGGCGGCTGGCGGCCCTGGCGCTGGCGGGGGTGGTGGTGAATGTGGCGGTGATCTGGCCGGTGTTCGCGCCCCAGGCTTCGACCGCGTTGGCGTCGCCCGCCGGGCCCTCGACGACGCTGCGCCTGGCGCTGGTCAACGTGCTGCATGCCAACCGTGATCGCACGCGTGTGCTTGGGTTCCTGCGGTCGTGTGAGGCGGACATCGTCTTCGTCCAGGAGGTTGACCCCTGGTGGGATGCCACGCTGCGCGGCGCCCAGACGCCTTACCGTGTGTCGGCGTCACAGCCCAGGGAAGGCTCGTTCGGTATCGCGATGCTGGTGCGGGATGAGGATGAATCCGAAGCGGGGCCAGTGCTGACCGGGTCGCGGATCATCGAGATGGGCGACGATGCGGAGCGTCTGGCACGTCCGGCGATCGAAGCAACGCTATCCGTTGATGGCCAGGAAGTCACGGTGCTCAGCGTTCATCCCCCGCCGCCGGTATCGGCCAGGATGGCTGCGCTGCGCGACAGCGTGCTGCGCCGCGCCAAGGACTGGGCCGACAGCCAGACGACCTCGCACATCGTGATCGGCGATCTGAACACGACGCCCTGGTCCTACGCCTTCTCGATCCTGGCCGGCGACGGGGCATTGGTCAGCACCTTGCGTGGCCGGGGCAATCAGGGCAGTTGGCCGACGACGTTGCCGATGCCTTGGCTGCTGCCGATCGATCACTGTTTACACAGCGATGATTTGGTTTGCCTGGATCGCAGCATCGGCCCGGAACTCGGGTCGGACCATCGGCCGCTGATCGTGACGCTGACCCCTCTGCGATCAAAAGCACCCTCAACCGACGTCGTACCTCCCGATAATTAATGTCCTCTTCGGAGTCGGGACTTCGATATCTGGTGTGTGGAGCCCGAACTAGCGGAACCGGGTGGAAAGCTATTTATGGGCCGGGGTTACCACACTCGTGCGGATCTTGATGGAACGTTTGACTCGCATGACAAGATCGAAGGGTGTGATGGCGATCGCCTGTAATTACGAGTTAAAACCGCAAAATGCTTGATTTATAGCGAGGGCAAGTTATTCTGGATATTGAGAAAGGTGGATCACACATATCCGGTTTTGAAGTGTTGGGACTGTGTGGTGTGCGGCCGCATCATATCGAGTGGGCGGTCAATGATTTTTGGAGAGGGAGAAAGAACATGCGAGTTATCCGTGCGCGGTCGTGGCGAGTGGGCCTTAATGACAGCGGTGTGATTGCGCCGTTGTGTATAAGCCGTCAACGTCTGTTGGCTGCCTTGGCCTCAGGTGTGTTGGCGCTTGCAGCCACAGCGTCGAGCGCGGCGGTGGTCGACATCTCCGGCGGCAACGTCACGTTAGACCAGTTGATCGGCAACAGCTTCATCGTCGACGACAAAGAGTTTGACATCCTCGGCTTCACCACGACCGACAGCAACGTGATCCAGGCGAGCAATGTCACGGTCGCGCCATTCAACGCCGGCCTCAGCGGGATCGGGTTTGATCTCAATCCGATGGTAGGCAGCACCTCAATCGCTGATGTTTACGATGACGATGATGAGTCTACCGATGACCCCTCCAGCGACGACTCGGGCGTCAACGCCAGTTTTTCCCTGAACTACACCGTGTCCATCCTGCCGGCCGACTTCGCCGCCGGGCTGCGGATCTCTGATGCCCACCTCACGCTCGACGCCTCCGTCATGAGCCACGGCGAGGACGACGACGACCACGACGGCGACGTAGATAGCGATGACGACAACGGCAGCGCTAATATCACGGTTGTAGAAACCTATACAGGTGTCGGGCTCAATCAGATCCTGGCCGTTAGCCTGGACGATGATAGTAACGGCCAGTTTGACCAGAACATCTTCCTTAACAACGTCCAGTCAACGCTGGAGGTGGTTAAGGTGGTGGATCTCTTCGCGATCGGCGGGGAAAACGACGACGGCGATCACGACGACGACGCCAGCATCGAGATCGGCTTCATCCGACAGGCCTTCAGCCAGACGATCATCCCCGAGCCGGCGTCGCTGGCGCTGTTTGGCCTTGGCGGGCTGACCGTGCTTCGCCGACGACGCTGAGGTTTTACGTTTTCTGACGATACAGTCGATCAGCCCCGGTTTTGCCGGGGTTGTTTTTTCCGCCCCCGTTCCCGCCGTATCGCGGCCTGACCGGCTACAATACCACGATGGCTGATTCTCACGACGACAAACGGATCACGCTGCGCGACCTGAGGCGCTGGGCCCGGGCCGGCGAGCCGTTCGCCATGCTCACCTGCTACGACGCGACCACGGCCAAGTGGCTGTACCGCGGCGGGCTTCGGACGTTCCTGGTCGGGGATACCGCGGCGCAGTTCATCCTCGGGCACGACTCGACGCTGCCGGCCCCGATGCCGTTCATGCTCGAGATCACCCGGGCCGTCCGCCGCGGCGCGCCTAAGGCGCTGATCCTCGCGGACATGCCCTTTGGCAGCTACCAGTGCGGCACCGACGAGGCGATGCGCAACGCGGTAGCGTTCATGCAGGCAGGCGGCGCGGACCTGGTGAAGCTGGAGGTCGACGAGACGCACGCGGCGCTGGTTGAGCGGATGAGCCACGCCGGGGTCCCGGTGGTGGCGCATCTGGGTTCCAGGCCCCAGCAGGTGCGGGCGACCGGCGGGTACAAGGCGGCCGGCCGTTCGCCGCGCGAGGCGGAGCTGATCGTGGACACAGCCGAGTTGATGATCGCCCGCGGCGCGTCGGCGCTGCTGCTGGAGGCCGTGCCGGACGAGGTCTCTCAGCGTGTGGTGAAAATCGCCCGAAACCGTGATACCGGCGAACCTGTCCCGGTGATCGGATGCGGGGCGGGGCCAGCCTGCCACGGGCACGTCGTGGTGCTGCCCGATCTCTTAAAGCTTTCGGACTGGCAGCCGCCGTTCGCCCCCCCGGCGATCGACCTGGGCAGCCAGATCCAGGCGGCGGCGGCGGCGTGGGTCAAGGCGGTGGCCCGGGGCGAGTACCTGCGCGACGGCGGGGCGTACCACGTCCACAGACCCGCCAAAACCACCGAACCGCCACGGCACAGCGTCGTATAATCCAGCATGAGCGTCCTCACCGCCCTAGGTGCGGCGCAGCCCCCGAAGTGTGTTGGGAAAAGCCTGATCGTGCAGCCCAGCCGCTTGCCCTTGCATCCATCTACAGGAGTTCACGATGTCTCGAATCCGCTGGTACGGCCCGACACTGGTCCTGCTGATCACCGTCCTGGTCGTCATGATCCTGGGCCCGGGCGTGGCGCGGCAGATCGCCTACACCCAGACCCAGGCGAGGGTTAGCGCCGTCAAGAACAGCCTGTCAGAGAACCCCTTCCTGGCGGAGCTTTCCGAATCGTTCCGCAAGGTGTCCAAAGCCGTCGAGCCCAGCGTGGTGGCGATTCAGGTCTTGGCGCGGGCGGACAATGCTCAACGCGATGCGCTGCGCAGACACCTGGGGCCCGACATGGACGGGCTACTCGATCAACTTGAGGACAGGCAGGGCCGGGACGACCGCTACGACCGCTACGCGCCGCCGCAGCCGATCGGATCGGGCTCCGGCTGGGTCTATCGACACTTCGGCGGCGACGACGGTGAAGAAGGCCGGGACTACATCATCACCAACAACCACGTTGTGCGCAACGCCGACGTGATTAAGATCCGCTTCCACGACGGCGCGGAGTACGAGGCCCGAGTCGTCTCGACCGACCCGCGGACCGACATCGCCGTGCTCGAGGTCGACGCGGCCAACCTTGTCCCCGCCTCGATCGCACAGGACGACGTGCAGCAGGGCGACATCGTCTTCGCGTTCGGGTCGCCGCTTAGCTTCGACTTCTCCATGAGCCAGGGCATTATTTCCGCCACCGGGCGCGAGCTGGGGATCATCAACGTCGAGGGCGGGGGCTACGAAAACTTCATCCAGACCGACGCGATGATCAACCCGGGCAACTCCGGCGGGCCTTTGACTAATATCTACGGCGAGGTCGTGGGGATGAACACCGCGATCGCCGCCGGCCGCGGGCCCAGGACGCCGGGCAACGGCACCTTCGTCGGGCTTGGGTTTGCCATCCCCGCACAGATGGTCTCCGACATCGTCGACCAGATCATCGAGAACGGCTCGGTCAGACGCGGGTTCCTGGGGATCACGTTATCCCAGGAGGATCTGGACGAGCGGATGGCGCGCTCCTTCGGCTTTGACGGCAGGGGCGTGCTGGTCAGCGAGGTCACCGCTGGCGGACCGGCCGACCGTGCCGGGATTCAGCGCGGCGACATCATCATCCGGGTCGACGACACGTCCACCGCCACGATCGCCCGATTGCGCAACACCGTCGCCGGCTATCGCCCCGGCGCCGAGGTCCGCGTCGAGCTGTTCCGTAACGGGCAGACGTTAACCGTCACGGTGGTGCTGGACGAGTTCCCCACCAAAATGCCGGCGCGAGCGGCCGACCCGGATCAACAAAGCGACCCGGCCGATGACGCCGAGGGCATGAGCGCCCTGCGTAAGCTGGGGATCACCGGCATCCAGGACTTCACCGAGCAGACCGCCGGTCAGTTGGGCGTCGGACACATCCCGGCGGTGATGGTCACCGCGGTACGGACCCATTCGGTCGCCTGGGCCGAGGGGATGCGCCGGGGCATGCTCATCACCGATGTGATGGGTGAGCCCGCCGCCAGCGTTGACCAGTTGATCGAGCGTGTCCAGCAGCACGACCCCAACGCAGGCATCCGCTTCAGCGTCAGCACGTGGGACCGGCGGACCCGGTCGTTCATCCCGTTCTTCAAGGTGCTTCAACTGCCGGATAACGGGTTTGATACGCCGTAGCCGTCGCCCCTATACCCCAGACCCAAGACCCCGGACCCCAACCCCCGCTATCATGTCCGCATGACCGCGACCGCCACACAGACCCCCGCGACCGCCGACGCAGACCGCGCCCAGCCGCTGCTGAGTGTCAAGGATCTCAAGACCTATTTCCCCGTCAAGCGCGGGCTGATGCGCCGACACGTCGGGAACGTCCGCGCGGTCGACGGGGTGTCCTTCGACATCGGCCAGCGTGAGACCCTTGGGCTTGTCGGGGAATCCGGCTGCGGCAAGTCCACCGTCGGCAGGAGCATCCTCCGCCTGATCCCCGCGACCAGCGGGTCCGTCACATTCGACGGCGAAGACGTCTTCGCCAAGTCCCATGCCCAGATGAAAAAGCTCCGAAGGCAGATGCAGATCATCTTCCAGGACCCCGTCGGCTCGCTGAACCCACGGATGACCGTCGGGCGGATCATCGGCGAGCCGATCATCGTCCATAAGATCGCCAAGGGCAGCGAGCTGCGCGACCGCGTCGCCACGCTGCTGAAAAAAGTCGGGCTCGAACCCGACCACGCCTTCCGTTACCCCCACGAGTTCTCCGGCGGGCAACGCCAACGCATCGGCATCGCCCGCGCGCTCGCACTTGAGCCGAAGTTCGTCGTTTGTGATGAGCCCGTCTCCGCGCTGGACGTCTCGATCCAGTCGCAGATATTAAACCTGCTCGCGGATCTTCAGGAAGACTTCGGCCTGTCGTACCTGTTCATCGCGCACAACCTCGCCGTCGTCGAACACTTCTGCGACCGTGTGGCTGTGATGTACTTAGGCAGGATCGTCGAGCTCGCCGACCGCGACACGCTCTACCGAAACCCGCTGCACCCGTACACCCGCGCCCTGCTGAGCGCCGCGCCGACCCCCGACCCGGCCGGTAAGAAACAGCGCATCATGCTCGAAGGCGATGTCCCAAGCCCGATCCATTTCTTTAAGGACAACGGCAAACCCGCCGCCCACACAGACAAGGCCGGCCCCGACGAACACACCGAAGCCGGTGTCACCCACATCACCCGCCAAAGCCTGCTCGACCGCCCGCCTTTGCAAGAGGTCCCAAACGAGCCCGGTCACTTCGTCTCGACGCACGGATTTGAGTAGCCTAAACCCGCAGGCAGGCCAACCCGATCGCGCATTTTTCACAAAGAATTCTCTTGCTATGCCGCCTCACGGCATGGTATCCTGCTTCTTTCAACGCCTGCCCCATCGGGCATCATTACCACTCCGGAGGCCCGTTTTGGCAGCCATTAACCGTCAACGAAACCGTGCTCACTTCCTGGCACTCACCGCCTTGTTGCTCGGTTCCACCGCACCGGTCCACGCCGCGATCGTGCCCGGGGGGGACTACAGCCCGATCTACAACGGCGTCGATCAGCCGTGGGATGTCGGCGGCTTCCTGGCGGTCGGTGATGTTTCCGATGGCTCACTATTGATCGATCAGGGCAGCGACGTGACGAATCTCACCGGGGTCATCGGTCAAGACGCCACCGCGACCGGCACGGTCACCGTCACCGGCACGGGTTCGACCTGGGACAACAGGGGTTTTAACGACACCGGCAAACTGTTTGTCGGCAGTTTCGGCACCGGTACGCTGAACATCGAGAACGGCGGCAAGGTGTACAACAAAGATGGCAATATCGGTAACAATCCGACCGGGGTGGGGACGGTGAACATCGCCGGGCCGGGGTCAGAGTGGATCAATGCCGGTTTCGGTTTTCTCCGCGTCGGTGATGAGGGGGAAGGCACGATGACGATCTCGGACGGCGGACGGGCGGCGGGCTTTTTCGGAACCATCGGATCAAGTGCCGGCACGACAGGGACGGCTACGGTGACAGGTCCGGGGTCGATCTGGGAAAGTATCCAAAGCCTGGGAGTGGGTGCTTTGGGCACGGGTACGCTATCGATTGAAAACGGCGGCAAGGCGACAAGCGATAACGGGATTGTCGGCTTCGCTGCCGGGTCGACGGGCACGGCTACCGTCACAGGCGCCGGGTCGATATGGGAGGTCGACAGGTTCTTCACCGTCGGCGATGGGGGGGTGGGGACATTGAATATCATGCCCGGCGGGCGCGTGAACGTGCCCGGTGACATGCCCATCGGGTTGAAAAGCACCGGCGACGGGACCGTCAACCTTGCCGGGGGGACGCTCGACCTGATGGGAAGCGACGTCGTCTTCTTCGACGGGACCGCGGCGTTTAACTTCACCGCGGGCAGGCTTGAAAACGTGGGCGTGTACGGCTCCAGTCTCACCCAGCAAGGCGGCGCGCTCGCGCCCGGCGGGCCTATCGGCGTGACACAAATTAATGCCGATTACACGCTCGCAGGCGGGGCGGTTGAGATCGAGTTCGGCCAACCCGAATCACTCTTCAACGAGTTCGACACGCTGGACGTTTTAGGGAATCTGACGCTGGCCGGGTCGCTGGAGGTGTTGCACACGGGCGAATCGTTTTTTGAAATCGGGGACAGTTTCGAGATTATCTTCTTCTCCACGCGCACCGGGACGTTTGACAGCGTGCAATTCCCGCAACTGCCCGGTTTCGGGTTTGGTGTGAGCTACCTCGCCAACTCGATCACGCTTAATGTCGGGCTCTTGGGCGACCTGACCGGTGACGGGTTTGTCGGGATCGAAGACCTGAACATCATACTGGGCGCGTGGAACCAGACTGTCCCCGCCGGTGTTTTGCTTCAGGGTGACCCGTCGGGCGATGGGTTTGTGGGGATCGAAGACCTCAACTTTGTGCTCGGTAACTGGAACCTCGGCGCGCCGCCCCCGGCCGAGGCGCTGGCGCTGGTGCCGGAGCCGGGGACGGTGGGGGTGTTGGGGATCACCGGAGGATTATTCTGTTGCCGGCGCAGGCGATCGTGATGGGGACCGGTTATATACCCGTAGCCGTCGGTTATTCCGGTGGGTGAATCCGATGGATAATCCCCGGGCAGAGCCCGGGGCTGAGGGTAGAGAGATCAAGGTGGGCGGCGTGATTCAGTCCACCTGCACGCCCGCGAGCGCCTGGTTCATCGACTTGTAGGTCTTGTGGTCCTGGACGCGGACGGTCAGTTCCAGGCTGTCGTCCAGGAGCTTGTAGTCCATGACGCGGGCTCGGCGGCGGTGGTCGAGTTCGAGCACGGGCTTGAATTCCAGGTGCTGGAGTTTTTCTAACCACTGGCCGACCTTGACGGCGCGCGGGTCGCCTTGTGTCTGCGTGCGCAGGAATTCGGCGATGGCGATGGCGGGGACGGGGAGCTTGCCGACCTGGAAGGTTTTCATGGTCAGCGATGCCATGCCGTTATCCAACATCGTGAGGCTGAACTTCCCGGAGATGACCGATGAGAAACCCCCGGCATCGAGGGCGAAGGCCATCACCAGTTGGCCGTCATCGACCGCGACCATCGGGTCGGTGATCTCTTGGGGCTTGACGTACCCGCGGTCCTCCATCCACCGGTCCGTGTGCGTCTGTACCCATGCGGCGAGTTGCTCGTTGTTGAGGGTGACGGTCTGCTCGGCGTTGATGTGGACGTTCTCGGGTTTGACCCCGGGCTGGGCCTGATCGACATCTTTCTGTGACGGGGCGATCTGTTTCGTCTTGTCTGTCTGATTGACGGCCACGCCCGCTTCATCGAGCCCGAGGTTGGCAAGCCCATTTAATTGGGACTGGATTGCCTGGGTCAGCGACTTGATCTGATCCGGCGAGGTCTGGTGGATGAACTGTTGATTCGTCTGCCAGTACGCCGGCTCCGAGCGGGCGAGGAAGACGACGACCGCGGTCCCGACCGCGAAAAACAGCACCAGCGTCAGCACGACCCGCAAGGCGGTCTTGACCAGCCGACCTTTGACAGGCCGGGCGCCCGATGACGGGCTCGATCCGTTGTTGGTTTGGTCGTTCATGGATCACCACCCGATAACGTAGGCCCACAGACCCCGGGGCGTACGGCCCCTAAGGGGCTTCGGCTAAACCCGGGGACGCCGTTACTTGTTTCGGGGCATGTGGCCGTAGATATGAAGCGGTGTCACAGGCTGTTGATCGCTTCTTCGATGTCGTCGAACATCCCGAAGACCTGGTCTAGGCGGGTAACCTTGAACAGGAACGAGACGTTTTCCTGGCAGTGGACAAGAGCGATCCGTCCCCGGCAGTGCTCGATCTCCTGGAGGAACTCGACCATGGCCCCGATGCACGCCGAGGCCAGGAATTCGACCTGCTCGAGGTCGAAGATGAAGTTCTGCGCGTTGTCGTAGCGCATCTTCTCTGTGCACTCTTGGACCAGGGCCTGCATATCGTTGTGGGCAACCTCCGCACGGCGCAGGTGTGCGGTGACGATCTGGCCAGTTTGTTCCATATCGAAGCCATCGGGGAGCATAAGGACCCTCCACCCTCAAGGCGTGTATCAGCCTCGCCCATCTTATCGGATGGGCCAGTCGCCGGCTGTTGCGGCTTACCTCGTTTCTCTGTGTATCCGTGTGTCTCCAGGAGGTTTAGCCGTCACAGCCGTTACAACCGTACGTTTCCTGCGTCTATTGAATGATACGAATGGTGACTCCTACGCATGTCGGGCGCAGTCCGATCGCCGGGTCGTTATCGGACGTATTGGGTTCATCCCTGCGCCCGGCGGTTCGGTGCATCTGTGGCTTGGCGTGCGGGGTTGTGGTGGAACCGTTTGTGTGCCTTCAGCAGGGCCGACAACAGGGGCGCGTATCCCCGTCTGGGGGGCTGGCTTTCATGAGAGGCGTTGCTGTCGCGGTGGGGGGTTGGCATGGGGCGCGTCCTGCGATCGCGCAGCTCGGCGACAGCGGACTCGGTCGTGTCGAAGATGCCAAATACTCGGTCCAGCCGGGTCATCTCGAACAGGAACACGACGTTGGGATGGCAGCACGCCAAGGCGACGGACCCGCCTGCGGACTGGGCGTGTTGCCGTAAGACCAGAAGCCGACTGATGCAGCAGGAGTCCATGTGTTGGACGTTGCCCAGTTCGACCACCACGCTGTCAGCCTGGCCTTGGTCGATCAGACGGCTTAGTTCGGCGACCAGTGAAGCGAGGTCCGAGCCGGTGCACTCGACACAGATCGGACGCGCCACCAACACACGCCGATCTCGATCAATCTGGTAAGCCTGCTGCTTCATAGGCATCGGGGCTGCTGTGTGGACTGACTTGTATTAATTAAGTCGGCGTAATCAGCCTTAGACCGCCAGTCAGGATACCACGGCCGGGGCTTTGCCGACACCGATTGTCCGTGCCCCCCGGATCGGGTTTTACCCCGAGGAATATCGGACATACCACCAAGGCGAGGGCGCTTGCCCCGGTGATCTGAGCTACCCCGCTGGGTGAGTCACTCACTTGCGAGGTGTTGGAGGCGTTCGAGCCCCTGGACCTGCGCTTCGATGAAAGTGCCTTCCGCCGATACCTGCACCGCCGTGCCCGGTGTGTGTTTGCCCCACTTGATGACGGCGAAGACGACCGGCCTGTGGCCGAGGATCGGCGAGATCGCCGAGCTGGTTACCCCGCCGATGACCGAGTGTGTCACGCCTTGCGCCCCGACCTGATCATCCGATGCGGGCTCAATAACCCGCGCTCCGGCCAGCGGGAGTTGTTCGCTATCCAAGCGCAGCGCGACCAGCACGCGCTTGGGATGGCCCAGGCTCTTCATCCGCGCGACGATCTCCTGGCCGAGGTAACAGCCCTTGGTGAAGCTGACCGCCTCGTCGAGCACACCGGTCTCGGCCGGGAGCGAGTCGTGCCCGAAGTCGACGTGGAAGATGGGCGAGCCCGCCTCGATCCGTGCGGTGTTAAACGCCGACCAACCGATGGGCCGGCCACGCAGGCTCGCCCGTCGGCGCTGGGCGAACGCCGCCGCCTGCTCGGGGTCGCTGCCGGGGCCCGGCTCTTGCAGCTCATAACCCGAGGCTGTCAGAAGCGCCTGGTACACCCGCGCCGCCTCCGGCGTCGGGACCCACAACCCAAAGCCCATCACGGCGCATGGGTCAGCTCGGTACACGGTGACTCTCACCCCCGCCAGTGTCAGCACCTGGTGCGCGCCGGGCATGTCGGCCACGGGCTGGGGGTCTTCTGATGAAATAACACGCAGCAGATCCAGCGACGACGGGCCGTGCAATGCCAGGGCCGTACGCTGATCTGTCCAGTCTTCGATCGTCACGTCGTCGGCGAACAGGTGTGACTCGTACATCTGACGGACGTCGGGCAGGTCGAACCGGTCCATCTCCAGCCAGGTGCTTACGTCGCCGTGGTGGACGAGGATGTCCGCCATGACCCGGCCCTTCTGGTTGAGCTGAAACGCCCGCACGGTCGATCCGCCCTTGAGGCCGTTGATGTCCTGGGTCAGCATCCGGTGCAAAAAATCCTGCCGATCCGCACCGGTGAACTGGAGCACAGCCCGCTGAGGCAGGTGCATCAGCGCGACCCGCTGGCGTATCGCGGCGTATTCGGCCTCGTAGTGCCCAAATTCCTGGGCGACCTCGATCGCCTCGCCGCCGTCACCGGGCCCATACCCGATGAACTGGGCCCCGGCGTTGGTCTGGATGTCGTGAAGGGCTTGTGTGCTTGTCATGCCAACCTCTCATACCGGGCAGCGATGGCCCGAGCATGACTCTACGACGCCGCGGTCGTCATATCCAATCGGTGCCTTCGCAAGCTGCCGGCGGCCAAGTGTCTGACAACACCGGGCGTACGCGAACTTCCTGGGGCTGGACCACCGTTTGGGCCTATGGCGGGTCACAGGTCATGTAACAAATGTTTCCACACCGGCTTGCCCCGGCCGACTAATACGCTAAGATGATCACCATCAAGGCCTTAGGGTCCTCTGAGTTTGCTGTTAAGATACGCATATCCTTGTTCGAGTCGGAGTAACAGATGCCTAAGAAGACGATTGCCGACGCCGATGTGGCGGGCAACCGCGTACTGATGCGGGTAGATTTTAATGTGCCTTTGCAGGATGGAAAGATTACCGACGACCGGCGGATCCGTATGGCGTTACCTTCCATCCAGAGCGTTCTGGAGCGGGGCGGCTCATTGGTCTTGATGAGTCATCTGGGCCGACCTAAGGGCGAAGGGCCTGAGCCAGTGTTCAGCCTTGAGCCCGCCGCTGTTCGGCTCGGTGAGCTGCTGGGTTCCCAGGTGCAATTCGCCACCGACACCGTCGGGGAGGACGCCCGAATCAAGGCACTGGCGCTAAAGCCCGGCCAGGTGCTGGTGCTTGAGAACCTGCGTTTCGCCAAGTGCGAGAAGAGGGGGGACCTGGATTTCGCGCAGACCCTCGCGGGGTTCGGCGATATCTACTGCAACGACGCCTTTGGCACCTGCCACCGCGAACACGCCTCGATGGTCGCTGTCCCCCAGGCGATGAAGCAGGCCGGCAAGCCCGCCGTCTGCGGGTTCCTCGTCGAGAAAGAGATCAAGTATTTGTCGGAGGCGATCGCGAATCCGGCGCGGCCGTTCGTCGCTATCCTCGGCGGGGCGAAGGTCTCGGACAAGATCACCGTCATCGACAACCTCCTGAAGGTATGTGACAAGGTTCTGATCGGTGGGGCGATGGCGTACACCTTCTTCCTGGCGCAGGGCGGGCAGGTCGGTAACAGCCTGGTCGAGAAGGAAAAGGTTGCGCTGGCCGGCCGTGTCCTCGAGGGCGCCGGGGACAAGCTCATCTTGCCGGTCGATACCCATTGTGGCGACGCATTCTCCGGCGACTGCAACAAGCAGATCGTCTCAGGCGACATCCCCGACGGCTACGAAGGGCTGGACATCGGACCCAAGTCGATCGAGCTGTTCTGCGCAGAGGTCGGGCGGGCCCAGACGGTTGTCTGGAACGGCCCGATGGGCGTCTTCGAGATGCCCCCGTTCGACGCGGGCACCAAGGCCGTCGCCCAGGCGATCGCCGACGCTTCCGGGGGCGGCGCGACCAGCATCATCGGCGGCGGCGACAGCGCCGCGGCGATCCAGCAGATGGGCTTCGCCGACAAGGTCAGCCACGTCAGCACCGGTGGCGGCGCGAGCCTGGAGATGCTCGAGGGCAAACAGTTCGCCAGCGTCGAGCTGCTGGACGAGAAGTAGACGACCACACACCTTCAATACATAGCAACGCCGGGTCTGAGCGCAGCGAAGGCCCGGGTTTCTTTGCGCGGTATACTCCTTCGGCCCGGGGCGCATCACTGCGTTTCGCCCACGTGTGCTTTCAGGGAGGTGACCATTGCTTAACGTGATCGGCCGGAGGATATCAACGGTGGCGATCGTCGCGCTTATAAGTGCTACATCCGCAACCGCTCAACCCGCCTCGACGATGCTGGCCAACCCCTGGGCCGACGAGCGCTCGGTGGAGTTCGGAGCCGACTGGTGGGGCCAATCCGAGGGCGATGTGGATCAAAACGGCATGGACGTGCGGCTGTCGCGCTATCAGACGGCCGGCCGATGGCGCTTGGACCCGGGCGATCAACTATCTCCGACCGCGGCGCTGAGTGCGCATCGGCTGGATATCCACAGCTCCGACCCCATGCTGCCCAAGCGTCTGGTCGATGTCTCGCTGGCAGGCTCCGCCACGCTCGCGGTCGACCAGGACGCCAGCCTGCAGGTCATCCTCGGCGGGGGGTACGCCGGGGACAACGCCTTCGGTGACGGCAGCGCCTACTACGCCCTGGCCGACCTGATCGTGACCCGCAGTCTCGGTGAAGACCGGGGTTATAAACTCATCCTCGACTACAACGGCAACCGTACGATCTTCCCCGACGTCCCGCTGCCCGGCTTTATCTATTACGACCGGCTCAACGAGCAGACCACCTACACCCTCGGTTTCCCGACCAGCAGCATCACCTGGAAGCCCGACGATCGCACGACTGTCCGCGCAACCTACTTCCTGCCGACCACGGTCAACGCCTCGGTTGCGTATGAGCTGGCCGACCGGTGGTCCGCCTACGGCAGCTTCGAAAGCAGCCTCAACGCCTACCGGATCGACTCAGACCCAGACAACCGCCGACTGATGTTCGCCCAGCGCCGCATCGAAGGCGGCATCGTCTGGACCGGCCGGCAGGGCGACAGCTTCCCCGGCGTTGAGGTCCGTGTCGCCTGTGGATACGCCTTCGACCAGGAATTCACCCGGGGCTTTGACGTTCGGGACACCGACACCGTCCGGGACATCAGCGACGAGCCCTACATCCGCGTCGGTGTGACGATGGGGTTTTAGGGTGAAGAAAAACAGGAAACGCAGGACGGCTTCAACAGCGGCCCCAGCCGCTAAATATTGAAACGCAGGAAATCAAGAATAAGGCTTGTCTCACCAACTTCCAGTATTTCCTGTTTTCCATATTTCCTGCGTTTCCTGTTTTTTCCTATCATGCCCCCATGCTAGACATCACCCAACCACCAGCGCGACCTTTGATCGCCGCCTCGATCCTGTCGGCCGACTTCGGCGCGATGGCCGAGGACTGCCGGGATGTATTAAGCAAAGGCGCGGACCTCTTGCACGTGGATGTGATGGACGGGCACTTTGTCCCGAACCTGACGATGGGCGCGGACATGATCAAGGGCATCCGTCGGCACTTCTCGGATGTGTTCCTGGATGTTCACCTGATGGTCGAAAAGCCCGGGGACTATGTTGAGTCGTTCGCCGAGGCGGGGGCGAACCTGTTCGCGTTTCACGTCGAGGTCTGCAAGCCGATGCTGCCCGATGGCGCGGACGCCGGCGAATTGATACGCCGCATCCGCGATGCGGGCATGTCTCCCGGGATGGTCGTCAACCCGCCGACAAGTTTAGCGCAGTTGGAGCAAGGCATCGGCCCGCACCTAAGCGACCTCGATTTAGCGCTGGTGATGAGCGTGAACCCCGGGCGGTCGGGCCAGGCGTTCATCCCGGAGGTTCTGGACAAGACCCGCTGGCTCAAAGAGCGCATCAGCCCCGGTACGCGGATCGAGATGGATGGCGGTCTGAACCTGCAAACCACCCCCAAGGCTGTCGCCGCCGGCGCGGACGTGATCGTTACCGCATCGGCGCTGTTTGGCAGCGACGACCGGGCCGCGGTGATCAAGGCGATGAAGGCCGCCGGGGCATGATCCGCGCGATCGTCTTCGACTTTGATGGATTGATACTCGAAACCGAGCGCCCCCAGTACGAGGCGTGGCGGGGTGTGTATGCATCCTTTGGCCGAGAGCTGCCCTTGCAAGCCTGGCTGGACGTGATGGGCAAACCGGTGAAGACCGACCTGTTCCCAAGACGCTTAGCCGCTGAGTTGGGGCGAGATCTCGATATCGACGCCATGATCGAACAGTACCGCGGCGCTGTGGCGAAGCACCTGGCGCAGCAGCCGATCCAGCCCGGGGTCGAACAGGTCCTCCGTGACGCGACGGCGTTAGGCTTGAAACTTGCTGTGGCTTCGGGTTCGACCCACCGCTGGGTGGATGGGCACCTGGCCCGGCTGGGGCTGGCGGCATACTTCCAGCACACGACCTGCAGCGAAGACACCGATCGCCACAAGCCCGACCCCGACCCGTACCTGCACGCCGCCTTAGCCCTGGACATCGAGCCCGGCCGGGTGCTGGTGCTGGAGGACTCCGCCCTTGGCATCACATCCGCCAAAGCCGCGGGCATGCTCGCCATCGCCGTCCCGACCGAGATGACCCGCTACCAGTCGTTCGACCACGCGGACCTGGAGTTGGTATCGCTGGAGCAAATGTCGTTGGGGGAAGTGCTGAAAAAACTGGAAAACTAGAAAGCTGGAAAACTAGAAAATAGATCCGATCGGGGTTTGGCCCTGCATTTTTCCAGTTTTCTAGCTTTCCTGCTTTTCCCTCCTCCCCTTGACGCGGTGGGGCGGCAGCCGTAGCATCACGCTTGATAATCAGGGCGACCAGCCCATCACCATAGGCCCATGGTGTAATTGGTAGCACGAGTGGTTCTGGTCCACTTAGTCGGGGTTCGAGTCCCTGTGGGCCTGTTTGGATCAGTCATCTCTATTCAGCCTCACCGGCTGATATCCCCAATAAGTCTGCGCGACGGGTCAATCTTGAGTCGGGGGCCCTAAAAAAAGGTTGACTTTATCCTAATATTGAGTACTGTTGAACCTACATCCGTCGGCTGCCTGTGAAGATAGGTAAGTTGAAGGGGGCGGACATATCTTGTGAAATGGAGGGGACGTTCACCGTGACCGCTGACGCGCGGTCGGAAAGTGAAGCGCAAGCTTCACATGAGGGAGACGTCGTGCCGTCCGTACCATTCATAACCTGCTAACCCAAGCAATAACTGTTCTCTGTCGCCGCGTCTGTCGCCGCCGCTGCGGTTGCTGTTTGGCCCGAGAGTAGCCCGAATAGCCACGACGGCGGAGTACCGTTTTCAACCAATAACGTTTTTTCACACACCCGGTAATTTGGAGAAACTCCATGACAGGAAGACGTAAATCCAATCGTTGCATTTTGTTGGCCGCACTATTTTTGGGGGCAGGCACGGTGCAGGCGGCCCCGATCCTGGATCAGGTCTATGATCCGTCCCCGCCGTCATTGGGAAGTATCCTTACGGTTGACAAACTCGACGCTGTACAAACGTTTACGGTGGGAGTCGGCGGGACGCTTACGAACGTTGAGTTCCTTGTCAGCCGAAATGCGGGGACCGTCTCGGACCTACTGTTTGATGTCCGGGCCACCACCGCGGGCGGGGCACCGATCGAGGACGATCTGACCACGCTCGCCAGCGTGACGATCCCGGGTGCTTCGATCTCGACATCGCTTCCGGCTGGATTCATCAATGTAGATATCAGCTCCTTCGGGGTGATTGTTTCACCGGGGGACGTGCTGGCTTTTGCGCTGCGTCCCACTGCCGGGGAGGGCTTTAACTGGGGGAAGGGGGGGGGTAATCCGTATCCGGGCGGCGCTTCTTACTGGCGATTCGCCAGTGCCGGCATCACCACCTGGACCTTTGACGTCTCGGCGGACATGGGGTTCAAGACCTACGTCGACCCGGTCCCCGAGCCGGCGAGTCTGGCGCTGATGCTCGTCGCGGGTGCGGTGATGCTGGGCCGTGTGCGCGGGGGTGAGCTGCGGAGATAACCCGGTCAAGCCTCTGCGCGGTATGGTGGGGGGATAGGCACTGGCAGGCCGGCACGCCTAGTCCACCCGCACGCCGTGCTTCTTGAGCAGGGCTTTCAGGTCGCCCATCTGGGTGTCGAAGACCTCGTGGTCGTAGTCTTCTTCGAGCTTCTGGATGTGTTCGAGCAGCTCTTCCTTCTTGCGTACGGCCTTGGTCAGCCGCTTCTCCCAGCGGTCGCTGGTGGTCCGCAGCTTGTCGAAGTTCAGGGACAGATCGAAGATGGCGGCGAGCTTGCGTGCGACGGCTTCGATGCTCTTGGCGTTGAGGCCTTCGATATAGGCGGGGATCTCTGCCGAGAGGTTCGCCATCGTCATGTCCGCCTCGGCGGCGCGAGTCAACATGTGCGTCGCCACGCTGGCCGGGCCCTCGTAGTCGCTGAACTTGATCCCAAGTGTTTCCAGCGCAGGCTTGATCTTCGGGTCCGACACGGTCGCGAACAGCCTGGGCTCGCGGGTATGCGGTACGGCCCCGCCGAAACTTCCGATGAAATAGACCGACTCGACCCCGATCTGCTTAGCGATGTGGAACACGCAGTCGGTATACAACTGCCAGGCGATGTTCGGCTCCTCTCCCTGGAAGAAGACCATGTTGTGTTCGGTCGAGACATAAAACGTGTTGGTCGGCTCCTGGTACTCGGCGATCTGCCCTTCTTCGATGTTCACATGCGGGCGGAACATCGCGGTGACCTCCATCGACCCGGGGAAGTTCACCAGGTAGAAGGGGTCCGGCTGCATGTGCGCTACTTCCTTGGCGCCCAACTGCTCGACCAGCCAGCCCACCGTTCCGGTGGACACCTCCCCGCCGTCCATCCACCCGTCCAGCGCCAGCACCATCCGTGCGCCGGGCATCTTCGGCAGTTCGTCGTAATGAAGTGGCTGGGGGATCATAAGTCGGGGTCGGGGTATCAGGGCTCGGGTATCGGCACAGGGGGCTATCGGCTAACGGCTAATAGCTAACGGCTTGCTTCCCATTCTAGCCTTATCGTTGATGCACTGACTGACCAGCGCGGTCCAGCCGGTCTGGTGGCTGGCGCCCAGGCCCCGGCCGGTGTCGCCGTGGAAATACTCGTGGTATAGCAGCAGGCCGCGGAAATTCGGGTCGTCGCCATAGCGTGGGTCTTGGCCGTGGCAGGGCCGATGCCCGTTGTCATCAGGCAGGAAGAGCCCGACGAGCCTTCGGCGAATCTCGTCGGCGGCCTCGCGGAGGCTGACCTTAACCCCCGACCCCGCCGGGCACTGGACCTGGATCGTCTGGCCGTAGAACCGGTCGTACCGCTCGAGCGCCTCGATCAGCAGGTAGTTGACGGGGAACCAGACCGGGCCGCGCCAGTTGCTGTTGCCCCCGAACAGGTAGCTGTCCGACTCACCCGGGACGTATCCGACGGAGTAACCGGCCCCGTCGGCGAGGAAATGGTAGGGCTTGTCCTTATGCACCCGCGACATCGATCGTATGCCGTAGGGCGAGAGGAATTCGGTTTCATCGAGCAGGTACTCGAGGATGCGCTCGAGTCGGCCCCGGGTCGGGATCGCCAGCAGGTACCGGTCGTCCTGGTCCCCGTCTTCATGGCTCATGCAACTGATCGTCCGGGCCAGGTCCGACCGGTTCTTGATAAACCACTGCATCCGCTTCTTGAACCCGGGCAGCCGGTTGATCGTTTCGCCCTTGAGCACCTCGACCGCGACCAGCGGGATCAGCCCCACCATCGAGCGGACCCTAAGCGGCGTGCTTTGGCCGTGCAGCCTCAGTTGATCGTAGTAGAACCCGTCCTCCTCGTCCCACAGCCCCTGGCCGCCCAGGTTATTCATGGCGTCGGCGATGTGGATGAAGTGCTCGAAGAACTTGCTGGCCAAGTCCTCGTACTCCGGCTGCTCAAGCGCCAACTCCAGCGCCATCGACAGCATTGTGCCGCAGTAGAACGCCATCCACGCGGTTCCGTCGGCCTGCTCGAGGGTGCCGCCTACCGGCAGTGGCTTGGATCGGTCGAACACGCCGATGTTGTCGAGACCGAGGAACCCGCCGGTAAACAGGTGCCGGCCGTTGGCGTCCTTGCGGTTGACCCACCAGGTGAAGTTCACCAAAAGCTTCTGGAACGCCCGCGCCAGGAAGTCGCGGTCACGCTGGCCTCGCTTGGCGGTCATCTTGTACACGCGCCAGCAGGCCCAGGCATGCACCGGCGGGTTGACATCCGACAATTCGAACTCGTACGCCGGGATCTGCCCGTTGGGGTGCATGTACCATTCACGCAGCATCAGCAGCAGTTGCTCTTTGGCGAAGCCCGGGTCCAGTCGGGCGAAACTGATCGTGTGGAACGCCAGGTCCCAGGCTGCGTACCAGGGGTACTCCCACTTGTCGGGCATCGAGATGATGTCGCGGTTATAGAGGTGAGACCAGTCGGCGTTGCGCCCGGCCTGACGCTCGGCCGGGGGCGCGGGCTGCGCCAGGTCGCCGCGCAACCAGTCCCGCACGACGTAGTAGTAGAACTGCTTGGTCCACAAGAGCCCCGCATCCGCCTGGCGCGAGACGCGCCGCTGTTCTTCGCTTAGACCCTTTGGGGTGCGAGAATCATAGAACGAATCGGTCTCGTCGATACGCTCTTGCAGGGTGTCTGCGAACGGCTGGCCGAACGGCTTGGCGGGGGCTTCCTCCAAAGACGACAGCCGAAGGTCCACATGCACCGACCCACCCGCCGGGATGCTCAGCTCGTAATACGCCGCCGCCTTGGTCCCGGTTTGTTTGGGGTTGACCGCGTCACGCTCGCCGTGGACCACGTACCGGTCGAAAGCGTCCTTGACATAGGGGCTCTCGTTCTTGCCTTTATAGAGCCGCTTGTGGTTGGTGTCGTTTTCGGTAAACAGCCAGCGTCGGCCCGTTCCGTCGGAGGCGTTGTCGGCCAGGAACTTGAACCGGCCCAGCGAGGCGTGATTGGTTTCGACGCATCGGTCGTCCGTTGTCAGCTCCATCGTTGGGCGATGCCAGCATCCTTCGTCCCCGCAGCCCCAGGACCACGTATTACGGAACCAGAGTGTCGGCAGCAGGTGGAGCTTGGCGTCCTCGGGCCCGCGGTTGTGCACCGTCACACGGATCAGCACGTCGTTGGGCGAGCCCTTGGCGTACTCGGCGAACACGTCGAAGTACCGCCCGCCGTCAAACGCGCCCGCGTCCGCCAACTCGAATTCCCCCTCGGCCTTGCTGCGGTTTGCGCTCTCCTCGACCAGCCGGGCGTAGGGATACTCGGCTTGTGGGTACTTGTACAGCGCCTTCATGTAGCTGTGTGTCGGGGACGAGTCCAGGTAGTAGTAAAGCTCCTTGACATCCTCGCCGTGGTTGCCCTGCGGCCCGGTGAGCCCGAACAGCCGTTCTTTAAGGATCGGGTCCTTGCCGTTCCACAGCACCAGCGCAAAACACAGCCGGCACTGCCGGTCGCTGATCCCAAGTAGCCCGTCCTCGCCCCAGCGGTACGCCCGGCTGCGCGCGTGGTCGTGCGGGAGGTGGCCCCAGGCGTCGCCCCCAGGCGAATAGTCCTCACGCACCGTCCCCCACTGCCGCTCGGCGAGATAAGGACCCCACCGTTTCCAGTTCTGCTCACGTGCCTGGTCCTGGGCAAGACGCTGGGCTTCCGGGTTGTGATCGGGGGTTGAGGGGTCCACCATGCATATATCGGCTAGCAGACACGATCGGCTTGTCCGAAATGGATGATTCTGCCTGGCCCATGTGCTGTCTGGACCGAAACCGCCTCTCTGCCACGCGGGGCTATGTGAGTCAGACCAACGCATCATTTCTGAGAAAAAATCTTGCTATCTGCTCCTTGTGGAGGTAAATTGACTAAGTTGGACCCGGTGTCCGGGCCGTTTCGGATGTCATCTTGGCGGGCTGCCGATTCCTTGGTTGCTCCAACGGGCGGAGAAAACAATGCGACGATTTTATTCCGGGGGGGTGGTGTGCCGTTATACGGCTCACATAGCGGTGGTTTTGGCCCTGGTGGGGCCGGCATCTGCGGCGGTCTCGCTGCCGACCCCGCCGGTGGCGGCGCCCGCGGCCTGGTACCGGGCGGACATGGGCGTGAACCTCGGCGTTGGCGGCCAGGTTAATCAGTGGCTTGATCAAAGCGGAAACGGCTTTGACCTGACACTTGCGCAGGGCGCACCGACGTTCACCTCCAACGCGATTAATGGGATGCCTGCCGTGTCGTTTAGCGGCAGCGACGCGCTGGTGGGAAATTACACCGGCGAGGCGGCGACGATCTTCGTGATCGGCAAGGCCGAGAGCGTCGGCGGGGCGGCCCAGTCTTTCGCCGGTGGTCGGACCAGCGACAACGTGGCGACCTCGGCGTGGTCGTTCCAGGCCGACTCACCCGGCGCAGGCCGGGCGTTTACACGGGCCACGACCGCCGATGTGACGACCTCAAGCAGCTTTCACGCCACGGGTCTTGCCGCGGAAAACATCTTCGACAAGCACTACCTACAGGCCGGCCGACTCGATACGGCCTTAGGCAGCGTCGAGCTCCATAAGCAAGGCTTCCTGGAAAGCGCCGGCGCGTCTGCCAACCCGCTTAGGCCCATCGACCAGATGGCGCTGGGCGCGACCTACTCGAATAATGTGCTGACAGACTTTCTTACCGGCGATGTCAACGAGGTCCTGATCTACGACCGTGTGCTAAATGACAACGAGATGTCTGAGGTTCAATCGTACCTCACCCGCTGGTTCGGCGGCGACCCGACGCAGAACAACTACATCGCCGCTTCCTGGGTCGCTGACACCGATCAGAACCTGTTCATGTTGCAATCGGCTGACGCCCAGACGTTTACCGGCGCATACGCCTCGCACGGCCCGCTCGGGTCAGACGTGGTCCGTGACCCGTCGATCATGTTCGACCAGGCCAGCGGGTACTGGTGGACCGTCTACACCGCGGCACACTGGTCCGTGCAGTCGGACCACCTGGGCCTGGCGCGCAGCAAAGACGGGGTGTTCTGGGACAACGTCGGGCAGATCGACACCTCATCGGTTATCAGCGGGAACCCTCGCTCATGGGCGCCGGAGTGGATCGAGGATGACGACGGCTGGCACGTGGTGGTCGGTCTCTCATCCAACGGCGGGGGGATCCTGGAGATGTATGAAGTGCACCCGACCGATGCCGGGTTCACCAACTGGTCCCTGCCCGAGAAGCTCACCGGCCTGCAGTCCGATGTCGTGGACGGGATGCTCACCAAGATCGACGGCAAGTTTTTGCTCTGGTACACCGACAAGACCTCCAACCCTTGGACCAACGTTCTGGCCACGTCTGATTCGATCACCGGGCCTTACACCGTCGATCCTCTGCTCCAGGGCAATTGGCAGCCGGTCGGCGCGTCGGTGGAAGGGCCGTACGTCGTGAACATCGAGGGCGACCACTGGCGGATGTTCTTCGATCAGCCCGGCCCCGGGACCAAGCTGCTCCCCGGTGTTTCCTTTGGCCTCTACATGGATTCGTTTGATGGCATGCAGACCTGGGGCCCCCCGGCGCAGATGGTCAGCCCCGCCAAACGACACCTGAGCATCATGAACCTCAATATCTCCGGCCCACCGCTGGTCGGCGACCTCAACGGCGACGGGTTCGTCGGGATCGAAGACCTGAGTCTGGTCTTAAGCAACTGGAACCAGACCGTCACCCCCGGGGACCTGCTTCTGGGCGACGCGTTCGACGACCCGTTGAACCCGGGTTTCATAGGCATCGAAGACTTGAATATTGTTTTGACCAACTGGAACGCCGGGACCCCGCCGCCGCCAAGCGGCTTAGCCGTCATCCCCGAGCCAGCGTCTGTAGTGCTATGGGGCGTGTTCGGCCTGACGCTTATGCGCCGACGTACGGTGTGACCCTCACGGCGTGCGGACCACCATCAGGCGCAGTTCGGTCATATCTTCGATCGCGTAGCGGATCCCCTCTCGGCCAAGCCCGCTATTCTTGACCCCGCCGTAAGGCATGTGGTCGACCCGCCAACTGGGCACATCCCCGATGATGACCCCGCCGACCTGAAGCTCGTCCCAGGCCTTGTGGGCCTTGTAGAGGTCGCGTGTGAAGACGCCGGCCTGGAGGCCAAACGGGCTGTCGTTGACGATGTTGAGCGCCTCGTCGAAGTCGCTGAACTTCTTGAGCACCGCGACCGGGCCAAACGCCTCCCGGCACCAGACCGCCCGGTCGCCCGGCACGTCCTCCAGCACGGTCGCCTCAAGCATCGACCCCTCGCACCCGCCGCCACACAGTAGTTTCGCTCCGCCGTCGACTGCCTTGGTGATCCAGCCGTGCAGACGCCTGGCCGCCTTATCCGAGATCATCGGGCCGATGAACGTGTCTTCGTCCTTGGGATCGCCTGCTTTGAGCGCCTTGACCACGTCGACGAACTTCTGCTTGAACGTGTCGTACACCGCTTCATGCACCAGCACCCGCTGCACACCGACACAGCTCTGCCCGGATTGGTAGAACGCGCCGATCACCATCCGGTTCACAGCGTCGTCTAGGTATGCGCCGGTGATGTCTTCATCGACAATGCAGGCGGCGTTGCCCCCAAGCTCCAGCGCGACCTTCTTCTTGCCCGCACGCGCCTTGAGTTCCCAACCGACCCTGCCGGACCCTGTGAACGACAGAAGCTTCAGCCGGTCGTCCTCGACCAGGGGCGCAGCCAGCTCGTTGGTCGTCGGCAGGATCGAGAACGCACCCTTAGGCAGGTCGGTTTCTGCCAGGATCTCCCCGATGATCAGCGCGCCGATCGGTGTGTCGGGCGCGGGCTTGAGCACAAACGGGCAACCCGCCGCGATCGCCGGGGCAACCTTGTGCGCCACCAGGTTCAGGGGAAAATTAAACGGCGTGATAAAAGAGCAGGCCCCGATCGGCACGCGCCGGGTCATCCCCGAGTAATCCGCAGCCCTTGCCGAGATATCCATCGCCAGCACCTCCCCGGTGATCCGCGTCGACTCCTCCGCAGCGACCCGGAACGTGTCGATCAGCCGCGAAACTTCACCCCTGGAATCCCTGATCGGCTTGCCCGCCTCGACACACAGGGCATGGGCCAACTCGTCGGAGCGCTCCCGGAACCGCGCGACGCAGTGGTCCAATACCGCCTGCCTCTGGTACGCCTTGAGCCGGCGCATCGGCTCGTCGGCGTTCGCGGCGGCGGCGATAGCTTGTTCGATAGCGTCCGCGTCGGCCAGTGCCGCGCGTGTTGCAACCTCGCCGGTGTATTTGTCCTTCACCGGCAGGTCGGCGTTGGGCTGTCTGGGCTCGTTCGCCAGGTAGTAGGGGTAGACGTCCTTGAGCATGCCGGTCCGGGCCTCCGTGCCGATGGTGCTTGCCTGACCGGGTGATGATACCACCGGCGGGCGGAGTGGGGCAGGCTGAGGATTAATCGGGGGGGCAGCTGGGGGAAAAACCGGGGGCGGTCAGTTCGCTTCGGTGAAATACCGCTGGGTGCCTCCTGCCTCGACCGCCTCGCCGATCCGCTTTAGTGCGTGGGCGTAGGCCGCCGTCCGCATGTCGGTCTTGTGTGATTCCATCAGGTCAAAGACCGCGTTGAACTCCGTGCGCATGATCTTATCAAGCCGCTCGCGGACCTCCTCGACGGGCCAGTAAAATCCTTGGCGGTTCTGAACCCACTCGAAGTAGCTGACCGTAACCCCGCCCGCGTTGGCGAGGATGTCCGGGACGACCAGCGTGCCGCGCTTAGTTAGCGTTTCGTCCGCCTTAGGGGTCGTTGGGCCGTTGGCGACTTCGACGATCACCTTCGCCTTGATGTCGCCGACGTTTGCCGACGTGATCTGATTTTCCAGCGCCGCGGGGATCAGGATGTCCACATCCAGCTCAAGTAACTGTTCGTTGCTGATCGAATCGGATTCAATCGCTTCGCAGACCGAGCCGTCGCAGTAGACCGCCTTGAGTTTGCGGGACTCGTTCTTGAACTGGATCAGGCTGGGTACGTCAAAGCCCTCGGGCTTGTAGATCCCGCCCTTGGAATCGCTCACCGCGACGACCTTGTACCCGTCGGCGTGAAGGAGTTTGACAGCGTTCTGCCCGCCGTTGCCGAACCCCTGCACCGCGACGGTGATCTTCGCCGGGTCCCAGCCGCGTCGTTTTTCGAGCTCCTTGATGCAGTAGTAGGCCCCGCGCCCGGTGGCGTCGTCACGTCCGAGGCTGCCGCCAAGCGGGATCGGCTTGCCGGTGATCACCGCCGGGCTGTACTGCCTTTTGATCTTGGAGTACTCGTCCATCATCCAGCCCATGATCCGGGCGTTGGTGTAGACGTCGGGCGCGGGGATGTCGACGTCGGGCCCGATGAAGTCGGCGACCTGCTGGATGAATCCGCGCGACAGGCGTTCCAGTTCCATGTGCGACAGCTCGCGCGGGTCGACGATGATCCCGCCCTTGCCCCCGCCGAATGGGATACCCACGACGGCGCATTTGCAGGTCATCCAGAACGCCAGCGCCTTGACCTCGTCGAGAGACACGTTTGGGTGGTAGCGGATGCCTCCCTTGGTCGGGCCGCGGTGGCTGTTGTGCCGGACACGGTAGCCGTCGAACACCCGAAGCGACCCGTCGTCCATCCGCACGGGGATTGAGATGTGCACCACAGCCTTGGGGTGCTTGAGCAGTTCGACCACCTCGGGGTCGAGCCCTGCGATTCCCCCGGCCCGGTCGAGCCGGCCGATGGCGTCGGTGAACAGGCTGCCGGTGGATGAGGGGGTTGGGTCGGCCATGGCTTATCTTTCGTCGCCGGTGGGTGGCGGCGCGTCGACACGTGCACTTTCGGGTTGGGTGAACGTGGATTCATCGGGCTCAACAAAGCGGTAGTTGGACAATTCAAGCGAACCGAGCGTCTCGCCGACTCTTCCGATTTCAGAATCCCAGTTCCACATCCTCATGCGCGTGACCAGCGTGACGCCATCGACCTCCTCGAATGCTTCATACACCGCGACGTGGGGCTCTTTCTCCGCCTCGTGCGAACCCTTGCCGTAGGTCACGATGTACGCCAGCGCCGCCAGTCGGCCGGTGTCGGGATCACGGTAGACTATGTACCAGTCGTCCGGCGAGTCACCCGTGCCGGGGTCGAAGGTGAGCTTGCCGGCGGGGTACTCGTGATGCAGATCCACCGACTGGATCCCGGCATCGTCGATGTGCGTGCCGGGGTCTGCCAGCTTGAAGGGGGCGGCGACGAAGTAGGGCCAGGTCAGCAGGTGGAACCGCGCCATCCCCGGCGGGACCGGCGCATCCTCCGGCATGACCCAGGCGTCGTTTCCGTCGAAGACATACACCTGCCCGTCCGGGGTTTCGATCCGTGACCTGCCGACCGGCGTGTCGAATGTCATGACGCCCTTGAGCATGACCTGGCCGCCGAAAGTGACGGTGACGTCGGCTTGTAGCGCGGCGTGGGACCGGTAGGCCTTGGCCCCGTGGGCGCTTCCGATCATGTCGGCGAAGTGTTGATGGAACTGGGCCCCTTCCTGTGCCACAGCCGGTGATCCTATCATCAGCACAACGGTCATCATGAGTTTCAACATGTCATACATAACGCGCCCTTTCCTTGGATTAGTTCAGACAGTTTTCCCATTCACGGTCAGCTCCGCCATCCGTACCGGCGAGGCTCCTAGTTTATCCACGCCCAGCACTTCGCCGGTCTTGCGGTTGATGCGCCCGAAGCTTAGCACCCCGGTCGGGCAGGACTGCACGCAGGCCGAGCACCGCACGCACTGGGGGTCCTCCATGGGCAGGCCCTTGTTGGCGAAGTTCATGATGTCGATCCCCTGGTGACAGACGCTGGTGCAGAGGTTGCAGGAGATGCATTTTTTCTTGTCGCTTAGGATCCTAAACTGGCTGAACCGCGCGTAGAGGTGCATCAGCGCCGCCAGCGGGCAGGCGAACCGGCACCAGACCCGCCCGGAGAGGTGCCAGTAGCACCCAAACCCAATGATCCCCGCAAAAAGCAGATCGACCAGCCAGACGTAGTTCAGCCCCGGCAGGCCGTGCAATACCGACTCGTAGACTTGCCCGAAGACCGACCCGGGCCAGGCCCACGCGAGGCTGCGCGACACCAGCAGAATCATCGCCGCCAGCAGGAACACCTGCCCGATCATGTTCAGCCGGTTCCAGAGCGGGCCGTGCGGCATCTTGTGCCGATGCGCGTCGCCCATCGTCTCGGCCATCGCGCCGCAGGAACATATCCACCCGCAGTACGCGCCTTTGCCGAAGCGATACACGATCGCCGGGATGATCACGAACGTCTGGACAAAGCTGACGATCAGCCAGCCCCACAGCGGGTCGTGGCTGAACACGTTCCAGATGAATAGCGGCCAGGCGAGGATGAACCCAAACGCCCGCCAATATTCCCGCCCGTGCTCGGTGTAGGTGACTTTGGGGAAGAACTCGTCGGCAAACCACCCAAGCGCCCCGCTGTCGAACCACCCGTTGTGCCCCATCCATGGCAGCAGCACATAAGGCAGCAAGAACAGCGGCAACAACTGGATCGTCATTAGTGTCAGCGTTTGGGCTTTTACATAAGGCGTCTTTCGCCGTCTGATCCGCTTGACGCCGAACAAGACGATCGCCAGGCAGTACGCCACCGAGTAATAGAACCCCGGTTCGCCGAGCGAAGTCTTGAGCGTGCCCAATAGGTTCGTCGGGTTGGAAAACGCCGGACCCAATCCTGCCCACAAGGCCTGGACGTTGTAGGGGAACCAGCCATGCTCCGCGAACGTCTCGCCGATCGGCAGCCAGACCCCGGTCTTCTTCCAGTGGTAGATAAACGTCATCAACGCCAGCACCAACGCGAAGCTGACGTAGCTGCTTAACCGCCACTCCCCACGGATCGGGACACCGCTCCTTCGGAAAAAATCGAGCGGCGCCTCTCGCCCGATCATTGTGAACACCGCTTCATTTTCGATCGTTTGGTCGACGCCGTCCGCATCCGTGACGATCACGCCATCTTGGCGGATCTCCTTGACCTTGCTCGCCATCAATAGCGTGACCGACCCGGCCTTGCGGTGGTCATTGAGGAATGCGCCGGCGGCGGTGGTGATCCGTTCGCTGCTGGGCTCCTCGACCACGGCGTCCTCCGCCATCGGGTCGTCCGCCAGCATCTTCAGCTTCTCGACGTTCTCGGGCTTGGGCCGGCTGAATTCCGGCTTGCGGTAGCTGACCGTGACGTGGCTGCCGCAGGCGCCCAGCGCGATCGCGGTCTCCATCGCCGTGTCGCCCCCGCCGACGATCAGGATCTTCTTGCCGCAGTAGTCCTTGGGGTCGTGCAGGCGGTTGGAGACCTTGCCCAAGTCTTCGCCCGGCACGCCGAGCTTTCGGAAGTTGCCGGACCGCCCGATCCCGACGACCACGCGGTGCGCAAGCAGGTTTTCGCCGCCCGGGATCACGACCTCCAACAGGCCACCTTTGCGCACGATACGCTCGGCCCGGATGTGACGCGGCTCGATGTTGTGTTTCTTTAAGTAACCGTGAAGCTCATCGACAAGTCCCTCCTTGATCGCCGACCCCTCGCCGAACTGCAATTCCCCGGCCGGGGTCATATCGGTCGGGTAGGTGAAGATCGGCTTGCCCTTGGGGAAGTTCACGACGGTCGAGAACGGCTCCGAGGCTTCCAGCAACTCGAAACTAAGATCGTTCTTCCTCGCCTCGATCGCCGCCGCCACCCCCGACACGCCTGCGCCGATTACGACCAGGTCCAGCACCTTACGGTCGTCACGTTCGGCATTCTTATCGCGCTTCGCAAATGCAGTATCGGCGATGATCGTCTGCACCGCCCGCGCCCCGGTGTCGGATGAAAACTTTAATAGCGGGATACCCGTGATGTCCCCGACGACGTACAGCCCCGGCACGGCCGTCGACCCGTCGGGGTTCACCGTCGGAAGCTTCTCGACGTGTCCCGCCGGCCAGCGCGTGTGCAGCCAACGCATGTAGCATCGGATAGGGTTCATCGATCGGTTCCTCCTTGAACGTCCCGGACATCATAAACCATGAGCAGGGAGTCCGCGCGAGGCCCCGCGTCATCTGTCCTTGCATCTTTAAGATGTGTGTTAATCGGCGGGCCTACGCCGGCCGCTTCAGTCCGATCATGGAGGTACCATCGGCGGATCGTTTTATGAATTGAATGCACCGATCAGGCGGCATCGGCCGGGCGAAAAGGTATCCCTGTGCGAAGTTGCATTCCAGGGCCTGAAGTTGTGCGACCTGGTCGGCGGTCTCGACCCCCTCGGCGACCAGGCCGATGCCCATGTTGTGTGTGAGGGCGGCGACCGCTTGGATGATCGCGGGGTAGACGATATTGGATTCCATATTGGACACGAACGTCCTGTCGATCTTCAGCATGTTCAGGGGCAACTCTTTGAGGCAGTACAGCGACGAATGCCCGACCCCGAAGTCGTCCATGACGATCTTGACCCCGAGCGACGCGAGCTCTTTCAACACGCCCAGAGCGGTGTCCATATCGCGCATGATTGCGCTCTCGGTGATCTCCAGGTTCAGCCACTTGGGGTCCACCCCCGAGTTGTGTATCGCCTCACTGACCTCACGGGTCAGGTTGGGGTGTATCAGTTGGTTTCGGGAGAGGTTGATGTTCATGCTCAACTGCGAGTCAGGCAACGTCTGCCGCCAGCTGACAAGCTGTTCACACGCCCGGTGCATGACCCAGTTTCCGATCGGCAGGATCTGCCCGGTTTCCTCGGCGATGTGGATGAAGTCCATGGGCATGATCCGGCCCATATCGCTGTGGTCCCAGCGCAGCAGCGCCTCGAAGCCCTCCACCGAACCGGTTTCCAGCGAGATGATCGGCTGGTACTCCAGCGTCAACTCGTCGCGTTCAATAGCGCGGTGCAGGTCGGTCTCGAGTTTGTGACGCGCCTGGACCGCCAGGTGCATCTGCCGGTCGAACGTGACCGCGCGGGCTTTGCCGTCCGCCTTGGCGCGGTACATCGCCGCGTCTGCGTCCCGGATCACCTCGTCGGCGCACTTATACTTGTCGTCCCCGAGCACGATGCCGATGCTCGCCGAGGTACGGATCTCGTTGCCCGCCAAGTGGTACGGGGCCGACAGCTTCTCGAGCAGCTCGGCGGCCAGGTCCCGGGCCTCGTCCAGCGATTTGACCCTCTCCATAAGCAGGACGAACTCATCGCCCCCAAGCCGGGCCGCACACCATGGCTCCCCGGTTGGGGTTGACCGGGTGTGTACACGCAGACGGTTGGCGATCTCCATCAAGAGCATGTCGCC
>JAJDCU010000070.1 GCA_029260655.1 Phycisphaeraceae bacterium
CGCCGAAGAAACGCCGGCCCCCGAGCAATCCGCAGCCGATACCGGTGGCGATCAGCCTGCCGCGGATACGCCGCCCGTCGAGCAGCCCCAGGTTCAGCAGGACCCGGCGGCTCAGACGTCGGCGGACCAGCCCCAGACCGATCAGGGCCAGGAAACGAACAAGACCGAAGAATAAACGACTCCCCGGCGTCACGTACGCCGAGTGATAGGAGTGTCAGCAGCCATGATGATTCATGAAGTCACCGTTAAGGTTGGCAAACACAAGAAGCGTAAGCGCGTAGGCCGGGGCGTCGGCTCGGGCACGGGCAAGACCTGCGGCCGTGGCCACAACGGCGCCGGCTCCCGCTCGGGCGCAACCGGTTCGATCCGCGCCAGCCGTGAGGGCGGCCAGACCCCGCTGTTCCGCCGCGTCGCCAAGCGGGGCTTTTCCAACGTCCTGTTCAAGAAGCACTTCGCCGTGGTCAACATCAGCGCCCTGGACGCACGTTTCGAGGACGGAGCCGAGGTCAATGCCCAGATGCTCGTCAAGGTCGGGCTGATCCGTGATGACAAACTCCCGGTCAAGGTGCTGGGCCAGGGTGAGACTAAGAAAAAACTCGCGGTCACCGCTGCATCATTCTCCAAGTCCGCCCAGGAGAAGATCACCCAGGCCGGCGGTTCGGCGACCCTTGCTAAATAGCTACAGGATAAAGCCGCCGATGCCGTCGGCGGATCGCGGATAACACTCGCGGCTTTATTGATAAGACCACCATGCTCCAAGCGTTCATCAACATCTTCCGGATCGCCGAACTACGCAACAAGATCTTTTTCACGCTGGGGATGCTGTGCATCTACCGCATCGGGTTCTTCATCCCGTTGCCGGGCGTGAACCAGGAGGCGATGAAGGAGTGGGGCAAGAACGCCAGCGACAGCCCGGTCGGGAACATCATCGACTACGTCAGCATCTTCACCGGCGGGAAGCTGGACCAGTCCACGATTTTCGGCCTGGGGATCATGCCCTACATCTCCGCCGCGATTATCTTTCAGCTCCTGACCACCGTGTCAGAGAAGCTCAAGGCCCTGCAAAAAGAAGGCCCAGCCGGGCGGCAGAAGATTCAGGAGTACACCCGTTACGCCACGCTGGGGCTGTGCCTGGTCCAGTCGGTCTTCTGGCTCAAGTTCCTTCAGTCCGGCGCCGAGCCGCTGGTCCACGCTAAGTATCACGGCACGCTGCTGTTCTGGGTCTGCGGCACCCTCGCGCTGACCTCCGGGACGGTCTTCCTGATGTGGCTGGGTGAGCAGATTGACAAGTATGGCATCGGCAACGGGATCTCCCTGATCATCACCGCCGGGATCATCGCCGGCATGCCCAACGCCATCCAGATGATCTCGTCGAACTTCTCGGTCTCCGGGGCGGATGCACAGTACGGCGTAGACACCGTGATCTTCCTGGCGTTCGCGTTCGTGGTCGTTGTCGCCGGCTCGATCGTCATCACCCAGGGCCAACGCCGCATCCCGATCCAGCAAGCCAAGCACACACGCGGACGCCGGGTCTACGGCGGGCAACGCAGCTACCTGCCGCTTCGGGTGAACCACGGCGGGGTTATGCCCATCATCTTCGCCAGCTCACTGATGATCCTCCCCTCGATGGTCCTGGCCTACCTGGGTTCGGCGATGGCCATCCCCGAAGATACCTCCTCGGGCTTTTACCGGGTTATCTACTCCGTCATTGATTTCATCAGCCAGAACTTCACCGCCAACAGCTACCCCTACGTCGTGGTCTACGTCGGGCTGATCTACTTCTTTGCCTACTTCTGGACCACCGTCCAGTTCCAGCCCAAGGAGATGGCGACCCAGCTACGCGATCACGGCAGCTTCATCCCGGGCCTGCGTCCCGGGCCCAGGACGGCTGAGTATCTCGAAACCGTCATGGAGCGGATCACCTACGTCGGTGCCGGGTTCCTGGCCCTGATCGCCGTGGTCCCCACGGTCGTCTCCGGGGTATTCGAAATCGACTTCATGGTCACGCAATTCCTTGGGGGGACCGGGCTTCTGATCGTGGTCAGCGTGATGCTCGACTTTGTCCAGCGGATCGAAGCGAGCCTGTTGATGAGGAATTACCAGGGGTTCCTGGCGTCCGGCGGGGGCAAGGGACCGAAGATCCGTGGCGCCCGCGGTGGGGCTTAACCCCTGCTGTTTTAGTGATTTGTCAGGCCGATGCAGCCGTGATAGCATGAGCGACTCGCTGTGGCCCGTAGACTGTTGACCAATTAAAAATACCAAGCGGGTCGTGGCAACAGTGATCAAGCGGAAGACGCCAGAAGAGATTGAGAAAATGCGCGTCGCCGGGCGGATCGTCCAGAAGGTCCACCAGCGTTGCCGGGAGATATGTAGGCCGGGCATCACGACCCGCGAGATCGATGATGAAGGCTACCGGGTGTTTGCCGAAGCCGGAGCCAAGGGGCTCTTTAAGGGCTACCCCGGACCGACCCCGTTCCCGTCGAACTTGTGCATCAGTGTGAACGAGGAAGTCGTTCACGGGATCGCCGGCGACCGGGTGATTGAGGACGGCGACATCGTCGGGATCGACTGCGGGGTCGAGTTCGACGGCTGGTGCGGCGACGCGGCGACGACGATCATGGTCGGCGACGTCAAGCCCCAGACCCGCAAGCTGTGCGAGGTGACCGAGCACGTGCTTGCAATTGCGATCGAGAACATCAGGCCGGGCCGGCGTTGGAGCCAGATCGCCCGCCTGATGCAGACATACGCGGAGTCGCAGGGCGTGAGTGTCGTCCGTGACTTCGTGGGGCACGGGATCGGATCGACGATGCACGAGGAGCCAAAGGTTCCCAACTTCGTCAGCCGTGACCTGCTCCGAAACGACATCGAGCTGAGGCAGGGCGTCGTGCTCGCGATCGAGCCGATGTGCAACCTGGGCTCACACGAGGTGCGGACGCTGCGTGACGGGTGGACCGTCGTGACGGTGGACCGCAAGCCGTCGGCTCACTACGAGCACACGGTCGCCGTCACCGAAGACGGAGCGGACGTGCTGACCGACGGCCGGTAGGTTTCAAAGACGTGGATCAAGCATAGAAGACAGAGAGTAAGAGGATCCGTGGCCAAAGAAGACAAACTCCAATTTGAGGGCGAAGTGATCGACGCATTGCCCAACGCGATGTTCAGGGTCAAGCTCGAAAACGATCACGAGATGATCGCGCACATCTCCGGGAAGATGCGTAAGTTTTACATCCGCATCCTCCCCGGGGACCGGGTGACGGTCGAACTGAGCCCCTACGACTTGACCAAGGGCCGGATCACCTACCGCCACTGATACGAGTGAATACCCCATAGCCCTCGGCTCTGCCGGGGGGTCGGACAGGAAGGCACGATCATGAAAGTACGAAGCAGCGTTAAACGGATATGTGAGAACTGCAAAATCATCCGCCGCAAAGGTGTCGTGCGTGTGATCTGTATCAACCCCAAACACAAGCAGCGCCAAGGCTGATCATAAGCATCGGTCCGGGCCGCAACGTTTAGTCGCCGCAGCCACGCGGCCATCAAAGAATCAAGAGGAAAAGACCATGCCCCGTATCTCAGGCGTCGACATCCCGGACAACAAACCGATCCGGGTCGCACTGCGCTACATCTATGGCGTTGGGCCGAAGATCGCCGAAGACATCATCAAAGAGGCGGGCCTGGACGGACATGTCCGTGCCAAGACCCTCGACGAAGATCAACTGGCGCAGATCGGTGGGATCATCGAGAACAGCCTCGTGATCGAAGGCGCCCTGCGCAGGCAGGTCTCCCAGAACATCACCCGGCTTCGCGATATCCGCTCCTACCGAGGCGACCGCCACCGCCGGGGCCTGCCCGTACGCGGCCAGCGGACCCAGACCAACGCCCGCACCCGTAAGGGCCGTAAGCGCACCGTTGCCGGCAAGAAGTCGGTCAAGGGCATGAAGTAGCACCCCGTGCTACTCGCGGCAAAGCCGCGGATCGCAACGCGATCGTTTAACCACCGCCCCCAGGCGGCGCAACCTTCCACCGGGAGGCGAACCAGACCACAACGCAGGCGCGTGCCCGCATTAGACATCCGAAGCCAGTTGCCCGCCCGTGGCGTCACGGGAGAGCCGGCAACGACACGAACTTCGAGGAAAACACATGGCCAAGAAAACCAAGAAGATCCGCAAGAACGTCGCCCGGGGCATCGCCCACATCAAAGCGTCGTTCAACAACACACTGATTACGATCACCGACGTCAACGGCGAGACGCTGTGCCAGGCTTCGGCCGGGAGCGCCGGGTTCAAGGGCTCACGCAAGAGCACCCCGTTCGCCGCGACCCGCGCCGCCGAGGAGGCCGCCGCACAGGCCAAGAAGTACGGCATCCACGAGGTCGAGGTCCGCATCCGCGGCGCCGGTTCCGGGCGCGAGTCGGCTGTCACCGGGCTGCAGGCCAACGGGATCAAGATCACCGCCGTCGAGGACCACACCCCGATCCCGCACAACGGATGCCGGCCTCGCAAACGTCGGCGCGTCTGATACGGATAGCGATCCCGCCGCGGTGTCGATCAGTGCGTGACCGCGGTCTAAAGAACTCACCCCGCCTTGGGTAAAGAAGCGGTCGTCCGGCCAGCAGCGGACCGGCAGCGATAAGCCCCGGGCGTCACCCTGCCTCAAGGGCTGCTGGACGATTGGAGATTATCATGAGAATCCGATGGCGTGGTTTGGAGCTTCCCCACCGAGTGGTCGCCGACTCCTCGATCAACACCGCCACCTACGGCAAATTCACGGTCGAGCCCTTCGAGCGCGGGTTCGGGACCACGGTCGGCAACAGCCTGCGACGCATCCTGCTGTCAAGTCTGGAAGGCGCCGCCGTCTCCGCCGTCAAGATCAAGGGCGCCCAGCACGAGTTCACCAGCCTTGAGGGCGTGCAGGAAGACGTCACCGACATCATCCTGAACATCAAGAACATCGTTGTGTCGCTTGACTCCGAGGAGTCCAAGACCATGCGGCTCCAGGCCGAGGGCCCCGGCGAGGTGACCTGCGACCTGATCGAAGCAGACACCTCGATTACGATCCACACCAAGGACCTGATCCTTGCGACCCTGACCAAGCAGATCGACTTCGATCTGGAGTTCCGTGTCGAGAAGGGCAGGGGGTACGTCCCCGCCAGTGAGCACTACGGCGACACGTCCGGCGAGCAGGAGATCGGGCTGATCCCGGTTGATGCGATCTTCTCCCCGGTGACCCGTGTGCGCTATAAGGTCGAAGACACCCGTGTCGGGCAGAAGACCAACTTCGACAAGCTGACGCTGGAGATCTGGACCAACGGCACGATCACGCCGGAGATGGCGCTGGTCGAGGCCGCCAAGATCCTGCGTAAGCACCTCAACCCGTTCGTGCAGTACTTCGAGCTGGGCGAGGCGACCGCCAGCGAGTCCGCCGCCGCCGCCGCCCGGGTCGACGAAGAGCAGATCCGTAAGTTCAAGATGCCCGTCAGCGAACTGGACCTGTCCGTCCGCGCCAGCAACTGCCTGGAGACAACGAGCATCTCGACCGTCGCCGAACTGGTCATCCATACCGAGGCCGAACTGCTGAAGGTCCGCAGCTTCGGCAAGACGTCGCTGCGTGAGGTCAAGCGGAAGCTGACGGACATGGGGCTGAGTCTCGGGATGGAGCTGCCCGCGGAGGTCCAGCCCGCGACCACCGGGTGATTTCCCGGATGAAACCGAGGCACGCCCTCGGATAACAACCGAGGCACGTCCTCGGATAACCATGGGGCCTTTACGCCCCGGTCCCGTGTGGGACCTTACCTGCCCCGCGATCGGCTTTAAGCCAAGCGGGAGTGGCAGCGCCGACGGCGTCTCACCCGTCGAGCCGCGTCAATAAAGGAGACTTACGATGAGACACCGAGTTCACGGATTCAAGCTCGGCCGCAAGACCAACCACCGCCGCGCGATGTGGCGGAACATGGCTGTGTCACTATTCACACACGGGCAGATCACCACGACGCTGCCCAAGGCCAAGAGCGTCAAGCCCTTCGTCGAAAAGCTGATCACCGCCGCCAAGCAGGGCGACCTGGCCAGCCGACGGCGCGTCATCAAGATGATGGGTGACCGGGTGATGATCAAGCACGAAAACGACGACGCCGTGAAGCGTAATAAGTACGGCGAGGTCGTCGGCGGTCCGAAGGTCGTCAAGACCCTGTTTGACGAGATCGCCCCGAGATACGCCGACCGCACCGGCGGGTACACCCGGATCGTCAAGCTGGCCAAGCACCGCATCGGTGACGGCGCGTCGCTGTGCGTGCTGCAACTGGTTAGCGCAGAAGATTCCGGGCCTCAGGTCTCGGGCCAGTACTCCCGTCGGCGTGACAAGGCCAACAAGCGCATGGAGCGGGCCGCCGCGCTGCGGAAGGGTGGATCGGCCGCCGCTGTCGCCGACCCCGAAGCACCTGCGGAAGATCAGCCGGCCGCCGAAGCCGCCGATCAGGCCCAGCCGGAAGCCGATGCCGGCGAAGAGAAGTCGGAATAACCACGCCGTGAAGGTGTGAAACAAAGATAAGACCGCTTAGGCCGGCCCCGTGATGGGTCGGCCTTTTTTCTTTACCAGCGGGGCCTGTGCCTCGCCTCACGCAGGTTGCCGTGCCCCGGTACAATCCCGCCCATGCGTATCCTCCTGACCAATGACGACGGCATTGAAGCACCCGGGCTGCACGCACTGTACAAGGCGATCGCCGACCTGGGCGAGGTCCACGTGGTCGCGCCCGAGAAGGTGCAGTCTGCGACCAGCCACGCGGTGACGTTTCACCGCCCGATCCGCGTCGCCAAGCACCCCGGGCCCGGCGGTGAGGGCTTCCAGGGGTTTGTCGGCACGTCCGTGGGGGCGAGGCCGGCCGACTGCGTCAAGCTCGCCATCGCCCACCTGGTCCCCCAGCCGATCGACTTGGTCATCAGCGGCCTGAACGCCGGCGCCAACGTCGGGGTCAACGTGATCTACTCCGGGACCGTCGCCGCGGCCCGGGAGGCGGCGTTCATGGGCCTGCCCGCCATCGCCATCAGCCAGCACGTCGGCGACTGGGACGGCATCTGCTGGGATGAATCCGCCAGGCACGCCCGCGCCGCGATCGACCGGGTCCTCGCCGGGCCGATCACACCGCACTCGCTGGTCAATATCAACGTCCCGATCCTCGACGACGGGGCCAAGCCCAAGGGGATGAAGGCCGCGCCGATCTCGACCAGTTCGATGGTCGACAAGTACGAGATCACCCCGGCGGACGACGGGTCATATCACTACCAGACCTGCAACGCGATGACCTTCCGCAAGCGTGAGCCCGGCACAGACGTCGCGGCCTTGTTTGACGGGTATATTACGCTGACGCCGCTGCACCACGACGTGACAGACCCGCAGCAGTTGCCGCTTTGGTGTGAGTACATCGGCTGATTTCTACAGGGTGAAGCCGCCCGACGTCTGCGAGGGCTCCGAGATGACCCCAGATCCTAAGACCGAGGTCGACGCGACCCAGCAGCTTGCGCAGGTGATCGACTCGGGTAACGCCGAGCACCTGGCGGCTTTCCTGCAGCTATTGCCGCCGGAGGACACGACCTACACGATCAGCCACCTGGACGAAGACCGCCAGACCCGGATGCTGTCGCTGCTGTCGGCCGACCACAACGACCTCGCCGCCGACCTGATGGAGCACTTCGTCGACGAGCACGCGGCGGACATGATCGAGCAGCTCCCGCCAAGCGAGGCCGCGGCGATCGTCGATGAGATGGACTCAGACGAGCAGACGGATGTGCTCGCCGAGCTGGCCGAGGACGACAAAGAGGCGATCCTCGAAGAAATGGACCCGGAAGAGGCCGAGGATGCGCGTCAGCGCCTGAGGTATGACGAAGACACCGCCGGCGGGCTGATGATCACCGAGTACCTGGCCTACCGGCAAGACCAGACCGTCGATGATGTGATCGTCGACCTTCGGGCGCACGCGGACGAGTACAACGAATACGAGGTGCGGTACACCTACCTCACGGATCATGCCGGACTCTTTAAGGGCGTGGTCACGATGCGCAGCCTGGTCATGGCCCAGGCCGGGCGGAAGCTTTCGGACCTGACGATCAAGACACCTTCAAGCACGCTGGTCGACACGCACATGGAAGACCTCGCCGACCTGTTCGACCGCGTGGACTTCTCGGCGGTCCCGGTCTTAGACGCCGCCGGCCTGTTGGTCGGGGTCGTCCAGCGCGCGGCGGTGCAGGAGGCGCTCAGCGAGTCAGCCAACGAAGACCTCTTGATGGTCACCGGTATCGTCGCCGGCGAAGAGTTCCGGTCGATGCCGATGATCTCCCGCCTGCTGCGCCGGCTGGCGTTCCTCGTGCCGATCATGCTGCTGCTGTTGATTTCCGCCAGCGTCATCCACATATTCCTCGATACGGTGGCCAAGCTGCCGGTGCTGGCGATGTTCCTGCCGGTCGTCGCGGGCCTGTGTGGCAGTGGGGGGAACCAGGCGGTCGGCGTCTCGCTTAGGGAAGTCTCGCTTGGCCTGATCACCCCCGGCGATTACATGCGCGTATTGACCAAGGAGGCCGTGCTGGCGCTGGTCGCGGGCGTCGTGTTGGGCGTGTCGCTGCTGCTGATCGTCTGGGTCTGGCAGCAGGACTTTTACTTAGGGCTCGTGGTCGGCGGATCGATCCCGATCGTGATCCTCATCGCCAAAACCGTCGGCGGAACCGCGCCCTTAGCGCTCCGCTCGATCGGCCTGGACCCCGCCATGGCGTCCGGCCCCGCCGTCACCACCGTCGTCGACCTCTTCAGCTTCTTCATCGTCCTGCTCTTCGCCACACTGCTGCTGTCAAAGATCGCGGTGACGGGGTGACGCGAGCAGGTGCCGAATCCTGATTCCCGATTGTGTCTGAGGGATAGGTTGATCCGGTGACATATATCTGAGGTTAAACGCCCCGTCTTCCCCACCGACCCCACACCAAACCCATTGCACTTATCAGCAACGCACCACTGGCCGGCTCGGGGACGACGATGCGCTGCGCTTCGGGGTAGCTGACGAATTCGGAATACCCGGTGGGCGGGCCGTGGAGGTCCAGGTCGAACAAGACGCGCCGCAGGACAACACCGACTTGGTCAACGAGGCCGGTATCGGAGTTGGCTTGCACACGGATCTCGAGGATCGCATCCACGCTGATCGGGCTGAAGCCGATGTCGGTGAAGGTGATGGGCATGAAATAGGTCTCGCCCACGATTCCATCCAGCACGGTGGTAACGACGCCATCAATCATGTAACCGGCCTGGGGATCGAGGGCAAACGCTTGAAAAAGGACTCCGTTGATATTGATCTCCGCCTCGCGGAGAATTGACGGATTAACCAGCTCATCGCTGAAAGTGACATCGAAGTTGCCATCACCGGTCACGTCGGCATTAAGCGTGTTGCCCGAGTCCGCAGTGATTTGGTTTGAGGTCTGCGTGATCTGAACGAGTGCGGCCTCAGCGGGAAGCGAAGCGCCGACAAGGATCACGGCTAGTAGACAAGCAAAAGTTGAAACGGCCCGGTGTGCGCGGACGTACGATAGTAAGATTGAACTCATTCCACCCTCCAGGATGATTCAGGTGATATCCGGCGAACTCTGCAGCGAGGCCGACACCCGTCGTTTAACTCTGGCCCGGCAACGCCGCCGAACAACAAAAACCAGTATAGCACGCACCCCAAGGACGCAAGCGCCAAACCCTCTGTTGTTCGATGGTCGACATAGGATCGAGTACGGAATCGTCGCTCAGGATGTACAAACAAGTGTTTTATACTGTTTTCTTACCTACATTCACACGGCTGATCATTAACCAATTGTGGTAAGATCCTGGTATGGCCAAGACCGCCACAACATCCCGCTCAGCCAAGGGCACGACCCTCGACGCCTCGACGCGCGTCTGCGTGCTTCATGGCCCCGAGCAGTGGCTCAAGGGCCGGCACCTGGATGACCTGCGCAAGGCCCTGGACGCGGAGCACGGGGAAACCGAAACCTTCACCTTTGATGGCAAGACCGCGGGTCTCGCGGATGTGCTGGACGAGCTGCGCAGCTACGCCCTGATGCAGCATCACAAACTCGTCGTCGTCGACAACGCTGATCAGTACGTCAAGAACCACCGCGAAGCGATGGAGCGATACGCCAAGGCCCCGGTGGATCACGGGACGCTGGTGCTGCGCAGCGATGCTTGGAACAAGGGCAACCTGGACAAGCTGATTGCCAAGGTTGGTCAGGTCATCAAGTGTGAACCGCTCAAGCCGGCGCAGGCCAAGAACTGGCTGGTCAAGCGGTGTCAGGCCGAGCACGGGCGGACGCTCGCCCCGGCGGCGGCGGCGTTGCTGGTCGATCGGCTGGGGCCGGAGTTGATGACGCTGGACAGCGAGCTTGCGAAGCTGGCGTTGATGGTCGAGCCCGGCGAGGCGATCGAGCGGGGGCTGATCGAGCAGACGGTGGGCAAGAGCAGCGACGAGAAGGCCTGGGAGGTTCAGGAAGCGGTGCTGGCGGGCCTGGGTTCGCGGTCGGCGGGGCCGGTGATCGGCAAGGTCCGTGAGCTGATCGACCTGGCGGGGCACGCCGAGGTCCTGGTGATGTATTTCGTCGCCGACTTGGTGCGCAAGCTCAACACGGCGGTGCTGATGAAGCGGGCCGGGTGGGCGGAAGGGCAGATCGCCCGTGAATTGAAGCTGTGGGGCCCGCGTCAGCAGCTATTTATGGGTGTGCTGCGTCGGCTGGATGAGTCGTCGCTGGCGGATGCGTTTGACGACGTGCTCGAGGCCGACCGCAGGGCCAAGTCGGGGCTTGGCAACCTGACGCGGAATCTCGAATGCTTCTGTGTCCGGCTGGCCGATAAAGTAAGCTAGCGCGATTGCGGTCCGGTGGTGGAAGCCGGGTACACACGCGGGCAGGTTCATGGATGAACCGATGGCCGACCTCGTTCGGCCGGGCATGATGCAGGAGGCACAATGCGAAGCGCGTCAATTCTCTGGGCATGGTTACCTGTTACGTTTCTGGGCGTTCTGACTGGTCTTGCGGGCTGCCAGGAGATGCCGCTGCCCGGTGGTTTCACGGCATGGCCCCAAAACCAGCCGCAGGCTCCCCAGCCGCAGGTTCAAGCCGAGCCCGCAGACGACCTCGCCGCTTCAGCCCAGTCTCATGCCCAACGTGTGGCTGCGGCAGCACCGCCCTCACAGACCCTGCCCAGCCCCGAGATCCATTGGCTAAACACGTCAGACCCCCAGCAAGTGTCGCCGGTGAGCCCGGTCGCCCGGCAGGCCCCGCCCCCGCCGGCCAAAACGGTCGTGACTCCGCCCCAGCCCCAGGCCGTCTCTGGGGCGCAGGATCCGTACACGCCGCAGATCACCCCGGTGTCATTGGCCTCAGCGCCCGTTGCCGTGTCCCAGGCGGACACCCAACTGACGCAGGCACAGGTCTATGAGCAACTGCTTCAGGCCGTTCGCAGCGGGGACGATTCGGACCTGTCCAAGGCGCTGACCGCCGCGACTCTGGGGGCGGTCGGTCCCCACGGCCGGCTGGATCAGCCGTTGCTGGCGTCTTTGTCACCCAAGAACCAGGACCTGGTCCGTCGGTACCATCAGGCCGTGACGGCGCTGCGGCAGGAGGTGCTTCAAGGCGGCGGGCGGATCGATCAGGCCCAGGTGACCAGCCGGCTGGGCGAGGTATTCGGTCGCCAGCCGATCACCATCCGCACGATCGAGCTGTGTGAAAAAGTGCTGGGCTTTGGGGTGTACGACGCGTTCCCCGAACGCACCTTCATGGCCGGCCGCGAGCAGAAGCTGATCGTCTACGTCGAGTTGGACAACTTTCTGCCCACCGAGCGGACCGAGGCGGACGGCTACGAGGTCCACCTGCGTCAGGAGCTTGAGCTGTACGAGTCCAACGGCTTTGAGGTCTGGAGCCATGAGCCGGTCCAGATCGTCGATGTCTCGCGGAACAAACGGCGCGACTTCTTCGTGGTCCAGTTGGTGACGCTGCCGGCCCAATTAAGTGTGGGACAGTACCACCTGAAGGTCCGGGTCTACGACGAAAACGCCGGCACCCGCGACGAGACCTCCATCAATATCCAACTCGTCGCCGACGCCTCACTGGTCCGCGGTTCGAGTAGGTAAGACGCCAGGGTTTGCACGATGAGGGGGCTTGGCTACACTTGCCGCCATGCGTGTGCTCGCCGACAGTGACCGGCTCCAAGGCCTGATCGATTCGCTGTGCGGTGGTATTGACCGGGTAATCACATCCAAGACGACTCAAAACGATACTTCCGAGGGCTGGGCCCTGGTCGGTGTCCGCAGCCGGGGGGACGTGCTGGCGCAGCGGATCGCCGAGAAACTCGGGCCCGACCGGTTCGATGGCCGGGTTGGCACGCTGGATATCACGCTCTACCGCGATGACCTTTCCGAGATCGGGCCGCACCCGGTAGTGCGGACGACCGAGATCGATTTCCCGATCGACGGGCTGAATATCGTGCTGGTCGACGACGTGCTGATGACCGGCCGTTCAGTCAAGGCCGCGCTGCAATCGCTGATGGATTTGGGCCGGCCCCGAAGGGTCTGGCTATGTGTGCTGGTCGATCGCGGCGGCCGTGAGCTGCCGATCGCACCGGACTTCGTGGGGTTTGACCTGTCGGCCGGGTCCGCCGCCGCTCTGTCCCCCGGCGAGCAGGTGCAGGTCATGCTCACGCCGACCGACGACCGCGACGCGGTGATGGTGTTTACGCAAAACGAACAAGAGGGGGCCAACCTTGACTGAGCAGCTCAAGGACGGGTACCAGTGGCCGCACCGCCACCTCCTTGGACTGGAGGAGCTTTCGGCCCAGGACATCCGTTTCCTGCTCACGACCGCGCTGGGGTTTGAAGGGGTGTCGACACGCAGCGTCAAGAAGGTTCCCGCCCTGCGCGGCCGGGTGGTTGTGAACCTGTTCTTCGAAGACTCGACACGGACCCGCGCCAGCTTCCACCTGGCGGCCAGCCGGTTGTCCGCGGATGTGCTTGAGATGGCGGGCAAGGGATCGAGCGTCTCCAAGGGCGAAACCCTCATCGACACCGCACGCAACATCGAGGCGATGGGCGTGGATGTGATCGTCTGCCGCCACCACCACAGCGGGGCCGCGGCGCAGCTCGCCGGGGCGGTCGGTTGCTCGGTCGTCAACGCCGGCGACGGGCAGCACGAACACCCGACCCAGGGCCTGCTGGACATGCTCACCATCGCCAAGCGCACCGGCCGGACCGACGGCTTCGACTTCGCCGGGCTCACCGTGGCGATCGTCGGAGACATCGCTCACAGCCGGGTCGCACGGTCCAATATCTACGGCCTGAAGAAGCTGGGGGCGCACGTGATCCTGGTCGGCCCGTCGACCCTGTTGCCCGGCGCGTTTGCCGACTTAGATTGCGAGTTGTCGCACAACCTCGACGAGGTCCTGCCAAGAGTAGACGTCCTCAACATGCTGCGTATCCAGTTCGAGCGGATCAGCGGGCAGGCCTTCCCAAGCGTCCGCGAGTACGTCACACGTTTCGGCCTCACCGCCGCCCGGCTGGCGCGGGCCAAGCCCGACGTGCTGGTGATGCACCCCGGCCCGATGAACCGGGGCGTCGAGATCGACTCCGCCGTCGCCGACGGCCCAAACTCCGCGATCCTCGAGCAGGTCGCCAATGGCCTGTGCGTCAGGATGGCGGCCCTCTTCCTGGTCAACGGCGTGCAGGGATGAAGGGGATGTTCAATGTTCGATCTGCAAGGTGTAATGTGAGATCCCCTTCGACCTTCGAGCATGCAACATCCTCCCATCCGCCCAATCCCCAACCCCTACCCCCCCAAATCCCAACGCTTCTGGTATAACTAGCAGATGGGACCGTCAGACAACCCCCATCCCGGCCTGCTGCTGATCATTTCCGGCCCGTCCGGGGTCGGCAAAACCACGATCACCCACCGCGTGCGCCAGCGCTTAGGGGCTGTCTTCAGCGTTTCCCTGACGACCCGCCCGATGACCGGGGAAGACACCGACGGCATCGACTACCACTTCGTCGATGAGGCCCGGTTCAAGGTCCAACGCGACGCCGGCTACCTGCTGGAATGGGCCAAGGTCTTCGGCAACTACTACGGCACACCCCGCCGGCCGGTCGAGGACAACCTCGCACAGGGCAAGCTGGTCATCCTCGAGATCGACGTCGAGGGCGCGATCCAGATCAAGAAGAACATGCCCGAGAGCTTCGCTTTATTCGTCGAGCCACCCAACGAAGAAGCCCTGCTGCACCGCCTTCGCCGCCGTCAGCGCGAGGATGAGCAGACCATCCGTGGCCGATTCGCCCGCGCCAAGCACGAGATCACCCGCGCCCGAGAGTGCGGGGTCTACGACGCCTTCATCGTCAACGACGACCTGGACCACGCCATCGATCAGGCCGTGCAAGCCATCGCCGACGAGTTGGCACAACGCCGAAATAGCCCGGCGCAGCAGGTCTGAGTGTTTGTGGAACTTCAATCCGGAACCAAGGTGCCCCGTGCGTCGTGCTGTCGGAAATCGAGGTTCGCGTAAGAAGAATGACTTACTCTCGTTTTGTTTTCATGTCTGAATGAGAGCCGGGGATGAAGATTCTACGCCTGCGGGGCCTTCGAGAAGGGCTTGGATACGAGCGTGCGGGTAAAGTAAGCCGAGCGAAGGCGATGTTGATTAATCGAGTGTGAGGAGCCGCCCGATTGGCTGGGTGTGCGGCTGGCGATTATGCTTTAGGGCATGAACCCGGCCGTCTTTCTCGATCGCGACAACACGATCATCCATAACGACGGGGACCTGGGCGATCCTGCTGGGGTCCGTCTGATCCAGGGCGCTGCGACGGCGATCGCTTCGTTGTGTGGTCTGGGTTACAAGGTGGTGGTGGTGAGCAACCAGGGCGGGGTGGCGCGGGGCAAGTATTCGGAGGCGGATGTCCACGCGGTCCATCAGCGGATCAGCGAGTTGATCGACGCCGGGGCCAACGGCGCACGGATCGATCGGTTCTATTACTGCCCTTACCACCCCGAGGGGACGGTCAGCCGGTATCGCAAGGAGCACCCCAGCCGCAAGCCCGCGCCCGGGATGCTGCTCGAAGCGGCGCGCGACATGGACCTTGACCTGTCGCAGAGCTGGACGATCGGCGACCAGGTCCGCGACGTTCAGGCCGGGCTCGCCGCCGGCACCCGCGCGATCCTGTTGCGCCACGACGCCGATCAACTCGAGCAGTTCGACCCCGCCGAACACTCCGGTCTGAGTGAGCAGCGCAGTCAACAATCGGGCGACAAGGCGACCCCCGACTTCTACGTCCGCAACCTGGTCGAGGCCGTGCGCATCGTCGCCCAGCAACGCACGCCCGAGACCGCCGATTCACGGCAGCGCCCCGGCGAACCGAAGCGCATGTGGGACGCCGCCGCGGTCGCCAAACTCAGGCAAGAGCAACACCCGGCTCCCGGCGCACGCCAGAGCAAGCCCGGCGATGATGCGCCCGGGGCGACGGCCACCGCTACCCGGCCATTTAAGCCCTGGAACGCGCCGGAGAGCGTGGACGAAGATCAACCCGACACCGTATCCACCGCTACCGCCACCGAGAAGCCGAAGCCGCCCGCCGACCCCGCCGCACAAGCCCCGGCCCAGCCGGCCGCAGCGCCCAAACCAACCGCGGCGGCCAAGACCGATCAACCGGACGCCGATGAAAAAACACTCCGGTTGATCCTTCAGGAGCTGCGTAACCAGCGCGGCGTAGGAGCGGAGTTTTCCTATCTCAAGATTATGGCCATCGTCATGCAAACCGTCGCCGGCGCCTGCCTGCTGGGAGCGCTTTGGCTAGGTGGTGGCGATGATTTTTTGTTCCAGCGCCTGATCGGCGTGGCCGTGCTTGCCCAACTCGCTGTCATCGCGGCGCTGTTGTGGGAGCGATAGCCTGGGCCGGCGGTTCGTCCGGTCGGATACGGGACGCTGGTATACTTTCCCGCATGCCCCAAGACGCCCCCCCTACGATCCAAGCCGACCGCCTGCTGGTGGTGATGCCGACGTGGCTGGGCGACTGCGTGATGGCGATGCCGACCCTCCGGGCCTTACGAGAGCTGTACCCCAAGGCCCATATCACCGCGTTGGCGGGCACGTCGGTCAGGCCGATCATCGACCCCAACCCCTGGCTGAACCGGGTCGTCACCGGGCGCTCACGGCGTCGGTCACGGGCGGACCACAGGCCCGATGACCGGTCTACCGGCCCGATCCGTCTGGCGGCGAGGCTGACGGCAGGGCGGTTCGATCTCGCGGTCCTATTGCCCAACAGCTTCCGCACTGCTTTGGTGGCATCACTAGCCAAGATCCCCCGGCGGGTCGGGTACGACCGTGACGGGCGGGGGGTGCTCCTGACCGACCGCCTGCTGGCAAGACGTACGCTCGATGGCTTCGTCCCCGTGCCCACACGCGATTATTACCTGGGGCTGGCCCGGTACCTGGGCTCGGCCGACCCCGACCCGCAGATGCAGCTATTTACCAAGCCTAAACACGACGCGCTGGCGGATGCGCTGCTTAAGCAAGGCGGCTACGACCCGCAGTCAAACGGCAGGCTCGTCTTGCTGAACCCCGGGGCGAACTACGGCGATGCGAAGATGTGGGACCCCAAGCGCTACGCCCAGGTCGCCGACCGCTGCGCCAAAGAACTCGGTGCGTTTGTCGCGGTCAACGGTTCGCCCAAGGAGCGGCCGATCCTGGACCGGGTCCTCGCCGCCGCCAAGACGCCGATCCTGGACCTGTCGGCTTCGGGGATGGACTTGAACCTGCTCAAGAGCATCGTCCGCCGGGCATCGGTCATGGTGACCAACGACACCGGCCCGCGCCACCTCGCCGCCGCCTTGGGCACGCCGGTCGTCACGGTCTTTGGGCCCACCGACCCGGCGTGGACCGAGATCGGGTTTGCCGGCGAGCGGCAGGTCTGCGTCAAGGTCTTCTGCGGCCCGTGTCAGAAGAAAAAATGCCCGCTGGACCACCGCTGCATGACACGGATCGATGACGAGATGGTCTTTGGGCAGGTGTCGGCGCTGCTCCAGGGCGTGGGGGCCCAGGCGTGAACGAGGCCGATCCATCACACCGCCGGTTGCGGGTCGCCATCGTGATCGAAAGCTTTGACCCAAGCGGGGGGGGGCTGGAGCGGTCCACCGCGCAGATCGCACAGGAGCTTGCCGGCCGGGGCCACAGCGTCACGCTCCTGGCCGGGGCTTGCAGGGACGAGCAGTGTCTTGACGGCACGACGATCAAAGCGCTGGCCAAGCGTAAGTCGTCCTCGGCCCTGCGGCTGCTTCGCTTTGCGCGTTGGGCACGCGGGCAGCTTGACGCCGGGCGGTTCGATGTCAGCCTGTCCGTGACGACCGCCGTTGCGGCATCCGTCCTGCAACCGCGCGGCGGCACCGTACACGAGACCCTCGAACGCAACATCGCCATGCGGCTTGGCGCCTGGTCGCGTTTCGGCAAGCGGTTGGGTGTTCTGCTGAGCCCCAAGCACCAGCTGCTTTTACACCTGGAAAAAAAGGCGTTCGCTGACCCCACGCTTATTAAGGTCGCCGCGGTCAGCCGGTATGTCGTCAACCAGTTACAGGGGCGCTACGGCCTTCCCCCCGAGCTGATCGAGTTGATCCCCAATGCCGCCGTTATGCCACCCGTTGATGACGTGCAGCGTGCAGGCTGGCGCAAGCGGATCCGTGACAGCTTTGATATCCCGGATGATGTGACAGCCTACTTATTTGCGGCGATCAACCCCAGGCTCAAAGGGTTCGAGCCTTTGATGCAGGCGCTCAAGCTCCTCAAGGAGCGCGGCGACAAGGCGGTCGTGCTGCTGGCGGGGGAGTTCTGGCACAAGCACAACCGACGTGCTGCGGCGTTGGGCGTCCGCGACCGGGTCCGGTTCGTCCGTCATACCAGCCAGATCCAGGCCCTCTACGCCGCGGCCGATGTCACCGTCCACCCGACCTTCTACGACCCGGCCAGCAAGGTCGTCATCGAGTCGCTGATGATGGGTGTGCCCGCGATCAGTACGGCCTACAACGGAGCCAGCGACCTGATCGCCCCGACCTCAGCCGACTCATCCAGCGACCGGGTTCCCGTCCGTGGCCGGGTGATCCAGGATCCTGCCGACGCCCAGGCGCTGGCCGACGCGATGCGGGACCTGACCGACCCCGACCTGCGGCAGAGCTGCCGTGAGGCGTGCCGGGGCCTGGATACCGGGCTCTCTATGAAAGCTCATGTGGATCAGCTGGAGTCCCTGCTGCTATGTATTACGGCGAAGGGTGGCCATAAGCCCTGTTTATAAATACAGATAGGGCGTCCATGCGATCTCCGGATCGGGCCGGATCGGTCGGCGTGCACGGGCCTTGGATTTGCATCCTAAAGCCCAATCCACCTATACTGCCCGGCTCGTAACTCCTTGAACCCCGGACCGTTCTGACATGCCCACGATCAACCAACTCATCCGCAATCCCCGCCGCACGCCCAAGGCCAAGTCCAAGGTCAAGGACCTTAACGCCTGCCCTCAGCGCCGCGGTGTGTGTCTGCAGGTCAAGACCGTCACGCCTAAGAAGCCCAACTCCGCGCTGCGTAAGGTCTGCCGTGTCAGGCTGTCCAACGGCAAGGAAGTGTCGGCCTACATCGGCGGTGAAGGGCACAACCTTCAGGAGCACAGCATCGTCCTGGTCCGCGGCGGCCGTGTCCGCGACCTCCCCGGTGTGCGCTACCACGTCGTCCGCGGCTCGCTTGACTGCCTGGGTGTTGAAGGGCGCAAGCGCGGCCGATCGAAGTACGGCGTGAAGCGATCGAAGGGGTGAGTGAGCCATTAGTTTTTAGCCGTTCGCCTTTAGCGCAGAGCTTAGGCGGCGGAATCGTTTGTTTTTCTCAATTGATCGGCAAGTAATCGCACGGGTCGTGTCGGCCCGGGCGGTGAACGGTGAGATGGATCGCCTCGGGCTGATAGCTAACGGCTAATGGCTTCCACTCGACGAGCCGACGGAAAGGATCGCCCCCATGGGCAGCAGAATCACCAAAGCAGAACAGCAGCTCAAACCAGACCCGCGCTTCGGCGATAAGGTCTTGTCGCGTTTCATCAACTGCGTTATGCGTGACGGCAAGAAGGCCGTCGCCCAGCGCGTTGTCTACGCCGCGCTAGACGAAATCGAAAAACGCACCAAGGGCGAGCCCACCGGCATCGAGGTCTTCCGCGAGGCCATCGCCAACGTCAGGCCCGAGGTCGAGGTCCGGTCCAAGCGCGTCGGCGGAACCAACTACCAGGTCCCCATGCAGGTCAGCCGGCGTCGACAGCAGTCCCTGACCTTCCGCTGGATCATCAACGCCGCCCGCGCCGAGTCCGGCAAGCCCATGCACCTGCGACTGGCCCGCGAACTTTTTGACGCCTCCAAGAGGGAAGGCAAGGCCATGAACACCCGCGATCAGGTCCACCGCATGGCCGACGCCAACAAGGCCTTCGCCCACTTCGCGTGGTAAGAGCCGGCCGGCACCACTTAACGAACTAATGAGCGCCCCGCCCATTTGGCGGGGTGTTTTTATTGACGCCCGATCAGATAGTTTTGCCAAGCGCCACGACCTGTACAGGTCAAGGCGGTTGGATCATGCGGCCTTGGACTTGGCCAGCGCGTCGGCCACTGGCACACCGGCGTGGGTCGCCTGTGAGGAAAGCGTGGGTTTGGGGATCAGCCTTGCACGAGCCGCCCGGCCTTGCATCACATGCCGCAGACGCCGGCCGGTGTACAGCCGGATCGCCAGGTACATACCCCACAACCAGCACACCGCGACGTACGCGCCCAGGATGTAAAGCAATACGGTCATCGAGCCACTCCTGCGAAGGTCAGAATCCCGATGGTCGGACAGCTCTATTGATCGGCGTTCAGCCATGAGACCAGCCAGAATTTCAGCCCGCCATCCGCGCGGATGAGGCAGAAGATACCGCTTCGATATCGTCCTGTACCAGCAGATGGTTAGCCCGGACCGGCCGTATAAGTCGCTGTCCAACCAGGCTTTCAAGCTTGCTGGCCGGGATCCCCGTGCCGGGACGTTTCACCGTCAGATCGCCGGGTTTGAGCCGATGCCCCGCCGGCAGGTCGCGTGCGGCGCACACGCTTTGCCGTGACACCTTCCGGACGTCTTGCTCGATCGCCTGCACCGTCTTGCAACGGGGGCCGAGCATGGTCTGAGCCTGACGGACCTGCCAGACATAGTTGTCGAAACCCGTCGGGCTCAGGCTCGCCGCATGGTCCGGGCCATCGGCCTGCGTGTCATAGGTCAGGTGTTTCTCAAGCACGACCGCACCCGCTGCTACCGCCAGCGCGCCGGTCAGCGTGTCGGGCGTGTGGTCGGAGTACCCGTTCGGAAGGCCGAAACGCTCGTGCATCGCCTGGATCCCGCCCAGCGCCGCGTCTCCAAACGGTGTCGGGTAGCTCGAAACACAGTGCAGCAGGCAGCCGCCAGAAGGATGTCCCTTCAATATCTCGGCGGCGGGTGCCAGCTCATCCAGCTCACACGTCCCGGTCGAGATCAGCATCGGCCTGCCCAAACCGGCGGCCGCCTTGATCAACGGCGTGTTCACCGCGTCCGGGGAAGCGATCTTCACCGCGTCCACCCCGATCGTCGCCAGGTCATCCACATCCCCTAAGCTAAACGGCGTGACGATAAACGCCAGCCCCGCCTCATCGGCCGCCTCCTTGAGCCTGCCCAGCTCGTCAAGCTCAAGCGTCAACCCCGCCAGCAGGGCCTTGGCTCCCCGTCCCCCCCCAGCCTGCTCGTCCGCCTGCTTCCCGGCGTTGTTACGCTGATAGGCCGCGAGCACCGCCTGCTCGGACAGAAGCCGATCGGGTCGAAATAGCTGCAGCTTCACCGCATCCGCCCCTGCCTCCGCAGCCGCCTGGATCAAGTCAAGCCCACGGCCGACCTCGCCGTCGTGGTTCACCCCGATCTCCGCGACCACCAGCACCTTCGCCGGGCTCGTCGCATCCGCTTGTGAAAACAGTCTATCCACCTGGCTCATGCCCATTTTATCGGCCATGTTTGACCCCCCGCGACAGCGGCGATACCGTTTGTCGCTCACCAAGCCGTGGATCGCCCCCTCGGCCCACCCGACCGGGTAGCTCAGTTGGTAGAGCATCGGCCTTTTAAGCCGCTGGTCCTGGGTTCGAGTCCCAGCCCGGTCATTTCCCATAAGCACACTCGACTGCTTAGGTTGAGGGTGTTTTCATTTCATATTGCTTTCTTTAACGGTTCAGGCCGCGGTTGAAGCCGTCTAGCTTTTTCTGTATTCCTCATTTTCCCATCCCCACGAGTCTCCAGCAGTAGCGGCAGCCACGGGGTCAGCGGGACCGGGCCGGGCCCGTGTGCTGAGTTCCACCATCTAGCCGGGGCGGTGCGCTTCCAAGTCCCGCCACCGGCACACGCCTTTTGGGCGAGGCTTTCCGTGGGGGGCAGCCCGCGAGTCCCGGTCCTTTTAATCTTTGGATACTCAGGGAAGCCGACCAGTCGCCATCGTGAGGTTGTCGGCAGACGCGATTAAAATTAATCACGCCTCCATACTTGGATGAAAAGTCGCGTTTGTGCGCACCGACCTGTCGTGGCGAGCCTCCCTGTCTGCCGCAACACCTTAGCTCTGCGGATGCTAAGAAAATTCGCACCGAACCGTTTTTCCGTCTGAAATACACCCCTGAACATGCGCACAACCGCGACGCCAGCAGGCCCGGTGATACAATGCCCCGCAAGGAAAGCCCGTGAACACCATCGGTAGGCCCAGCTACTTAATTCGACTCCCGACCGCTTAGATTCCCCTAATCATGCATGAATTCTAGAGTTAGGCCAATCTACATGAAAAGCGGCACCCGACCTACTATACGGATCCCAATATTACCCTCGATGATTGTGATTATTGTTTTGGGATTAGCAACAGGCCTCTTCTTTGTTGCTGATACTGATTTACCCATAAGGCTCGAACAGAACCTAAAACGGCAACTTCGAGATGTTCTGAATACTTGCGAACTACATAGTCTTCAAAGTGGCTCCGAGACTTATCCGGCTACATTGAACAGAGTAAGTTATCTTGACCAATCCGGTCAAACAGATCCACCTATACTAATAGAAGAGGCCCTTAGATTCCAAGACCCTGAATCTCATGTCATGTATGACTGGGTCTTTTTTTCGCCTAAGCCAGAATCTAATGCTAATACGTGGATATTAGCCGCGGTACCTAGAACCTACACAAAAGAGGGTCCCGAAAACCCAATTGAAATGAGGCATGTTATCTATCTAAATGGTTTTTACAAAGTATTGCCCGAGGATGAATATCGTAAATTAATCGAATTACAATTACTGAATTGAATAGATCGGAAGTCGATTTGGGCTAAGAAACGGTGTCGGATACCGTATTGGCGGGCTCAATGTACCGGGGGGGCACCGGGTGGATCGTGTGTGGGGTCGGTCTGCTGGGCGGTGAAGTGTTGGTAGTGCTGGCGTAGGGCTTTGAGGTGTTGGTCGATGGTGTCCGGGGTCAGGCGTGTGCCGAGGGTGTTGTCGGGTGTGGCTTGGCCCAGGGCGCGGTCTAGCATGAGGTCGCCCAGTTCCTTTTTGAAGTGGTCGGGGTCCCAGAACCAGCGCAGGCGTGTTTGCGTGTCGCCGGGGGGCGGGACGGGTTCGGTGGTGTAGGGGCTGATGCCGCTGAAATCCCAGAGGTTGATCGGCGGGGCGCCTGGGTAGGCCTGGTTCAGTGCGATCACCCGTTGCAGCAGCCGGCGTTTGCCTGTTTCGCGTGCGGGGTTGTAGCCCTGGCGTTCGAACAGGTCCAGCATGTTCGCATGGCAGGGGGGGATCGTCACGATCAATTCGATCTCGCGGTCGAGGCAGAACCTTGCGAACTGTTCGAAGAGGTCGAGGTTGGGGCCGTCGTCGTGTACGGGCTTTTGCAGTTCGGGTTTGGCGAGGTCGCCGACGAAGACGTCGTGCTGGGCGGTGTCGGGTCCGAACAGGGGGCGGATGCGCCGGCCGAACTCATCGTTTGTCGCGCCCTGGCCGCGCCACCACTTGCGGATCGCGTGGTAGGAGTGCTCGGTGGCCTGCATGCCCAGGAGGTTGCTTCCCTGGTATTCGATGACCGAGTAGCCGGGGTTGAACGGGCTTTCAATATAGTCGGTGGTGGTGAGCGGGGCCTGGAAGAACCAGCGGTTGTCGTAGACGAGGACGACCCGTTTGATGGGGTGTCCCCACTGCCATGCGTAGCGCAGCGCGCCGAGGTTTTCCGCGAGCCTGCCGCCGTTGAGCCCGAGGTTGAACGCTCGGCCCAAAGCGAACGCGGGGTGCTTCGCATCCAGCCCGACTTCCGCGTGCGAGCTGCCCATCAACAGCGTGTCCCAGCCGGGGGACTGGCGTACCTGGCCGGCCTTGGTTCGGCGGTGGTCGTTGTTGGGCTTGTGCGGCAGCAGGCGGGTGAGGTGGACCCAGGGGTAGATGTTGTACGGATCGACCACGGTGTTGAACAGCACCAGCGCGCCGAGCAGGCAGACGGTGATGACCAGGTATTGGCGGACGAATTGTTGTGTGTGTCTTTTCACGTCTGCTGTCTTAGAACCTGTAGTAGATGAACTCGCCGCCGCGCGACATCTGCATGAGGCATGCGGCGGTGAGCAGCGCGGTGATGATGGACCAGAACGGCTCTGGCCGCCAGCGCCAGCCGCCTAAGGGTTTCCAGCCGTCCCACCTAAGCCGGGGGCCGAACGCCGGGCGGTAGCGGCGCATGATTGTCTGGACGTTGGGCATGACCCAGGCCAGCGCCAGGCAGCCGGCGATGATCCAGGCCTTGTCGCTTTCCAGATTCCCCAGGGACAGGTCGAATCCGCCCAGGCCGAACATCGCGGTGTAGAACCGGCTGACCTGATCCACGCCGTTTGCCCGGAACGGGACCCACGCGATCAGCACGAGTACGAAAGTCAGCACCCGCGCCGCCCAGGTTGCGACGGGGCCCAGACGGATCGGGCCCATCGCGGCGCGCCAGGCGTGGTTCACCATCAGGTACAGCCCGTGGAGCCCGCCCCAGAGCACGAACGACCAACTCGCCCCGTGCCACAGCCCGCCCAGCAGCATCGTCAGCATCAGGTTCACGTAACGCCTGACCTTGCCCTTTCGGTTGCCGCCTAGGGGGATATAGAGGTAGTCGCGCAGGAAGACCGACAGCGTGATGTGCCAGCGCTTCCAGAAGTCGATGATGCTCGTGGCCCGGTAGGGGGAGTTGAAGTTCAACGGCAGGCGGATCCCAAACAGTCTGCCCAGGCCCAGGGCCATGTCCGAGTAACCCGAGAAGTCGAAGTAGATCTGCAGCGCGTAGGCCGTCGTCCCGACCCACGCCAGGGCGAACGGCAGCGGGGCGGCGGGGTCGGCGTCGAACAGCTCACCGACCAGCGGGGAAAGCTCGTCGGCGATCAGGACCTTTTTGGAAAGCCCGAACACGAACAGGCTGATCCCGACGCTCAGGTCCGCCGACTTAAACCGCAGCGTCCGGCGGTAGAACTGCGGGAGCATCTGGGCGTGGTGGACGATCGGCCCGGCGATCAACTGCGGGAAGAACGAGACGAACAGGCAGTAGTCGATGAAGCTGTGCTCGCGGGTCTTGCCCTGGTAGGCGTCGTAGAGGTAGGCGATCTGCTGGAAGGTGTAGAACGAGATGGCGATGGGCAGGACGATCGGCGGGGAGGTCAGATCCGTCCCGGCGACGGCGTTGAGGGTTTCGACGAAGAACCCGGCGTACTTGAAGTAGCCCAGCAGGCCCAGGTTCGCCGACACCCCCGCGCCCAGAAGCCAGCGCTTGTGGACCGGGCCCCCGATCTCCAGCCACCGCCCAAGCCGGTAGTTCACCAGGATCGAAATCACCAGCGGCGCCAGGTCAGGCAGCCGCCACCACCCGCAGTAGACCAGCGAGCAGACGACGAGCCAGGCGAAGGGGGCCTTGCGCTGGCGGATTTTTCCAAGCGCGGCAAACCCGACCAACACCAGCGGCAGGAAGACGAGGATGAAGGTGTAGGAGCTGAATACCATGGGGTCGGTCGAGAGGTCCCGGGCACGGCCCGGCCGATCGTGAGGGGCCAGAATAGTCAGCCCACGTGCGCCCGGCAAACATCGTCGGCGGCCGAACACGGGACAAGCTCACCGCGTTACAATTACATAGCTAGTGGTTGGGAGTGTATTTATCAGCGATCTGTGACAGCCTGGAGCCTTGGACGATGCCGCCTGCCGATCCGGCCGACACACCGACGCCGTCGAACCCCGAGGGGCTTTCGCAGGACCATGCCCCCCCGGGACCGCGCGAGGCCGACCAGACGCCGCACGAGGATGCGCTGACGACGCTGCTGCCTTGGACGGTGTCGTTCCTGCTGCACGCGGCGCTGGTCCTGCTGGCGCTGTTCGTGGTCTGGTCCACGGTCCTCCAGCAAGACGACGAGCAGATCATCATCCCGACCGCCCGGCTTAGCGCCACGCCCGGTGCGCCGCTTCAGATCAAGCCGACCCCCAGGCTCAAGGCCGACCCCGTCGCCAGGCGGACCGTCTCACCGATGCGCAACAAGATTCCGGTCCAGATGCTCACCCGACCACGGAGCGACGCGGCTTTGGTCGGGGTCATGGGCTCGTCCGGGGACGCCAACCCGTTTGAAGCGACCATCGCAGGCGGCGGCGAGCTGCGGGCGCAGTTCCTGGGCTCGGGGGGCAACGCCCGGCGGATCGTCTTCGTCATCGACGCCTCGGGCTCCCTGATCGACACCTTCCCCTTTGTCATCCGTGAGTTGAAACGCTCGATCACCCAGCTCAGCGAGCGCCAACAGTTCACCGTTATCTTCTTCCAGGGCGACAAGGTCATCGAAGTCCCCCCGCCGGGGATCGACGCCAAACGCGCCACCGCTAGAATCAAGCAGCGGGTGATCGACTGGTTGGCTCAGGACCGGTACAACGTCACCCCGCAGGGAACAAGCAACCCGGTCAAGGCGCTGCGCCAGGCGTTTTCGTATCGGCCGCAGCTTGTCTTTCTTCTTTCTGACGCGATCACCGGGCAGGGCCAGTACGAGATCGACCAGCGTCAGCTGCTTGATGAGATCGAACGTGCGAATCGATCGGGGACGAAGATCAATACGCTCCAGTTCCTTCAGGAAGACCCCCTGGTCAAGGCCGGGCTGCGGGGGACGATGAAGCTGATCGCCGAGAACAGCGGCGGCGTGTATAAGTATGTGTCTGAGTCGGACTTGAACATCGATTAGACTCCGCGCTAGCCCAAGATGAACGGTCCGGGCGAGTGCATAACGGGACCCGCATATGACAAGAGCGACAGGCGGGCTGTGGGTCAGGGCGTGGGCCTTCATGGCCTTGTGTTGCGTGGCGTCGCAAGCGTCTGCGCAGGACGCGGTCAAGCTCTCGGGGCTTTGGGTCCAGCCTGTGATCGTGCGTTCGATCCGGGGCGGGCAGGTTCATTACCAGACGCCGTCGGGTGTTGAGATGGCCCGGCCGATCGATGAATTGCAAGGGCTCAAGCTCGGAAGATACCCGGCGCTGGCTTTGGCGCAGGACGCGGTGGAGGCGGGCGATGACCCGGAGGCGGTGGGGCTGCTCGGTCAGGTTACTCAGCAGGCCGACGAGCCTTGGGTGCGCGGGTACGCCGGGTGGCGATTGGTGCAGGCCCATGTCAGGCTCGGCGACGCCGACCGTGCGGCGGGGCACTACATCGACATGGTGGTGTCCGGCGCCGAAAGGTTTTTCATCGTCTTGCCCCCGGCCGATGTCGTGTCGGCGGCGGATTTGGAAGTGCGGCTTGAGGTGTCACGGCTTTCGAAAACGGCGATGGGGACGGTCGGGCCACAGCGGCAGGCGCTGTTGCGGGCGTTGATCGATGCCGCGGGCAACCCGTCGCCTAAGCGGTTGGAGATAGCGGGCGCGGCCGGGTCTGGGGTGTCGGATGCGGCGGGGGCTGAGAATGCGGCCGGGGTCGTGCTGTCCGCCAGCGTCCCTCCCGGGCCGATCGTCGAGATGTTGCGCAGGGGCGAGTACGATCGGGCCTTGCGGGCGGCCGACCAGGCGCTGGCACGCCCGGGGAACACGGCGTCGCTGCTCTACCTCAAGGGGATGGCCCAACTCACCCTCGCGCGGCGCTTAGGCGAGGAGCAAGGCTACCTGTCCGCGGGGCTGAGCTTCATGCGTGTCCTGGTTTATTTCCCCCAGAGCGCGGTCGCGGGCCCGGCCAAGCTGGAAGCGGGGTATGTTCACCAGTTGATCGGTCGGCCGGACATCGCCGCAAGGCTCTACGAAGAGGCCGGGCCGTTGATCGATGCCGAGGAAGACCCGGCGTACTATCAGCGATTACACGAACTGACCGGCGCGTTGTCGCATGACGGCGCGTCCGGTGATTGATCGAGGAACTTATATGAAGCGTAGAACTGTCCTGATTGTGTCGGCTGCGTGTCTGGCGGTGTTGGTTTTCGTATGCCCGGCGTTAGCGCAGGATCAAACCAAGAGCATCAGCGCCGCCCGCGCGTTTCTGTTGCCTGGCGACCCGATCGGCCTGGCTATCACATGGATGCTGGTCTTCTTCTCGGCGTTGAGCATCGGGTACACGCTTCGGCTCATGCTCAAGTACCGACGGTCATCTCTGCTGCCAGAGCGGACCCGGAGTCAGGTTGTTAACCTGCTCGCCGGGCGGCGGTACCGCGAGGCTGTCGACTTCACCGCTAAAGACCCCAGCTATCTGGGCAGGGTGATCAGCGCCGCGCTGAGCGTGGCAGGGCACGGCTACGGCGCGATGGAGCGCGCGATCGAGGAAAAAGGCGACGCCGAAACCACGAAGATCCTCCGCCCGATCGAGTACCTCAACGTCCTTGGCAATATCGCCCCGATGGTCGGGCTGTTCGGCACGGTCTACGGGATGATCCTCGCCTTCGAGCAGCTCCGCGCAAGCGGCGGCAAGCCCGACCCAGGCCAGCTCGCCGGCGGCATCTCCACCGCCATGGTCACCACGTTCTGGGGCCTGGTCGTTGCGATCCCCGCGCTGGCGGCCTATGCCCTGATCCGGAACAAGATCGACGCGCTGACCAGCGAGGGCATGCTCATCGCAGAGCAGGCCATCACCGCGTTCAAGCCTAACGGCCCGGCGCAGGCTCAACGACCCCAGACACCAACCCCACCGCAGCCCAAGGCGACACCCCAACAAGACAACGATGCGCCCCAACCCCCAACTCCCAACCCCTAACTCACAACCATCATGCCCAGCCAGGTTCACCATCGCGGCCCGACCACGCCCAGGATGAATATCACGCCGTTAATCGACGTGGTCTTCCTGCTGATTATCTTTTTCATGCTGGTCAATAACATCATCGCCGAGCAGAGCGTCGAGATGATCGTGCCGAGGCTGGACCACCCGACGACCCGCGAGTCTGCGGACACCGGCCGGGTCATCGTCAACGTCGCCCCCGCGGTCTACGCCCACCGCGACCGGGTGGACAACCCGCTGATGTTTGACGGCGAGGCGCGGTTTATCCGTGTGGGCTTACAGACGTTCGCTGCGGACGACCTGGATGGCGTGACACTTGCTCTGACCGAAGCGAAAGAGGCGAACCCCGACGTCGAGGTTCTTTTACGCAGCGACGGCGCGATGTACTACGGCGTGGTCCAGCCGGTGATGGGCGCGATCACCCGGGCGGGGATCGACAAGGTCAACCTCGTCGCGTTTATGCCCGAGCGAGGCGGACCGGTCCTGCCGCCAAGTGAGTAACCCGGACGTGACAGATATAGCCCAGCACAACCCGCAAGCAAGCGATGATCCACGCCCGCCACGGGCCCTGGATGCGACCGTCCACCACCGCCCGGCGAGCAAGCGTCACGGCCGGACATCGCCGAGCATGCAGCCGAACCTCTCGGCCATGATCGACGTGATCTTCCTGTTGCTGATCTACTTCGTCATCACCGCCAACTTCACGCCCGACGAAGGGGTCCTGACCGCCAAGCTCCCCCAGGGCACGGGCCAACCCACGCGCGACCTGACCCCGCCGCAGCGCCCGTTGAATATTGTGCTGTCTCCGGCCGGGCTCTACGACTGCCGGATCAGCATCGAGGGCTATCCCCAGGGGCCTTCGGGTTTCGGAGAGTTGACGGCCCTGCTGGTTGAGCTGCAGTACGACCCCGAGCACGGCCTGCGCAGCGGCGCGTTCAAGACCGACAGCCCGGTGGTGATCCGCCCGGACGCCCAGGTCCGCTGGCAGCACGTAGCCAACGCCTTCAATGCCGCCGTACGCGCCAGGTACACCAACATCCACTTTGCCCAGGTATCGCGGTAAACCAGCAACAGCGTCAGAGACGACTGAATAGCCTCGAAGACACGAAGAGCGAGAAGAAGGCAGGAACAGGGATGAACGCAGATGCACGCAGGTAGAACGGGTCCCGTCCCAATCCGATTCGCGTTCATCTGCGTTCATACGCGGCCAATTCTCTTCGTGCTTTTCGCGGCCGTATTAATGGCTACACCAGGCAAACTGGTAGCCCAGGCGTCTGATCTGGACCCGGCGCCGTTGATCGACGCATTGGCCAGGCAGGGCATGGACGAGCTGCTCGGTCACCTGATGGCGACAGAGCCCCCGGACGACCCCGTCTTGACGCGGCAGGTCGAAGTCGCGCAGCACCGTCTTGAGTTCTTACGCTTGAATCAAGAGGCCGACCGCGCCGCCGCCGCGGGAGAGCACGCTTCGGCGCGGGCGTTGCGTGATTCAGCACTGCAAGCCTTTGAAAAGATGCTGGCCGCGACCCGCGAGTTGATCAATGACTTCTACGACCACGACCAGCGCCCGATCTGGCAGACCGATCTGGCCCAGACACTGCTATTGGATTACCTCCAGGGTATCCAACATGCCGCTGCATTGTTTGAGGAGTTCGGCGTGACCACGCCTAAGCAGCGGGCCGCGCTTGCCGAGGCGGCGCCCGAGGCGCTTGCGTTGCTGGTCGACGCGGATACCCGGCTTTTTCATCTCCGCGGTGAGGTTGGGCGAGACCCCAAGCGTTCCGAGCAGTTGGAGGCGAACGGCCTGTTCCAGCGGCTCTTTGAGGATTATGACCAGCGTCGCACGCCGTATTTCCTGGCGCAGGCGGCGTACCTGGTGGCGCGCCTGCCGGATGATTCGCCGTACTTCGCCGGGCTCGGCTCATCGCAGGATCCCCGCATCCAGCAGCAGAAGCAGACCCCGACGCAGGAGCGGGCCCGGCTATTGGACCTGGCATACAAGGAGCTGGGGACGTTCACCGGTGACCTAAGCGACTTGTCCGGCGCCCGGTCGGCTTCGCTGTCTCTGCGCGCCAGGGTGCTGCTGGCGCAGGGCAGGTCGGACCAGGCTCTCGAAGCGTTGGACGAGTTAGTCAAAGCACGGGAGGGGGGGCTGGCGGGGTTGACCGCCGGTCTGGCGAAGGCGGTGGTGCTTCAGGAGATGGGCAGGCCCCAGCAGGCTTTAGATACGCTGTCACGTCTGCGGCAAGACCCCAAGTGGCTCGGTGACCTGCGATACGCCCTGCTGGTCACGGACATGACGCACCGGGTTATGCTGACCCAGGCCCGCCAACTACCGCCGACCAGCCGGGACGCGGCGGTAGCGGCGAGCTACCAGCCGTACCTGGACCTGCTGGCCGGACCGATCACCGGCGATAAGGCTCAGGGCCTGCGTGACTACATCTACCGCCGCTGGGAGCTGACGCTTGAGGACAGCGACGAGTCGTCGTCGCTGCCACCGGTCGTGCGTCTGGCGGTCAGCCAGGTGATGCGCCAGCAGGGTCAGGATTTGGCTGAGCGCGTTGAGCAGGCGCTGGCTGACGAGGAATCACAGCAGGATGACGGCGTGGATGTGGATGATCTGCGTCGGCAGGCCGACCACAAGTTGACCCAGGCGATCGAGCTTGCGCATACGTTGATCGGTCCGTCGGTCGAGCCCGCCATCAGGTCCGAGGCGATGTTCAACCTGGCGATGGCGATGTACTGGACAGCGCCCAAGGACGCGGGCAACCGGTTGGCGTTGACCGAGATCCTCACGGACCTGGCCGAGCAGATGCCCGGGCAGCCGATCGCTGAGGACGCGATCACCGTGGCGGTGTCGTTGCTGCGTGAGGTTCACCAAGTCTTGCCGACGCCGGCCGAAATCGAAAGCGCTTACCGGCGCTCGGCCGAGGTCTTGTTCAGTAAGTTCCCCGTCAGCCCCGCAGCGGATAACGAACGGCTGTACTACGGCTACGCGGTCTTTCATTCTGCGGGCATGTACCGACAGGCGGTCGATATGTACAGCCATATCCCGTTCGACCACGACGACTACTTCCGAGGTCAGCGGCAGGTGCTCTATTGTCTGGGCGAACTCTCCCGATCGGCCGAGCCCTCTACCGCAGCGCGTGTCCGCCGGGAGTTGGCATCCGTGCTCAAGCGTGTCGGACGTGAAGCCAAGCAGGTCCGCGGCAGCCTGGTCAACCCCGAGCGTGACCGGACGGCCCGCCGGGCGGTGGCGACCGGGCGGCTGGTGACCGCCG